>JBDLIE010000047.1:0-20683 GCA_039715015.1 Thermodesulfobacteriota bacterium
GCATCGGTATCATCACAGTCAACCGGACCACATCCGCCGCCTTCTACAGCGTAGGTGTCGCCATCGTTGTCAGTACAGGTCGGTGCGACAACACAGCCCTCATCGACAACGCCGTCACAGGTGTTGTCCAGGCCGTCGCCGCAGATTTCAGCAGCGCCCGGGTTTACTGTTGCATCGGTATCGTCACAGTCAACCGGACCACATCCGCCGCCTTCTACAGCATAGGTGTCGCCATCGTTGTCAGTACAGAGGGGCGGGCAGCCCACGGCATCGCCATCTTCGGCGTCGATAAGATTATCGCAGTCATTATCTAAACCGTCGGAGCAGTTTTCAGCAGCACCTGGGTTAATGGCAGGATCGCCATCATTACAATCCACCGGGCCGCAATCGCCGCCTTCTACAGCGAAGGTATCGCCGTCGCTATCGGTACAGGTCGGGCCGGAGGGAGAGGGACAAAAGAAGTCTGTTAAGTTTGTGCCGCCGGCTAAATATGCATCTTTGGCAGCTGTTGGGTCACCGAAACTCACACCATGGCAAAGGCCACAGTCTCCTACATAGGGTTGGAGTGGAGTACAGGAAACATTAACTTCATCCCCGAAATTGCCAAAGGCATAACAGCTTGAAATTGACAAAAAGAATGCGCCTGTCAGCGCAAAAAGAAAAGATAGATTTTTCTTCAATTTAACTTCCTCATTTAAGTAGTACGTTTTGTTACTGAGCAAAAGCAAAGCACTTTGTCTTAGACCAAGCCTTGCTTTCAGATAGTCGTGAGTCGAAACTTTGAATTAGTCGCAGGTCGATATTGCTAAACTTATCGATCCCTGAATAATGCTCTCATTAAATTCTAATGAAAATGAACCTAACTTCAGTAGGTTAGATCATATAAAATAAATTCCTCCATGAAATATTATTAAGCAATCAGTTAAGTGCTACACCTCAACGTAGACATGGGCAAAAAAAATTAGTTCTGTATTTTTTTGGTGCCTAACAAGCTGTTTTTTGGGATAAAAATAAAAGCTATAATTTTCGGAAAGTTAAGGGCATGGGGGGGAGAAGCATGGATGGAGCAACATGAATGAACATTGCAAATGAGGTGGCTATCTTGACAAAAAAAGCGAAATTCCAGAGAAACTATGACTTAATCATCCAAACCGTTTTTCTCAATCCTGAAGTCAGGTTTATGGCACCGCTGGCGATACAACGGCCACCACGGCGGTCATCCAGCTCAGCCGCCTATCGTCTTGCTCTCTTCGTGTGACAGGAGTTGTCCGGGCGATGATCGGTTTGTGGAAAAGGTGCTCCTGCGGCAACCCATGCCAGAAAGGCAAGCGATGAGGCTGTAATCAAATATGCATGGAAACAATGCGGGTAACAGAATGGCTTGCTTAATACCACGCTAGGCCCACGGGCTTCTGGTTTGCTGTACGCTTTGTCCCAGGCCTTGTAGGGTCAATTGCCTGCTCGGGGCGGCAGGTTACGGCAAGACGCCCCGCTGCCGGAAAGGCCGGTAAAGGGGGTCGCCAATGAGCACCATCTTCCAGGAGATGGAGGGCAGGCTGAGCTGGTAGGCCTCCACCAGAGTGAAGTCCCCGTCCAGCAATAGGGAGAAGAAGAGCTGCGGGAAAGGAAAAGCCTGAATATAGGGTTCGCCCACCGGGCCGATGGTGGCAGCCACACCATCCTCCAGCAGCCGTTTGCACCATACCTGGCTCCCCTCTTGCTTGAGGGTGGTGCACTCGCCACTGGCGATGTGGTAGGCAATGGCGCCCTGCTGCCAGTCAAAGGCGTCAATATACTGGCCCAGGCTGTACCAGCCGCAGTAAAGGGCGGCCTGGGGCGCCTCGCCTCGTTGAAATAAACCTTCCTTGTCATCAACTACCGTGGCCAGCACCTTGGCTGTGGCCTCAGAGGCCTGATGGATTGCCCGGTCATAAATACGGTAGCCGTTCAGCAGCTGCTCTTCATTCGGCGGCCGGGGCCAGCGTGCATCAAAATAGGCGCTGCCTGATAGCCCATTACGTTCGGCAACCAGACTGTCGGTGATTATCCGCTTCACCGTGGCCGGTTCAGGGCCATCCAGGCGGGCCACCATGAGCACCTGGCCCTTGCTGAATCTTGTTTTTTTCTTTTGGAATTGGTTGAAATAGGGATTGGGCAGCCAGCCCTCGATGGTATAGTCAGCCACCTTGACCAGACTGAGCTCCGAATCCACCGAGGCCACCGGGTCGTGCCTTCGCCTGTTGGGGTGGTTTTGGTCTGCAATCATAACCCCATCGATGCGCAGGGGCAGACCGTAGATAAGAACCAGGCAGCTGATACCTGGTTTGCCGGATAGAAAAGCTCTCGTTGGCGCGGCAATCTCTTTCTCGTAAGTCTCTCGGTCACACCCTTCTTCACTGCCGGTCTCCAGAAGCAGCAGGTTCTTTTTCGGAATTTGGCGCTGTTCCATGTAAAAACGGGCAAGCTCCACACTTTCGGCAAGCCGGCCATTGGCCAGCACCACGATCTCGTCCACTTCCAGCCCCTGGGCCTGGCAGGGCAGGAAAAGGGCAAGAAGCATTACAAAGAGCTTGCCCCATCCCGCCATGCCGAGAATATTTTGTGGAGATGAAAAGAACAAAGTGGATGTCTCCTAATTTTTTGCTTTAGTCTCAGGTGAAATTGGCATGACTGGCTTTAGAATACATTGCAGTCTCCTCAACGAGTCAAGCCCCAAAATAAAATAATCTTCTATTTAAAAGGGGCTGAACGTGTTGCCATACCATTTCTTTAGTGAAAGTCGTGGAGACAGTTTGTCTGCTATAGGGACCATTGCAAAAGGACATTTCTATGGTATTAATTTTCTATTATGCACGACAACGCCGACTAGAATGTCCAGGAGTAATCTGTCATCTTACTTCATCTGAGCGAATATGATCACCCCCCCAAAAAGCCCCATCCACAGTTTTTTTGAAAACCAGCTCTGGCAGCTGCTTGTCCTTGCATTTTTGTTTATCTCCTTTTCTTTTGGCTATGAATACCTGACCGTCCCTCAAGGCTCCTGGTTTGGCCTGACCACTAAGCAGTGGTTTTGGGTAGCGCTGGTTTCGCCGATCATTCACCAGACCTATATCTGGCTCTGTTGGCGGGGGGAGCTTTATTTTAAAACGGTGACCAGAGTTTTCGGCCGCCCTGGTTTTCAGATTTTTTCCCTGGGCTTCGCTCTACTGATTTTTGTCAGGTTTTTTTCGATTGTCGCGGTCTGCCTTGCCGACTACCAGAGTTTTGCCATTCCGGCAGCTGTCCGCTTTCCCCTGGCTTTTTTCCTCCATCTGCCCGCTCTCTATGCCATTTATTCCGTGATCAGATATTTTGGAATAAGGAGAATCCCCGGCGAGGACCATTTCAGACCCGAGGAGTATAGGGGGAAGGCATTTGTCAGACAGGGAATGTATAGATACTCATCAAACGTAATGTACGTTTATATAGGTCTGCTTTTCGTGGCCACGGCTGTATTGTGCGCCTCAAAGGCCGGTTTGTTGATCACCCTCTATATGTATGCCACCGTTTGGACCCATTATTTCTGCACCGAAAAACCCGATATCAGATACATCTATTCATAAATAAATGTTACCATCATAACATCTGGGCCTTTATCGGTTCTTTGATAATATAGGGGATTCGCGGGATACCTTTTATGCCACCATCGTATCTGAAACTGTATGCATCCGGGGAACTCAGGCAACGGGCTGATCAGGCCCATGAGCTTCTGGCATCTTGCCGGCTCTGTCCCAGAGACTGCAAGGTCAATCGCCTGGCCGGAGAAACAGGGTTTTGTAAGACTGGTACGCGGGCCGTGGTGGCGAGCTATGAACCTCATTTTGGTGAGGAAACACCTCTGTCCGGGGTGGCAGGTTCCGGCACCATATTTTTCAGCCACTGCAATCTGGGCTGCGTTTTTTGTCAAAATTACGAAATTAGTCATGGTGAGGCAGGGGTCAAGGTGGATAGCAGCCAGCTTGCAGCCATGATGGTCAGCCTCCAGAAGCAGGGCTGTCATAACATTAATTTCGTTACTCCAAGTCATGTTATCCCCCAGATCCTGGCCGCCCTTGTCCTGGCCTGTGAGCGGGGGCTGACAATTCCCTTAGTCTATAATTCCAGCGGTTATGACAGTGTTAAGTCTTTGCTGCTTCTTGCAGGCGTTGTGGATATCTATATGCCTGATTTTAAGTTCAGCGATTGCCAATCAGCTAAAAGGTTTTGCAAGGCCGCAGATTATCCGGACGTGGCTAAGCAAGCTATCAGAGAGATGTTTCGGCAGGTGGGTGATCTTGAACTTGACAGCCAGGGCCTTGCCCTTCGGGGGCTCTTGGTCCGCCATCTTGTTATGCCGGGCGGTCTTAATGAGGCGGAGGAGATTTTTGATTTTTTGGCCGGATTATCCCCGGATATCTATCTCAATGTTATGGAACAATATCACCCCTGTTTTCATGCTGCAGAATATCCTCCGCTGGATAAGCCCTTAGCTCCGGGGGAATTTGAGCAGGCCAAGCAGGCAGCCAGGATGAGAGGTTTGCATCGACTGGAGGAAGGAGGCATGGAACGGCTTCTTGCCCGCTTTTTGAGTGGTAAATAAAGGTCATCTCACCTTGCATTGGGTATGATTTTTCCAAAGCCCTTTAAAAAAATGGCAAGCTGTTTTATGATGGTTGTCCGTATTAATACCTGCGAGATGTCTGGGAGAATGTGCATGAAAGTAGTAAGACGTTTTTGCGGCACCTCCGTGGGGCGCAAGTACATAATGGCCCTGAGCGGTGCTGGCTTGGCCATATTTTTGGTGGTTCACTTGCTGGGGAATACCTCGATCTTTTTTGGGGCCCAAGCCTTTAACAGCTATGCTGAACACATGCACGGCCTGGGGCCTTTGGTGAGCGTGGCAGAGGTTGTCCTCTTACTTTTTTTTCTGGTTCATATTAGTTTTGGCGCCACTCTTTTTATCCGAAATTCTCTGGCCAGGTCCTCGCGTTACGAGGTGAACCGCTCTTCTGGTGGCCGTACTCCGGGATCCCGTACCATGTTTTATTCCGG
The DNA here is from genome assembly GCA_039715015.1 of Thermodesulfobacteriota bacterium. Lineage (GTDB taxonomy): Bacteria > Desulfobacterota > Desulfobulbia > Desulfobulbales > SURF-16 > BM506. Next base: position 5,071 of record JBDLIE010000047.1, read on the forward strand.
TCTGATGGTTCTGGTCCTGGTTATTTTTCATCTCTTTACAGTCCATTTTGCCAATCACCCAGGTCCGATCAGTGCTCTGATCCGCAGCGAGTTTGCCAGTTTGCCGGTGTCTCTTTTTTATATAGTCGGTCTGGCCGCTGTTGGTCTCCATCTCAGCCACGGTCTGTGGAGCATCTGGCAAAGTTTAGGGGTTAATCATCCCCTCTACGACCTGACCCTTGATAGGGGAGCCTTGCTGGGTGCCGTGGTCATTGCCGGGCTGTTTATGGTGTTTCCTATTCTTGGTTTACTTTGGGATGGATTTTTGCGCTAATTAACTGGTTTAAATCATTTTGTAGGTTTTTTTATGATACTTGATGCCAAAATACCTGCCGGCAATCTGGCAGAAAAATGGGAGAGACATTGTTTTTCTTCCAAGCTTGTTAATCCGGCTAATAAACGCAAATACAAAATTATAGTCGTCGGTTCCGGATTGGCTGGAGCCTCGGCTGCCGCCACCCTGGCCGAGCTTGGCTATAATGTTCATTGTTTGACCATCCACGACAGCCCTCGGCGGGCTCATTCCATCGCAGCCCAGGGCGGGATTAATGCCGCCAAAAATTATCAAAATGACGGCGACTCGGTTTTTCGGCTTTTTTACGATACCATCAAGGGTGGTGATTTCCGGTCCCGAGAGGCCAACGTCTATCGCCTGGCGCAGCTCAGCAATAATATCATCGATCAATGCGTGGCCCAGGGTGTGCCTTTTGCCCGGGAGTATGGTGGCCAGCTGGCTAACCGTTCCTTTGGTGGCGCCCAGGTATCCCGTACCTTTTATGCCAGGGGGCAGACCGGCCAGCAGCTCTTGCTTGGTGCCTACTCATCCCTTTCCAGGCAGGTGAAATTAGGCAAGGTTACCATGATGCCAAGGCGCGAGATGCTTGACCTGGTTGTTGAGGAAGGCCGGGCCAGGGGGATTGTGGTCCGCAATCTTATTAGCGGCGAGATTGAGTGTCATGGCGGCCATGCCGTGGTGTTGGCCACTGGCGGTTATGGTAATGCCTTTTATCTCTCCACCAATGCCATGGCCTCCAATGTGACGGCTGCCTTCCGGGCCTATAAACGCGGGGCCTGTTTCGCCAACCCGTGCTATGTCCAGATTCATCCCACCTGTATTCCGGTCCATGGAGATTATCAGTCCAAACTCACCCTGATGAGCGAGAGCCTGCGTAATGACGGCCGGGTCTGGGTTCCTAAAAAAACTGGGGACAGCCGGCCTCCTGAGCAGATTCCAGAGTCTGAGCGCGATTATTATCTGGAGCAAAAATACCCGAGCTTCGGCAATCTAGTGCCTCGGGATGTCGCTTCCCGCAACGCCAAGGAGCAATGCGACCAAGGCAAGGGGGCCGGTGAAACTGGTCTTGCCGTCTATCTTGATTTCACTGAGGCCATCAAGAGAGATGGCGAAGCAACCATCATTCGCAAGTATGGCAATCTCTTCCAGATGTATGAGAAGATTACAGCCAGCAACCCTATGCATACCCCCATGATGATCTATCCGGCTGTCCATTACACCATGGGCGGCCTCTGGGTTGACTATAATTTGATGTCCAACATCCCTGGCCTTTTTGTTCTTGGCGAGGCCAATTTCTCCGATCATGGCGCCAATCGCCTGGGGGCCAGTGCTCTGATGCAGGGGCTTGCAGACGGTTATTTTGTCATCCCATCCACCATTGGCGGTTATCTGGCCGGCTGTTCCCATGACGATGTTGACACCGGTACCGATAGCTTCCAGAGCACCCGGCAGGAAGCAGATGGCTCTCTTAAGAAGCTGCTGGGTTTAAATGGAAAAAGGACGGTGGATGATTTTCACAAGGAGCTTGGTAAGTTGCTGTGGGACCATTGCGGCATGGCCCGCCATAAGGACGGGCTGGAACAGGCCCTGGCCAGAATTCCAGAGATTAGAGGTGAATTCTGGGACAATGCCTATGTCAGCGGATCTGGCACTGAATTCAATCAGACCCTTGAAAAGGCGGGCCGGGTGGCGGATTTTCTTGAGTTTGCCGAACTTATGGTCCATGACGCCTTGCAGCGCCAAGAATCGTGTGGCTGCCATCTTCGCGAGGAGAGCCAGACCAAGGAGCATGAGGCCCTGCGTGACGATGAAAATTACTCCTACGTGTCAGCCTGGCAGTACCAGGGAGATGCTAAGCCCTTGTTGCACAAGGAGCCATTGTCTTTTGAAAATGTAGAGTTGACCAGTCGCAGCTACAAATAAGTAGGTTTTTTTTATGATGAGTTCCGGAACAATAAATCTGACCCTCAAGGTATGGCGCCAGGATAATAGTCGCGCGAGAGGCGCTTTAAGCACCTATACCCTGCGTAATATCTCCACGGACATGTCCTTTCTGGAGATGCTGGACGTTCTTAATGAGCAGCTCCTGCTCACCGGTGAAGAACCGGTGGCCTTTGACCATGACTGCCGGGAGGGAATCTGCGGCATGTGTGGTGCTGTGGTCAACGGTCAGCCCCACGGCCCAGAGAGAGAAACAAGCCTTTGCCAGCTCCATATGCGTCATTTCAAGAGTGGCGATACCCTGGTTATTGAGCCTTTTCGAGCCCGGGCCTTCAAGGTTGTTAAGGATCTGGTGGTTGATCGTTCCTCTTTTGACACTATCATCCAGGCAGGAGGCTATGTGTCGGTGAATGCCGGTGGCGCCCCGGATGGCAATGCTCTTCCTATTTCCCAGCAGAATGCTGAACAGGCCATGGATGCCGCCGCCTGTATTGGCTGCGGAGCTTGTGTCGCCGCCTGTCCCAATGCTGCGGCCATGCTCTTTGTCAGTGGCAAAGTCTCCCAGCTCGCCCTTTTACCCCAGGGTCATCCGGAACGTAAAGAGCGGGCTTTGAACATGGTGAAGACCATGGACGATCTTGGTTTTGGTAATTGCACGAACGAACGAGAGTGCGAGGCTGCCTGTCCCAAAGGTATTTCGATCAGGCACATCGCACGGCTTAATCGGGAATTTCTCAAAGCGGCGGTGACAGGCGAATAGATCAGGAGCTGCCGAGAAAAAAAGGCCCTCATCTTTGACACCTGTCAAGAAGCAGGCCAAGCATTCTTAGCCGTTTTCATTATCTGGAAAAGTCAGCAGCTCTCATCTAGCTTAATCGGCAGATAACTGGAGTCCCAGCGCATATTGGAGAGCAGGGCCCGCAAGCGCCCTGGGTCACCTTGGTGCTCGAATGTGCTGAAGCTGCATTTGGGAGCCGCTCCTTCCTCTATGGCCTTTGTGCCTACGGCCACGGCCACTTCCATACTTACCTCACGCAACTGTTCAACAGCCGGTAGGAGTTCGCCGCGATCCAGGGCCTCATCGCTTACCTGGTGGGCTACGGCGTGGGCAGCGGCTGTGAAAAAAGAGGGCAGGACCTTGGTGGCGCCGGAACCAATGGTTCCCAAACCAACGCCGGGAAAAACAAAGACATTGTTACACTGACCAATGGGAAAGGTCTGCTTGTTATACTCCACCGGAGCAAAGGGGCTGCCGGTGGCAATGAGGGCCTTGCCCTTTGTCCAGTGGACAATATCCTCAGGGGTGGCCTCACAGTTTGCCGTGGGGTTTGACAGGGGCAGGATTACCGGCCTGGGGCTGTTGGCTAACACAGCCTGGCATATCTCCTTGGTAAAGCTATTGGCCTGGCCGGAGGTGCCGATAAGCACAGTAACCTCGGCCTCCTTAATTGTGGAGAGCAAGACGCTCTCCTTGCTGCTGGCAATCCAAGGGAAACGTTGTGGATCTTTGGCAAACTTTTCCTTGTAGGGCGGCAGTTTCTGGTCGCTTGTTACCACCCCCTTACTGTCTGTGGTGAAAATGCGGTCTGACGCCTCTTGTTCAGACAGGCCCTCTTCGCACAGCGCCACAAAAATCTGTTCGGCAACGCCCACACCACCAGCCCCGGCCCCATGGACGAGGTAGACTTGCTCACTTAATTTTTCTTTTTTAATCCGCATGGCAGCAATAACTGCGGCCAGGGTGACGGAGCCAGTCCCCTGGATATCGTCATTGAAACTGATCATTTCATCCACATAGGTGTCACGGATGGCAAAGGCGTTTTGTTTGGAGAAGTCTTCCCACTGGCAGAGAGCATTTGGGAAAACATTTTTGAAGGCAGCGGAAAAAGAGCCGATGAAATCGAGATAATCCTGGCCGGTAAGCCGCTCATGGCGCCAGCCTAAGTATTCCTTGTCAGCGAGAAGTTCTGGATTGTTGGTGCCGATATCAAGGGAGATGGGCAGGCAGTGCCAGGGGGCAATCCCTGCACCCTGGGTGTAAAGCATCAATTTGCCAAGGCAGATGGCTATGCCACCGGTACCCTGATCGCCAATGCCGAGGATACCCTGGTTGTCGGTGACCACGGCCACCCGGATATCACGATATTTATAACGCTCAAGGATTTCTTCAGCCTGGTCGATATTGCCCGGGTAAAAATGGATACCATTTGCGCTGCGGAAGATGTTTGAATAGCGCTGGCAGACCAGGCCCACGGTTGGGGTGTAGATGATCCGCATATAATGGGGGATATTGCTGGCGATGAGTGCGTGAGCCAGGGTGACGTTCCGATCAAAGAGGGCGCGGATATAGATGTAACGCTCAATATCATCCTCCTTATTGTCCACCTTGATGGCGCTGTTAACAACCTGGCTTGCCAGGGTGCGGGGAGAAGGAGGCAGAGCGCCTTTGAGGCCAAGTTCTTGACGTTCTTCTTCGTTGAATGCCGTACCTTTATTAACATAATGGTTATGCTGCAGAGCGGAACCTGTGGTGCGGGCAATAAGGGTCGTTGTGCCCCCAAATTCATCAAATTCAAAATTACAGATATTATTTTTCATGATCTCCCCTCATGCAGGATCAGAGTTAAGCGTTTGGCCTTATGGGAAAGCCCGTGTCATGCCATTGTACCGGATCAATTATTTTTTTAATAGAAGATAGGTACTTTCGCCTATTTTTTAATTTTTTTAAAAATCCAAAAATAAAAGGGGGATAGCGGTAGCACGTTGTGGATGAAAAAGGTGTAAGAACTGAAAGCTTCTTGCCGAGAGAGGAAAAGGTAATTATGATATATCGTTTACTTAATAAGTCTTTTGCCAACGACGGTCTCTATCGTCCTGTTACAGAATAGTATGGATTTACTGGAAACACATTTTCATATTTTAGAAACTCGCGATTGTCCCATGTACAAGGTGGAGGATGTTTTTTCCCTCTCCGGGCTTTCTCTCCTGCCGCCGGAAGGTAAACCTGTCTGTCTTTTTCTGGCAAAAGGCCTTGCTGATATACTTTTACTGTATCTTAACAGTAAGAAGAAAGGGCCTGAGACCCTGAAGAAAGAGTATAACTGTCCAGGCTGCACAGGCATTATCAAGTTTGGTCCTTTGGATGATGGCGATGGCCGGTTCCTGACTCCACAGATGCGGATGGTTGCTGCCGCTGAGAAAAGAGAGCATGCCCTGGAGTCTGGTTCATTGGTTGAGATGCTGGGAACATTTCCCTTTTTCTCAGCCCTTGATGGGGACCATCTTAAGGAGATTGTTGATTATTTCAAACAGGACACCATCCCTAACGGCAGAGTTCTTCTCCATAAGGGCAGGCCGGGCAAATTTCTGTATATTATCCTCTCCGGTAGTGTCCATGTCTTAGACGACGACGGGACTCCCATTGCTAGCCTGCAGCGCGGCGAAATCTTTGGAGAGATGAGCCTTATTTCCGGCAAGCCTGTCTCGGCATCTATCCGTGCCGCTGAGTCCACCCGTGTTCTCTTGCTTTCCGGCAAGGATTTGAGCAATATTCTTGTGAAGTACCCTTTTCTGCAGATGGCCTTTACCCGCATGTTGGTCCAGAGGCTATCTCAGGCCAATGAGACCCGCACAGAGGAGTATGCCGCCGGTGTCGCAGGGCAGCTTGATGAGGTGAGTCCTGGCGAATTGTTCCAGATGTTTAACGAGAACCGGAAAACAGGTGTTTTTGAGTTGCGTCTGCCCCTTGGCAAGGGGACGCTCATCTTCAGCGGCGGCGACATCATCCGTGCCGAATATGCCGGCAAGAAGAATAAAGAGGCCTTTTGGGCCATCCTGAGAGAGCATACAGGCTCTTTTAAGTTTACCTCCTGTCTTTCCCTGGAGGATATGGGGACAGATTCCATTGGTAACTTCATGGGGCTCCTTATGGAGGGCATGCGCCTTATGGATGAGGAAAATGCCACTACGGAGCAGCTTAAGGAGAAGTAGGGGTAGGAGATATTTCGACAAGGAGTAGAAAAGGGGGCATCTTGCACTAGGCAGGATGCCTCTTTTTTATTCTGGATATTAATGGAGGTCAGGAGTTCTGGGAGGGAGGTTCTGCCATTGAAAAATCTTTGTTTTCCTGGAGCAGCTTGAGCAGCTCTTCGGTGTCCAATCTCGTTGGCATGTCCGTACCTTCCAGGAGACTGTCGGCTAGGTCTTTTTTCTCCCGATGCAGGGTCAGGATCTTTTCCTCAATGGTGTGGGCGCAGACCAGTCGATAAATGGTGACCGGGTGGACCTGGCCGATGCGGTGGGCCCGGTCGGATGCCTGGTCCTCCACCGCTGGGTTCCACCATGGATCCATGTGGATGACATAGTCGGCGGCTGTGAGATTCAGACCAACTCCACCAGCTTTGAGGCTGATAAGAAAGAGATCCCCTTCGCCTGCCTGGAAGGCATCTACCCGTTTTTGGCGCTGCAGGGCCGGCGTTGTGCCGTCCAGGTATTGGTAGGATATGCCTCTCGCATCAAGAAGCTCACGGATCAAGGTCAGGTGGCTGACAAATTGGCTGAAAACCAGGGCTTTATGGTTATTTTCCAGAAGATCTTCAATAACCTTGGCAAATAGGTTCAGTTTGGAGCTGGACAGATTGCTTGTTGGCGCCACCAGGCGTGGGTGACAGCTTGCCTGGCGCAGGCGGGTTATAGCCGCCAGAATTTTCATGGGTTTATTGGTAGCGGAGTCCTCACCGGTAATAGCGGCCAGGGATTCCTGACGGAGGGCCTCGTAAAAAATTGCCTCTTCCTTGCTCATCTTTACCTTGAGGACAATTTCCGTCTTGGGTGGCAGTTCTTCAAGGACCTGTGACTTGATGCGGCGCAGGATGAATGGCTGCAGGATCTTTTTGAGGATACGACGCTTATCCTTATCGTTATGCCGCTCGATGGGAACGGCAAAGTTTTGGTTGAAGTTCTGGAGGCTGCCCAAGAGGCCAGGGTTGATGAAGTTAAAGAGGTTCCAAAGCTCGCCCAGGTGGTTTTCAATGGGGGTTCCGGTGGTAATGACCTTAAATCTAGCTTGGAGATTCATGGTCGCCTTGGAGCGTTTGGTTGACATATTTTTAATGGCCTGGGCCTCATCGAGAATAATGGTTTGCCAGTTGATTTGGGCAAAAAGCTTTTCCTCCTGCTGAAGGAGCCCATAGCTTGCGATGATCAAATCGAAAGGGCCAAGCTGAGCCATTAGGGCCGCACGATCCTGCTGACCAAAGATAACAGGTCGCAGGGTGGGGCTAAAGCGTTCGACCTCTGCCAGCCAGTTAAGGCACACCGAGGTGGGGGCAATAACAAGGCTGGGACCCTCTGCTGCTCGTTGGATGATGACAGCCAAGGCCTGGATAGTTTTGCCAAGCCCCATATCGTCAGCCAGGCATGCCCCTCCTCCCCAATGGGCCAGGCGGCTCAACCACTGGAACCCTTCCACCTGATAGTCGCGTAGTTCAGCCTGAAGGGTAGTGGGAACCGAGGGCTCCATGGTTTGAGCGTCAATAATCCGCTGGCGTTGATTCTGCCAGGCCGGGGTGCCCTTGATCTGGCCACCAGCATTTTGGAAATTGTCAAGCATGTGGGCGGCAAGGGGATGAAGGGCGATCTCTTCATCTTTGTCCTGCGACGAGGCGGCAAAATCATGGAGATGCTGGCGCAGGGCACTGGAAAGGGCAATGAAATGCCCATTCTGCAAGGGTATAAAACGGCTTTGTCTGTTTTGGACAAGCTGCAGAAGCTGGCGCATATCCATCACCTTGTCCTGGTCAAGGTCGATGCTGCCGTCCACCTCAAACCAACTCCCTTTTTTCTTGATGCCCATCCGGACATGACGGAAATCAACCTTGTTGGTGATTCGTAATTTTTCTCCTTCCGGCCATTCCAGGCGAATCGGCTCTTGAATATTTTCTAACTCTTCGAGAAAGACCAGGCATGATTCTGGATCGCTGAGCTGCCATTGATAGTCGAGATGATCCGCCATTTCCAAAATAGAGCAGCCGGAAATAACCTCCTGGCATTTCTCTTTTTCAAGATCAAAGTCGCGGCAGGTCTGCTGTTTCTGGCCGTTTATTTCAGCAATCAAGGTATGGGCTCCATAGGCTGGTTGCAGGTAAGGTCCCCGGGTGCCAAAGGGCCTGGTTAGCATGGCGAGACGAAAGCCTGCGCCAACCGGTGTGATCTGCAAAATGGGAGTCGGGTCTGCAGGAACCTGAGGAACGTCAGATGCCGGAGGGCCAATTTCCGAGTGGACAGTGACAGATCCGGAGAGAATGCCAAGGGTGTCAAGGACTTGCTCTTTAGCATCCTTGGGAATTACCAGACCTTCCTGGCCAATGATCTCAACAATGCGACGGTGCTCCTGGGTGACTTTTATTACTTTGAAACGGCCGAAATCTTCGCGGATGGCGATAGTGGTTTCATCACCTATCTCTGGTGTAAGTTGAAGAAGAAGATTGTCGCCTTGTTTCGAGACAAAAAGTTCTGGAACTCCTGCAGTTATCTCCACAGGTGTCTCTGGAGATTCTGCAAGAAAGAGGGTTGGATGGCCGATTAAGATAGGTAGGGCACGAGACATGTCAAAGTCATAGGTGCTGACGCCGCGCCGCGTTTTTTCCTTGAGGGTGGTAATTATTTCTTGATCCTGTCTCATCAAAGGTTCGATAGTTTCTTTATTGAAAAGACGCTGTAACGAGACAGGCCGTCCCTTAGACCAGATCCCATTTTTTTGCCTTTTTTGTTGGCGAGGGGAAATAGTAAGGAAGCCGTCCATGAAATTAATCAGCCAGGCAAGTCTGGTTTTTGGTTCGGTAAAATCGGCAATTTCTTCCTCTTTAAGGGCGCTTAAGGCGCTCAAGGCCCGCTGCCAAGATTCCTGCTGGGGAATAAGATGGGGCAGAGAAATGAGTTTGTTATTGTGTTGGCTGGGGTCTGCCAGGGCGGAGAACTGTTCAGTCAACCACATAAAACCGTTGATGCTGGCCTTTTGGGCGCATTTCTGCAAAGAGGCGACTTGGTGTTCCGGCAGGCTGTGGTGGATCCAGAAATGGCAGAGATTGGTGACCAAAATGGAAAGGGGGGTGTTGTCTCCTCTGAAATCAGCTGGCTCGTTATAGATCCCAAAAGATTGGCGGCGGAAAATAACAAATTGCTGCAGAGATTGATAGCAGGGAACCAGAGGGTTATCTGGCTGATGGAGGATAAAGTTTTTGGTGAAATGGAGAATGCGGTTTGCTTGACTGAAATCCCCTTTCTTGAAAAGGGCCAGAAGAAAGAAAAAACCTTCGGGGCCGGGAAAAAAGAAGTCCGCGCCATTTTGGCGGCGCAGGATTTTTAGGTCTGCTTCAAAGAAGGCCAGGGAATTATCTATCTGCCCATGGCAAAAAGCAAGCCAGCCATAGATACCAAAACTGCCAGACTCCTCTGAAAAATGGCAATTTTCCTCAACTTCATTGAATTCTCCACGGACCAGATGACAGACGCCCCGCAAATAGGAAACAGAAGAAAGGCCAGCCTTAGGAGTTTTTCGCCAGTTCTTATCCTGCAGAAGAAAAAGTAGAGGAGTGTTTAGATTAAGGAGGCGACCGAGGGAATCTGCCACAATATGTTGCAGGGCATGGATACGAAGATGGGTCGGCAGGGAGCGAAGCAGAGAGGATGAAAAAGGATTGTTTAATATCCGGGTAAGGGGAGAGAGGCCTTTGTCCGGTGGGAAAGAGTGAAATTTAAGAAAAAAATTATTGAAGTGGTCGAAATCATGGAGATAAAGGCCCAAACGCAGTTCGCGAAGGCAGGTGTCGAGTGATGGTTCCTTTTGAGGTGGCAGGGCATGGCGGATTATCTCCACCATAGGTTTTAATTTCCTCTTGGCAGCTAGCTCCCTGGTCAAAGGTTCAGCGAGAAGGGCATGGCATTGGCGTTGATTGGAGATAAGTTTCTTATCCACCAGGCGTTTGACTATTGATGAGAGCGGTGTGCTCTCAAGGCAATGGCTGGGAAAGGATGGCCAGCCCAGCAGGCATTTCTTGAGGAGCAGGTCCGAGATGGGGGTATAAATAACGGCAAGCATCTGCAAGACAGCAAGTTCGGGCTCGTTGAGAGTGGCCACTGCCTGCAGAAGGTTCTGGCGTTTATGGGGACGTTTAGGCGTCATATATGAACTTTGTTCAGAGGTTGAAAATCGAGTAGTATACCATATAATTAAGAGCTATACTTGTCTGAATCATCGAGGATTGTCTTAATTCTCAAATCATTTTTATGCCATGGCAGGGGTTTCATCAGGAGAATTTTATTCTCATGCCCGGTGGATCGGGATGGAACGCCGTAAAGCGGAGGGTACGTAAAAAAAGATGGAAAAATTAATAAAAATGCCTGGAGAGAAGGTGGTGCAATGGGCAGCGTGGGTTCTGCTTGCTGTTCTTGGGACTATGATTTTAAAAACGCTGGCTTTCTTATTTGTCCCCTTTGCCATTGCTCTTTTGCTTGTTTATGCCTTAGGTATCCCCCTTGATTTCCTGGCCCGTTTTAAGGTGCCAAACTCTCTGCGGATTGTTTTGGTCGTTTGCCTGGGCATCGCTTTTATGTATCTTTTTGGGCGACTGGTCGCGGCTAACATCAAGGAGTTTCAGGAGCAACTTCCCCTGTTTGAAGAAAAATTCTGGAGTTACGGTCAGTCCCTTCTTTCCCTGGCGGGGATGTCTGTTGCTGAGGCAAAAGAGATGTATGCGTCGTTTCTGGCAAGCTTCAGCCAAACTGATTTTAGACCTATTGGTACCATGGTCCAGAGGATGAGCGGTTCCTTCTTTTCTTTTCTCGGCAATACCATGTGGGTTTTGCTTTTTTTGATTTTTCTTATGGCCGAGAGAGAAGGATTTCCGCGCCGGATTTTACGATCTCTGGGCCGTGAAAACAGTGAGCCTGTGCTTGAGGCGCTGGGGCGAATTAATAAGTCCGTACAGCATTACCTTGGTTTAAAAACTGCCATTAGCGCTTTGACCGGATTCTTAGTAAGTATCAGCCTCATGCTTTTTGGTGTTCATTTTGCCTTGCTATGGGGCGTGCTGGCCTTTGCTCTTAATTTTATTCCTAATATAGGCTCGCTCATTTCTGTGGCGCCACCGGTGGCAATCACCCTTTTTCAGACCGGATCCATTACTAAGACTCTTGTCGTGGCGATTGTTTTGACTTCCATCCAGATGGTGGTGGGAAATGTCGTGGAACCAAAGGTGATGGGCCAAGGTCTCAACTTAAGTCCCTTGGTGGTCTTGCTCTCCTTGCTTTTCTGGGGATGGATGTGGGGAATTCCAGGCATGTTGCTCTCCGTGCCTTTGACTGCCGCCATTAAGATCGGCATGGAACAGCTTGATAGCACCCGGCCTGTAGCCCGGCTAATGGCGGATAAATAGTGATAATGAGGGAAACTTCTGGAAAAAAACCCTGAACACCTTGCCTAAAATGAGTAGAGAAATTATTTTCTGACAAAATCAATTGTTGTTTAATACTTAAGGAGGGAAGCAGATGCTTCATAATCGTCTAGACCAGTCAGCTTACAGTAGTTCAGTCCAAACCCAGGCAACCACCATCTTTCTGGCAAAGGTTTTTAATTGGATGGCCATAGGCCTTGGAGTTACGGCTTTAGTGGCGTTTGTTGTGGCCTCCTCGCAGAGTGCAGTTCAGTTTTTCTATGCCAATCGAGTCGTTTTTTATGGGCTTATAATTGCAGAGTTCGGCCTTGTGATCTATCTTTCGGCCCGCATTGAAAAGCTGGAGGCAGGGACAGCCACCGCCCTTTTTTTACTTTACTCGGCCTTAAACGGCATGACCCTGTCTTTGGTTCTTCTTCTCTATACAGCCACCTCAGTCGCTACCACCTTTCTGGTAACGGCTGGGATGTTCGGCTCCATGGCCGTCTACGGCTATGTCACTAAAAAGGATCTCTCCAGTTGGGGCTCTTTTTTAATTATGGGGCTCATTGGGATTATTCTGGCTTCTCTGGTCAATATCTTTGTTCAGAGCTCTATGATGAGCTGGGTGATCTCCGGCATCGGCGTCGTCGTTTTTACCGGGCTTGCTGCCTATGATGTTCAGCAAATAAGCCGAATGGGAGCAAGTGCCATGACGGGGAGCGAGGGAGCTGTGAAGAAAATGGCAATCCTCGGCGCCCTTACCCTTTATCTCGATTTTATTAATCTCTTTTTAATGCTCTTGCGTTTCTTGGGGAACCGAGATTAAGAAACATCTAAAACGACTAATAAAAAAAGGCGCCCTGCTAAATCACAGCAGGGCGCCTTTTTTGTTAGTCGTGCCGTGTTTAATTCATTACTGCATTGCAGGCTCTGAGAGTTGTTGGCGAATATCATACAGAGTGGAGATATAATTGCTTTTGCCTGCCAGCTCGTCTGAATCCTCCATCTCGCCAAGGAGGTGGGAGAGGAGAGGAGTAAGGTCGATATTGTACTTGTTAAGACCTCGCTGATCGGCTTTATGGATGAAGAGAATGCTGTAATATTGGGCCAAGAGGCGGAGGTTGCTTTCCCGGCGCGCCAAATATGCTTTGCCGCCGGTGGTTTCCATGAAAAAAGCTGCGTATTCATAAAGATTTTCCAGGCTGGGACGCAAAGGGTATGAGTGGTTAAGGCATTGGGGTGAGATGTTGATCCATGCATGAAAATAGCCGCATGTTTCTTCCATGAGGTCAGCTTCGTTGTCAATGATCTTACGGAGGATGGTGAGGTTTTGTGCCCCCAGTTTTCGGTAAATGTGGGCTGTATTACGTATGGCATCAGCGCCGTTAAAGTTTTTCCCGTTCATAGTTGGCGGTGACTCTAACAGAGAATTGAGGAGAGTGCTGACCATCTCCTTGCTGTCATGGGGGAATTGATATTTCTGGATGTATTCCTGCTCGTCAAGATAGGAGAAAAAAAGATCTAATCTCTGTATTGTTTCGAGGCATGGATTGGTCAAGGCGGCCTCCATCGGGGCCTTACGCAAAGGGGGTTCTTGCTCATCGCTAATCTGGCCTGGTAGTTTGTTTTCTGCTGAAGCTGGAGGGGAAGCAGGCTCTCTGTCTTCGACAAAGGGCTGGCTTAAGTCCTCCTGTCGTGGCGAGCCAGGAGTGACCGGGGTTTCCTGCTGAGGTTTGAAAAGAAAGAAAAGGCCGCCGGCAATAACGACAAGGATTATAATAAGAGGGAGCAGGGGTGTTGATGTTTTTTTCTTTGCCATGATTAGTTAGCCTATTTTTTATTTTGAACTGGCAAGGGTTGGACTCGGTATAAGCGGAGACTCCTTGATGGGAAATTTATTTTACAGTACCGTCCTTGAGGGGTCAATTGTATAAAATGCTGATGCCTGTGCGGCTTTGGATACATCTTGTGTTAGATTAGAGGTGGCGATTGTCGATAACCTTGTACTAAGCTAAAGAGATCCTTAGGGCTGATTTTTATCTCTAAAACACATTTGTTCTTACCTTTATGGTCCCCGTAGTGCCGTACGAGTCCATTGCCGTTCTTGTTGTTGATGATTCAATGGTAATGAGGCGAATTATAATCAAACATCTTCATAAAATAGGCTTTTCGGAAGTTTATGAGGCCCCAGGGGTAAAGCCTGCCCTCAAAATTATAAAAGACAAGACGATCAAACTGGTTCTTTCGGATTGGTCCATGCCCGGCTTAACTGGTATGGATTTGCTGAAGATGGTGAGAAGTAATAAAGAGGGAGCGATCCTTCCATTTGTGTTGTTAACCGCTGAAGCCCAGCTGTTTACTATTTTGATGGCTTACCGTGAAAGGGTAAGTCAGTATGTTACAAAGCCATTTACCAAAGAGTATTTTTCATACATTATTGATAAGGTCATCAGAGAAAATTATGGATCAGGATTCTGAGCCTCCTAAAAAAGAAAACCGTAAACGACGGTGGTACCAAAATTACTTGCCGTTTATTGCCCGAAGCCCAGAAATGCAGGTGGAGTGGCTGGTTGCCGAGTGCGGGCGGAATAATTTGGCCCGTGAGGAGTTGACACCATATATCCGCCTTCTTCTTAGTGAGGAGAATGTGGCAAGCGAAGACGAACTCCGTGGGATATTTGTGAAACTTTCCCCTGAAATTCAGGAGGAGTTTCTGCGGGTTGCTGATATTTACGATGTGGCCAGGATTGTCAGACTCATTCCGGAACTTAATGCGCTTTTGGTTGAAATAGCTTTAACAAAAGAGCTGCCACCCTATGAGACAAAAATTCAAAAGGTAATGGATGGTGTCCTTAATGCCATCAACGATAGAGCTGGAAGTTTGCTGGAGACAGTAGCAGGGGAAATTATCGGAAATGGCTCGGCACCAAAACATTTTGCCGAAAATTATGAGAGATTTCGTGCGATTTTAGAGGATAAAGAATTTATCCGCACCCAGTGGCCAAATGCCAAATAAAAAACGGCGCTTGTTATAAAACAAGCGCCGTTTTTTATTTGGCTGTCTTGAAGGCCTGCACAAATATTAGCCCTTGGCAGATGCTCTTTTTGCAGCCTTAAGCGGGTTGATTTTGATTTTGGCAACCTTAATCTCCGGCTTCACGTGGGTGGCGAAGTTACAGATGCCAAGTTTCCACTTTGCCTCTGGAAGGGCATATGTTTGGCAATATTTACTGTTGTCGACATCGATAATACGATCGCAACCATCACATTTCTCAACGACAGGATTGAAGAATCCACTGCTGTACAGTTCGGTGTTTTGGGGCGCTTGGTTTTTGCTCGCCTTTGCCATGTCTCAGCTCCTTATAAAAAAATTAGCTATAAAATCTTGTGCTAAACGCCATAAAAGTAATATTATTGACTGGTTGGCGTTTTTACTGTTCGTAAGATGGTTTTCTTAAAAAACAGTATCTATTAGTTGGTCTGGATGGCCTTGTCAACGATAAAGTGAAGGTGTCCGCCAGATCTGGAAGCGATACCGGTTGGTGCAATAGTTGGGGGCAGAACAGTGTAACCTCCATTCTCCTTGTTTTTCAGAGAATCTTCATATAGGATCTCCTGAAAAAACATCTGGTTACACATAGGTGAAGTCTAACAAGAGGTAAGATATGCCAATTTATTTGTGGAAAGGGGTCAACTCCTACGGCGAGAAACGAAAAGGAAAGATTGATGCCCCCACTGAGGCGGCTGCAGAAGCCCAGCTAAAAAAAACCAGGATAAGCATCTCCAGTCTGAAAGAGCAACCGAAAGATATTTTTGAAAATATCGCGCTCTTTCAACCAAAGGTTACCGGTAAAGATGTGGTTATCTTCACCAGGCAGCTCTCAACCATGATCGACGCTGGCCT
>JBDLIE010000048.1:0-20536 GCA_039715015.1 Thermodesulfobacteriota bacterium
GTTTTTGTGTCTTGCAGGGAAAGGCTTCTATTGTCGAGATCAACCTGTTTCCAGCGGAGCTTTGCCGCCTCATCGGTCCGCATCCCGGTTTGCAAGAGGGTGAGGATGAACGGGTGGAGCTTTTGGTTGCGGCTTTTTGCACATTCCTCAATAAGCCGATGTCCTTCTTTGATAGACAAAAATCTCTTGCGCCCCTTTGGTGCTGGAGGCCGCTTGATAGCTTTGACCGGATTCTCCACCGGCAGCTCCTGCTCCATTTTTTCAATATTGAACAGATCAGAAAGTAGGGCAAGCTCCTGCCGGACACTGTAAGCGCTGATCTCTTCTAGGCGGTCATCTCGATATTGCGCCATCACTGCCGGGGTTATTGCGCTGATCGGGGTATCTTTGCCCAGGCCTTTTGCGAGCCGAGCAATGGATCTTTTTTCTCTGTCATGGGTAGTAGCAGCCTTCTTGGCGCTCACTTTGTCCTGGTATTTTTGCAGGGTAGCCCCCAGTGGTACCTAGTCTGCCAATCTTGGGTCTTTATATCTCCTGGCCAGGATAGCAGCCTCTATTTCCCCTGCCCAGGCTCTGGCCTTCATTTTTGAGGGAAATGTTCTGCTTACTGCCCGGTGACCTTTCATGCGCACCGTTGCTGTTACCGATGTTTTTGTCTTTCCCTTCCTGACCTGGTAGGTTGCCACGCTCTTTTGTTGACAAATGTTGTATTTTTGTTGCACATCTTTTCAAAAAGTTACCAAAAGCTACTAAAAGAACCAACAACAATTAAGACAATGAAAAAAGCCCGAACCCCTTTATTTTCTTAGGGGTTCGGGCTGTGTTGTGCTGGTACCGGAGGTCGGGATCGAACCGACATGGGGTTGCCCCCGCGGGATTTTGAGCATTTCTCATGGAGCCTTTTGCTGCAATAGCTTAATTTCAATTTTCTTATATTAATAGGCTTGTAACGTGTCTGCTAAAATAAGGTCTATTCACAATGTGCCACTCGTTTCCTCTGAGGGATAAAACCAGCCCTCTTCTGGCTCCTCATTGATGACTGATGTTTCTTGTTTTCACGCTGCAAACCTTGAACGACCATTTTGTAGCTCACAGAACATGCAGTTTTACATAAATGTTATTCCACCCCATGGAACACTTGGCCTTGCCTTATTTTCTGCAACGAACTATCCCACACTTAACAAGGGAAAGAATATTTCCCGCTTTTCTCTCGTCTGTGGCATGCCTTTGGCAATAACTATTTCTAACAGGCGAGGATGGTTGTCTTACTTCCCATGACGCAATTCTTCCTCGCACAAGTTAATAGCCATCTCCACCTTCCTCCAAGTCCCTGGATACCTTAATGGTAGGGTATCCAGGGTGGGGCTTTACAGGAGATGGTACCCATGAGACGTCACATTGCTCAGACTCATAGACACAACTCTGCGCGAAGGAGAACAGACCTCTGGTATTCACCTCTCTCTTGCAGCTAAGAAGCAGATCTTCGCCGGATTGGCAATGATCGGCGTTGATGAGATTGAAATGGGTGGAGCCACCGTTGCCAATCCGGACCTTGCCAAGCTGTCTAGATATGTTGGTGAACATTTCCCCGGACAGTCCGTTTCACTTTGGTGTCGGTGTCTTGAAGCCGATATCCGTTTTGCAGCAACGCTCAGGCCTTCCGTGCTTTCTCTTTCCATCCCGGCCTCGGACCTCCATCTTGCCAAGAAGTTTGGCAAAGACCAGGTCTGGGCCTGTGCCAAAGTTGCGGCCTCAGTGCGTCTTGCTCTTTCTCTAGGTATTAAGAAGGTGGCCCTGGGACTTGAGGATGGCAGTCGGGCTGACCGTGACTTTCTTCGCCTGCTTGGCAAGGTAGCCAAGGATGCCGGGGTTTTTCGAGTCCGAATTGCCGATACGGTTGGTGTTGCTGATCCAACGATGATGGCCGAGCTTGTTGGGTTAATTGCTGAAACAGGTTTGGATGTGGCAGTGCATTGCCATAATGATTTCGGCATGGCCACGGCAAATACAATCACGGCCTTTGGCGCCGGTGCCAAATGGGGGGACGTGACCATCCTTGGCCTTGGAGAACGAGCCGGCAATAGCAGGCTCGAGGAAGTCCTTGCTTATCTTGTCCTCCAGAAAGGATCGACAAAATATAATCTTGAAGAGGTCGTCAAACTCTGCCGTCAGGTGGCCCAAGAAACCGGGCGGCATATCCCCAGCCATCAGCCCTTGTTAGGCGAAGCCATTTTTGCCTGTGAGTCGGGCATTCATCAGCAAGGGCTGTTGGCCGACCCCACCACCTACGAGCCCTTTGCCCCGGAGCTTATTGGCAAGAAAAGAACATTATTGCTAGGTTCAGGCAGTGGCCGTCATGGCCTGCGCGCCACCCTAGAGCGTTTGCAGATTCCTAAGCCTGACGATGGCGATTTTCTTCATCTTTGGAAACGGATGCGTACGCAGGCCGCCCACCTCAGGCGTCCCCTCCATGACCGGGAAATCTACCAGCTGGCTATTAATGGCAGCAGCCTTTTGTAAGCAACCCAGCCTGTTAGTAAAGCCTGCGAAAAGCCGAAGCCTTAATCACTGCCACTACTTCAGCACCTTTTTTGATATCAAGTTCGCGCACTGATTCCGGCACGATCTGGGAGACGATACTGCCGCCATTAATGGCCAATTCCACCCCCATCCTATTGCCGTCGCCAAAGACATCCAAAATCAGACAAGGCAGGAGGTTGCGGGCACTGGTGGCCTCAGGGTGCTTCTTAAAGAGGGTGACATCCTTGGCGCCCAGTTCAAAGAGGTTGTCGCCCTTGTCGCCAGGCTCGGCAAGGATAAGCTCGCTGCTCCCCCACCTATAAGACCAAAGATCGCCATGTGGGCTCGGAGAGCTTAGGTTCAGGAGATTGGCATAACCCCGGCTGCCTGATACCAGATGACGGCGGGCCAGATCTTCGACAGCCATGCGCTGATCCAGCCGGCCATTATCAAAAACCAAGACCTCGTCGGTCATCAAGCGGATCTCCTCAAGGGAATGGCTGATAAAGAGAAGGGGAACCTTAAACTGCTCCAGGACCTTTCGCAGGTAGGGGATAATCTGGAATTTCAGCTCCTGATCAAGGCCGGTCAGGGGTTCGTCCATCAAGATGAGGCGCGGATAGGCAAGCACGGTTCGCCCCAGGGCAACCCGTTGCCGCTCGCCGCCGGAAAGCCTGTTCACTCCACGATCCAGGAGATGCTCAAGGTTGAGGGCCTTAATTATTGCTTCCGGGGTGATGCGCCGCTGCGCTGCCGGAGTGCGCTGCCAGCCGTACATTAGATTGCGGTGGACATTCATGTGCGGGAAGAGGTGGGAGTGCTGAAAAACCA
Organism: Thermodesulfobacteriota bacterium; assembly: GCA_039715015.1. Lineage (GTDB taxonomy): Bacteria > Desulfobacterota > Desulfobulbia > Desulfobulbales > SURF-16 > BM506. The sequence goes on from JBDLIE010000048.1 coordinate 3,352, forward strand.
CACCGATCCGGCGCTCTTGAGGTGACAGGTTGATCTTTTTTTCGCTGTCAAAAAGAGTGAAGTCATCAAGGATAATCCTACCCTTGTCTGGTCTAAGCAGCCCGGCCAGGATGTGCATGAGGGTGGATTTACCGCTGCCAGAAGGGCCGAAAATGCCGCATTTTTCTCCGGCCAGACTAAAGGCAACCTGCAGGGAAAAATCGCCTATGTTTTTTTCGACATCTACCTCAAAATGCACGCCTCTACCTCTTCCTAAATGAACGGGCCGAAGCCTCGCTGATCAGCAGCACAACAAACGAAAGAGCTATGGAGACCAAACAGAGCGACAAGGCCATACTGTCGCCTCCCGGCGTGTTGGTATATTCATAGATGGCCAGGGGAATGGTCTGGGTAACACCGGGGATATTGCCGGCCAGGATAATAGTTGCGCCAAATTCGCCGAGGCTTCTGGCAAACATCAGGGTCATACCGGCGACAATGGCCCGCCCGGAGAGGGGCAGGATAATGGTGTACACACTGTCCCACCACTTGGCCCCTAAAGTTCGGGCTGCCTGAAGATAGTGTCCGTCGATGCCCTCCATGCCGATACGGATGGAGCGGACCAGAAGCGGAAAACCCACCACAGAAGAGGCAATCACCGCTCCCTTCAGAGTAAAAATAATCCGCAGGTCAAGAAAGCGCAGAGCCGGACCAAGGGTGCCGGACTGGCCAAAGAGCAACAGGAGCAGATAGCCGATAACCACTGGTGGTAATACCAGAGGCAGGTTGACGATCCCTTCTAAAAGGGTGCGGCCTGGAATCCTGGTGAAGACCAGCAGGTAGGCAGTGGCAATGCCAAAGGGCAGGGAGAGCAGAGTGCCAGCCGTGGCAACTTTGAGTGACAGAACAATGGCCTGTATATCCTGAGGGGTGAGCGATAACATCATCTTTGCTGCAAATCAGGATCGGGCACCGATGCAGTCTCAAAACCATAGTTGGTGAGTATTTTGCTGGCTTCGTGGCTCTTGAGAAAGCTAAAAAATGCTTGGGCCGCGTTGTTTTTAGCGCCATGAAGAGTGAGGCCCATGGGGTAGACTATTCGCTCATGGAGCTCTGCCGGAACGTTGAAAAGAATTGTAGCATGGCGGCCAAGCAGGGCATCGCTGCGGTAGACAAAGGCGCCGTCCACTTCGCCGCGCTCGGCATAAATCAATGCCTGGCTGACATCCTTAGCCATGACCAGCTTATGTTCCCTGACCATCTGTTGGTAAATCCCAGCCTTTGTCATGGCCTGGGCAGCATACTGGCCGGCCGGTACACTCCGTGGGCTGCCGATGGCTATGTGGGACAGAGAGGCCACATCCTTCATGGTTTTTATCCTTGTCTGGTCTCTGCCGACAAAAACAAGGGCATTATAGGCAAAATCATGGACTGTTTGTGGCTTGATGGCCTTTTTTGGGACGAGATAATCCAGCCATTTCTGGTTGGCAGAGATGTAGATATCAGCAGGCGCTCCTTGGAGGATCTGTTTGGCCAGGGAGCCTGACGAGGCAAAATTGGGAAGAATCGTTATGTCGGGGTTTTCTTTGGTGAATGATCTGACCAATTCTTTGACCGCGTCGTTCATGCTGGCAGCAGCCGAAAGCCGCACCTCAGCAGAAAGGGCCGGCAGCGGCACCAGTAGCAAGGCCAGGAGCAGCATTATTGCCATGGATAAAATGCTGCGCCCTATTTTCGTTGGTCCTGCCACTCTTGCCATTGCTCCGTCTCTTCTTTTAAAAAATTCTCAAGTCGTTGTTGGCTCTGCCAAAAATAGGCAAGCAGCCCCTCGCCGCTTGCTGTCAGCCGCGCCCCACTGCAAAGTATGACGGGTGTGCAAGCCCTTATTGGGCAAGTGCTCAGGGGGTTAACTCCCTTCATCCAGGGCAAAGCTGGGCCGGACCAGGTTAAACTTCTTGATTCGATAGCCCATCTGGCGCTGGGTAAGCCCCAACGCCCGGGCAGCCCGGGCCTGTACCCAGCCGTTGCGACGCAGAGCGGCCTCAATCTCCTGGCGTTCCATATCGCGTAACGAGCTGGGGGCAAGGGGCTGAGAAAATGGTGTGTTCTGGGGCATACTGACTGGTACCTCTGGCATACTCTCCGGTGCCTGAACATGAGGCACCCGACCCATATGGTCGTGAAGATCCATGGGCCTGATCACCATATCATCAGCCAAGATCACCAACCGCTCAACTAGGTTCTGCAACTCCCGGACATTGCCGGGCCACGAATAATTGACCAGGTAATCAAGGGCATCATGGGCCAGAATCACATCCTTATCATTACGCTCATTGCTGGAGCGCAGAAAATGCTCAAGGAGCAAAGGGATATCATCCCTTCTCTCTCTAAGGGGCGGAAGGCTGACCGGTACCACATTGAGGCGATAGAAAAGATCGCTGCGGAACTGACCACGGTTGACCGATTCCTCAAGATCAATATTGGTGGCGGCAATGATGCGCACATCAACGGTGATGGTGCGGGTGCCGCCGATCCGCTCAAACTGGCTTTCCTGTATTACACGCAGGAGCTTGGCCTGGAGGAGGAGCGGCATCTCGCCGATTTCATCTAAAAAAATGGTGCCGCCGTGGGCCAGCTCAAAGCGGCCAGGCTTGGCGCTACTGGCCCCGGTAAAGGCACCTTTTTCATGACCAAGGAGTTCGCTTTCCAGCAGATTTTCCGGTAGAGCAGCACAGTTAACCTTGATAAAGGCCCCATCTTTTCTGGGACTGGCCTCATGGATGGCCCGAGCCACAAGCTCTTTGCCGGTACCTGATTCCCCCAAGAGCAGAGCGGTTGCCTTGCTGGGCGCTACCTTTTCAATGGTCCAGAATACCTCCTGCATGGCATGTGACTTGCCAATGATGTAATGGCGGTTAAAGCGGCTATGGAGCTCTGCCTTAAGTGATTTATTCTCCTCCACCAGCCGTTCTTCCTTCTGGGCAATGGACTTGTGAAGGACGAGAAACTGGCTGATCAGGGTGGCAAGGACATTTAAAAAGCTGACATCCTCCTCAAAGGCAACCTCAGGGCCAAAGAGACAATCCACAGTGAGAACTCCGACGGGCCTGCTCTCCACAAAAAGTGGCACGCCGATAAAGGAGAGTTTCTTTTTGCTGATTCTTCGCGCCCCGGTGCGGTTCAAAAAGAGGGGTTCACTGTTGACATCCGGCACCACGCAGGGTGAGCCAGTCTGAAAAATCTGACCGCAGACACCCTCTGACAACCCGTAGATGCCCCGGCGCTCCTCTTCGATACTGAGACCATAGGAGGCCTTGATGCTCAGGCGTTTTCTCTTAGGATCGACAAGAACCAGGGATGCTCTCTCCATGCGGAGAATATCGTGGAGGACCTGCAGCACTCGGCCCAGGGTGGTATCTAAGTGGACGGCCTCGCCAATGAGTTTGCACACCTCAGAAAGGGCCCGAATTTTCAGGGTCTCCAGATGAGGGGGCGCTGGTGGCATGTCGGCGGCCAGTGTCGTTTTATCCATATAATCCATGTTCAACCTCTCATTGCCGACCATGCAGGAAGTCCTGCGGCCTCTCTCCAGACCATAATTGTCGGCTTTCGACCAAGGTAGAGCAACATACGTGCCATGTCGTAAAAACGCCATTTTCGGGCCATTTTTGATAGAAATGACTACTTTTTTGTAGGTGGAGGGGTGGGATTTCTACAATTTTGTCTTTTTTCGTTGTTTTGAAGAGGGGCGCTAGGGGAAAAGATGATTGCTCAATTTGGTTTCTCAGAATTTCGTGATGAACCTTCTGTTCCCGTAGTGATCATTTCATAGTTTTGGCTTCCTAAATTGCTCTACCTTTTTGTCATCTTTCTTCCAAAATGTCGGCAACGTCACAAAATGGCGGATGCCGATTCGAGTTCTTTTCAACAGGCCAATAGCCGCTTAACCCTTGCTGGTAAAGGAAAATAAAAAAAATATTTCTCAATGGCACAACCCTTGAAATTGTTCCTGCTGTACCTCGGAAGCAAGGGGCTCCCTTCTAGCGCAAAGAGACCCGAAACAAATAATTACGGCTGCAATTGAGAGAGGGCAGCCGCCAAATTCTACTCAAGGAGACATTAGTCATGAGAAAAGTAGCAATTTACGGAAAAGGCGGTATCGGCAAATCCACCACCACTCAAAACACGGTGGCCGGCTTAGTCGAATTAGGACGGAAGGTTATGGTTGTTGGTTGCGACCCTAAAGCGGACTCAACGCGCCTCTTGTTAGGTGGTTTGGCCCAGAAATCAGTCCTAGACACCCTGCGCGAGGAGGGCGAAGACGTCGAGCTCGAGGATATCCGCAAAGAGGGTTACGGCGGCACATATTGTGTCGAGTCCGGTGGACCTGAGCCAGGAGTTGGTTGTGCTGGTCGCGGTATCATCACCTCCATCAACATGCTGGAAAGTCTCGGTGCCTATGAAGAAAGCGAGGCCCTTGATTACGCCTTTTACGACGTTCTCGGCGACGTTGTTTGCGGTGGATTCGCTATGCCCATCCGTGATGGTAAGGCAGAAGAAATTTACATCGTTGTCTCCGGCGAGATGATGGCCATGTATGCCGCCAACAATATTAGTAAGGGTATCGTCAAGTTCGCCCAGTCCGGCAACGTGCGCCTGGGCGGCCTGATCTGTAACTCCCGCGCTGTTGATAATGAGGCAGAGATGATCGAGGAATTTGCCAAGAAACTCGGTACCCAGATGATCCACTTTGTGCCCCGTGACAATGATGTGCAGCGGGCCGAGATTAATCGGAAGACTGTTATCGAATGGAAGCCCGAGGTTCCCCAGGCCGATGCCTATCGGGGCTTAGCCAAGGCCATTGACGAGAACGAAATGTTCGTCATCCCAAGCCCCCTTGAGATCGAAGAGCTTGAGGCGCTGTTGATGGAGTATGGCCTTATGGAGGCCGCCTAAGCAGACAGGATGTTGAAAAACTACTGCGCTTGGCAATGCGGCGTCAGAGAACGTTGAAGAATACTCGCGTATTTCATATACGCTCCGTTTCTTCAACGCCCTCTTCCTTGCTTTGCCGGCGCTCGTGAACTTTTTCAATCACCCTGCGCGTTCCTCAAAAATTATTGATTCCCGGCTACACGGGTATCGAAATAGATAAACAATAAGTGTTGGTCGAGGACGGCCAATGTGGAGATAAAACAATGCTAACTATGATCAGATCAATCATTCGTCCTGAAAAAGCGGACGCCGTGCTTGCCGCTCTTATGGATGCAGGCTTCCCAGCTGTTACCAAATATGCTGTTGCCGGTCGCGGTAAACAACGCGGCATTAAAATCGGCGAGGTCACCTATGATGAGCTTCCCAAGGTCATGCTGATGAGCGTGGTCAAAGCGGAGGACAAGAATTTCGTTATTGAAACCATTATGGATACCGCCCGTTCCGCAGGTAAAGGTGCCTTTGGTGACGGCAAAATCTTTGTCAGCGAAGTGGAGGAATCCTACACCATTAGCTCCGGTGTCAAGGAGACCGCTGCAGAGGAGGTGGCGGCATGAAAGAGGTGATCGCCGTTGTGCGCATTAACATGATGAACCAGACCAAGCAGGCCCTCACCGATTGTGGTGTAGATGCCTTCTTTGCCCACGAGGCCCATGGCCGGGGTCTTGGCTTCGTCAATCCCCAGATCTTGGAGGGCGCGGAGCAAGGCTATGAAGAGGCCGCTACCCTCCTCGGTGAAAAGGGCAAGCTCTACCCCAAGCGGATGATTACTGCCGTGGTGGAAGACAGCCAGGTGGCCTGCGTAGTGGAAACGATTGTCAACACAAACCAGACCGGCATGCCGGGCGACGGTAAGGTTTTTGTCTTGCCCATAAGCGATGCAGTCCGGGTCAGGACTGGTGAGGTGGGCGTTAAGTCCATTTCATAAGGAGGAAATATAATGGCAACAACAAAAAAGCTGGTGCAGTGGGATCCTGCCGACATTAAGGCGGAACTTATAGCAAAGTATCCGCCCAAGGTGGCCCGCAAACGTGCCAAGCAGATAATGATAAATGAAGCCCTGCAGAATGATACCCCCTCGCTCACCGCAAACGTGCGCACCATTCCGGGGATTATCACCATGCGCGGCTGTACCTACGCCGGATGTAAAGGCGTTATCCTGGGGCCAACCCGTGATATCGTCAACATCACCCACGGCCCTATTGGTTGTGGATTTTACTCCTGGCTCACCAGACGTAATCAGACCGATGCCGGGGCGGACGGCGCAAACTTTATGCCCTACTGCTTTTCGACGGATATGCAGGAACAAGACATCATCTTCGGCGGTGAAAAGAAGCTGGAAAAGGCGATTCAAGAGGCGTACGATCTCTTTCATCCCAAATCTATAGCCGTATTCGCTACCTGCCCCGTAGGTCTTATTGGCGATGATATCCACACCGTGACCGCCAACATGAAGAAAAAGCTCGGCGACTGTAATGTCTACGCCTTTTCCTGTGAAGGATACAAGGGAGTCTCCCAGTCAGCCGGCCACCATATCGCCAACAACCAGGTGTTCAGGCATATTGTCGGCGAAAATGACGAGGAAAAACCAGGCAAGTACAAGATCAACCTGCTCGGCGAGTACAACATCGGCGGCGACGGGTTCGAGATTGACCGGATCTTTGCTAAATGTGGGATCAGCTGTATCTCCACCTTTTCCGGTAACTCCACTTATGATCAGTTTGCCTCTTCCCATACCGCTGATCTCAATGCGGTCATGTGTCACAGGTCGATTAACTATGTAGCTGATATGATGGAGACTAAGTACGGCATCCCCTGGATCAAGGTAAACTTCATCGGTGCCAAGGCCACGGCCAAGTCTCTGCGCAAGATTGCCGAGTATTTCGGCGAGCAGGAGCTCATTGACAAAGTGGAAGAGGTCATTGCCGAAGAGATGCCAGCGGTTGAAGCATCACTTGTTGATATCTTGCCACGCACCGAAGAAAAAACAGCCATGATGTTTGTCGGCGGCTCCCGGGCCCATCATTACAAGGAGCTTTTTGACGAGCTTGGCATGAAGACTATCTCGGCCGGTTATGAGTTTGGCCATCAGGACGACTACGAAGGTCGCCAGGTGCTGCCCAACATCAAGCTCGATGCTGACAGCCGCAATATTGAGGAGATCACAGTCGAAGCAGACGAGACCCGCTTCAAGCCACGCAAGACCGACAAAGAGATGAAGGCGCTTGATAAGGCCGGCTTCAAATTCAAGGAATATGACGGTCTGTCTGTGGATATGGACAAGGGCACCATCATTGTTGACGACCTCAATCAGTACGAGGCCGAGAAGCTGGTGGAAATCATGAAGCCGGATATCTTCTGCGCCGGTGTCAAAGAAAAGTACTCCATCCAGAAACTGGGTGTGCCCATGAAGCAGCTCCATAGCTATGACTCCGGCGGCCCATATGCCGGTTTCCAGGGTGCCATCAACTTCTACAAGGAGATTGACCGCCTGGTGAACTCCAGGGTTTGGAGTTATATGAAGGCCCCTTGGCAGAAGAACGCTCAGCTGACGGCATCGTACAACTGGGAGTAACCCTCTAAATTGAGCGAATAAAGTCAGGGGACAGATTTTATTTTTCCAGCTCCGAAGCCGGGGACAGAATGATTTTCACCAAACCCGTGAAATAAATTCAGTCCCCTCAAATCGGAGAAAAATTAAATCTGTCTCCCGGTTCGAATCAACAAAAATCATTGAGGATAGATCAATGTTATTACGACATACACCAAAAGAAATCACCGAGCGCAAAGCCTTGACCATTAATCCGGCCAAGACCTGCCAGCCCATCGGTGCCATGTATGCGGCTCTGGGCGTCCACGGATGCCTACCTCATAGTCATGGTTCCCAGGGCTGTTGTGCCTATCATCGCAGCACCTTAACCCGGCATTATAAAGAGCCTATCTCTGCCGCCACCAGCTCGTTCACCGAGGGTGCCTCGGTGTTCGGCGGTCAGGCCAATATGTTGCAGGCCATCAACAATATATTCAACGTCTATGAGCCAGAGGTGATAGCTGTTCATACCACCTGTCTGTCCGAGACCATCGGTGACGATCTGCCCCAGATCAAGAAAAAGGCGGCGGACGAAGGCAAGATCCCTGAGGGTAAGCATGTTATCAGCTGTTCCACGCCGAGCTACGCTGGCTCCCATGTCACAGGCTTTGCCAGTATGGTTAAGTCCATGGCCATGATGGCCGAGACCACAGGCAAGAAGAACGGTAAGGTCAACATAATCCCTGGTTGGGTGGAGCCTGCCGATATGGAGGAACTCAAGCGGATGACTGCCGTCATCGGGGTCAATACCATTCTCTTCCCAGACACCTCCGGCGTGCTGAATGGCCCGCTTTCCGGCGAGTACAAGATGTTTCCTGAGGGCGGAACTACTGTTGCCGAGTTGCAGAGTTGTGGCGACTCCATGGGTACCCTGGCCCTGGGCGAATGGTGTTCGGCCGATGCGGCCAGGTCGCTCGATACCGCCCACAAGGTGCCCTGCTCGGTTTTGGACATGCCCTTCGGTCTCATGGCCACCGATCGTTTCATCGATGCCTTGCGGACCATTGCCGGGGTAAGCATCCCTGACGAGATCGCCCATGAACGCGGCCAGCTGGTGGACATGATTTCCGATATGCACCAGTACCTGTATGGCAAAAAGGTTGCTCTTGTGGGTGACCCGGATCAGCTCATTGCCATGACCGAGTTCCTGGTCTCCATGGACATGAAACCAGTTCATATTGTCACCGGTACACCGGGCAAGAAGTTCGAGAAACGGATCAAGGAAATCACCAAAGACATGGGCTGCGAGGTCAATGTCAAGGCCAAGGGCGATCTCTTCCTGCTCCACCAGTGGATCAAGAACGAGCCTGTGGATCTGCTGCTCGGCAATACCTACTGCAAGTATATTGCCCGTGACGAGGATGTGCCTTACGTACGCTGGGGTTTCCCCATCTTAGATCGTCAGGGTCATCAGTACTTCCCCACTGTCGGCTATAAGGGCGGCCTGCGTCTCCTTGAGAAGATTCTTGGTGTGTTGATGGATCGCATGGATCGCGATGCCCCGGAAGAGAAGTTCGAACTTGTCCTTTAATTAATATCCGTAGGAGCACCCCAAGGGTATTTCCTCCGAGGCACCCGCCCCTGCGGGCGATAAGAATTCACGCTTCTTGGGGCGATCATCGCCCGCAGGGGCGGTCTCCTACACCAATTTTTAAATTGAGTTTAACCAATGACCATTATCCCCATCAAAGAAAATAGCGATGGTGGCGGCTGCGGCTGCAAGGTCCCGGCGTGGATCACCCTGCCGGTGGCCCCCCATGCCGCAGCCCGTTCCCGTTTCGGCGGGGACGAGAAATTGCCCCAGGCGATTCCTCTTTATGGAGCCCTGACCTGGGTGGACGACCTGCAGGAAAGGGGTAGGTCCATCGCCGGGCTGGATATTAATGGCCCGGGAGATCCCCTGGCTACCCTGCCCATGACCTTGGAGATCCTGGCTATGCTGCGCGAGAAGCATCCGGAATTTGCCTTTGGGATTACCACCCTGGGCCTGGGTCTTGCCGAGAATGCTGATCTGTTGGCCGAGCATGGTGTGAGCAAGGTCACTCTGCTGGTGGATGCAGTTAAACCGGAGACGATGAAGAAGCTGTATGCCTGGATTCGGCCCGGCAAACGGAATATGCCACTGGCCAAGGCCGCTGCAACCCTAATTGATGAACAGGGCAAGGGTATTTCGGCTTGCCACGCTGCTGGAATAGAAGTGGCTGTCCATACCACGGTTTATCTTAACGTCAATGAAGGAGAGGTGGAGGAAATAGCCCGCCTCGTCTCCAGCCTCGGCGCAGAGTCCATGATCCTGTTGCCCGGCAAAGGCTGGTCTGAGGGTGAAGAGAAGCTCTCCCTGGCCTTGCCTGCACCAGAAACAATGGAGCGCCTGAGCGAGTCGGCGGCAGGGCACCTTACGACTGCCCAGCCCCTTAAAGCGGAAGGCCTTGGAGAAATAACACCCCAGGACTCCTGCGAAACCATGGCCCTGCCCAAGGCCACTGCTGACCGCCCCAATGTGGCGGCATTGAGCTCCAACGGCATGGATATCGATCTCCATCTGGGCCAGGCCATTAAGGCTCTGATTTATGGCCCAAGGGAAGACGGTTTGGCCTGTCTGCTTGAGGCCCGAGATTTGCCTGAGCCTGGCGGCGGCGAAAGCCGTTGGCAGCAGGTGGCCGAAACTTTAGACGATTGTTTTGTCCTTCTGGCGGAAAGTGCCGGCCAGAAGCCCCGCGACATTTTAGGCCGGCACGGCCTGCCTATCGTCCTCATTAATGACAATGTCGAAGGCACGGTTGACGTTCTTTATGGCGGCGGCAAAAAAGAAAAATGTAAAAAATAAATTAAAATATCAACTCGTCAAATCCCCTCTCCCAAGATTGGGAGAGGGGTGGAAATCTGAAGGAGTTCCATCCTTTCTGCTCACCCCTCATCCTAGCCTTCTCCCCTCGAAGGGGCGGAGTAACTTAAGGAAAACGGAAATAATAAGGAGATACATCATGGCAATCCCGGAAAGACAGATCATAGTCTGCCAGAGCTTTCGCGTCGCAGGTGACAAGAAAGGCATCTGCCATAAGCAGACGGACGGTTTTTTACAATACATCGAAGAAGAGGTTCTTGATCGCGGCTTGGACTGTCTGATCACCGCCACCACCTGTCTTAAACAGTGTGACAGTGGGCCGATCATGGTCATTCAGCCTGAGAACTGGTGGTTCAAGGGTGTGAACAGCGAAGAGATAATCGATACCATCCTTGATGGTCTGGAAGACGGCGAACCTGCGGCGGAGTATCTCATCTCATCATAAATACTGAGCAAGGAGAAGCAATGACCTCCAAACCCTTAGGAAAACTCAAAACTATCGTTGAGGCAGCAGGTACGGATATCTCCTATGCCTATGAGGATCTGGTATTTCTGGCGCACAACTCCTTTCTGCTCCAGTTTACCGAAAGCGACAAGGAGATTCTGATCCATGTAAACAGCGAGGCAGATAGAGCTATGGTGAGTCGCGATACCGAAACATTAAAGGAGATCGGCCTCAGCCATGAAGTGCGCTTTGCAGATGGAAGTTTATACACCCTGACCCAGGATGATGATGAAAGCATCCGCATCGAATTTGGGGAGTGCGCCTGAAGGGCAGGCCATGACAACTACTCGTATCCGCCCAGCCCAGACCGCCGATCTTGATGCGTTGGTGGGCCTGCTGCGTATCCTCTTTGCCCTTGAGGAGGATTTTGACTTTGACACAGTCTGCCAGCACCAGGGCCTTGCCATGATGCTGGCCCATGAGGGCGCCGTTATCATGGTGGCTGAGGCCGAGGGTCGGGTATTCGGCATGGCCACTGGCCAGCTCACCATATCAACGGCAGAGGGAGGAGCTGCCCTGCTGGTTGAAGATGTGGTGGTTGCCAAGAAATGGCAGGGCCTGGGTGTGGGGCGAAAATTGATGAAGGCCCTGGAGCAGTGGGCTGGAGAGAGAAAAATAGGGCGACTTCAGCTCCTTGCTGATCGCAAAAATAAAAACGGCCTGGAATTTTATAAGGCACTCGGCTGGCAGACCACGGAGCTTATTTGTCTCCGCAGGCGGCCTACCGGCGTAAAATTTGTGAGGAGGTAAAGCCATGCTGCAAACACAGACATCCCCAGCGGTCAACTTGGTCGGCTTTAGCGATATCAAGAGAGATCCCATCGGCGGCTGGCAGGAGTTTCTGCAGGAGGGCAATCAATTTCTGGCCACGGCTACTAATGCTTATTCCGGAGGGCGTCAGGCCTTTACCTCCGAGATTCTCTACAACTTGGTGGCTATGGCCATTGAAAAATTGATTATGGCCCTGCTCATGAAGAGCGGCAACCTACCCTATAACCACACTATGCACGATCTGGTGGAATCTATGGGTGAGTTTTTACCCGGCGGCCTGGCCGGTCTTGGCGAAGAACTCAAATCTCTAGATGCCTTTCAAGAGATTTGTGATGTGGACAGCTATACCATCACACCTCCTACCATGGCCGAGGTGGCCGGTATGCTAGAGCTTGCCGGGGAAGTACAGGCCCTTACGACAAACCTATAAGCAAATTAATCTTAATGTATAAGGAGAAAAACCATGGCAAAGAAAGATGTTGAAGACCTACTTGTTGCCGGTGGCGAGGACAAAAATGTACGCGCTAAATACGATGTTCCCGCAACCATGGAGGAGTTTGTAACCCTGGCTGCTGAAGATGGCTACGACTTCACCGTTGAGGAGCTTGACTCTGTCCTCAAAGAATCGGGCGATGTTTTTGAGAAAAACGGCAACCCGGCCAAACGTCAGATTTGGTGGGTGTAAAGCCCATGTAATTTTGCTTATGATAGTGGTGGAAATGGCCCATAGTCATCATAGCTTTATACCAGAATAGATTTCCCCTTAACCCACGACTCTCTTGCTTTTGAGAATCGTGGTTTTTTTTGTCATTTCCCCTATAAACCAGACAAACAAAAGAGAATCCCCCTTTCCTTTTTGTAACCTTTCCTACAACTCCCTCCCCCTCTCTCACAACCTCACAAATCACCAAAACGCAATCTATACCCCTGATCTAGCGCCATTCCAAAAGAAAAAATCCTTCTGGCACAGCCATTGCTCTCTACTGTTATCAACGTCTACCCACGACAGATAACTCAACGAGAGAATATATATGGAAGCTGCCCTCAAAGAACGCCAAGACCAGATCCACCGCACCGGTGAGCAGCCCTTTAACCTGGTCTGTAATAAAGATTCCCTGGCCGGGGCGGTCAGCCAGCGGGCCTGCGTGTTTTGCGGCTCGCGGGTGGTGCTCTACCCCATTGCTGATGCCCTCCACCTTGTCCACGGCCCAATTGGCTGTGCGGTCTATACCTGGGATATCAGAGGAGCCCTGTCTTCCGGACCGGAACTCCACCGCCTCTCCTTTTCCACTGACCTGCAGGAAATGGATGTCGTCTTTGGCGGCGAGAAGAAGCTCTATGCCGCCCTTACCGAACTTATAGAGCGCCATAGCCCCAAGGCCGCCTTTGTCTATTCCACCTGTATTGTCGGCATTATTGGTGATGATCTGGAGGCGGTGTGTAAGAAGGTAGAGGAAGAGACCGGCATCCCGGTGATCCCTGTGAAATCAGAAGGCTTTAAAGGCAATAAGCGGGCTGGTTATACTGCGGCCTGCAATGCTATGGCCCGGCTCATCGGCACCGGCGACACCACGGGCATCTCCCCCCATTCTATTAATATCCTCGGCGACTTTAACCTGGCTGGCGAGATCTGGATGATCCGCGATTATTTCAACAAGATCGGCGTTGAGGTGGTGGCCAACATCACCGGCGATGGCCGGGTGGCTGATATAAAGCGGGCTCATGGCGCTGCCCTGAACGTGGTGCAATGTTCCGGCTCCACAATGGACTTGGCCCGGATGATGGAGGACGAGTATGGCGTGCCTTCCATGCGGGTCTCCTATTTCGGCGTTGAGGATATGGCCCAGGCCCTCTATGACGTCGCCTCTCATTTTAACGATCCTGACATCCTCCGCCGCACCCAGAAGCTGGTCAAGGAAGAGCTTGAGGTTCTGCTTCCCAAACTTGAATTCTACAAAAAGGCGCTGACCGGCAAGAAGGCGGCCATCTATGTGGGCGGCTCTTTTAAGGCCTTTTCCCTGGTTAAGGCCTTCCGGCTGGTGGGCATGGAGGTGGTGATGGTCGGTTCCCAGACTGGCACTGAAGAGGAGTACAGGGAGCTTGCCGAGATCACTGACCCGGGCACCATCATTGTTGATGACACCAACCCTCTGGAACTCACCAGTTTTCTTGAAGAAAAAGATGTGGATATCTTTGTGGGCGGCGTCAAGGAACGCCCTATTGCCTATAAGCTGGGGGTTGGTTTTTGCGACCATAACCATGAACGCAAGGAGGCCCTGGCCGGCTTTGTCGGCATGCTTAATTTCGCCGAAGAGGTCTACTCATCGGTGATGAGCCCGGTCTGGCGTTTTACCGAAAGGTTTAAAAGAGGTAGTTCAGATGACTAAGAATCTCAAACCAAACTACATATCCACCACCAACGCCTGCAAGCTCTGCACCCCTCTTGGCGCAGCCCTCGCCTTTAAGGGCATTGAGGGCGCTGTTCCCTATTTGCACGGCTCCCAGGGCTGCGCCACCTATATGCGGCGCTATATCATCAGCCATTTTAACGAGCCCATTGATATTGCCTCGTCATCGCTCTCTGAGAAGCATGCGGTGTACGGCGGTGGCCCTAATCTCAAGCTTGGTCTGATGAATGTCACCAAGAAATATCAACCCAAACTCATCGGCATTGCCACCACTTGCCTTACCGAAACCATTGGTGATGATGTTCGCCTCTTCCTCCACGAGTATGACCGCGAGGTGGCGGGTGACAAACCGCTGATGGTTCAGGTTTCCACCCCCAGCTATAACGGCACCCATATGGAAGGCTTTCACGATGCCGTCGCCTCGGTGGTGGACACCCTGGCCGGCAAAGATGACAAGAAGCCCGACACTGGTGATACCATCAACATCCTGCCTGGTTTTGTATCGCCTGCTGATATCCGCTATCTCAAAGAGATTGTCGCTGATTATGGCCTGAATGCCACTATTTTGCCTGATATCTCCGAGACCATGGATGGCACGGCTGCCAAGACCTATGAGAAGATCCAGTCTGGTGGCACCCCCCTTTCTGTCATCAAGGCCATGGGCGACAGCCTGGCTTCCCTGGAATTTGGCCACACCATGGCCGAAGAGAGCGCTGGCGCCATCCTTAAAGAAAGATTTCAGGTGCCTCAGGAGCAGATGCCACTACCTATGGGCATCACCGCCAGTGACCGATTTTTTCAGACCCTTGCCGAACTAAGCGGCCAGCCAACGCCCAGCAAACACGTTTTGGAGCGGGGACGGCTAGTGGACAGCTATGTGGACGGCCATAAATACATCTATGGCAAGCGCGCCATTGTTTACGGCGAGGAAGATTTTGTTGTTGGCCTTTGTGCCTTTCTGGCCGAGATCGGTGTGATGCCGGTGCTCTGCGCTTCGGGCGGTAAGAGTGGCAAGCTCGCTGAGAAGATTAGCGAGGCCACAAGCGACATCCTGCCTGAGCAACCCCAGGTCTTTGAGGGTATGGACTTTTTCGATATCAGCGAGATGGCGGAGGAGCTAGCACCCGACCTATTGGTGGGCCACTCCAAGGGCTATCCCCTGGCTCGTAAGCTTGAGATCCCCATGATCCGGGTGGGTTTCCCCATTCACGACCGCATGGGCGGCCAGCGCATCCTCCACCTTGGTTACCGGGGGGCGCAGAGCCTCTTTGACATGGTGGTAAACGCCATGATCGCCAGGAAGCAGAGCGATTCGCCGATTGGCTATTCCTATATGTAAACACAGGACTATTTAAATATAAAAACGGAGCACACCATGAAGACAATCAACACCATATCACCTGACCTGAGCCGCCATCCCTGTTTCAATGCCAAGGTAAAGGGCAAATTCGGACGGGTCCATCTGCCGGTAGCTCCCAAATGCAATATCAAATGTAATTATTGCAACCGTAAGTATGACTGTGTGAACGAATCACGCCCAGGTGTCACCTCCACCATCCTGTCACCTGAGCAGGCCGTAGTCTATATGGAAAAGGTGCTGATTGCCGAGCCGCGCATCAGTGTGGCCGGGATTGCCGGGCCTGGCGACCCTTTTGCCAATGCCGATGAGACCTTGGGCACCATGCAACTCTTGCGTCGCAAATACCCTGATCTCATCCTCTGTCTATCCAGTAATGGCTTAGGAATAGCACCCCATGTGGACGAGGTGGCTGATATTGGTGTCTCCCATGTCACGGTGACCGTGAACGGTATTGATCCGCGGATCACCAGAAAGATCTACACCTTTGTCCGGGACGGCAATATCGTCTACCGCGATATCCAGGCAGCTGAGCTTCTCCTGGCCCGCCAGATGAAGGCCATTGAGAAACTGAAGAGTCGCGGCGTCACGGTGAAGGTCAATTTCATCACCATCCCCGGGGTCAACGATCACCATGCCGAAGAAACAGCCAAAGCCATGGCCTCTATGGGTGTTGATCTCTTTAATTGCATGGCCATGCTGCCCAACGCCGATACCCCCTTTGCAGATCTCGGCGAACCGGATAAACCCACCATGAATAAACTACGCAATAAATGTGAAGAATATCTGCCCCAGATGCGCCATTGCAAGCGCTGCCGAGCCGATGCCGTGGGCCTGCTTGGCAAGGACCGCTCCGGCGAGATGGCCGGGTGTTTGAATGCCTGCTCTACCATGCCGGCTGCCACCTATAAACCGAGGCCTTATGTGGCGGTATCCAGCCTGGAGGGCATGCTGGTTAACCAGCATCTTGGTGAGACCACCAAGTTTTTGATCTATGGTCATGAAGGAGAGGGTTATAGGCTCATTGAGGAACGCCCTGCACCCATTCCTGGTGGAGGTATTGGCCGCTGGCAGGCCTTGACCAGGCTTCTGCATGATTGCCGGGCCGTGCTGGTCAGTGATATGGGCGAGTCTCCGCGCCAGGTTTTTTCCGATGCCGGGATAAAGCCGGTGACCATGTCTGGCTTTATTGAGGTGGGGTTAAAGGCCGTTTATACGGGTGAGGGAATAAATACCATGAAGAGACGGGCGAAGAAGAGTTGCTCTGGTGGGAGCTGCCAGGGGACCGGGACTGGTTGCGGCTGAGAATCCCTTTGTTTCTTTACACCCTTTCGCGGTTGCATGCCCACAGAGAAGATAACCAACAACGACCAGAGAGCGACCAGAAACAAAAAAAGGGTTTGTAGCCAAAAAGCTACAAACCCTTTAATGTCTTGGTGCCGGGACCAGGAATCGAACCAGGGACACACGGATTTTCAGTCTGTTACTCTCGAACATATTCAATGTTCACGTTACTCTTTAGCCATAAAACATTTTTCCCCGATGCAACCTGTTTTTCGGTGCCAAAACAGTCTAGCTGGGCCCGTTATGTGGGTACCTTAAATGTTAACTTTATCGATGGGTTTTAATGGCCATAGAAGTAGTCCTTGGTATGCACCGGACAACAATCACAATATTAATTCAGGGTTAATTTAATTAACTTTTCAAAATGAATATTGATAACTCTGTTATGCGTTAA
>JBDLIE010000049.1:0-19869 GCA_039715015.1 Thermodesulfobacteriota bacterium
AAAGTAGGCAAGATATCCTGTGCCTAGTGTCGGTTCGAGGCGAATAAGCAGGCCGGCACCCTGGGTAGCTCCTGAGTAGTAGACGTCCGCCTCAACGAATTGATCGTCACTGTCAATGGCTCTGTTGTGCAATACCCGAGTGTCGGCCCATTGCTGGCCATGGGCCTTGCCATCTGAGACGGTCATGGCGCCGGAGATTACCGTGTAACTACTGCTGCTGTCGGTGCTGAAATCGTCGTTGATGCCATAGGTGCTGACCACCTTGTTAATAGTCACAGTTATGGTGCCGACATTGGAATCAGCTGTGCCGTCGTTGGCCTTGAAGGTGAAACTGTCCGTGCCGGAGGTGCCTGCCCTCGGGGTATAGGTGAAGGCTCCGCTGGCGGGATCGCTGATAACTGCGGTGCCTAAGGTGCCGTTGGCGACAATGGCATAGGTCAGCGGATCTCCTTCAATGTCGGCGGCCATGAGGGCAGCGCTTGTTGGGGTGTTTTCGGTGGTTGTCAGGGAGCTATCTTGCGCCACAGGCGGATCGTTCACCGGGGACACGTTCACGGTGACCGTAGCTGTGTCCATGCCGCCGTTGCCGTCACTGATCGTGTAGGAGAAGGTATCTGTGCCATACCAGTTGGCGTTCGGCGTATAGGTGAGGGAAATCGTATTGTTCGTTACGCTGCCGTTAGCTCCCATAGTAGTCGCGTTGATGGTTAGCTTGTCGGCGTCGATATCTCTGTCATTGGCGAGTACAGAGATGATGACAGCGTTGTTTTCGATGGTTGAGACTGTGTCGTTGGCAGCTAAAGGCTGATCGTTTAAGGGGGTGATAGTTATAGTAATAGTGCTGACATTGGAATCAGCTGTGCCGTCGTTGGCCTTGTAGGTGAAGCTGTCAGTGCCAGAAACATCAGGATCCGGTGTGTAGCTATATGTACCGGTCAGCGAATTTGTTATTGTTGCATTTCCCAAAGTGCCATTGGTGACAATGGATGTGGTTAATGGGTCACCGTCAAGATCTGAGACAACAAAGGTGCCCTTTGCTGTAGAATCTTCTTGAGTTGTAAAACTGGTATTTTGTGCCACCGGGGGGGTGTTTTGTTTTGGGAAGGGAGGAGGTGAGCCGATACCTGCCTTGAGATTGTCTGCGGTCACATCTGCGTTGTCGCTACCACGATGAATGCGGAAGCCGGCATGGAGGCCATCCGGGTAGGTGATGTCTGTCTTTTGAATTTTAAGAACGCCATCAACATAAACCTGTATGGTGCTGCCTGTGACCACCATTCTTAAGGTATAGGTCCCATCCCCATAGGCTCCAGCCACACTGGCAAGCCAGGATTGTGAAGTGCCGGCGAAGCGGTTAAGGTTTATTTTTCCAGCTGAAAAATAGGCTGCATAGCCTGTATTATTGGCTGTGTTAACACGGGCAATGAGGCCAGCGCTGCTTGAAAGGCCATTGTAGGTGACATCTGCCTCAACCCAGTGATCACTTGTGCCGAGGGACAGGTTGTGGTGGGCAAAGGTTATTTGCCAGTCCGAACCATGGGCAGTGCCATTTAGGACAGAGAGTTTGCCGTTAATATTGGTGTACGAAGAACTTGTGTCTGCTGTGAAGTCGTCCGAGTAAATTACTGTGGAAGTTGGGGTTTCTTCAGAGACTGAAATGATAATTTGTGCTTGACCTGTGTCACCCATGTCATCAGTCACATTGAGGGTGGCTGTATAGGTTCCAGCTGTAAGATATTGGTGGGAAACATCGACACCACGAGCGGTGGAACCATCGCCAAAGTCCCAGTCGTAGGTTTTTATCACCCCATCTGAATCGGTTGAGTCAGCACCAGAAAATGTGGGTGTCAAAGGGGCGGAACCGGTTAATGGACTCGCATTTATAACAGCCAGGGGAGGATTGTTAAGAGGGGTAGAGGCAACAACACTGATAACTGTTTGCTCAGAGGCTGAAGCGCCAGCATCGTCACTAACTGTTAATTGCCCTGTAAATGTGCCGACTGCAGGGTATGTGTAATTGACAAAAATGCCACGGGCTGAACTGCCATCGCCAAAATCCCAGGAGTAATCAATGATTGTACCGTCTGAATCAGTTGAGTCAGTCCCGTCAAAAAGAACATCCAGCGGCGCTGGGCCACTATTTGTTGTCGTATATATTAAGGGAGTCGGAGGCTGATTTGGGATAGCTTGCGGGTCGGTAACGGTAACGGTGGTCCCTGCTGTTGCGAGTGAGCCTGCGTCATCTGTAACCTCAAGGATGACTATGTATGTGCCTGGTGTGTCGAAGGTGTGGGAATCGTTTTCATAGCTGGAGCCCCCGCCATCGCCAAAATTCCAGGCAAAGGAAATAATAGTGCCGTCATAGTCAACTGACGTGGTGGCACTTACATCAACAGTAAGGGGTGCTGGGCCGCTTAATGTTGAAATTTCTATGCTAGCAACAGGTGGGATATTCCCTGAAACATCTTCTGCTGGTACGTCCACAATAAATGGTGGTGAGGGAAGGCTTTCATTGCCTAGATTATCATAGGCCGTAATGGTAAAAGTGTTTTGTTGGCCGGATATAAGGTATACTTCCAAACTGGTTGCGAGAATAATTGGATCATTAATGTTGATAATGGGCTGGTTTTCTTGGTAAATCATGTAGCCCATTAAGCCGGGATAAGTTGTGTCGTATGTCCATTCAAACTGTATCTTGGAAAGAACGGTTGCTGAGAAAGATACTGGTGGGCCTAACCAGAAAATTAGTGAGAACGACAAGAAACAGGAAAGTTTAAATGCAACTCGTAATATCTTTAGAGGCTTTGATATTGACGGGGTATGTGAAAGAATTTCAGGCATATTATTTACCCCGCGTATATTCAGTTTGAGTTATTTTGAGTGGCGAAGAAAAAGCTTTTTACCGTGAAATAGCTGTGCCCCGTGTTTCAACAATCTGTCACTGTTGTAACTTCGCCCTGATTGCCTGGATTATTTCTATCCCTGTGGAGGTTTCTCTACTTCTGTGAGTTGGATATTTCTCTGAGGGGCAGAGGAGTTGATTCGCTTGTTGAGTGTCCAACTAAGCCACTGGTGTTGTTTATCTGAGAAGTCGTCCTTCTTTTTCTCAATAAAGGTTTCCAGGGAGATGAGGTTGTTGAAGGAGACTGAGTAAAAACCACTGGCCCTTGCACCTCGGCCTAGCAGGGATAGTTTGCCGTCTTTTTGGGCGTCAATCATGATGTCATGGTTTTTGTAAATGGTTGAATCGCCAACCGTTGCAATGGTCCCATATTTCTCAAAATAGACATAGCGGGCAGCAAAGACACTCAAGGTGACAAACAGGATAAAAACACAGGCCATGGCAACCTTTGCGGCCCGGCCATAGCTCTGTTGGTTGAAAATATCCTGTAAGCTAAGAGGGATTTTGCGGCTTATGCTTTTTGTGATGTCACTATGTCTCGCAAGGTTCGGTTCGACAACCATACCTGTGAAATTTTCAATGCTTGAGATGGCCTCTTTGTCCAAGGGGTCAACCATGGCCAAAGACAAAACATTGCGCGCCTTTTTTTGAAGAGGCAGAACGCTGTACTTGTGGCAGAGATAGCGCGGCACGATTTTTTTCACTTCAGGGAAAAATTTTTCGTCTGTATCAATTACGGGGATTTGTAGCTGCTCGGCCAGGGCAGTAATGAGCTGGTCGCCATCGATAAAACCCATTTTCACCAAGAGATACCCCACCCTTCTATTGCTGCTTACCTGGATTCTGAGGACCTCGGCCATTTCTTCTTCAGAGATCAGATGTTTTTTGACAAGTATTTCACCAAGATGGAATTTAGCTTTCATGGTATGGCCTCTCGTTGAGGGTGGGAGAATTTGTTAATACGATTTGGTGCACTCCAAATCTCATCTTATGTTATGGAGTGCACCTTAAGACCCTGGGTAGGCTAGATGCTTTACATTCTGAACGATTGCGTACTTATTTTTTTCTTTTCCTTGTTGCCAAGGCGGCGAGACCAGTGCCAAAAAGCAGCATAGTGGCAGGCTCCGGAACAGGAGAACTATTGGGGGTACCAGAGGGGAAAGCGGTAGGTCCATCTGAGGGATCCTCGTCTGGGTTGATAGGGTCAAAATTGTCGGGGATGACGACTGGGGGTGGAGTTGTTAGGTCCGGAACCAGAGGATTGGGCGGAGGACTGCTCGGATTGGGGATTAAGCCACCCAAATCAGCTGCTCGTTGCACCCCTTGGGTATTATATGCACGAATCTCGCCTGCAAAGGATGTGGATGCGTACTGATTGGGATAAGACGCAGGCGAGGGTCCGTAAGAGGGCTGGTTGTCATTCTCGCTGGCCTCCTCAGGGAGGAGATCCGCAATTATGTCTTCGCTAACATCTGATCCCACGTTATTAAAAGAAAATGAACCATGGTCACCACCCATGGTGTTTGGTGTAAGAAGGCCGGCGACAAGGGGTACTGGGGATATATAGGAAGCTTTATCGTGGGGCCCCTCACTGGTTTTCGTTAGGCCATTAAGTATGAACTCATCTGCATGAGAATACACAGTTTCATCTTTCACGCTGGAGCTGTCGCCTGCACCATTTTTTTGGAAATAGTGAACAGCATAGGCGATACTGCTTAATAGAAAAATGGTCAGCAAGGACGAATGAACAATGATTTTCGTTTTCATAAAGAGGTCTCCAGATGTTTACTGAAAATAATCTCTAAAACTGTACGTTAAACTTGTGGACATTAAACTTTGCAAAAAAAGTACCACGTATTACCTTTAAATGTGGAAGTACGTAATATCGAGCAGTTATAGCTTTCAATTCTCATCAGAAATGGATGTCTAGGGGATTTATGCGGAGAAGAGGGACCGTGAGAAGTCCTGTTTTCCGGATTGTTTAAGTCTTCTAATCATTACTGTTTGATTTAACAGCCTTTTTGATGGGAGAAGTCTTGTCCTGTTTTCCGGAAAACCAAGAGGGGAAATGTAGAGAAGAATCGATGAGGGGAAACAGTCATCAGGACATGAAGACTTTTTTAGAAGCACCTTCTTTGTCGATAAAAACATTGCGGGTGTCAACAATCAACTTGGCGTGCTTGAGGATGAAGTCATAGTCGTAGGCGCTATGGTCTGTTGCAACGATAATGCAGTCGGCAGCGGACAGATTGTCTGCTGTAAGGGGGGTACTGCTTAAGCTATAGTTATGTTTACGTCCGGGACGAAGCGCTGGGATATGGGGATCATGGTAGCCGACCTCGGCACCCTTGTCCAGCAGCAGGTCAAGAAGCTTATATGTAGGGGACTCCCGATCATCATCAACATCCTTTTTATAGGCGGCGCCAAGGATAAGAAGGCAGGAGCCGTTTAGAGATTTGCCATGTTCGTTTAAGGCCTCCATCACCCTTTGAACCACAAAGTATGGCATGTTGGAGTTAATCTCTCCTGCCAGCTCGATAAAGCGGGTGGGGATGTCGAACTCGCGGGCCTTGGAGGTAAGATAAAAGGGGTCGATGGGAATGCAGTGCCCTCCCAGGCCAGGTCCGGGGTAAAAAGGCATATAGCCGAAAGGTTTAGTGCTGGCGGCGTCAATCACCTCCCAGACGCTGATATCCATACGAAGGCAGAGCATCTTGAGTTCGTTGACTAGGGCGATGTTGACGCTACGGAAAATATTCTCCAAAAGTTTGGTCATCTCTGCGATCTGGGTCGAAGATACAGGAATCACTTTCTCCAAGGCGATTTGATAAATTTTTTGGGCCAGTTCTGAAGAGTTGGCATCAATACCGCCGACAACCTTGGCTATATTGGCAGTGGCAAATTTTGGATTGCCGGGGTCTTCCCGTTCTGGAGAAAAGGCAAGGCCAAAGTCAACGCCGGCTTCCAGGCCACTTTTTTCCAGGATAGGTTGCAGTACCTCCACAGTGGTGCCGGGGTATGTAGTGCTTTCTAAAATAATGATCTGGCCAGGACGCAGAGCCTTGGATATGGCCTCTGCAGTTGCAGTAATGTACTGAAGGTCTGGTTCTCTGTTTTTAGTTAACGGTGTCGGAACGCAGATCAACAGGACGTCCGGCATGTTGAGTTTTGTAAAATCAGTGGTGACCGTGAAAGAGGCATTGTCGACATGCGAAGTCAGCTCGCTCGAGGGGATATGCTTAATATAACTTTCCCCCTTTTCGATACGCTTAATCTTGTTGATGTCCAGGTCAAAACCGATGACCGCGGTTCCCTTCCGCAGAAAGGTCAGACAGAGGGGGAGGCCAACATAGCCAAGTCCAATGACGCCTATGGTCAAAGAATTATTTTCAATTTTTTCACGAAGAGCGACAAGGGCAGAAGAGGGCATGAGCAAACCTTAAAGTGTGAGGGAGGCTTGAAGCTTGCTGGTGTGATTCTGTGGCGTTCCATGGTGAATCTTGAACCAAGGTCAGGTTCAATTATTATTGTGCAGGTAGCCCAGAAAATGTCAATGTGTTTATTTGACGGGCCTGGTTGGCCAGCCTCGCGAAGTGACTGAGGATAAGTTGTGAGGTCGCCCGCTGAAGGGGCTGAAGGCAAGGGATGAGGTTTGGGCTGCGGCTAAGTGCTTTCAGCTACCGATAAGCTCCTGAACCGCTTCGATGATTTCATGGCTATGAAAAGGTTTGTTGAAGCAGGTGCTGATGTCGAGAGCTTTTGCGAGATTTAAATATTTGTCGGCAGTGACATAGCCGCCGCCGGAGATTGCAATGAGTTTGACAGAACTGTCATTCTTTCTAATTTCCATGATGACTTCAATGCCATCCTTTTCCGGCATGACGATGTCAGTGATAACCAAGTCTGGGGAAAAGGTATAAAAGAGGTGAAGTCCTTCTTCACCGTTAATAGCTTCTCGGACTTCGTAGCCTGCATTTGTTAGTATGGTTTTTAGGAAGTTTCTGATGAGATGTTCGTCATCAATGATCAAGATCTTTTTTTTCATGGCGCGAGATTAGCAGAATTTCTCTAGAACTCAAGTCTAGGGCTGGTTTTGCTTACTTATCAACTGGGAGCAGCATTTTGTAGATAGGAGTTTAGGAAGGCTCACTTATGTTTCCCATCTGATAATATTTTTTCTGAATCTATTGATTACCACATGGCGCAGTTAATGCAAAGCTTAGAAGATGGCGATTGCCGCACTCTTTGTACCTCAAAAAAGAAGGGGCTGTCTGTCTATTAATTAGGGGGTGGGAGGGTGGCTGACCTGAAAATACAGGATTTCTTCTTGATTTTAAGGCGCCAATTTAATGAAGATGAGAGAGGGTGTGGCAAGACATCCCATCTTCATTAAGTGGTATGGCAAAAAAGGTTCAGAGGTTATGGGTGGCTAAAGTCAGGAGGCACTAATCAACCATAGCACGATTTTGTGCTGAATGATTTTGTTTCTGTCAGGTATCTAAGCGGGGGTTATCATGTTTGAGGATTTCTATCATCTTAACGAAAATCCGTTCCAGATCAATACAGATCCGCGTTTTCTCTGGTTGGGAGAAAAGCATAAAGAGGCCTTGGCAATCTTACAGTATGGTGTCCTTGGTAATAAGAGTTTTTTGCTCCTTACAGGGGATGTGGGTACCGGTAAAACGACACTGATCAATGCCTTGCTCAAAGGTCAGGGTCCTGAAACCTTGATTGCAACTATTCAGGATCCCGATCTTTCAACTCTGGATCTCTATAATTATATTGCCTATGCCTTTGGTATGCCGGGAAGATATACCAGTAAGGGGAAGTTTTTAGTCGGTTTCAGGAAGTTCTTGCAGGACAATTACTATAAGGGCAAGAGGGTGCTACTCATTGTTGATGAGGCGCAGCGAACCAAGCAGGAAATTCTCGAAGATATCAGGGTGCTTTCTAATATTGAGGTCGCTGGCAATAAACTAATCAATATTTTTTTCGTAGGGCAGAATGAATTTAACGGCATTCTGTTGCGCGATGAAAATAAGGCAATCAGGCAAAGAATAACAATAAGCTATAATATCAAGTCCTTAACCTCTAGCGAGGTGAACAAGTATATCCAATTTCGTCTTTTTAAGGCCGGAGCAAAAACGAGGATATTTAAAAAAGATGCAGTTGTTGAGATCTTTAAAACCACAAAAGGTTACCCTCGTCTGATCAATATCCTCTGTGATCGCTGCTTGGTGACTGGTTTTGTCCAGGGTAAGAAAACAATAGGCCGTAAAATTGTTAAGGAATGCTGGGCCGAGATTGACCTTTTCGGGCAGCAAGCCAGCACCAAAAAAGCGGTTAAGGATGAGCTCTTGTCCATAGAGCCTTCATTGTCCTGGTGGAGGTTGCCCATCGCCAAGGGCCTTGTCTCCATCACTTGCCTTGCCATGTTTTTGGGGGCTGGGTGGCTTTATTATGATGATGTTAAGACCGTTGTGTCTGGCTCCTCGCAAGCTGGTGGATTCTTGGCCGAAGAAATATCAGCTTCAGCAGCAACAAAAGCCCCTCCAACAGCAGGATTATCTCCGGAAAATCAAGGTGGAGAAAAGGCAGGTTTCAAGGCTGCTAAGATTGTGGTGCCGAAAGCAGAGAAAGGCACCGGAAAAATGAGCGATGATAGAGCTATGGGTAGGGAGTTTATGGCGAGCGGGGATGAGCGTTCTCTGGCCATCAGTAAAACCACACTCCCCCTTCCGCTAGAAAATGGTCATAAGTTGCAGGTTTTTTTTCAGTCAGATTCCATTTCTCCGGCACCTGAATATATTGAAGAAATGAAGGTTTTTTCTGACCGTTTCATCACCCTTACCGATGCCGGGATTATTGTCAGGGGCTATACCGACAGGTCCGGATCTGCCCGCTACAATAAGAAACTTGCCAAGTTTAGAGCCGACGTCATTAAGACTTTTCTTGCTGGAAGAGGTGTTGATGTGACGAAAATCTCCACCTTCGGGATCGTCTCAGCTGGCCTCCCGGCTGAGAAAAGTATCCCTGTTCGTCAAGAGGAGGCCCGCCGCGTTGAGCTTGAGGTTGTTCGCCCTTATTCTGTTCAATAAATTTTCCTGGTTGTCTGACCGGCCTGTTTTTTCCGGAAAAACGGATTGCTTTCCGATTTTGTGCGTCCTGGCACCGGTCTTATGTATAACAATTCTCCTAACTTAGCGTAATAGTTGTCTGTTTTAAAAGTTGACTCTCGTGGCCTGAATATTGCTTTTGAGTGGATTTGCCACTGATGAATAACTCGCACTCAGTGATAATAGATCTTTTGGGGACGTTTTTTCAGTTTGCGATAATGCTTTAGGTCAGGGCGTTGGTGAAGATCTGAAAAGTAATTCAGGAAGTGTGTTTGGGGAAAATGTAAGTTTTTAGGTTGATGAAACTGCTAGGCTATTGGCTGATCTTGCAAAAAGGCACAATGTGAAAATGATTTGGGCCATATAAAGTTAAGGTGATTTATTATGGATTCAATAACGACCTCAGTTCTGGATATCAGACTCCTTGCATCAAATGATGAAAAGTTTATTGAAGGGATGAATAACCTGATCGACAAAGAAGGGGATAGCGCTTGTCAGGCGTTTTTTAAACTCTTTACAGATCTGGAACTGCCGCCTTATACGGCCCGAAAAAATTGGTTTAATATCGTTGATCACCGAGAGGCACTGGTTACTTTTTTGGGAAGAGATGTCAATCTCGTCACCGTATTGACCGACTATCTCAGTAGTTCTTGTCACTATTTCCGGAATCCGAAGATAATAGAGTTTGATACCTTCGAGAAGGTTCTCAAAGATTCTCGACATGACAATCTCACTGGTCTAAACAACCGGGGGGGGTTCTGGGAAATTTTAAAAGGCCATCTTGCCCAAGCAAAACGTCACAATACCGAGTTGACTATTTTGTTTCTTGATGTTGATAATTTCAAACTCTTCAACGATACCTATGGTCATCAGGCAGGTGACAAGGCCCTTGTCGCCGTAGCTGATGTTATTAGGCAGGAGTCAAGGACCGATGACGTGTCGTTGCGTTACGGGGGGGAGGAATTTGTTATTATCATGCCCAACACCGGTGAACGTAGCGCCCTTGTTTTGGCTGAAAGGATTCGGAAGAATATAGAAGGGCTTGTCGTCGAGGTCGACGGTGTTGAAAGGTCTGTGACCATTAGTGGCGGCATTGCTTCCTATCCCAATGACGCCAAAAATGCCCATACATTGCTTAATAAGGCGGACAAAGCCCTGTACCGTTCTAAGAAAATGGGTAAGAATAATATTTCGGTCTTTGCCGAGGAAAAGCAACGTGGTTACCCGCGAAGCAAACTTATACGTCCTGTCAGGATAAAAAAGATTGGTTTGGATGCCACCCCTCCCATCCACGGAGCCAGTAAAAATATCTGCATGGAAGGTATGCTCTTTGAAACAGCGTACCATATCGACGTTGGCTCAAATATCGAGGTGAGCATACCGGTTTTAAACACCAACCCTCTTTTTCTTATTGGTTCTGTCGTCCGTGTCGACTCTGAGAAAAAAGGCAAGTATGACATCGGTATGGCCATCTCATTTAAAGAGATGGAAAAGGCTGCCCGTGATGAGATTTCTTCTTTTTTGACATCCGGACAAACAGGTATAAAGGTCAATCCTCGTGGATTAGCAACTAGGAAAGGGGCCAATATGTTGGAGATGTAACCTGGAGAAGGCGCATTTCCGGAAGAACAAGGCAGGTAAGCATGCCGCCGTAGACTGCTCCACAATCAATGCCTATTTTGTCTATCATGAAGAGGGGCTTTTCCTGGGCGAAATGACCAAATATAATCCGTTTTGGCAGTTGAAAAGTGCTGCTGAGAAATGTCTGTTTGTCAGCCCAGTAAAGCCATTGTTGGCTTTGTTGGCTGAGATGTATGCCGGGCTCCAAGCCAGCATGGACATAGATGAAGTTTTCATCCTCCCAGTAAGGCAAAAGTTGGTCCAGGAACTGACGATGGTTTTTCGGTAAAGCTTTGACAAGAGAACGATGGTCATCCAAGTCAGCTCCATAGCTACTGATGGTTTGCTGGCCTCCTGACCTTAGAAAGAGCTCTTTTCCTCTTCCCCGTAGGTAGTTCAGTAACATTACCTCATGGTTACCCTTTAAAAAGATGGTGCGGAATTTTTTTTCTTTAAGGCAAAGGAGCTCTTCAATAAGCTCTTTGCTATGCGGTCCCCGGTTGACATAGTCCCCGAGAAAAACAAATTCGTCTTGTTCCGGGTTGGCTTTTATTTTGTTAAGAAGGCGAACAAAGGGTTTGTGACAACCATGAAGGTCGCCAATGACAAGTGTCCGTTGCATGGCGCGAGGACCCTGTCAACCCAGTTTGGCTAGGAGTGTTTTGGCCTCTTCTCTGTCTGGAAAGTCATGGTCTGTCTGCAGGCATTTTTCTAGCTCCTGCTTTGCTTTCCCATGCTCACCGGAACGATAAAGGGCCATAGCGAGATGGTAGCGCAGGGTAGGATTGTTTCTGTCTTTTTCAACTGCAAAAGAAAATTGACTTAATGCCAGTCTATAAGAACCTCGTTTGTAGTGGATCATTCCCAAGGTGTCTGTAACAAAAGGGTCTTCTGGAAGTTGTTCTTTGGCCACGAGGGCAAGGCGCAAGGCCTCACCTAGATCGGCATCCTCCTCTTGAGCAAGGTCCCAAGCGAGGTTGTTGGCTGCAGGGGCGAAGCGAGGATTAGTCTCCAAGGCTTTTTTGTAGGATTCAATGGCGGCCTTGGAGTCCCCGCTGGCATCAAGAAGAACACCAAGGGCCATGTGACCTTCTGTAGAGCCGGGATTTTTTTCAAGCAATGTCCGGTACTCATTGATGGCATTTTCTGTCTGTCCCATTTTAACTAAGAGTTCGGCTTCCATTAGGTAGGAGTGCGGGGCCTCTGGGCGTAGTTCTTGGCTGCGCCGAAACAGCATGAGAGCTTCTTCTTGAGATTTTTTGTCCTTTTTGAGCATGTTGGCCAGAAGGATTAGGTAATCGGCATTGGCAGGAGATTTTTCCAGCTGCTTTCTAACCCGGAGCACAGCTTGGTTGGGACCTTCAAGTTTGGCCTGGGTCGCCACCAGGGTAAGAAGGGCAGGGGTATAGTTGGGATTAACAGCCAAGGTTCGTTCAAGTTCGTTTTGGGCTTTGCCGAACTCCTTTGTGGCGATAAGGCCAAGGGCTTTGTTGAAAAGGATTTCGACATTGTCCGGGACCTGTTTTTCCATGTCTGAGAATATCTGCAAGGACTTGTTGGCCTGCCCTTGACTGAGAAGCGATTTTCCTAAAATGACGGCTGCCCTGAAATTACTGGGCTGAAATCGTAGTGCCATGGCAGCCTCTTGCTCGGCTGCTGGAAAGTCACGCTGTAAAAAATGATGGTAGGCGCTTAAGGCCCGGATATTGGAGTTGCTAGGAGCATATTGCAGGGCCTGGCCGATAGCTTTATAGGACAGAATGGTTTCGCCCTTGTTGAGGTGAATCATGGCCTTTACATGGTAGGCCTCTCCCCATTTTGGAAAATCCTCAATGAGCTTATCTGCAATGAGTTGGGCTGCTGAGTTGTCATCTGCCAGAATAAGAAGTTTAGCAGTGACGAGATTGGCCAGAGGCTGGTTGGGCTTAGTTTGGAAAATAACATCGATTTCTTCCTGGGCAAGGCTGGTACGGCCAGTCTCAAAATGAAAGCTGGCTAGAATAGCCTTTATATCTTCTGATTGGCCACTTACAAGATATGCCTGGTTGTATGCATCTTCAGCAAGCCCAAATTTGTTTAATTTCTGATAGAGTTTGCCGAGGATGACATGCAGGTTTGGGTCGTCTTTTTTTTGTTCAATGGCATCTCTGATGCTTTTTTCGGCATTTTCCACCCTGCCTGTGTTCATGTAAAATTTGGCCAGTTCAATGTGGGGTTCAGGACGATCGGGAAAGGTAGTTAATGTTTCGTTCAGGACAGTCTCGGCTTCGGCTAGTTTACGCCACTTTATATAGAGCCCCACAAGGGCATTATAGTAGGTGATGTTGGTGCTCTCCAATTCGATTCCTTTACGGTTGGCCTTTACTGCCCCGTCAAGATCCTGCCTAGCCGACAGAATGGAAGATTGGATGAGATAATAGCGAGATTGTTGGCTGTCGAGCTCTATGGCCCTGTTGATGACCTTTTCTGCCTCCTCCAGGTTCTGCTCCCCGAGCTCAATGCTGGCCAGAAGGGCATAGGCTTGGGCGAAATCGGGATCGGCGGCCAGAATCTTATCCACCCGTTCCCGGCTTTTTTTGAACCCTTTACTGAGAAAGAGCATCTCTGCCGACTTAATAAGAGCATCCGTGTTCTGTGGATCAAGGCTTCCAGCTCTCTCAAACTGTTTGAAGGCCTGCTTTGTTTCTCCTGTTTTTAGATAGGCGAGAGCCATTCGATAGCGGGCATCAGCGAATTTGGGATCTATCTTAACGGCGTTTCGAAATTCCAGAATAGCTGCTTTGCTATCATCAGCCTCCGCATATTCCAGACCTTTTTGATAATGAGCCTCTTTTTTTTCCTGCTGATTGCTGCAGGCGCTAGAGCATACAAGAAGTACACACAATAAAACTTGGAGAAGTTTATTATACAGAGTCTTCATAAGTCTCACCCAAAAGGTTTGAATTTGATTGTCTGGGTTTGGATCCTATCTTTTACTTTATGTAAATAGGCTGTGGAGATCAAGGCGGATATGTTCTGTTGGTGAATTTCTACAGCGAGGCAATTTTTTTAGGTCCCACTGTAACTTTTTTTGCGAAATTTTTTTTCTATGCGTATGCTGGATCTAAGTGTGTGGAAATCATCATATAAAACTTCAAGTTCATAGGGGGCGTATCTATGGAAGTGTTGAAGTCATTTACTTGGCGTACTTTTCTTTTGCTGGGCATGATTTTGGGCACCATTTTTCAGCTTTACGGTAATATCCCTGCCAGTCAAGCCGCTCCGTCTTCTAAACAACAAGGACAACCAATTCACCAAGAATATCTGGTTGGTATTGGTGATGTCCTTGAAATTTCAGTCTGGCACGAACCTGATATCTCAACGGACGTCTTTGTCCGCCTTGACGGAAGGATATCGTTGCCCCTTGTTGGCGACGTATTAGCCGAAGGTCTTTCTCCTGAGGCACTTGCCCAGACAATCAGCCAAAAGATAAGTGAGTTCATCTCTGATCCGAGTGTGACGGTAACCCTCAAGGCAAGCAGGAGTAGAATGTATTATGCCCTGGGGCAGATTGCCAAACCAGGCGAATACAGTTTGAGCACCCCTGTGTCAATTATCCAGGCCATAGCCCGAGCCGGTGGTTTTGCCGAGTGGGCCAAAAAGGATAAGGTTATTGTGGTCCGCCGCCATGCAGGCAAAGAAAAAATAATCTCCTTTGACTACGATAAATTTGTAGGCGGCAAGAATCTCGGCCAGAACTTGTCGTTACAACCAGGTGATACGCTTATTGTTCCGTGATGATCCCTGATAGAGGGTTAAGATAGGGCCGTTGTTTGTTCCTATGCCGTGTTTGGGCCCAATGAACAGTTTTTCTAAACTTTAAATTGAGCGAAATGACATGAGACATCAAAAGTGGCAAATAAGAAGGTGGGGTTTTTTATCTTTTCCTGGGGCTTCATTGCTTGCCCTGATGTTAATTTCAGGAGCCGAGGCTGGTGAGACTGTGCTCTCCGGCGGAGCAACGATGCAGCAGAACTATGATTCCAATATTCACCGGACCGATAGGAATCGTGTTAACGAGTGGACAACGGCCTTTTCGCCGAACATAGCAATCGACAGTACAGGTCAATACCATTCCCTTTTTTTAAAGTATTCCCCTTCCGTGGTTTACAGCCACCTCACTGATAACGAAAGGTGGGACCATTTCCTGACAACCGGTCTCAACAAGGAGCTTGGCGAACGTCTCTCTTTTTCCGTCAGAGACACCTTTGTCCGGGCGGAAGACCCTTACTCTGATGAAGAAAGCGGCATCGAGCTTTCAGACTCCCGAGGTCGTAATCGTTACTGGACAAATAATGTGACTGCGAGTCTCGGCTATGAATATGCCCGGGAAAGTTCCATCACCTTCTCCTATCTCAATATGATTCTTGATAACGATGAGAGGCTTGATGATGATTACGTTAAGCACAGGCCTGGTATTTCCATTAAACAGCGCTTCAGTTCACATTGGCAGGCAGAGGCCGATTATTTTTTCACCAAGGGAAATTTTGAGGAGGATGATGACCTGGAGAACCATGCTGGTGATTTGTATATCTACTACCTTCCTACCACCTTCTCGAAATTTTTTGTCCATGGCGGTTATACGACTAACCAATATCAGGGCATCAGCAATGATTATGACATCAGTCGGGCCAGTATTGGCTTTGAACATCAGCTGTCATCGTCATCTGATGTCCGCCTTGAGGGCGGCGGTAGTTTCTTAAATCGAGATGTACGCGATGATAAGGAAGCCTTCTATTTTACCGTGGCGGCTAATAAAAAGTTTCAGCATGGTTTTCTGTCTTTAAACGGTGAAGGGGGCATTGATGAACAGCAGTTTGACGGCACATCTGAGCTGGATGTGAGCCGCTATTGGCTGATTAGTTCAGCTTTTAACTACAGTCTGACTTCGAGCCTTGTGGCCGGAACTACATTTTCTTACCGTGAGGATACGTATTGGGAGCGAACACCTGAGGAGAAGGAGGAATTAGTTAAGGCAGAAGCTTCCTTATCTTATACTTTTTGGCGCTGGTACACGGCAACAGCTCGCTACGTCTATAGCATGAGGGATGCTGATGTCTCCACCAGGTGTTATGACGATAACCGCGTATTTCTCGAGTTGACCTATAATAAGGATTTTTTCCATTGGTAAGGAGGTCTGCCGGTCACCTGAAATGGACCGGCAGGTTACCAAAACGGGCTGTTCGATATTTTCCAACACAAGAGTAAGGGCTTTTTATGGATAAGAACCAATATCAGCTTATTAAAAAATATGCCGATCTGCTCCTGCGCTGGGACAAACTGCTGATCATTACTGTTTTGCTGGCTATTTCCAGCGGGCTTGTCATCTACCTGAAAACACCGAAGGTTTATCAGTCCTCGTCGCTGATCATGTATGAACAGCAGAAAATAAAGCCTTCCAAGTTGACCCCTGAGGTGAGCAAGAAGATCGAAACAATGGTCAATACAGTCAGCCAGCATGTGACCAGCCGGGGCAGCCTGGAAAAGGTTATTAATGAGTTCGACCTCTATGGTGAGTCATTAAGAAAAATGCCACTGGAAGACGTGATTGCCGTTATGCGTGATAAGCATATCATGGTCTACTCCGAGAAAAAGAGTGGCGACGTTTTTCAGGTCTCTTTTGAACACAAAAATCCTCGCAAGGCAATGCTGGTAACAAACGCTCTGGCCTCGAAGTTTATCGAGGAGAATCTGCGATTCCGTGAGGAATGGGCCTCGGAGACAACAGATTATATCAAGTACGAATTGAAGTTGGCGAAAGAGGCCATTGATAAAAAAGAAGCGAAAATGCGCGATTATAAGCTCAAGTATTATAACGAGATGCCTGATCAGCGAGTCGCTAACATGAGCAGGCTCAATGCCCTGCAGGAACAGTACCAGGTCATCCAGGCAAACATTCAAAATTTGGAGCAGACCAGACTGCTTGCCCAGCAGCAGCATGATCTGCAGAAAAAAGGCATGGATGCAGCGCAGGAGCAGCCAAACGGGGGGAGTGGTTTTCAGGATCTGGAAACCGCTCGTCAGAACCTGAAAAGTTTATTAGCAAAATATACCCCTCAGCATCCTTCAGTCAAACAACTGCAAAAACAGATTGCCCAAATGGAAGCTGAACAGGCCGACGGTGGAATTCAGTCGCACTCCTCAGCTTCAGGTTCCGGTTCTGGCGAGCTTTCTTTTGCGGATAAAAGGGCCTCCCAGCTGAGAGAAATTGAAATAAATCTCGCAAGTCTGCGTAGCCATAGCAGCAAAATCGAAGAACAGGTGAAAACATATCAGCAGTGGATTGAGACAACTCCCGTCAGGGAAGCTGAGTGGGCAGCAATTACAAGAGATTACGATGAGCTGAAAAAACATTATGAAAATCTTGTGTCCCAGAGCTTAGCTGCAGAATCTGCTGAGACTTTGGAGAGGAGACAAAAGGGGAGTCAGTTTCGCATTGTCGATTCTGCCTACCTGCCTGAAAAGCCCCTGAAGCCGGATTTTCTGTTTACCATGCTTGTTGCCATTGCTTCAGGTTTGGGGGGTGGTGTGGCTGTTGTCCTGCTGGTGGATTTTTTTGATACGTCTTTCAAAGATGCCAATGAGGTTGAAGAGTTTCTCCAGGTTCCCGTGCTGTGCTCTATCCCCATGATTATCACTGACCAAGAGAAAAAAAGGTCACAAATTTTCTCCTGGTGCAGCTACACGGTTTTCTGCATAGCCTTCATAGGTATTGGAGCGCTTATGGTCAATCTCTGGCAAAAGGGTGTTATTATTTTATAAAAGCAGACAAGGGCTGCTAAAGTCGGTTGCAGAACCCCTTGTGGAGAAGGAGTGTTTTTGTGGGAAAATTTACTGAAGCATTGGAAAAGACAGCATCGGTCCACCCCCCAGAACATAAGGGGACTAGTGGACAGGCTCGACAAGGCAGGCCGCAATCTGCGACCTCCAGTCCTCGTCTGAAAAAAACCGAAAGGCCGGGCACAGGAAAGATGGCCAGGAGCCGATGGGATGAACGGCTGTTTCTGGCCACAGAAGGACAATCGGCCGTGGCAGAGCGTTTCCGGCGGCTGCGCGGCGCTATTTTACATCCTCCTTCAGGCAAACGACCACGGACCATTTTGATTACCAGCCTGGTCCCTAACGAGGGCAAGGGGTTTGTTTGCGCAAACCTTGGCGTTGCTCTGGCGGCGGAGATGGAGCATCATGCCCTGATGGTGGATTGTGACTTTCGGCGCCCTAATCTGGCCCGGATGTTCGGGGTGGAAAACCAGACAGGTTTTGTCGATTATCTGCAAGGCAGGGCTGATCTCACTGCTCTGATACGTAAAACCAACCTGCCAAAACTCTCTCTTCTGCCAAGCGGCAGGCCGCCTCACAACCCGGCGGAAATCTTAACGTCGAAAAAAATTCCTGGCGTTATAGATGAACTGGCGCAACGATATGAGGATCGCATCATCCTCATTGATAGTGCGCCCAATATTGTAGCCTCTGAGACAAGTATTCTGGCTAAGCGGGTTGATGGGGTAATTCTCGTGGTCCGCTGGGGGGTGTCCAGCAAAGAGTTAGTGAAGAAGTTTGCCCAAACACTGGGGTTGGAGAAAATTGTCGGTGTTGTTTTCAATGGCTATAAGGAGAGTAAGGTGGATTCTCTTTTGTATAAGAATTCAAGCTACGATTACAATCAGTATTATGAGTAGCAACAAGTTACACCCAATGACATGTATTTGAGTAAATAGATATAGATGAATGCTTGATGGTGTGAACAAATAAAAATAGTAACAATGGATTTATTTCATGCCGTATATTTTTAAGAAATATTATCCTCTCCGTAATATAGTTTTTTTTCAGGGAGAAGGAGTGTTGATTTTTCTCTCACTGAATGCGGTTTATTTTTTCTGGGAGGGAGCTGGTCAATTCGGTAATGATGCTATTCTGTATTCATTTCGTGCTTTAGTAGTAACTCTCATATTTCAGTTATGCCTTTACTATTTTGATCTTTATGACTTAGGCATTGTTACCGGTATAGCTGATAATATAACAAGGATAACCCAAGCTTTTGGTTTTGGTTGTATCGCTCTTGGCCTTCTTTATTATTTCATTCCTGTTGTTATCATCTCAACAAAAGTTTTTCTGTCAGCATTTTTGGCTATCTGCGCCAGTATTGTCCTGTGGAGGCTTCTATATTTCTGGGTGCTGGAACGGAAATTGTTCACTCAGCCCATTGCCATTGTCGGTGTAGGCAATTTTGCAAAAACAATTGTCGATACTGTCGAGGCAAAACAAGATTCTGGTTATAAAATTGTTACCCAGATGGAATTGCAAGGAGTGGGCAATCCACTGCAAACATTATCCCCCTCTTTAGAGAGCCATGACCTTCGGGAACTCTGCCTTGCCAGGGATATTGAGAAAATTGTTTTGGCCGTTGACGAGAGAAGGGGGCAGCTTTCAATGCATGACCTCATTTCTTATAAATTCATGGGCATTGAAATTGTTGATGGCGTAGCCTTCTATGAAGATCTCACCGGAAAGATGCCCGTCGAAAAGGTGAACCCTTCCTGGTTTCTTTTCTCAAACGGTTTTCATGTGACTCGTCTGACAGAAAGGACTAAACGTGTCCTCGATATTTTAATTTCTTTTGTTGGGCTTCTCGTGTCACTACCAATCACCTTGCTTACGGCATTAATCATAAAGTTGGAATCTCCGGGACCTATTTTTTACCGGCAGCAGCGTGTAGGGCATCACGGTGAAATTTTTGAGGTTATTAAATTTCGCTCTATGTGTCAGGATGCTGAAAAGAACGGTGCAGTCTGGGCAGTTCAGGAAGACAGCCGGGTGACGAGATTTGGCGCAATTATCCGTAAGACAAGGATTGATGAAATTCCTCAAATGTACAACGTCTTGCGTGGGGACATGAGCTTTGTCGGACCTCGACCTGAAAGGCCTGTTTTTGTCCGTGAACTAGCCAAGACGATTCCCTTTTACTCCATAAGACATGTGGTTAAACCAGGGATCACCGGCTGGGCACAGGTTTGCTACCCTTATGGTGCTTCAGAAGAAGATGCCCTGAGAAAGCTCGAATATGATCTTTTTTATTTGAAAAATCTTTCACTCTCATTTGATATGTTCATTATTTTTCAAACCGTAAAGATTGTCCTATTTCAGCGCGGAGCAAGATGAAGATGCATTACTACCGTGCTTAGATGGTAAGCA
>JBDLIE010000050.1:0-19418 GCA_039715015.1 Thermodesulfobacteriota bacterium
GGCGGCTGTGTGATGTATATCTTTGTTCGCCATGTGGTGATCCGTAAACTAGGGCATTTGGCCGCCTCCACGGCCAATGATCTTGATGATCGCCTTGTCTATTTTGCCAGGCAATTTGTTGGCATTGTCATTCTCTTTTGCGTGGCAACACTTGTTTTGAAGGTCAATGGCGTGAAGATCTCGCCTCTCCCGGCAGGTGCAGGTATCGTTGGTGTATCACTTGGTTTTGCCGCCAAGGAGACCATTGCCGATATCCTGGCCGGAATTTTTTTGATTGCTGACCAGCCCATTATCCGTTCGGTGGATGATTCTGCGGGCAGAATGCTCACCGGTGTTTTGGTCTAGGCCCGCTATATGATTGAAGACGTCCGCATGCGGACCCTCATTCGTTCCGATGTTTTGCAGAAGGGTGCTCGGCCAAGGCTGGCTGGGGGAAATTTCAGGGTCCTAAATTCTTATTTTAAGGATATCAGTTCTTCGCAGCATCAGCAGCCATCTGACGGGCAATCTCCCGCCGCATTTCATCTTTTTCATCCCGCATAAAGACGATAAAGCAGACACCGGCCACCAGGAGGCTGCCGGACATGGCAAAGGAGGTGGCAAAACTGCCGGAGCTGACCTTGAGGGCCTGGGAGAATTTGCTCATGAAGAAACCGCCAATTCCCCAGGCCGTAAAGAGAATTCCGTAATTCATGCCGAAATGCTTCATGCCCCAGAGATCCTTGGCAAAGGTGGGGAATAATGCCAGATTAGCCCCGTAATTGAAACCGATACCTGTGGTCAAGATAATCAGCAAAATCGCACTGGGTGACTGGGCGCCGATAATCGGGATGGCCCCGAACATCATCACCGCCTGCAGAGTAAAGACCCCGGCCAGGGTCCGGCTTCGGCCGGCCTTGTCGGCAAGATAACCAGCGACAATACGGCCTCCGGCATTACCAATAGCCAGGATGGCCACCACCAGAAAGGCATTGCCCCCCATACTGCTTTTGGCCATGCCAGCGATGCTGCCGATAACCATCAGGCCGGCTCCGGCACCGATAAAATAGAGAAACCATACCCGCCAGAAATCAGGGGTCCTCATGACCTCCCGGGGGGAAAGATTGACATCGTCAAACTTGACGCAGGCAGCATATGTTTTTGAGGTAGGGTCGCGTCTGTCGACAAATCCTTCGGGGCGGTGGCCCTCCGGCGGGTTTTCTAAGAGCATGGCAAAGAGGCTAACCACAACAAGAAAAGCGATGCCGAAAAAAAGCATGGTTTGGCTCAGTCCCCAGGCACCAAGAAGATACTGGGCCAGGGGGGCAATATAGACCGAGGCCAGACCAAAGCCGGAGACGACAACCCCGGCAACAAGGCCCGATTTGCTGGCTGGAAACCATTTGAGGGCAGGGGGGGTGGCAGAGGAGTAGCCAAAGGCGATGCCCAGGCCCACCAAAACACCAAAGCCTATGATCCAACTCCAGTAGGCGCTGGACTGAGATATCCAGATAAAACCAAGACCGACCAAAAGAGCTCCGATGATCGCAGTGAGGCGCGGCCCATAGGTGTCTTGGCATTTGCCGGCGACCATCATGCCGAATGCAAAGATCAGGCAGCAAGCCGCGTAAGGGTCATTAAGGTTGGCCAAGTCCCAGGCAAAGGCATCTGGGCCGCCTGTCTCTATAGATTGTCTGATCGCCCCTTTGAAAATACTCCAGGTGTAAAGAATGCCCAGGGCAAGGTTAATGCCGGTGCCGGCAAGAACGACAACCCGACCTTTATTCTCTACTTCATCTGCCATGGTAAAATCCCTCAAGAAGGTGCGCAGCGGGCTGAACCCTGTGAAAAGTAATCCGTTGAATAGACGGACAAAAATAGCGTAAAAAAGAACAAGGCATACAGATGACAACTGCTGGAAGTATGTAAAAAAGTCCCTGCATTCGATTACACTATCAGGACTCAAATGGTGTCAAGGCA
Organism: Thermodesulfobacteriota bacterium; assembly: GCA_039715015.1. Taxonomy (GTDB): domain Bacteria; phylum Desulfobacterota; class Desulfobulbia; order Desulfobulbales; family SURF-16; genus BM506. Next base: position 1,960 of record JBDLIE010000050.1, read on the forward strand.
AACCTGCATTCTTCTGCTGTATTTATCTGAAACGACCATGCTATACTTTTGATGATTGGCTATTAATGGAGCGATTCTCTCCGGGCCCATCAGGGCAGCGTGGCTAGAGGCAGGGGATCTGGCCGGGCAGTTCTAAAATTTATTGAGACCAATTTCCCAGGAAAAAATCATGAAAAAACAGGATTTTTTTAAAAAGATGGTCGCAGGTTCCCGTGAGTTTTGTTTCTACGATATCAACGGGATGGAAGAGCATGGTTTTGCGGTTGGCCATTTACCCTTTGCCATCAAGATTTTGGCTGAAAACGTCCTGCGCAACATGGGTGAGGAGGGTGTCTCTGAGGCGGATCTTAGAAATATTGCCGGCTGGCAGAAGGAGTATAAAGAACCGGTGGAGATTCCTTTCCATCCGGCCCGGGTCCTCATGCAGGATTTTACCGGGGTGCCGGCAGTGGTTGATCTGGCCGCCATGCGGGATGCTCTCCAGAAGTTGGGGGGAGATCCACAGAGGATTAATCCGGTTATCCCGGTTGATTTGATTGTCGACCACTCGGTGCAGGTGGACCAATACGGCTCCGCTGAAGCCTTGGCCCATAATGTTGAAAAGGAGTACCAGCGCAATTCCGAGCGCTATGCCTTTTTAAAGTGGGCCCAGGATAATTTTGATAATTTCAATGTGGTGCCGCCCAATTCCGGTATTTGTCATCAGGTCAACCTGGAGTATCTGGCCCAGGTGATTGTTGCAGCAGGCCAGCAGGAAGAGAGCACGCTCTATCCGGACACCCTGGTTGGCACCGATTCCCATACAACCATGATTAACGGCATCGGCGTCATGGGCTGGGGGGTAGGGGGAATTGAGGCCGAGGCAGTGATGCTGGGGCAGCCCTATTTTATGGCCATTCCCCAGGTCATCGGGGTGCGCCTTGATGGAGAGCTTAAGGCCGGAGTGACGGCCACCGATCTTGTCTTGACCATCACAGAGAGGTTGCGAAACTATAACGTGGTGGAGAAATTTGTGGAATTTTTTGGGCCGGGCATGAAGAGGCTCAGCGTTACAGATCGGGCAACCATAGCCAACATGAGCCCGGAATATGGCGCCACCATGGGTTTTTTTCCGGTTGATGAAAAAACCATCGACTACCTTAATATGACCAACCGAGCCGAGCAGGCTCAAATTGTCGAAGCTTACTGCAAGCAACAGGGGCTGTTTTATAGCGGCGAGAACAGCCAGCAATACAGCGATGTTGTAGAAATAGATCTCGCAGAGGTTGAGACCTGCATGGCTGGCCCCAGCCGGCCTCAGGATAGAATAGCCTTGGCTGATCTCGAAGACGCATTTCAGGCCTTTTTAAAGGAAGGCCGTCATCAAAATGCCAGCCTCATCCAGATCTCTCAGTTCTTTGACGAGTCTGGCTGCGTCACCTGCCGGGATAATGTCTGCCTGCCCTGTGCTAAGCATGAAGCGGTAACCGTTAATATCGACAACCAGCAAGCATATCTTGCGGACGGCAGTCTTGTTATTGCTGCCATCACCTCCTGCACTAACACCTCCAACCCTGCTGTGCTTATCGGTGCCGGTCTCCTGGCCAGAAACGCCGTGGCCAAAGGGCTCAAGGTCCCTGTCCATGTCAAAACCTCTCTGGCGCCGGGTTCCAAGGTGGTGATCCGTTATCTCGAAGAGAGCGGCTTGCTCTCCTCGTTGGAAAGCCTCGGCTTTTATGTGGCAGGTCTGGGCTGCACAACGTGCATCGGTAACAGCGGTCCACTGCATCCGGAGATCGGCAAGGCCATTGCTGAACACAACCTGGCCGTGGCCGCTGTGCTTTCCGGCAATCGCAATTTTGAGGCCCGGATTCACCAGAGTGTGAAGGGTAACTTTCTGGCCTCGCCCCTGCTGGTGGTGGCCTTTGCCTTGTGCGGCCGTATCGACGTGGATTTAAGCAGGGAGCCCTTAGGGGTGGATGAGCAGGGCTCCCCTGTCTACCTCAAGGATATCTGGCCTGCAGAATCTGAAATCCAAGATCTTGCCCTGAGCCATGTCCGGCAGGAACTCTTTGCTGAGGAGTATGCCTCCATCTTTACTGGTGACGAGCTCTGGCGAAATCTTCAGGTCCTGGAGCACAACACCTTTGCTTGGCAGGAGGACTCTTCCTATATCAGAAATCCCCCTTATTTTGAGGGGCTCAAGAGGGAACCTTCTCCTCTGGAAGATGTGCTTGGGGCCCACGCTCTTCTTGCTCTTGGAGACTCCATCACCACCGATCATATCTCTCCGGCGGGCGCCATCCCTGAGGAGTACCCTGCCGGGCTATACCTTCAGAAGAGAGGTGTCAGCAAAGAGGCTTTCAACTCCTATGGCTCGCGGCGCGGTAATCATGAGGTGATGATGCGCGGCACCTTCGGCAACATCCGGCTGAAAAATAAGATCGCCGGCAACAAGGATGGCAGCTTTACCCTGAAGTTTCCGGAGGGCCAGGAAGAGTATATTTATGACGCGGCCTGTCAATATCAGGAGGAAGGTACACCCCTGATCATCCTGGCTGGCAAGGAGTATGGCACCGGCTCTTCCCGGGACTGGGCGGCCAAGGGCACAAATTTACTTGGAGTGAAGGCGGTGATTGCCCAGTCCTACGAGAGGATTCACCGTAGTAACCTGGTGGGCATGGGTGTCTTGCCACTCCAGTTCAGGGATGGAGAAAGCTGGCAGGGCCTGGGCCTTGATGGCGCCGAGGTTTTTTCCATAGAGGGCATCAGCGAGATGTCCCCCCTGAAGATTTTGACCGTAAAGGCAGTGAAGGAAGATGGTCAGCTTGTCGTGTTTAAGGCCCTGGCCCGCCTCAACACTGATATTGAGGTCACCTATTATCTGCATGGGGGTATCCTGCCCTATGTTTTGAGAAAGTTGAGCAGGTAATTTTTTTCCGGCATTGACTTTAAAAAACCAGTGGAGACACAATGGCAAGAGCTTCATTGCATAGCCGCCACACCTAGGAGCCTGCGCCATGAACCCCGCTATCCTCTTTATTCTGATTATCTGTGTTCGTACGATCAGTATCACCTTTGGCTCCTTGCGAGATATTTATCGTCTTAAAAAGCAGATTATGGTGGTGATTGGTACCAGTGCCATTGAGGTGTCGCTATGGCTTGTGATAATCTCCAAAGCACTTGAGCAGATCAGGTCAGAGCCTTTTTATGCCGTAATCTACGGTATCGGTTTTGCTATTGGCAGTGTGCTTGGCGTCTTGGTGGAGAGAAACATCCCCTTGGGAAATGCCCAGGTAATTTTTTTCGCACCCAAAGATCTGGCTCTTGCCGAAGTCATCCATCAAAACGGTTTTGCCGCAACAACCATCAAAGGCCATGGACTTAAAGAGAATATTGATGTGGTCTTTTGTTACGTCCAGAAGCGAGAGGTCCGCCATCTTCAGGATATTTTGCCTCAAGATGAGCGACTGTTCTACACCATGGATTACGGTATTAAATCGAGCAAGCTGACACGGTTCATGTAACGGCTAATCACATTTCATAATGTGATTAGCACTAATCTTCAGCTGTTTTGAGGCACGATTTCGTAGGAGCCTGCCCCTGCAGGCGATAGAGAGGCTATTTCATCATCACGCCTTGCCCACATCGCCCGCAGGGGCGGGCTCCTACAATTCAAACCTTACGAGTGTTTAGCCGCCATAATAATCAAGATTGGCTGAGATTCGAAGGTAATCACATTTCATAAAGTAGTTTCATCGTCTCTCCAAATTTTTCTCAACAGTATCAATGCATTTCGATTCTTAACTGCTTATAGCACCATTGCCTTTGGCGTGGTTCAACAACACCTTGGCACACCAGCTGACTTTTCTTGTTAATCAGTAACGCGTTACCAAAGGGTAGCTTGCGGCAGGCTGAATGTGTCTGTTTGGTAACACGGTTGGCCGTGAAGGCCTGTGGTGCGGATGAAAAAAGATGGAACGGGACTTGCAAACTACAAGTTTAAGAAAAGAGGAAGGTTGAATTTCTCCTTTTCGAGCAGGCTCCGCCTGACATGTTGAATGGATGATTTTTTTACAAACTAGTTTTGAAATCTAAACCGAAAAGGAGGTGATTAAATGGAATTAGAGGGACCCAAACATCCCAGCAGTAAAAAGGCGTTGTGGGTCGGTCTGTCCATGGGGGTGGTTCTTGCCCTGGTTACTGTTTTGGCGTCTGGATTCATGGTTGAAACCACCAACACAGATAAATTTTGTGTCAGTTGCCACGCCATGACACCTTTTCGGATGTCGTGGAAAGAGTCGGTGCATGGCGGCCAGAACCCGCAGGGCTTTGCAGCCCAATGTGTGGACTGTCATCTGCCCCACGGAAACTTTGTTGAGTATCTGACGACAAAGGCGATTACCGGTACCGGCGATGTTATTCACAATGTGACGTTTGACCCGGAGAAGTTCGACTGGGCAGCAAATGCTGAAAAGAATCGGCTGGATTTCACCTTTGACAGCGCCTGTAAGGCCTGCCACCACAATTTGACTCCACCTGGCATCCCCAGAGGGGGGCTCATTGCCCACCGAGCGTATCTCAGTGGTGAGACAAGAAAACAGTGCGCCGAATGTCATCCCCATGTTGGCCATAAGGACATGTTGGAAACCGCCACCACGTTTTTTCAACAACAATGATCACCGTTAGATTGGTAAAGAGAAGAGGGAGGAAACAACGATGAGAGAGAAAATTTTACAAAGAGGGCTGATGGGTTCAGCGCTGCTCGCGGGCGCCTTGCTGGTCGGTGCAACCACGGTCCAGGCTGCGGCCATGCCCAATATGGCCCCCAAAGAGGTTGTTGTCAAACGGTCGATTTCCAAAGAGGCGGCAGCCTGTATCGAGTGCCACGCCAAAAAGACCCCGGGAATTATTGAGGCCTGGAAAAACGGCAAAATGGGACATGCCAACATCACCTGTTATGACTGCCATAGCGTGGAGAAAACCTCCCCCATGGCCAGTCAATGTTCCGGCATCAAGGGCAGTAAGACCTTTATCTCCCCCATGGTCTCATCAAAGACCTGTGCCCGCTGTCATCCGGCCGAGGTTGATCAGTTTATGAACAGCGCCCATGCCGATCTTTCCAGGATCGCCGTTTACGACGAGAAGAAGGCGGGCGGCAAGCTGGTGGCCCTGCAGCTCCACCATGAGGGTGGTGAATTCATGGGTGTCGAGAAAGGCTCTGCAGCCAACAACGCCTCCCGTCAATCAGGATGTCAGGTCTGTCATGGTTCTGAGGTCAAGGTTGGTCCTGATAATAAGCCAATTGCCGGGACCTGGCCGGCCGGTGTCGGCACCCTCTATCCGGACGGCTCGGTGGGCACCTGTACGGTCTGCCATACCCGCCATCAATTTTCCGTGGCTGAGGCCAGAAAACCGGAGGCCTGCGCCAGCTGTCATCTTGGCCCGGATCATCCAGATATCGAGATCTATCTTGAGAGTAAGCATGGCCAGATCTACCTCACCCAGGGTGAGGAGTGGAACTGGGATGCTGCCCCTGATACCTGGCAACCTGGTGACTATACGGCTCCCACCTGTGCAGTCTGCCACATGAGCGGTATTGGTGAACTGGCAACCACCCATAATGTTGAAGAACGCCTGCATTGGGACCTGATGCATAAGCGTAGTGAGGTGAGAAGCGGCATCCACGGCAACGGCGAGAAAGGCCGGCAGAATATGCGCAAGGTCTGCGTTAACTGTCATGGTCCGAGCCATACCGCCACCCAGGAAAAAACAGTGGATGATGCGGTTGCCCTTTACAATACGTACTGGGACGGAGCTGTAAAAATGAAGGCTGATTTGAAGGCCAAGGGGCTGCTGAAAAAAGACGCCTGGCGTGACGGCTTTCAGGAGCTGATGTACTACCTCTGGCACCATACCGGTAGGAGGGCTCGTCAGGGTGCGGCAATGAACGCCCCGGACTATGCCCACTGGCATGGCTTTTTTCAGATTTTTCAGGTCTACAAGGATATGGAAGATATCTACAACCACCGTATTAAGAATAACAAAATCGAGGATCTCAGTACTGTCATGAGTACTGGGCCTACTTGATAAAAACGGGGAAGCAAGATCTGGAGGATAGATCGCTCCCTTATGAAAAAAGAGCCTTCAGCCCTTGCGGTTGGAGGCTCTTTTTTTATGCGGCCACCCAATCGTTTTGGCAGACGAAAAATACAGAGGCCGCGCTAAAAAGGGCTCTCCTTGTTCAGCCTCGTCGTCATCTAGAGGCCTCTTTAAGAACTGTAACGCCTCAACTCTTCTGCTGTATTTCATCGCAACAACCATGCTATACTTGTTTTGTCCAGGAGATGCGTTGCCGTCTTTTATTATCTAAGCCATGGAGGAAGTCTGGCAATGGCGGCAGATCAGGCACGGATCAACAAGCGGATTACAGGGCTTGGCGAACAGTATTGGCAGCGGATGAAGGGCGAGATGCCCAGCCTTTTTAACAGTCATTACCGGCAGGGCCATCTTCTTGACTGGGTCATGGATGATGAGGCCTTTCAGGTTGATGTCTTCCTCCTTTAAATTGGTGGAGGATTGCCCTGTTTAGCTTGAGGAGGGGTTGTGCGAGAACAGGTAATGCTGTTGGTCATAGCCGTGCTGCTTCTTGTTGCCGGCTGCGCAGAGGAGCAGGGGGAGCAGCCAGGAGTGATGAAGCTCCAGGCATGGGTTCATGCCGGTCAACAGGCAGAGCGTTTGGTGCTTGAAGAACAGGTGGCCCGTTTTAATCGGCGTCAGCAAGGGGTTCAGCTTGAACTCACCTTGATTCCAGAACGTTCCTATAACGCCCAGATTCAGGCCGCCGCCCTGGCAGGCGATCTGCCGGACCTTCTAGAGTTTGACGGACCATACCTGGCCAACTACGTCTGGCAGGGGCATCTTCGCCCTCTGGATGATCTGCTGCCTTCGCAACTCAAAGACGACCTGTTGCCATCAATTATTACTCAGGGTACCTATCGGGGCCGGCTTTTTGCTGTTGGCGTGTTTGATTCCGGGCTGGGGCTGTATGGCCGCCGTAGTCAGCTGCTGGCAACCGGCGCCCGCATCCCGGCCAGGCCTGACGAGGCGTGGGGCGCCGAGGAGTTCAGCAGGCTCCTCAAGGAGTTGGCCAAGGGCGATGCGGACGGTGCTGTCCTTGATCTTAAATTCAATTATCCTGGCGAGTGGTTTACCTACGCCTTTTCTCCCATTGTCCAGTCGGCCGGTGGAGATCTTCTTGATCGGCGCCATTCGGGGAAGGCGGCCGGAGTCCTGGACAGCTCTGAAAGTGTGGGGGCCCTGACTCAGCTCCAGTCTTGGCTGGCTGCCGGCTATGTGGATGGCAATGTTGATGATGCGGCTTTTGTCAGCGGCCGGGTGGCTTTGTCTTGGGCGGGCCATTGGGAGTATCGCCGCTATAAAGAGATGGTGGGGGATGATTTGGTTGCCCTGCCCCTGCCTGACTTCGGTTACGGTAGCCGTACTGGCCAGGGTTCATGGTGCTGGGGAATAACCGCAACCGGCGACAGGGCTAAGGCTGCCGGCACGTTTTTGCGTTTTCTGTTGAGGCCTGCGGAAGTGCTGGCCATGAGTGGTGCTAATGGTGCCGTGCCGGCCACCCACAGCGCCCTGGCCCAGTCAGAGCTCTACGGCCCCCGGGGTCCCTTGCATCTCTTTGCTGAGCAGCTCTCTGGGGGCATCAGTGTGACGCGTCCCCGCACTCCGGCTTATCCGGTGATTACCTCTGCCTTTCAGCAGGCCTTTCATGATATCCGCCATGGCGCTGATGTCCGCACCACCCTGCAGAGGGCAGCGGCCATTATTGATGAGGATATTGCCGATAATAAGGGGTATCCATGACAGACGACCGGCATGGCAGGACTCTTATTGCCTGGTTTTTTATTGCCCCAGGCCTGCTGGGGTTGGCTCTTTTTGTCGCCTTGCCCTTTCTGCTGGCTGTGGGCCTTTCCTGCACCAACCTGCGCCTCGGCTCCCCTCTCCCCTTGGAGTTTGTCGGTTTCGAGCAGTTCCGGCGCATTTTCAGCGAGCCCACCCTGCTGCGGGCCCTGGCCAATAACGGTCTCTTTGCCCTGGTGGTGGTGCCACTCCAAACCCTGCTGGCTCTGGGGTTGGCCCTGCTCTTGAATCGTCGTCTGGCCGGGCTGATTTTCTTTAGGACTATTTTTTTTATGCCGGTGGTCTTCCCCCTCTCATTGGTGGCAGTGGTCTGGGTATTGATTTTTGCTCCGGGGATAAACGGTATGCTCAACAGCGCCTTGGATGTGGTGAGCCTCGGGGCTTGGCAGCCGCGGGACTTCCTCCATGATCCCTACCTGGCCCTGCCGGCAATCATGCTCACCTCCATCTGGCAGGGGATGGGCTTCCAGATGGTGATTATTCTGGCCGGGCTCCAAGCCATCAACCAGGAGCTCTACGAGGCCGCTGCCATGGACGGCGCGGGTAGATGGCGGCAATTTGTCAATATTACCCTGCCACAGCTTCGCAACACCTTGATCTTTGTGGTGTTGGTGACCACCGTTCTCGCCTTCCGCCTCTTTGACCAAGTGCAGATTATGACCCAGGGCGGGCCGCGCAACGCTACCACCACTGCTATGTACGAGGCAGTCCAGGCTGCCTTTGGCCGTCAGCAGGTGGGCAGGGGAGCTGCTATCACGGTGGTCCTTTTTTGCGTCGCCGTGGCTATCACCTGTCTGCAGCGCCGGATCATCCGTCAGGAGCGTCAGGTCTCATGACTTTTCGCGCTTGTCATACCCTCCTTTACCTGGTGCTTTGCCTATTGGCCCTGCTCTTTTTAAGTCCCATTTTGCTCATGGTCATGGGCAGTCTCAAGGCCGATGGCCGGGTGCTGGTAGAGGCCGGAAGCCTGAAGGCTTTCTGGCCTGGCCAGGTCAGCCTCAATAATTATGAAGATGTTTTTCGGCGCGTTGATTTTGGGCGTTACATGGTCAACTCTCTCTTTATCAACTGCTCCATTGTCATTAGCGGCCTGTTGGTCAATTCGCTGGCCGGCTACGCCTTTGCCCGTCTGCAGTGGCGCGGGCGTGATCTGCTTTTTGGTATGGTGCTGCTGGTAATGATTGTTCCCTTGGAGGCCATTGCCGTACCCCTCTTCTACCAGGTCACCCTCCTTGGTTGGCGCGATAGCTATCTCGTCCAAATTGTCCCTTTTATTGCCAACGCTTTTTCCATCTATCTCTTCCAGACTTTTTTCCTCGGCCTGCCCCGGGAGCTTGAGGAGGCGGCACGTATGGACGGCGCCGGAATTTTGCGTACTTTTTTCAGCATTATTGTTCCCAACGCCAAACCGGCCTTTGCCACAGCGGCTATCCTCACTTTTCTCAGCCAGTGGGGTGCTTTCCTTTGGCCCTTGATGGTCACCAGTGGTGAGGCGGTGCGGCCCCTGCCTCTGGCCATTGCCGCATTCTACACCCTGCCGCCTCTGCAATGGGGGGATATTTTCGCTTTTGGGGTGATGATGGTCTCGCCCGTCCTGCTGGTCTTTCTCCTCTTTCAGAATTGGTTTGTCCGCGGTGTGGCCACAACCGGGATCAAAGGGTGAGTATGGCAACTCTTCTTTTCGAAAATATCAACAAGACCTTTAGCGATGGCACTGAAGCTATCCATGATTTCAACCTGGAGGTCAGCGATGGCGAGCTTGTTGTTTTAGTGGGTCCTTCCGGCTGTGGGAAGTCAACCCTTTTGCGGCTGGTTGCCGGCTTGGAGAAGGTGAGCTCCGGGCATATTGCCATTAATGGTGAGCTTGTCAACGAGCAGCCACCCCAAGAGCGTAATATTGCCATGGTTTTTCAGAACTACGCCCTTTACCCCCATATGACAGTGCAGAACAATCTGAAATTCCCGCTTCGCATGATGGGCTTAAGCAAGGCAGATCAGACGAGAAGGATCGCCGAAGTCGCCCAGCTCCTCCATCTTGAGGAGCTGCTAGGGCGCCGGCCCAAGCAGCTCTCCGGCGGTCAGCGGCAGCGGGTGGCCATGGGGCGGGCTATCATCCGCCAGCCGCAGGCCTTTTTAATGGACGAACCCCTCTCAAATCTCGATGCCAAGTTGCGGGTTCAGATACGTACGGAGATTGCCGCCCTCCAGCAGCGCTTGCAAACAACCACCCTCTATGTCACCCATGATCAGGTGGAGGCCATGACCTTAGGACACCGCGTTGCCGTCCTCAGCAACGGTCGTCTTCAGCAGGTGGCTAAGAGTCAGGATCTTTACAAGGCCCCTGCTAATATTTTTGTGGCGGGTTTCATAGGCAATCCAGGCATGAATATTTTCAAGACCCACCTGGCGGTCGGTGATGGTGATCAGCTGGCTCTGGCTTGGGGTGATCGTTCTTTACCGTTGCCCGAGGCACGCGGCACGTATCGCAATCTTCTTAAGCAGGGAGAGCGAATCTGTTTCGCTGGGCTCAGACCAGAGGCCTTTTGCCCACCAGATAAGGCGGCAATCAAGGTAAGCGTTGAGGTGGCTGGCGTTGAGGCCCTGGGGCATGAACAGCTTGTCTATTTCAAGAGCGAGGTGGAGGCCCTTGATAGTGATCGTTTTACTGCTGGGACCTCGCCGCCCCTTGCCGGCGGGATGGTGGCCCGCCTCTCCCATGAGCTGAAGGCACGGCCAGGGCAGAGAGTTGAGCTGGGTGTTGATCTGCAGGGGCTCTGTTTTTTCAACGACAGAGGGGGCGCTGCTGTTGGCTAGTGAGGGCCATCTTTGATAACGATGAGCGCAATATCGGCAGGTTAGCTGGCCATGCTTCTCCTTTCTTTCATGGAGCCAGCCGTGCTATACTTTTATGGGCAGAAGCTGGTTGGTCTTGGTGGCGACGCGCTAGGAGCCCTGTTTACTACCACGGATGGGCAATCATAAAGGGAAGAGAATTATGACAGCAGAACAGAAACGGATCAACAAGCGGATTACAGAGCTTGGCGAGCAGTACTGGCAGCGGATGAAGGGCGAGATGCCCAGCCTTTTTAACAGTCATTACTGGCAGGGCCATCTTCTTGACTGGGTCATGGATGACGAGGCCTTTAAGGTCGATGCCTTCCGTTTTGTTGATGTGCTGCCCGCCCTCAACTCCACCTCAGCCATTGCCTCCCATGTCCAAGATTACCTGTTACGCGATGATCGTAAGCTGCCAGTGGTTGTGCGCTCCGCGCTGGCCATGGCCAGCGGCGGCATTGCCGCGCCCTTGGCAACCCGCGCTATCCGCGCCAATGTTACGGAGATGGCCCGCCGCTTTATCTGTGAGAGTGACAGCAAAAAGGCAGTGGCCGCCTTTCAGAAGCTGGGTAAGGATAATCTCACCTTTACTGCCGACATTCTTGGCGAGGCCAGCACCAGCGATGAGGAGGCGGACCGCTGCCTCCAGAACTATCTGAACCTTATTGCCCAGTTGGGTAAGGCCACTAAGAGGTGGCCCGATAATGATCAGCTCTATAACTCGCCTGCCGGGGCACTCCCTAAGGCCAACGTGTCGGTGAAGATCTCGGCCCTGGACCCCTATCTTGACGCCATGGACCATCAGGGCTCGGTGGCGCGCCTCAAGGAGAGGTTGCTGCCACTCTTGCGGACCGCCCGGCGCCATAATGTCTTTATTAATTTTGATCTTGAGCAATGGGCCTGCCACGATATCACCTATGATCTCTTTGAGGCGGTGGCCCTTCATGCCGATCTCATCGACTGGCCCCATCTCGGCCTGGTCATCCAGGCCTATCTCAAGGCCTCGGGCAGTGATTGCAACCGCCTCCTGGAGTTGAGTGAAAAACGGGGCACTCCCTTTACGGTGCGCTTGGTTAAGGGGGCCTATTGGGATTATGAGGTGGTTCATGCCCGCCAGAACGGTTTTTTCTGCCCGGTCTACACCAATAAGGCCCGTACCGATCTAAGCTACGAGCATCTGACTGCCAAACTCATTGAGAACCATGAGTTGATCACTCCGGCCTTTGCCAGCCATAACCTGCGTTCCCTGGTCCATGCCCTGGTTATGGCCGAGGAGCATGGTCTGCCGCGCAACGCCTTTGAACTGCAGATGCTCTACGGCATGGCCGAACCCCAGCGCCGGGTCTTAGCCGAGGACGGCTATCGTCTCCGTATCTATGCCCCCATTGGTGAGCTTTTGCCCGGCATGGCCTATCTGGTGCGGCGCCTTTTGGAAAACACCTCGAACGCCGGGTTCCTCCGCCAGAGTTACCACGAGGGTGTGGCCATCAATTCCATGCTGGCGGGCCCTGATCCCGGCCCGGAGATGGTTGAAGAGGAAAAGTTGGTGCGTGGTGATCTCCATACGCGCTTTAGCAATGTCAATCTCCTTGATTTCACCGATCCCAAGGTGCGCAGCAGGATGGCTGAGACAGTAGGCGCCATCCAAGAGAAACTGCCCTTAAGCGTGCCCTTTGTTGTGGGCGGCAAGATGACCAGCAAGGCCGTGAAGAACCATGTTTCCCCCAATGATCCCGCCTTGGTGGTGGCCGAGGTGAGTCAGGCCGCTAAGGGCCAGGCCAAAAAAGCAGTGGCAGCGGCCAAAGCGGCCTTCCCGGCTTGGCGGGACAGGCCAGTGGTGGAACGGGCCCAACTCCTTGCCACCTTGGCCGGTGTTCTGGAGAAGGATCGTTTTGAGCTGGCCGCCCTCCAGGTCCATGAGGTGGGCAAGCCGTGGCGTGAGGCTGATGCTGACGTGGCCGAGGCCATAGATTTTTGCCGCTATTACGCCCGCCGGTCCTTGAAGGAGTTACTACCCCAAAGGCAGGGGGGGATGGCTGGCGAGGAGAATGTTCTCTTTTATGAAGGGCGCGGCCCCTGTGTGGTCATTGCCCCCTGGAATTTCCCCCTGGCCATTCTCTGCGGCATGACCACTGCTGCCCTGGTTGCCGGCAATCCTGTGCTCATCAAACCAGCCGGAGCGGCCAGCGCCATTGCCTTTGAATTTTATCAACGTCTGCTTAAGGTCGGCTTTGGGCCCGAGGTGGTCCAGTTTCTGCCCGGCTCCGGTGCTGAGATAGGCAACTTCCTGGTTGGGCATCCAGATATCTCCCAGATTGCCTTCACCGGTTCTAAAGAGGTGGGCCTGGGGATCATTGAAAAGGCGGCCAAAACGGTGGCCGGCCAGCCGGAGGTGAAGCGGGTGGTCTGCGAGATGGGGGGCAAGAACGCCATAATTGTTGACGAGGATGCCGATATCGATGCTGCCATCAAGGGCGTTATGCAGTCGGCCTTTGGCTATGCCGGCCAGAAATGTTCTGCCTGTTCCCGCCTTATTTTGGTGGCTGATGCCTACCAGACCTTTATGCCGCGTCTCCTGGCTGCCTGTGCCAGCCTGCCCATGGCCTCAGCCCTTGATCCGGCCTGTCGCCTGGGGCCGGTGATTGATCAGGTGGCCCATGAACGGCTGGCCAAGGTGATTGCTAAACCGCCCAAGGGTGCCAAGCTGCACTTCTTGGGGGAGAACATGTCGCCGGGCTTCTTTATTCCGCCCGCCATCTTTGAGGTGAAAAAGGCTGATAATATAATGATGCAACAGGAGTTTTTTGGGCCCATCATCACGGTGATGAGAGTCCCTGATTTTAGGAGAGCCCTGGAGGCGGCCAACAGCACCGAGTTTGCCCTTACTGGTGGTGTCTACTCCCGGAGCCCGCGCAACATGGAGGCGGCCCGCAGAAATTTTAAGGTGGGTAACCTCTACATCAACAGGGGCTGCACCGGCGCCTTGGTTCAGCGCCAGCCCTTTGGCGGCTTTGGCATGAGCGGCATAGGCACCAAGGCCGGTGGCCCAGGATACCTCCGCCATTTTTCCAACCCGCGCTGTGTCACAGAAAACACCATGCGCAGTGGCTTTACCCCGGACCTGCAGATGTAAAAAATAGCCACGGAACCCACGTAATACGCTGAAAGAAATTCTACTTTTTCCGTGTTCTTCCGTGGGTTCCGTGGCAGCAACAAGAGTGAGTTTTCATGTCCTTTCTGCTTCCTGACTATCATCCCCCTGATTTTGCCAGTGCCCCCCTGCGTGAGGCACCGCCTGCCACTCTGCTGCCGGTGGTGAGGGAGGGTGTGGCTCCGGAGAATTTTCATGCCACATCCAACCACCCTGAATATGTCAAGCTGGCGGATGGCCGCTGGCTGCTGGCTGCAGAGTCGCGGATGGATGGGGTGCTGGCGGTTGCTGGTGACGTGCTGGTGGTCAAGGAACCCCGGACCCTCCGGCAAGGGGAGAGGGTGGTGGTGGGCCGCAGCGAAAATGGCGAGGAGGGTATCTTTGTCCATATTGATGGCTTCCAACAGGAGACTGCTGGCCAGCCGGATAAATTTGCCTTCCGAACCCGGGGAACCAGGGAAACCCCTTTTTCCCGCTCTTATGATGAACTTTATGAGCTTCTGCGCCATGAACGCGCTCATGGCCATATCGCCTGGGTACTAGGGCCAGCGGCGGCTTTTGATCGCGACTGCCGAGACGCCATGCAGGGCCTCATCGAGGCAGGTTTTTGCCATTCACTGCTGGCCGGGAATGCCTTGGCCACCCATGACCTGGAGGCAGCACTGTACGGTACTGGTCTGGGGCAGGACATCTATAATCAGCAGCTCCATGTCCATGGCCATTACAATCATCTTGATGTCCTCAATAAGGTGCGATGGTCTGGCTCCATTCCTACTGCCCTTGAGGAGCTGGGTATCTCTGACGGCATTATCCACGCCTGTGAGAAAGAAAAAGTCCCCTATGTTATGGCGGGTTCCATCCGGGATGACGGCCCTCTGCCTGGGGTGATCGCCCATGCCTACCAGGCCCAAGACGCCATGCGGACCCATGCTCGGCAGGCCACCACGGTAATTACCATTGCCACCCAGCTTCACTCCATAGCCTTTGGCAATATGACCCCCAGTTATAAGGTGATGGCCGATGGCCGGGTGCGGCCAGTCTATTTTTATATTGTTGACATGACGGAATTTTCGGCAGACAAGCTGGCCAACCGCGGATCAGCCCAGGCCCAGGCCATCCTCACCAATGGTCAGGATTTCATTGTTAATCTCTGGAATAATCTTTCCCCTTAAAGGAGAAGGCATGGAAAAGAAGATCCGCATCATCGGCGTGCCCATGGATCTGGGCCAGAACCACCGAGGGGTGGACATGGCGCCTTCTGCCATCCGCTATGCCGGGCTAAGTGAGGCGTTGCAGAAGTTGGCATATGAGGTCCATGACATGGGCAATCTCGCCGTGCCCCAGCGTTTTGGTCTGGAGGATATCAGCGAGCAAGCCCTGTACAGGGCCATCCACCATGGCTGTGAACTTGCCTGTGAAACCGGGCGGCAGGTGATTGAGGCGGGAGAGTCTGCAATTTTTCTTGGCGGCGATCATACCATTGCCCTGGGGTCGATCAATGGTATCAACAAAAATGGCCAGGTGGGGGTGATCTGGTTTGATGCCCATGCCGACTGCAATACCCCGGCAACAACGCTTACCGGAAACATCCACGGCATGCCCCTGGCCGTGCTCCTTGGCCACGGCTCCGAAGAGCTGGTTAATGTCGGCGGCTCCGGGGCCTGTCTGCACCCTGAGGATGCTGTTATTTTGGGGGTGCGGAATCTTGATGGTGCTGAGAAACAATTCCTTCGCGATCTTGGCGTAACGGTCTTTACCATGCGCGATATTGATGAACAGGGGATGGCGGCGGTGATGACCAAGACCCTCCATGATCTCCGCCATTGCTCCCAGCTCCATGTCAGCCTGGATATGGACGGGCTTGATCCCAAGGATGCCCCCGGCGTCGGCACCCCCTGCAGTGGCGGCATTACCTATCGTGAGGCCCAGCTGGCCATGGAGATCATTGCCGATACTGGGCGCTGTCTGTCGTTAGATATCGTGGAAATTAATCCAATTTTAGATCAGGGAAATAAGACGGCACAGATTGCCGTGGAGTTGGCGGCCTCCTTGGCTGGCAAGACTATTTTATAGATTTGGATTATCCCTGGGAAGTTGCTTCCTGTATTTATCTCCCTTCTCGTAATGTCCTTTTGTTCCTTTTTACTCGTCTAAAAAGGAACCGAAAAAGGACGCCCCTAACAGCCCTGGCCTGACGGCACCACTCGCCTTCCGCCGTGAAAGGGGCATTGCCCTTCGACAGGCTCAGGGGCCGGGCTTTTAAACTCATAGTTCGTACCCTGAGCCTGTCGAAGGGTGCCCGGCTCCCTGCTTGCTCAGGGCTGAATGGGGAAACATCTAAACCCCATAAACCCACTTTGGGTGAAATATATCGCTCCTTTTCCTTGGATAGGCTACCTTGGTGGTCAGACATGATACGACCTACCAGGAGAACCCATGGCAAAATATAAACCCCAGCATTCCCGTCTGCTCTTTATTGACCGCAAGATTCAGGAGGGTTGTTTTCCCAACTGCAGCAGCCTGGCGGAAGAGTGGGAGGTGAGCGGTAAGACCATCCAGCGCGATCTTGACTATATGCGCTATCAGCTCGATGCCCCCCTGGAGTATTCGGCTAAGGATCGCGGCTATTATTACACCGAGGCGCGTTTCCAGTTGCCGGCCATGGATGTTAAGGAGAGCGATCTCTTTGCCATCTACCTGGCCGAAAAACTCCTCAGCCAGTATGAGGGCACCCCGGTCTATCACAACCTCTGTCAGGTCTTTCAGAAGATCGAGGACTCTCTGCCCTCCAAGACCTCCCTGGGGCCGGGTTCTGATTTCTCCAGGTTCTCCTTCTTCTCCGCCGCCCAGACCATGATCCAGCCCGGCATCTGGCAAGCGGTCTTTGAGGGCCTGCGCACCCTGCACAGTATCGATATTACATACCAGCTCCCCACCAGCCAAGAAGCACCACAACGCCGCCGCATCGACCCCTACCATGGAGTCCGTTTTGAGGGCGATTGGTACGTCATCGCCTACTGCCACCTGCGCAAAGACATCCGCACCTTCAGCCTGGCCCGCATCATTGAGGCCGAATCAAGCAAAGAAAGCTTCTCCATCCCCGAAGATTTCGACTTCCAGGCCATCAGCGCCAGCCATTTCGGGGTACATTGGAGCGATGAGGAGACCTTGGTGCGTATCCGTTTCAGCAGCAAGGTGGCGCCCTATATCAAGGAGCGTACTTGGCACCAGAGCCAGGAGATCAGTGACAATAGTGACGGCAGCCTGGATTTAGAGCTTACGGTCAGTCATCTTTTTGAGCTGAAGAAGTGGTTGCTTTCTTGGGGGAGTCAGGCCCAGGTGTTGGAGCCGGTTGCATTGGCTGAGGAGGTCAAGGCTGAGGTGGCGGCTATTGTCGGGTTGTATGAGGGGAAGTGATTTCGGGGGTGGAGTAAGGGGGCTTTGGGTGTTTTGATTTTGTTTGGTTGCCAGTGATTCTTGTTCCTTTTTGTTCGCCCAAAAAGGAACCGAAAAAGGGCGCCCCAGCAGCCCTGGCCTGACGGCGCGCTCGCCTTCC
>JBDLIE010000051.1:0-19143 GCA_039715015.1 Thermodesulfobacteriota bacterium
GTGGTAACAACACCGCTACCATCAGCGGAGTTCATGTAGGCACCTTCTACGAAGTAGTAACCGGTCACTGAGAACTCAAGAGCCTGAGCTGCGGTGGCCATACCTGCTACCAGACCGAGGGCAGCTACAGTTGACAGTATTTTTTTCATATCTCTTTCTCCTTAAGAAAAATGTATGCGGGTCGTTCTGACCCATCCCCTAAACATGGTGGTGAAGTTTTAACAGCTGCAATAACGAAAAACGTTCTCCCACCTCATAAACTTGCTGACCATTAGACTGAAAAGAGCAGGGGGAGTCAAGTTTTTTTTACTGCGCCAATATCCCATTATTTCCAGAAAGGGCAGGAAACAACACCTTAAGTTTAAAAAATTGTATTTTGTTTTCAGCTATTTTTTAGAGGTGGATAAGTTTTTCCAGTGCCCTGGTAGCGTTACCTAGCAATTCTGCCCCATATATTGTGTCAGGGAGTAAAATTTTTTTTGGAAACACTTATTTATGAAATTTGATCATTATTGCTCAATAATCTACCCGCCTTGAGCTCGATAAATTGCTTTGATGGTAGGATGACCCCTGGGCGCGAAACAGGGGTGAAAAGCAGAAGGTTAATTATTTATCGCCAGGAGGGCCGGGTTCCTACACAGTGTTGGAGTTTGGCAACCGGCTGAAGATGAATGGTTATCCTTTTTTTATTGTCGTGCTTATGCTATTTGTGGCTTGAAGATGGTCATGTAGTCTCGGTCCTGGTTATACTGGACGAAAAATCCCTGCAAGGAGAGAAAAAGATGGTCAAAAAAGAAACCCTTTATATCGTTGCCCTGATTACCTTTGGTGTTGGTTTTATCAGTGGCGTCATATTTTCCGCCGTCAAATCGACACCCATGGACGATGGCCGCAACCATCCTCCCCAGCAAGCAACAGCCCAGCCCCAACAGCAGGACAAAACAGAAGCGATCAAGGCCCTTGAGCAGACGGTCGGCAAAGAACCACAGAATTACGAGGCCTGGGTCCGCCTGGGTAATAATTATTATGATACGGGCCAGAATGAAAAAGCGATAACCGCCTATGACAAGGCCCTGGCCATCAATAACGGATCAGCCAATGTCTGGACTGATATGGGCATCATGTACCGCCGGACCGGTCAGTTTGACAAGGCCATTGAGAGCTTCGAAGAAGGGGCCAAACGGGACCCTTCCCATATCTTCTCCCGTTTTAACAAGGGGATCGTCCTTCTTTCCGATCTCAACGATACTGCCGGTGCCATTGCCGCCTGGGAAGAGGTCCTGGAGATCAATCCCGCCACAACAACCCAAAACGGGAGAAAGCTCAGCGATTGGGTTGCCGAACTCAAGGCCTCTTCGCCAGGCTCAGGGACCGGCGGCGCGAGGTAGTTTGAAATGATGTTCGCTGAGCTTGTCGAAACGCCCTTCGACAGGCTCAGGGGGCCTCTTGTTGAGATTATTGGTACTTAAGAGACAAAATGCCAAAAGGTTATATGTACATATTGGAGTGCTCAGATGGGAGTTACTATACTGGGAGTGCAAGGCATTTGGGGCAGAGGATAAACCAACATTTAAATGGTGAAGGCGCGAATTATACCCGCAAGAGATTGCCGGTTAAATTGGTGTATATGGAAGAATTTCCAAGAATCGACGAGGCATACTGCAGAGAAAAACAGGTACAAGGATGGAGCAGAGCAAAGAAATTAGCTTTGATAAATGGAGATTTTAAAAAATTGCCTGAGCTGGCGAAGCCCTCTGCTCCCTTCGACAAGCTCAGGGAGCGGTAGTTAGGTCGATTCGTGGCTTATCGCATTCCCGGCTCCTGAGCTTGCCGAAGGAGGTACCCTCTTCCCCTCAACCACATTCCCCCTCCCGGTCCCTGAGCTTGTCGAAGGGTTATTTCTGACATTGTGGACAGAAGAAGGTGGCGCGGCCGGCTATGGTTTGCTTTTTAATAATGCCCGGACATTTTTTGCATCTTTCACCTGCCCGGCCATAGACGGCAAGTTCCAGCTGAAAATAGCCGGGCTTGCCTGAGGCGTTGAGATAATCGCTGATGGTGGTGCCGCCGCTTTTAATGGCCTGGGCCAGAACGCCTTTGCTTTTATCAACGATGGCTTGCCAGTGCGCCAGGTTGAGGGAACCGATGGGCATGGTGGGGTGGATGCCCGCTGCAAAAAGGATTTCATTGGCGTAGATATTGCCGATTCCCACCACAACCTGGCTGTCCATCAGAAAATTCTTTACTGGTTGGAGTCTCTTGCCAGCCCTCTTTTTTAGATATTCAGCGTTAAAGTCTTCCCAGAAAGGTTCCGGGCCTAATTTGGCCAAGGGATCAGTCTGGGCAGAGACCATATCCTGGACAACCACAAAGCCAAAACGCCTGGTGTCGTTATAACGCATCTCCATGCCGTCATCGAAAGAGAAGAGAAGGTGATCGTGGAGGGCTTGGGGCGCTTGGGCAGGGAAGATGCCGAGACGGCCGGTCATGCCCAGGTGGATCAGGAGGCGACAGCCACTATCCATCTCAAAGAGGAGATATTTGGCCCGTCTACTCAAGTTTTTTATTCGCGCGCCGCAGATTTTTTCCTGCAGGTCAGCCCGGGGTATGGTCAGTCGTAATTCTTTTGGGCCACAGAAGATCTCTTTGATAAGGCGACCTTCGACATGGGGTTTGAGGCCCTGGCAGATCACCTCCACCTCTGGTAATTCCGGCATGGTGTAGAGTTTCCCCCTTTATTTTTGTAGGAGCCCACCCCTGTGGGCGATTTTAGGATCTGACAGTAAAATTCATTATCGCCCACAGGGGTGGGCTCCTGCAGGGGGCGGGAAAGGATAGTTCAATAGGCCTCTATTCCTTACTTCTTCTCCATCATTCGTAGTTCGAGCTTCAGGGCATGTTCGGAGATGAGAATCTCCTGAAAGGCGAGGGCCAAGGAGGCCAGCATCAGCGTCAGGCTGAGCCCGAAGATAATCTTGCCCACTGAAAGCACGCCAAGAAAAAGAAAGGTTATACAGAGAACGCAGCAAAAAAGGGCTGCTACCCCGCAGAGCTGCATATTGCGGATCAGAAAAACCCGGCGGCGGAGAATGGTGATCTGTTCGGCAACCACCTCGTCGGCCACCTCTTGATAGAGCGAGTGGAGGCTGCGGATTCGCTTGCTTAAGGCAACAAAGCGATTGGTATAGGCAACCAGGAGCAGGGATACTGCGGGGAAAAAAAGAGCAGGGGTTGTGAGCGTGATTTCGTAGGGCATATTTTTGAAGGGCTAGAAGTTAGAGAAGTTACAGGAGATAGAGAATCGGCATTAACCACCTTCTCTACTTCTTTATATTCGCAGGAACTGCAGTTGGGCAGTTTCCTGCCTATCTCTAGATTCCCAGAGCAGACACTGTTTACGAAGGCACTCCCGGTTGTCACGGTGCTGGCTGCAGGCCAGGCTGGCATCAGCTGCCAGCTTTGTGCCGAGGAACTCTTCAGAGAGAGCGGCAACCTCGCGCAGGGCCACATAGGTTTCGCGCTGACAACAGCGGCCCGCCTTTATTTCAGCAATTTCAGCAAGAACACGGGCTGTGGCGCTTTGGGCCATCTGACGGGCTTTAGGGGTGAGAGGTGTGGCGTCAAAAAGAACGGCAAAGGCAATGCCCACGCCGGTGGCTGCCCCGCAGCTCCCTAGAAAACCGCAGGCTCCACCCGGAACCTTGGAGCCCCGTTCAATACCGGTGAGGATATCGCCACTCCCAATGGCAAGACCGCTGTTGCGGGCTGTGGCCAGGATGATCCCCGGAAGCATGGCATGGTGTTCCGGACCATGCATGGGAATGGCATGCTGGGCCCTGATCTCTTCAAGCAGCGAGATCATATCTGCATCCTTGCTGTTCAGGCAGATTTGTCTGATGATGGCCAAGCCTTCCTTCTGGTGACATTGGTCGCAGACAAAATGGCCGTCAGGGCACCTGATATTGGCCCGGAATTCCTGGCCGCAATAATGACAACCAGCCTTCACCGCTTTGCTGTTATAGGAAAGGGTGTTGCCGCAGACCATGCAGTCCTGTTCCAGTTTTGCCTGATTATCCTCTTGGCCGCAGCAGGGCTCAGCCGCCTTTTCATCGCAGCAACCTGTCTGCTCAGGTGGCGTCGTGCAGCAGGAATCACCAAGGCTGGCCAGAGGCTGGGGCGCCGCCCCCCAAGGCGACTTCGTGCCGGGCGTGCAGCAGGAAGAAATCATCTCCATATTGGTCACTGTGCCTGTATCATCGACAATAAACACTGAGTCACCCAAGGCCTGGACATCAGGGTGAGGAAGGCGGGTACGTTTGCCCTTAAGGAGCAGGTGGCCGTTTTCGGTATGGACAGCGGCGAAGGGGCCCCGATAGATGACCTCCACCTCCTTAATGGCGGCTGGTTTCCAGGCCCGAAAGGTCAGGGAGTAAAACTGGGCGTCCTCGACCTTGCGGTAGGGAAAACGTTTGACAAGTTCCATGGCGGTGAAGCCGGAGGCGCGCAGCATGGCCATCAGGTCCTCTTGGAGCATGGCGCCGCCCAGGCACTCACCACGAAACTGCTCGTCATTTTTGATGGTGGTGGGGATGGCTTCATCGGTGACAATGTCAGAGACCACCAGCCTGCCGCCTGGCTTTAAAACGCGGAGCACCTCTTGGAAGGTTTGACGTTTATCAGGGCTGAGGTTAATCACGCAGTTGGAGATCACTGCATCGGCACAGCCGTCCGGCAGGGGAATCTCCTCCAAAAACCCTTTTTTAAACTGGACATTGGCATAGCCCAGCCGCGCTGCCACCTCGTCAACTGAGCCACGGGCCAGCTCCAGCATGGCATCGGTCATATCAATACCATATACCTGGCCATCTTCACCCACTCTCTCGGCAGCCATGAAACACTCAACGCCGCTGCCGCTGCCCAGGTCAATCAGGGTTTCGCCGCTCACTGGCGCTGCATCCTGCACAGGGCTGCCGCAGCCGTAGGAACGCTTTTTAGCCACCTCAGGAATGAAATCAGCGTCCGCCTGGCCATCTGCAAAAGGATTAACGATATCCTTGTTGGCAGCCTGGGCGGCCTGACCGTAAAACTCGCGTACCGAGGCATGACCATCGGCCAGGGCCACCACACAGTTACAATGGGTCAGGGTGACAGATTTGCCGTCCGGACAGTCATAGCGCACGTCTCCCATCTTCAGGGCCAGCTCGGGCCTATGGGGATCAGGATAGGCCTTGGCCTGTTTACCAATAAGCCATAAAGCCACCCCGTTATAAAGCGCCACATAGGGGTCATGACCGCTGAATTGGCCAGCGGCCAGATAGGAGTGGTCGATATCACCGCCACCAATCAGAAATTTGAGGGGGTTTTGATCATAGCTGCTGCCCTGTAGGGTGGCATGGCGAATGGTGTCCAGCACTGGGCTGGTACGCCACACATCCTCCAGGCCCTGCTCCAGACTGCCGCAATCAAGTTCGGGCACTGCCACCAGGGCCGGTGAAGGGTAGATATGCCCGTCCGGCCCTACAGCCATTGATTCCCAGCCGGCATTGCTAAGGTCAAAACGAGTGCCAGGGGTGGCAAAAACCTGGGCCCGCAGGGTCTCTATATTGTCGATACTTACCCCCAGACTTTGTGCCTCCTCTTGGGCGGTAAGAAGCTGAGGCAGAATCTCGGCCGGGGCCACATGCTGCTCTTGGCTGCCCTTGCCACGCTGAAAATGCCAGAGAAAATGAACAGAGTTGCCGCGCTTTGCCGCCAGGCGGACAATTTTCACCATATCAGCAAGATTGTTGCGACAGACCACCATGGAGATGGTGGCCGAGAAACCCGCCTCTGCCACTTTGTCGAGGTTAGTCATCAACCATTTGAAGGCACCTTTGCCGCGAATTTGGTCATGACTCTCCTGCAGGCCGTCGACACTGATCTGAAAATGAAGACGCGACGGATCCACATCGGCAAGGGCGGCCAGATGTTTTTCAAGAAGCAGGCCGTTAGTGAGCACCACAACATGGTTCTCCGGTTCAGCCAGAAGATTTTTGATGATATTGCTGAAATCAGGATAGATAAAGGGTTCGCCGCCGGTAAAAAAGAAGAGGCGGCAGCCTAAGGAGCGAGCCTGGGCCAGAGCGCTATCGAGTTCTTGCCGAGGCAGGCTTTCCCGGCAGGCCGGTCCGGCAGCAAAGAGGCAATGCTCGCAGCTGAGGTTGCAATGGTTGGTGATATGAAACCAGCACTCCTTCAGCTCTTCCATCTCTATGTGTTCGGCCCGGCCTTGGTAATTGGAAGCCGTGGGCCTGCAGAGCTGGGAATAGAGAGAGTGCTCGGCCAGGCTCTGCGGCGGGTTGCCGGCAAGAAGATGGTCAATAATGGGTTCGGCTTCAGGGGTGGCCACCAGCCAATCAGGCCTGTCTGGGAGAACATAAACCGGGATGGACAAGGTGTCGAGACGCTGCCAAGTTGGAAGAGGAGTCATAAACCTAATTAGTTTTTGAAATAAAACACAGGGACACAGAGTGCGGACAGGTAAGAGTTTTTCTGTGGGCTCTGTGGTGTGAAAAAACAGTTTCATACTTTTTTATATCCCACCAGTGCTGAAGGACAAGGATTTATTTAAAGATGTGATGAATTTACAAGGGGGAAGAGAAGGGAAAAGAAGCTTTTATTCCCTTGTAATGCAACTTCCTTGTTATTTCTAACTCCTTTATCTTCTACTACTGCCATGGTATGTTGCCTCTTCAAAAAATTGAGGATAACCATGCGTTCATATGAAAGAAATAATAACGAGTTGCGCCCGGTAAGCATTGAGCGGGGTTTTCAGCCCGGCGCCGATGCCTCGGTGCTGATAAAAATGGGTAATACCCATGTGAGCTGCGCTGTCACCATCGAAGAGAAGGTGCCGCCTTTTTTGCGCGATACCGGTAAGGGCTGGATCACTGCCGAATACGGTATGCTGCCCTGTTCCACCAATAGCCGGATGCAGCGCGAGGCGGCCCGGGGTCGTTCCGGCCGCACCTACGAGATCCAGCGCCTCATCGGCCGGGCCCTGCGGATGATGGTGGATCTGGACACCATTGGCGAGCGAACCTTACGCGTTGACTGCGACGTGATTAATGCCGATGGCGGCACCCGCACCGCCTCCATCACCGGTGCGGCTCTGGCCATGAAAGATGCCTTTGCCAAGCTGGATGAGACCGGGACCTTGGCCATGCCGGAGCTCACCCCAGTGGCTGCCATCAGTGTTGGTGTCGTTGAAGGCGAGGCCAGATTGGACCTTGACTATGTTGAAGATTCCAGCGCCGAGGCGGATGCCAATTTTGTGATGACCGGGGACGGCCGGATTATAGAGGCCCAGTCCACGGCCGAGGGTCAGCCCTTTAGCCGCACCCAGTTTGATCAGCTCCTTGATCTGGCTGAAAAGGGCGTGGCAGAGCTGCTGGAGTTGTGGCAGCAATAGGTTATGGAGGAGCCCGGCCCTCCGGGCGATTATAAGACTGTAATTTCATGCTCTAGGAGCAGCCCATGGGCATTCGAAGTCTTCGCTTATCTCCTTTGGGGGCACCAGTCCGCCGGCAGTGAAGAGCTTTTTTCTGTTTCGGGCACGTCCCCTATCGCTCACAGGGGTGAGCTCCTACGGCGTACGTAAGAGTTCCGTCATTCCCGCCTCTGCTGGAATGACTTGAACAAAAAAACGGCAAAATTCAACATTCGAAATTCAAGCTTTTAACAGTATAAAAAATGTCAGCCTTTACCCTCCATTCCACCTCCACTCAATGCCCGGCCCGCCGGGGTGAGGTGAAAACCGTCCACGGCACCTTTCAGACCCCTATCTTTATGCCGGTGGGCACCCAGGCCACAGTAAAGGCGGTGACGCCGGAGGATCTTAAGACTCTGGAGGCCCAGATCATTCTGGCCAACACCTACCATCTCTTTTTGCGTCCTGGCCATGAGTTGATCCGTGAATTCGGCGGCCTCCATAAATTCATGAACTGGCACGGCCCTATCCTCACCGACAGCGGTGGTTTCCAGATTTTTAGCCTTAAAGATCTGGCCAAGATCACTGAGGAGGGGGCCACCTTCAAGTCCCATATTGACGGCTCCAGGCAATTTCTCAGTCCCGAGGATGCCGTGGCCGTCCAGGAGGCCCTGGGCTCGGATATCATGATGGTCCTTGATACCTGCATCCCCTATCCTGCCACTGAAAAAGAAACCATCGATGCCACCAAGCTCACCAGTCGCTGGGCCAAACGTTGTCGCGACGTGCAGAATCAGGCCACCGGCCAGCTTCTCTTTGGCATTGTTCAGGGCGGCATGTACCCCCAGCTTCGGGAAATGGCAGTGGAGGAGCTTTTGGAAATAGGCTTTGACGGCTATGCCCTGGGCGGCCTGTCCGTGGGCGAACCCCGGGACCAGATGTATGACCTCACCGAGCATGGTGCGGCCCTCTTACCCCACGACCACGCCAAATACGTCATGGGAGTAGGGACCCCTGAAGACCTGGTGGAGTGCGTTTACCGGGGGGTTGATATGTTTGACTGTGTCATGCCCACCCGCAATGCCAGAAATGGAATGCTCTTTACTTCCCAGGGCAGGGTTGTTATAAAAAACGCCCGTTATCAACGTGATCAGCGACCGGTGGATGAGAATTGCAGCTGTTATACCTGCCGAAATTATTCCCGGGCCTATCTGCGCCACCTCTATATGAGCCGGGAAATTTTGGCCTCCCACCTAAATACCGTGCATAATCTCCATTATTTTGTAAATCTGATGACGGAGATCAGAAAGGCCATTGACGAAGATCGTTTTGTGGAGTTCAGAAAGGATTTTTATGCTCGTCGAGAGAGCTGAGAACTTCTTGTAATAATAAGAATGTTAAATTTATGTCGTTTTTGACGTAATAGAAATTTGGAGGAAAAGTAATGTCCACTTTAGCATACGCTGCTGATGCCGCTTCAGGCGGAGGCCCCAGTACCCTGGCCAGTTTTGTGCCGATGATTCTCATTTTCGTTGTTTTTTATTTCCTGCTTATCCGTCCCCAGCAGAGAAAGGCCCGCGAGCAGCAGAATTTTTTAGGCAACCTGCAAAAGGGTGATGAAGTAGTAACCAGCGGCGGCATTTATGGCAAGATCACCGGTCTTACCGATACCGTGGTTACTCTGGAAATCGCCGATAGCCTGCGGATTAAGGTTTCCCGGTCAGCAATCTCCATGTCTGCCGATGCTGCCCAGAAGCCGGCCTGTACCTCAAGCGGCTGAGCCAGCAAGAGATAAAATCGCCGGGTGCGATTAAAAACAAAAAAGGCCTGCTGACAAAATGTCAGCAGGCCTTTTTTGTTTCTATCCTACCGGGATCGGTATCAGCGTACTCTCCGTACCAAACCGTACTGCTGCCAGGATATATCTTTGTCGGCAAAGACCTTGACAGTGAGGCCTGGGTTGGCCTGTTCTAAGGGGCCATCGTCTAAGGTACGAACCTCTGTAACGATGAAGGGGATATTCTGGAGGCCTGGCCCCATGTATTCAAGCTCATCGCCGGGCCTGATGACGTTGCGGATTTCCATCAGTACCGGACTGCCCTCCCCGGCAATGATGGCAGCGGGGACATAGTCCTGGGTGACCTTTGGGCCGCTGTAGAGCATATTGGCTGCATCCACCGAGCCATCGAAAAAATTCTCCGAATAGCCGCGGGAGCCCAGTTTGAGCACCTCGGTCATGAATTCCGGCGGCATCACTGTCTCGGAGGTGGGGTCTGCGGCCTGGGCCTCGGCAATATAATCAAGGGCGGCCCGGTAAATCCTGATGATCCCCCCGGCATAATAGATGCCCTTCATCCTCCCTTCAATTTTGATGGAATCCACCCCGGCGGCAAGCAGTTCCGGCAGGCGATTGATCAGGCAGAGATCCTTGGAGTTAAAGATGTAGACACCGCGCTCATCCTCCACCACCGGCAAATACTCGCCAGGTCTTTTTTCCTCCTCCAGCCGGTAATTATAGCGGCAGGGATGGGCGCAGGCCCCTTTGTTGGCGTCGCGGCCGGTGAGGTAGTGGCTGAGCATGCAGCGCCCGGAGTAGGAGATGCACAGGGCGCCATGGACAAAGACCTCCACCTTGGCGGCCAAGGTCTCTTTAACCTCAGCTATTTCAGCCAGGGACAGCTCCCGGGCCAGATTGACCCGGCTCGCCCCCATCTCTTGCCAGAACAGGGCCGCCTCCTTATTTGTGATATTGGCCTGGGTGGAGATATGGATGACCATCTCGGGGACGATTTTCCTGGCCATCCGGAAGATGCCGGGATCGGAGATGATCAGGGCATCGACGCCAAGGGCTGAAAGTTCGCGGAGATAGTCGGGCAGGGCGGCCAGGTCTCGATTATGGGCCATGATGTTGACAGTGACAAAGACCCGTACGCCGCGGTGGTGGGCAAAGGCCACGGCTGCCGCCAGTTCGTCGCTGTCAAAATTGACTGCCTTGGCGCGCAGGCCAAAGGCCTTGCCGCCCAGATAGACGGCATCGGCTCCATAATGGATGGCGGTTTTCAGTTTTTCAAGGCTACCGGCCGGGGCCAGCAGTTCAGGAGGGGAGATCATAGGTATATATCCACTTTATTACCAGGCCAGCCTCAGGTATGGAGGCTGAAGAAATTGTCAAAGGCTATAAGGTCTGGTGGTCTACTTTATGGCAAACTTAAATCATAAATCTTAAAACCGAAATCTTAATCTCTTAACACTGGAAGTCAAATACAGTACAGTCTTTGTCATGATGAATAATTTCCAAGACATAGCCGTAATCGGCGCTGGTAGTTGGGGCACGGCCCTGGCCAAGTTGCTCAGCGACAAGGGGCACCGGGTTGCTCTCTGGGGCCACGATGAACAGCATATCGATGCCGTTCAGGCTGAGCGGCAGAACAAGAAATACCTGCCCGGCTTTGATTTGGCCGGCACCCTCACTGCCAGTCATGATCTTAAAAAGACCGTTGCCGGCAAACCGGTGATTCTCATGGTGGTGCCCTCCCATGTCAGTCGCGAGGTGTTTCGTCAGGTGCTTGTGGAGATGACCGGCGAGGCCATCATTATCTCGGCCGCCAAAGGTATTGAAAATGATTCTCTGCTCACCATGACCCAGGTTATGGCTGAAGAACTGAGAAAGGCCGGGAAAACTGGCAGGCTTGGCGTCCTTACCGGACCCTCTTTTGCTAAAGAGGTGGCTCAGCGCATCCCCACTGCCGTCAGTGTTGCCGGCCAGGACAAGGAGACGGCCCAGGCCATCCAGCGCATATTCTTCACTGATCGCTTCCGGGTCTATACCTCCACCGACCTCATCGGTCTTGAGCTGGGTGGCGCCCTTAAAAATCCCATTGCCATTGCCGCCGGTATCTGTGACGGGGCGGGTTACGGTACCAACACCCGGGCGGCACTCATTACCCGCGGTCTTGCCGAAATCACCCGCCTGGGCGTCAAAATGGGGGCCTCTCCCCTGACCTTTGCCGGTCTCTGCGGTTTAGGTGACCTGGTCCTTACCTGTACCGGCGATCTGTCGCGAAACCGTACGGTGGGCGTCAAGCTCGGCCAGGGGCAGAGCCTGAGCGCTATCCTGGCTGAAATGGAGATGGTGGCTGAAGGTGTCAAGACCACCCGTTCCGCCTGGGATTTAGCGAACCGTGAAGGTGTGGAGATGCCCATCTTAGAGCAGATGTATAAGGTTCTGTATGAAGACAAGCCTTGCGATGAGGCGGTCCATGATCTCCTCACCCGTGACCAGAAGGGCGAGGATGAGTTCAGCGCCGCCTTAAGCTGAATTTTTTGTAGGAGCACCCCAGGGGGTTCGAAGTCTTCGCTTATCTCCTCCGGGGCGACAAGAGGTGATCTTTTGCTTATCCCCCCCCTTATCGCTCCCAGGGGCGAGCTCCTACGGTATCCTGTTTCGAAAATGGCTGAAAAGGAGCGGTAAGCAGAAAAAATTATGCAAACCCCTGCCAAACATTCTAAGAAAAAATGATCAAGCTGACCCAGACCGTTAAAGCCTCAGGTTGAGCGGCCAAAATAAGTCCGGGGGACCTGGACAATATTCTCTGTGGCTTGGAAATGCCCACAGATCCTAATCTCATTGTCGGCGCCTGCGGCTATGACGACGCCGGGGTTTATCGCCTTAACAACGACACTGCCCTTATCCAAACCGTGGATTTCTTCACGCCCATTGTCGACGACCCCTACCATTTCGGCCAGATAGCAGCGGCCAATTCGCTGAGCGACGTCTATGCCATGGGCGGCAGGCCTATTCTGGCCATGAATATTGTCGCCTTTCCCATCAATGTCATGAATAGGTCGATCCTCAAGGATATCCTGGCCGGAGGCCTTGATAAGATCCAAGAGGCAGGCGCCCTGCTCGTCGGCGGTCATTCAGTGGAGGATGTGGAAACCAAGTATGGTCTGTCGGTCACAGGTACTGTCCATCCTGACCAGGTGCTGCTTAACTCCGGTGCCCAGGTTGGCGACCACCTCCTCCTCACCAAACCAATTGGCACCGGCATTCTGTCCACCGCTATCAAGGGTGGATTGGCCGATGACAAGTTAGAAGCGGAGATCACCAGCTGCATGGCCTGTCTCAATAAGGATGGTGGTGAGGCCATGGCTGGTTTGGCCCACGGGGCCACCGATATCACCGGTTTCGGCCTGCTGGGCCATGCCCAGGAAATGGCTGCTGCCAGCAAGGTTGCTATCCGTCTCGATCTGGCCGCCATTCCGCTTTTGTTCCAGACTTTGGATTTTGCTAATATGGGTATCATCCCGGAGGGGGGGCATAAGAATTTGAAGTTTTATCGTAAATGTCTGACAAGCTCTCTTCCTGAGGGAGATGTCATGGAACTTATTCTGGCTGATCCCCAGACATCCGGTGGCCTGCTTATCGCCGCTTCCCTGGAGAACATTTTGGAAATCCAGAAAAAAATTGCAGCCAGCGGCCATCCCTACGAAACAGCCATTATCGGTGAAGTTGTCGCTGGTGAAGCGGGCACCATCACCATCTAAAATGAGGAGTTGAGAAGTAAGAAGCTGAAACGAGGATAACGTACCGTCTTCATAACTTCTTATTTCTCAACTTCACAAATTCTCAAACAAAAAAGGCCGGGACAGCTTCAAACTGTCCCGGCCTTTTTATGCGACTCTCTTTCCTGAAGCTTAAGGGGCGAGAACCCCGATCAGTGCATCAAGAAACAGGGCCCGGCCGATCACAAAAAGGACAATGGACAGGATGGCGGCAATGGGCACCGTGATAAACCAGGAGCCGAAGATATTACGGGTAACATCGCGGTCAATACCGCCGAAACCTCGGGCCAGGCCGATGCCCATGATGGCACCCACCAGGGTGTGGGTGGTTGAAACCGGCAGGGCCATCCTGGTGCAGATCAGGACCGTGGCTGTGGCGGCAATATCAGCAGCCACCCCGCGCGAGGGAGTAATCTCGGTGATCTTGGTGCCCACTGTGGTCATGACCTTATGGCCATAGCTGGCAAGGCCAAGGACTATGCCACCACCGCCCAGGCAGAGAACCCAGGTGGGAACCCCCACCTTCATGCTGACATCGCCGGTCTGGAGAATATTGACAATGGCGGCAAAGGGGCCCACTGCATTGGCCACGTCATTGGCGCCGTGGGCAAAGGCCACCGAACAGGAG
Source organism: Thermodesulfobacteriota bacterium (assembly GCA_039715015.1). GTDB lineage: Bacteria > Desulfobacterota > Desulfobulbia > Desulfobulbales > SURF-16 > BM506. Next base: position 13,662 of record JBDLIE010000051.1, read on the forward strand.
CTGATGATGACCAGAGGTACGAAAACCGACTCCACGGCCTCAAGCTGTTTGGAGATGGGCAAGTCCTTCTTGTCCTGGAGCTTGGCCTTAACATAAAACCGTGAGACAACGGCGCTGAAAAGAGCCAGGCCCACGGCTATCACCAGCGACATATCGTCGGTGAGCCAGGTGATATTGCCGATAACATGCTTGAGCCCTTTATAGATCGTGGCCAGGCAAACAACAAAGATAAGGAGAAAGACGATGGCCGGGGTGTAGATAATGGCGGCCCGGGCCGGTCGGGTGCGGCCCAGGATATGGCGAGAGATAAATTTAAAGAGGATAAAGGCGCAGGCTCCGCCGACAACGGGCGAGATAAACCAGGAGGCGACAATCTGACTCATTTTAACCCAGTTCACGGCCTCAACACCGGCGGCGATAATGCCGAAACCTGCCACGGCGCCGACAATGGAATGGGTGGTGGAGACCGGCATAGCGATCATTGTCGCCACATTAAGCCAGATAGCGGCGCAGAGCAGGGCGGCAGCCATGCCGATGACAATGATGGCCGCGGCCTCGCCCTCGCGCAGGCCCGGCAGATTGATAATCATGGAGGGGTCGACGATCCCCTTGCGCACTGTATTGGTGACATGGGAGCCAACCAGGACGGCGCCGGCAAATTCGCAGAGGCCGGCCAGAATAACCGCCTGCTTGATACTGAGCGCCTTTGAGCCCACGGCATCTGCCATGGAGTTGGCCACATCATTGGCACCAATGTTCCAGGCCATGTACAGGCCGATGACGGCTGTTACCCCGATGATAAAAATGGTTATATCCATATAAAACAAAGGCTGAACACTCTCTCCCAAGGTGATCAACCCTCCTCCCTTCAAAAAATTAAAACAGATGGTCGGTTGCAGGCCGGACTTCTATTTATGAATCATGGCCCTTAAAAAGTCCCCGGCATTTTCCGCCTCATTGGCAATGGCGGAGAGTTTGAGCAGCATCTTTTCATAGAACATGATGTCGATGGGACTCACCTGGTCCTCTAGCTCGTAGATGGCTTTGGAAAGTTTGCGGGCCAGTTTGTCGGCCTTCCACTCTTCCTCGCCCAAGGTGTTCGTGAGCTCAAGAACCATCCGTGCCTCAGCACCGGAAAAGGAGACCTCTGCCAGGTTCTTGAATTCTACTGCCGCGGTGAGCAGGGTGCCGCTGACCTGAAAAATCTGGGTAACAAAGTCCATGAATTTTTCATGGAGGTCCGGATGCAGCCTGGTTTTGCGGATCGTCAGAATAACAGAAACATCTTCGGCGTAGTCGGCCATTTTTTCCTGGCATTGCAGGAAACCGTCAAGCTCCTCCCGGTTCACCGGCAGGAAATAACGGCGGGGCAGATGATCGCGGATATCGTGTTTGAGCTGGTCCGCTTGATACTCCGTTTTCGATACCCGGTACTGGAGCTCTTCAAGCCACTCCCAATCCTCGGCAATGAGGGCCTCGATCATGGGCTTTACAAGCTCTACACACTCGTGCACCTTGCGGGCATGGTCAACAAGATGACCAATGGGGGAGTTCCCCAGTAAGTCTCCAATAATTGTCATGAGCATACTCCTAAATTGTAATGTCCGGTGGCATGGCTAAACGGCGCAACAGTACTTCAGCTTCAGGCCAAAGTCAACGTTGATCCTTCTGGGTGTAAGTTGCCGAAATAACGTTTGTTTTGTTTTGAAAAAGGCGCATGCGCTTAAAAAAATATCGCCTGGCCAATCCGTTTTAATGGTAGCATAACAGGGCTTAAAAAGGGTAGAAGGTTTGTGAAAGGCCCTTTTCTTAACTAAATGTATAAAAAAAATTCCCTAAAAGCCATGAAACGCTCCCATTCCTCGCTGCCACCCTTTGCGGCTTGTCTGCAAATTGATGTTACCTCGCAGCCCGCGGTGAATTTCAAGCAGATACGAGAGGGCCTTGCCCAGCTTGCTCCGCAGCCTGCTACCCTCATTGTTCTGCCGGAACTGTGGCTGCACGGGTTTGACTATACGAACCTGCAAGAGCAAGCCGGCCAGACCGCCCACGTTCTTGGTCAGCTGCGTGAATTGGCGGCGGAATACGCAATTGTTCTGGCTGGCTCGCTTCCAGAAGCCGAGCAGGACCAGGTCTTTAACACCCTGTTTATCATTAATGAACATGGCGTTGCCGGGCGCTACCGGAAACAGCACCTTTTTAATCCCTTGCAGGAAGATAGCCATTTTAACCCGGCTGATAGCTTGGAGATGAAGATGTGTGAAGATGCACGGCTGGGCGGCTTGGTCTGCTATGATCTGCGTTTTCCAGAGCTGGCCCGTATTCAGGTCCAGCAGGGTGCCGAGGTTCTTGTTGTTTGCGGCCAATGGCCCCAAGCCCGGATCAGCCACTGGCGCCTTCTTCTTCAGGCCCGGGCTGTGGAAAATCAGGTCTTTGTCGTGGCCTGTAACAGGGTTGGGGAAAGTGGTGAAACCAGTTTCGGTGGCCACTCGATGATTATCGCCCCGGACGGGACCATTCTCCAGGAGGCGGGCGACGAAAGTCAGGTCATCGGCGCCGATCTGGCTGTGGATATGCCCGGCCAGGTGCGTAGCCGTTTTAATAGCGTTGCGCCAAGGCCTTGGCGTCTGGCTGATAAAAGCAAATTTGCCGATCTGGCCGCGCTGACCAAAACGGTGAGCATATATAAGGAATGCGGTCAGAAGGTGGTTTTTACCAACGGCTGCTTTGATATCCTCCACGAAGGACACGTCACCTACCTGGAGGCGGCCCGTAAGCAGGGCGATCGCCTTATTGTCGGGCTTAACAGTGATTCGTCCATCCAGGCCATCAAGGGACCTAAGCGGCCCGTGAACAAGGAATCAAGCCGGGCCCGGCTGCTGGCCGGCCTGGGCTGCGTCGACCATATTGTCGTTTTTTCCGATGACACTCCCTTGGAACTCATCACCACCCTCATGCCCGATGTCCTGATCAAGGGAGCTGACTGGCCCATTGATCAGATTGTCGGTGCCAAGGAGGTGCAGGCCGCAGGCGGCGAGGTGAAGACCATCGAGTTTGTCGGGGATTTTTCCACCACTGGTCTTATCGAAAAAATTCGCCAAAAATAAGGGACTTTTTCAGGCTTCTTTTAAAGGGTATCCTTCCCTGTTATCTCTTTGATATCGAAGCTTTTTTTAAATTTTTTAAAAAAAATACTTTCCTGTCTTGATTTTTCAAATGGCTATCCCTATTGTATCGCCTCATGCAGGGAAAAAAGACCGAGTAACTTTGTCTTTTCCTTGCTTTTTTTTATGCGGAAGGCTGGCCAGTCCTTCACATGCGGCCAGTATATTTTGGTTTAATTTTGATGGCCTCGCAAAAAGTTCGGTACGGCCACCTGTACAGTGGCTATCGAACTGATTGAACGTCACATGGTTTTGGTGCCAGTGGCTTTTTACCTGAGCATCAATTTTCTCTATCTAACAACTCTTATATGGAGGCAGTACATGAAGATTCGTCCTTTAAACGATCGCATCCTTGTTAAACGTATGGCTAGCGAAGAAATGTCCGCTGGCGGCATTATCATTCCTGACAGCGCCAAGGAAAAGCCTGCTGAGGGCGAAATTGTTGCTGTTGGCCCCGGCAAGCTCAACGAAAAAGGTGAGCGTGTGGCCATGGATGTTAAAGTTGGCGATATGGTTCTGTTTTCCAAGTATGGCGGCACCGACATCAAGCTTGACGGTGAAGACTTTCTGATCATGCGTGAAGACGACATCCTCGGGGTGGTTGAATAAGACCTCTGTCTCATTTAATCAAACCTTCTGACTTAATTAAAAATCCTCAGAAGTCGGCAGGGTGTTTTCAGGCCGCTTTATGGAAAAGGAGAATACAATACAATGGCTAAAGAAATTAAATACAGTGTCAAGGCCCGGGAAGAGATTCTCAACGGCGTCAACGCCCTTGCTGATGCCGTAAAGGTTACCCTCGGCCCTAAAGGCCGTAATGTTCTTATCGAAAAATCATTCGGCGCCCCGGTCATCACCAAGGATGGTGTTTCCGTTGCCAAAGAGATCGAGCTTGAGAACAAATTCGAGAACATGGGCGCCCAGATGGTAAAAGAGGTTGCCTCCAAGACCTCCGACGTTGCCGGTGACGGTACCACCACCGCTACCCTGTTGGCCCAGGCCATCTACGCCGAAGGCTCCAAAATGGTAGCTGCCGGAACCAATCCCATGGAAATCAAGCGCGGTATTGACCAGGCAGTAGGCGTCGTGGTTGCAGAGCTTGCTAAGATTTCCAACCCCACCAAAGAGCAGAAAGAGATTGCCCAGGTTGGTACCATCTCTGCCAACAACGATATCACCATCGGTAATATCATTGCCGAGGCCATGGATAAAGTTGGTAAAGAGGGTGTTATCACGGTGGAAGAGGCCAAGTCCATGGAGACCTCCCTCGACGTTGTTGAGGGTATGCAGTTTGACCGCGGTTACCTGTCTCCTTATTTTGTGACTGATGCTGAGAAGATGGAAGTCAACATCGAAGACCCTCTTATTCTGATCAATGAGAAGAAAATCTCCAATATGAAGGACCTGCTGCCTATCCTTGAGCAGGTTGCTAAGCTTGGCAAGCCTCTATTTATCATCGCTGAAGATGTGGATGGCGAGGCCCTGGCCACCTTGGTTGTCAACAAGCTGCGCGGCACCCTGAACATCTCTGCTGTTAAGGCCCCTGGTTTCGGCGACCGCCGCAAGGCCATGCTGGAAGATATCGCCATTCTCACCGGCGGTCAGGTGATCACCGAGGATCTCGGTATCAAACTTGAAAACGTGACCCTTGACGATCTTGGTACTGCCAAGCGCGTTGTGGTTGACAAGGACAACACCACCATCATTGATGGCGCTGGTGACAAAGACAAGCTCACTGCTCGTGTTAAGCAGATTCGGGCTCAGTCTGAGGAATCTTCCTCCGACTATGATCGTGAGAAGCTCCAGGAACGTCTGGCCAAGCTCATCGGCGGTGTAGCTGTCATCAATGTCGGTGCTGCCACCGAGATCGAGATGAAAGAGAAGAAAGCCCGCGTTGAGGATGCCTTAAACGCTACCCGCGCTGCAGTTGAGGAAGGAATCGTTCCCGGCGGTGGTGTTGCTTATGTTCGCTGCCTGGGGGCCCTTGAGTCCCTTGAATTGCCAGGCGAGCAGGACCTTGGTCGCAAGATTGTGATGCGCGCCATTGAAGAGCCTGTCCGGCAGATCGCTGCCAACGCTGGCTGCGAAGGTTCCGTTATTGTCGAGCATGTTAAGGACCTGAAAGGCGCCAACGGTTTCAATGCTGATAGCGAGAAGTATGAAGATCTTATTAAGGCCGGTGTCATTGATCCTTCAAAGGTTACCCGTACAGCTCTCCAGAACGCTGCTTCTGTCTCCGGTCTGCTGCTCACTACCGAGTGCATGATCGCAGATAAGCCTGAAGAAGGCGGTGCTGGCGCTGCTATGCCTGCTATGCC
>JBDLIE010000052.1:0-18358 GCA_039715015.1 Thermodesulfobacteriota bacterium
TGTGGCCTTTTTTCCCTGATACGGCTTGAGTTAACAATGATCACAGGTCTGCTTGCCGACAAGCAGAGGAGCATGGCGAAGATGAATTTGCTTACCCCCACCATGCCCAACTGAAAGGCGCCGGGCAGACCATGCTGGTTAATGCGGCGGGCTACTGGTTAGTAGCGCCAGGTGAGAATGATGAGTGGGGATTGATGGTTGCGGATTGTAAGGAGAAGACTTTTGCCAAGAGGCAGCCCCTAGAATGGCAACGCATAACTTCTAGCGATCGCGGTCATCTGCCAACTGCAATATGCATTCTTGGTGATGTGGATCATTTTAAAAAGGTCAACGATGACCACGGCCATGATGCCGGTGATTTTGTACTAAAAAAGATTGCCGTTGGGGTGGAGAGGAATTTATGGTCCTTGCCAGCGGCAATGCTCGGGCTGACGGCGAAAAAGTAGCGCAAAAGCCTGTGGACGGCCGTGGAGGAGGAGGTTATGGGGCTTCAAAGAACCACAGCTTACCGTCACTATGAATTTTGGGCTTTGCTGCTATCGCCAAAAAAATGGTCATGGCAGATTTTTTGAGATGCAGCAATGAGATGCCCTATACCTCCAAGAGCAGTGGCCGGAATAGAGTGAGCGCAGAGAGACTATGGTCTTTTTTCAGCAAAGTCTGCCATGGCTGCAAGCAGAATGTCGATATCATTTGGCTCATGGCCTGCAGAGACCTGGAGGCGTATTTCGTCAGCGCCGCGAGGAACCACCGGGTAGCTAAGCGGCGTTACCAGAATGCCCTTGCTGAAGAGAAATTCGCTTAGCTTTTTATTGGTTTGAGTGTCGCCTGTGACCACCGGCACAATGGGATGGTCGCTGGTGATAATCTGGTAATCAAGATTCATGAGACCCTTCTCAAGATGTTTTGTCAGGGACCGTAACTTTTCCAGGCGTTTCGTACCTTCACTGCTGTCAACAATCTGGACGCTTTTATGGGCCGCCGCCGCTTCAGCCGGGCTGATGGGGTTTGAGTAAATGTAACAGGCCGCTGTCTCCCGGAGATATCTTATGATGGTTTCTTCCCCTGTCAGGTAGCCGCCGTTGACGCCAAAAGCCTTACCCAGGGTGCCAATGAGCAGGTCTGCCTGTGCGCCACAATACTCTTCTGTGCCTCTGCCTGTTTTGCCAAAAACAGCGACGCCGTGTGAATCGTCAATGATGGTCAGGATTCCTTCCTGAAATTCAGGGGCGTATTTCCTGCAAATACCGGAGATCTCGGCCAAAGGGGTGTGGTCACCGCGCATGCTGAAGATGCCATCACTGACAACCAATACACGCTGCGCTTTACCGAAGCACTCTTTGATCTTAGAGGTCAGATCAGCCATGTCCAGGTGGCTGTACACCTTTTTTGCTGCTGGTTTGGCAAGACGCAGGGCATTGATAATAGAGTTATGGTTCAGCTCATCGCTGATTACCGCTGTTTCCGGGCTGATTAAAGGGGCCAGGGCACCAAGAACTGCGGCATAGGCACTGTTGAAGATCATGGCCGTCGGACGGTTGTGGAAACGCCCTAAGGCATCTTCTAAGTCGATGTGGGGGCGTGTTGTGCCGCTGATAAAGCGGACTGCCCCAGGGCCAACGCCATAGGCATGGGCCGCCTCCTCCGCTGCCGCAAGAAGCTCGGGGTGATTGGCCAGGCCAAGATAGGAATTGCTGTTCATCCGTAAAAAAAGAGTATTGCCGTGGCCCTTGATACATACCCGGGGGCCATATCCGCCGCAGCCAGCTACAATTTTCTCTATAACCTTTTCATCTCCCTTTAAAATCCCCTGTTTGCAGCGATTTTCGAGATCTGCTTCAAGGGCCTGGAAAAAGCTATTCATCTCTTCCTCCTGGTTTGTTCATGGCCTTGGCAAGGTTGGCCAGCATATCTGCCACCATCTCATCCAGGCTAAAGCGTGGCCGCCATCCCCATTCCCGGCGGGCCACCGAATCGTCCATGGAGTGGGGCCAGCTATCGGCAATGGCCTGGCGGACGGGGTCTATTGTATTGTAGTCAATTGTGAAGCCAGGGATGTGGCGGCGGATAGCAGCGGCAAGCTCATCAGGGGTAAAATTCATGGCCGTGATGTTATAGCCGTTGCGGTGGAGAAGGGTGCTGCTGTCAGCTTCCATGAGTGTGATGGCAGCGCGGATGGCATCGGGCATATACATCATGTCAAGTCGGCTGTCTGCTTTCAGGAAACAGCGGTATGTTTCGCCGCCTAGAGCGGCATGGAAGATCTCCACCGCATAATCAGTGGTGCCGCCCCCTGGCTTGGTGATATGGGAGATAAGCCCGGGGAAGCGCACCCCGCGGCTATCAACGCCAAAGCGCTGATGATAATAATTACAGAGCAGTTCACCGCTGAGTTTGGTGATGCCGTAAATGGTTGTTGGTTGCTGCAGGGTGTCCTGGGGGGTGTGGTCCCGGGGGGTGGTGGGGCCAAAGGCGCCGATGGAGCTTGGGAAAAAGAGAGCACAGCCATGCTGACGCGCCACCTCAAGGACATTGGTGAGCCCAGCCATGTTAATCTGCCAAGCCAGCTGGGGATGGCCTTCAGCCACGGCAGAGAGCAGGGAGGCGAGATGGTAAATGGTGTCTATTTTGTGGCTGCTAACCACCTCGGCCAGGGCATCCTGGTCGGTGACATCAAGATAGACAAAAGGCCCTGATTCTTTGATGGCCTGCGAGGGTGGGTGTTTGCGGCCCGAGGCCACCACCTCCTCAGCTCTGTATCTGGCGCGCAGGGCCAGAGTGAGCTCTGAGCCGATCTGGCCGGTGGCGCCGGTGATGAGAATATGTTTCATGGAGTTCTCCTTCTCACTTAAAGTATGCCCGGCCAGGATAGAGGCTGTCAAATGCCTGGCGATGCCATGCGAGGTAAATGGAGAGCACGTTCACAAAAAAGAAGGATTGCTGATGAACTATGTCAATGCTAAGTTGCTATAATTATGTAAGAGTAGGTCTGAGGGATTATTAAGCTTTTGTCAAAGCGCAGTCTGTTTTCTTTCATCTTCCTCCCTACTAAAGAGACAAGTTTTCGCTTCATTCATTAAGACAAAAACAAACCAGCATTGATTTATATGAAATTTAAACATCTGGTTGAGTATGGCCTTATGCGGACTGTACTCTTCCCTTTCACGTTTTTACCTGTATCCATTGTTGATCTTTGTTCCTCTGCCCTGGGCTGGATCATCTGGGTTATCTGTCCGTTCCGGATCAATGTTGTCTACTCTAATTTGGCGACGATTTTCCCCGATATGGTTCGCAGTAAGAAACTTAAGCTGACCAGAGAGGTTTTTCTGGAGGCCGGGCGGACGGCCGGCAGGGTCTTTATCCTTCACCGTAAACCTTTGGCCAGACTCATTGAAGAGGCAGATGTGCGAGGTCTGGATGTCCTTGACCGTGCCCTGGCAAAGGGCAAGGGTGTCATTTTAACCACCAGCCATGGCAACTGGCTTGAGGCCTATCTCGCCTGGTTTAACCGCCTTCAGCGACCCAGCACTCTTATTTACCAGCAACAAAAGAATCCACTGGCGGACGCCTTTTTCCGCAGACAACGGCAAAGGCATGGCAATTTCCTTGAGCACCTGCAGAGTAAAGCCGGGATGGAGCGATTTGAGCAGGCATTGGCAGAAAAAAGAGTCCTGATTGTCTGTATTGACCAGAGTTACAAGAGAAGAGGTGTTGAGGTTCCTTTTTTTAACAGGCCGTTCAAATGCGCCAAGGGTACCTCTGTACTCCATATGCGGACAGGGGCTCCTGTCCTCACCAGCTTTTATTACATGGAAAAGGGCAGGCTCTGCATTGAATTCGACGAGGTCAAGGTGCCCGCCTTTGCCCAGATTGATGAGAAATCCATCACCGATATTTCGGCAACAGTTCTTCGCTGGTATGAGCCATACGTCAAGAAATACCCGGAGCAATGGTTTGGTCTTTTCCATCGCCTCTGGTCCAAGTCCGGTTATCCAGCCAAGGTTCCCAGAACTGCTAAAGAGATTTTTTCTTCTGAAAAATCTTCCCCACTTCCTCCAGAGTAGAAAAAGCAGAAACCAGCCGCCACCAATACCGTTAATTTTCCGGCCTTTGAAATCCACAATCCTGACCCGGTTTAAGGAGGTAACCCCAGAAAAGGGGGGGGAGATCCTGCCCCCCCTTATGCTTCCGGTTACTCTGGTGATTTTTACGGCTAGAAGTCTTCAAACTCCTCATCGTCAAAGGGAATGGTCTCCTCTGCCTTGGTCTTGGGGAGGGGCCGGGGCGCTGGTCCTGGTGCTGTTTTTGGTGCCGGTGGCGGGGCCAGGGCCTTATGGCTGGTCAGCGGGGCAGGATGGAAGGCCATCTCGGGTGCCTGCCGGTCTGCCGCTAAGGACTGACTCGTTGTCTGCGAGCCGGTGAGAATGTCATTGACCGTGGCCACGATACCCTCCAGCAGTTGGGCCTGCATTTCCAACTCCTCGGAAGAGGCGGCCGACTCTTCGGCCGAGGCAGCGTTGGTCTGGGTGACGGATTCCATCTCCGAGATGGTGAGACGGATCTGCTCGACCCCCTGGGCCTGTTCAGTGGAGGCGGTTGAGATCTCACTGACCAGGGAGTTTACCTTGCTGTTGGATTCGGCAACCTCATTGAAGGTCTCGTTGGAACTCTCAGCAATGGCTTCTCCCTTCTTCACCTTGGAGATGGTGTCTTCAATAAGGCCGGCCGTGTTTTTGGCCGCCTCTGTGGCGCGCATGGCCAGATTACGGACCTCGTCGGCCACCACGGCAAAACCGGCACCCGCCTCACCGGCCCGGGCCGCCTCAACGGCAGCGTTTAAGGCCAGTAGGTTGGTCTGAAAGGCAATCTCATCAATGGTCTTGATGATCTTCGAGGTCTCCTCGCTGGCCTTGGAGATATCACCCATGGAGGAAATAAGTTCGGACATGGACTCTTTGGCCCGCTCGGTAATCTGGGTGGTTTCCGTCATCAGGTTATTGGCTTGCAGGGAGTTGTCGGCATTGGCCTTGATCATGGCCGATGTCTCCTCCATGGAGGAGGATGTCTCCTCCAGGGCAGCGGCCTGCTCCGAGGCGCCGCTGGCCACGGACTGGCTGGAGCTGTTGATCTCACCGGAGGCCCGGGCCACGTTGTTGCTTGTGCCCTCCAGCTGATCAATGACGCCATAGAGGCGTTTGACTATGGAAGAGCTCGACAGGTAGAGAAAGAGACAGACGACAACCAGTAAAATAGCGCCGCCGATCATCAGGCCCCAGGTTATCTTGCTGATCAGGGCCAGTTCCTCACTGGCATCACGAACAAAGACCAGGGCGCCCTTGGTGCTTCCGGAAAAATCCTTGATGGGCAGGCCGGTGATCAGGCGGCCCTCATGTTCGATAAAGGTCTTTTTCTTCAGGGATTTTTTTAACAGGTCCTCCATGATAAAGGAGTCAGTGGCCTCTTTGTCGGAAGAAAAGACCCGGACCACATCGCCGGTCTGAGGAAGCTTCTTTTCCTTGAGCTTGCGGGCGATCTCAAGCTCTTTGGCCAGCATATAGACCGCGACATTGTCGGTCTCCAGGAAGCGGGCCGTCTCAAATATCTTGTTGAAATCCAGGAGGGCCTCCACCGAGCCGATATGGCTGCCGCTGGCGTTTGCGATGGGCACCAGGCCGCGGATGGCAAAGCCGCCCCGGCCGATCTCAATGCCGGTAATAGGCTTTTTGGCCTGGTTGACCTTGAGCACCGTATCGCGGAAGCTGGCCAGGTCATCACCGCCATCCTTCTTGCCGGGAGCGCGCCAGATGCGCAGGAAGCTCTTGGCAGGCGGCAGGTGGAAGTGGACCTTGAACTGTTTGATCCCCAGGGCGGAACTGACGCTGGCGTGGATGGCCGCCATGCTTGTGCGGAGCAGGGCACGGCCTTCGCTCTCTCTGTTGTCAGCGGCCAGCTGATAGGCCTCCTGGACGCCAGGAGTTGCGGCCGCCATGGCCGCCAGGGCAAGGGACTGTCTCTCAACACTGGCCAGGCTCTTGGAGGCCAAACCGGCCTGGCTCAAGGAGAGCTCCTCTACCTTGCCCTGCCAGAGATGATTTTTGACCCAGAGGGAGACGCCAATGAGGAAAAAGGTGGATAAGAACATCAGGGTCAAGGGGATAACCATTACTTTGATACGTAGAGAGAGTTTCATTTTTTTCTCCATTATTTTTAAAACTTGTGCCCCAAGTAGGAGGAAGTATTTTTTTAGTTTGATGAGCTGTTGTTTAGTATAGCATAGCTGGTCCTGCAGATGTCCAGCCTAAGCGTGTTTGTCTAATTCTGTCAGCTCCTCACCTGACAGGGCCTTGTCGATCTCCAGAAGGATCTTGACCTCACCGTCAACCTTGGCCATGCCCAGGATGTATCTGGTGTCAATGTCAGCGGAAAAGCTGGGGGGCGGCTCCACCTGCTCCTCCTTGATGTTGGCCACCTCGGAGACGCCGTCAACAATAATGCCGATGGTGCTGGCCCTTTGGTCATCCCTCGCCACCTCAATGACGATAATGCAGGTCCTGTCCGTATGCTCCGCGGAGGGCATGCCGAATTTCTGGCGCAGATCAACAATGGGGATGATGTGATCGCGCAGGTTGATGACCCCTTTCATGAATGAGGGCATCTGCGGCATCTCGGTAATTTTCATCATGCCGATGATCTCTTTGACCTTAAGTATTTGCAGGCCATATGATTCACCGGCAAGCATGAAGGTCAGGTATTTGCCGCCGCTCGTTGTCTCTGTAGTTGCTTCCATAAGATGTACTCCCTAATCTTGACGTTAACGCAATGTGTTGGTCGTCCGTTGTTCGCCTGGCCGGGTCCGGTTTGTTATTGCTCCAACAGAATGGCCGTTGTCTCTGGCCTGGCCATGCCAGGAACAGGGGAAGAGGCTGTGGGCCCTTGGCCCTGTGCCTGGGCGCCATGCATCAAAACAGCCAGGTCATGGACCACAGCCTTCAGGGCCGCTGCCTGGGCGTGGAGCTCTTCGGCGCCGGCAGCACTCTCCTCGGCACTGGAGGCATTCTGCTGGGTGACCTGATCGACATTGGTAATGGCCTGGTTGATCTGGCCGATGCCTTGGGCCTGTTCTGTGGAGGCGGTTGCGATTTCACCAATGAGCTGACTTGTTTTGCTGGAGTTGCTGTCCACCTCAACAAAGGACGCACTGGTGGAGTTCACCAGCTCATTGCTCTGTTTTACCTTGCTGACCGTACGTTCGATAAGGTCCGAGGTGTCGTGGGCCGCCTCAGCAGCACGCATGGCCAGGTTGCGGACCTCGTCGGCCACCACGGCGAAACCAGCACCCGCCTCACCGGCCCGGGCCGCCTCAACTGCGGCATTTAAGGCCAGCAGATTGGTCTGAAAGGCGATCTCATCAATGGTCTTGATGATCTTAAAGGTCTCCTCGCTGGCTGAGCTGACCTCGGTCATGGAGGTGGTGAGCTCGTTCATGGAGGAGCTGGCCTGGCCGACCAGGTGGATGGTTTGGCTCATCAGGTCGTTGGCCTGCTCGGCATTGCCCTCGTTTTGTCTGGTCATGGAGGTCATTTCCTCCAGGGAGGAGGAGGTCTCTTCAATGGCTGCCGCCTGCTGGCTGGCCCCGCTGGAGAGCTGTTGGCTGGTGGCGGCTATCTGGTTGGAGGCAGTTGCCAACTGCTCACTGCCCTGCTCAAGGTTATCAATGATGGAGTTAATGGGGCCGGTGATGGTGCGGATCTGCCAAAAGGCGATAGCCATGGCCCCCAATATGGAGATGAGCGTACCCCAGAGGGCCGCCGTATTGGCCCGGCTGATGGCGGCATGGGCATCGGCCTCATCGGCCAGGAGGATTTTCTTGGCGATCTCCTCCACGCCGCCGAGGTTGTCAAGGACCTGGACGCCGATCTCATCGGCCTCATGATCAAGCCTGTTAAGGCGGGCCTGGTCAATGGCCGAACCGGCCAGACGCCAGGCGACAATCTCGTAAATTTCTTTGATCTTGGGGGTGAACTCCTTATTGTGGTGCTCATCAGCCTCTATGACGATTTGGCGAAGATGCTCATCCTGGGCGGCATAGATGGTGCCTTCCTCGCTCCCAGCGCCATTAAGAATGGCCCCGGCAAAATTGTCAAAGGCGCTGACCGCGGCCAGGTGCTCTTGCCACCTGCTGTCAAGGTCAGCTTTACTGGTTGCGGCCAGCATCTCCATGAGGATCTGCATGTCCATGGTGACAGCGAGCTTCATCTCCATGGCTGCGTCCACCAGGGGAGAGACCTGGGCAATCTCCTCCACATCATGATCGACCATGCGGATATTGTAAAAACTTGAAAAAAGCACCAGCATCGGTACCAACACTACCAAGGTAAAACCTAGGGACAATCTCTGCTTCAAATTCATACGTTTTCTCCCGTGACTTTGTGCATACTTTGTAACAACTGTGGATTCAGTTTTATACTCTGTGCCGTTACAGCCTGTTCGTGGGCGGGCTGCGCATCATTTTAGCCAACACCGCCTTTACCTTGCTGAAGTCGTTGTTCTGGCTGATATCAACAAAACGAGGGCGTAATTGGTGGCCTAGGGCCACAAGCTCCGGATTGGTGTCGGGCAGGACCAGGATGAGGCGGATATCTTCAAAGAGCTCTTGCTCCGCCAGGAAACCATTAAGCTCTCCCCCTGTCCCCAGGAGGAGAATAACGATGTCTTGGCTGCGGACATTGGTGCGGAGTTGGTCAATCATCTGAGCCACCGTCTCACAGCAGTGAAATTGACCTGGGCTGACCATGCCCCCTATCAACTCTTCCGCGCTGCCGTGGCTCTCAGACCTCGTATCTCTGTAAAAAAACAGCTTCATTTTTTCTGCTGCCTCCCTGGGGCTGATTTATATTACCCATGGCACATTGTCGCATTGCCCATGTTTTTACTATGGCAACAAACATGCCGCAGAATGGTGTTGGGGCAAAATAGGCGAAAGACCCGGTCAGAAGAGGGGTGGCGGGGTGAGGCTCTTTTTTGCCAGGTCCCCAAAGGCGCTGTTGGCTGTACCGGATATGTTGCAGTGCAACAAAAAGGTGACAGGGGGGTGTCGCAGGGATGATACAGCTGAAGGAAGGGAGGTGTAAGGCTTATCTCTCAGAAAGAGGCACGGGCAAGGAGACCGGTCCCGCTCTATGGTGTAGCTAGGGCGACCCTGGCCCTTGGTGGTTTAGCCCTGCATTTTATGCTTGGCAAGGAGGCGGTAAAAATGGGTGCGCGACAGGCCGGCCATCTGGCTGGCAGCGGAAACATTACCCTGGCTCAAGGCCAGCACCTGGTGCAGGTACTCCCTCTCAAACCTGTCCTTGGCCTCCTGCAAGGGCGGCGGCGGCCCCTGGTTCACAAGGTTTTCCGGGGTCTGGGCAGGCTGTTGAGGTTGGGCGGTGATCGAACTGCGGGCCTGATGGATGCGCAGTTTTTCCGGCAGGTGGGTGGCAAAAAGGGTAGGGGAGTGGAGAGCAACAGTAAAGGCCTGTTCCAGGGTCTGAAAGAGCTCACGGACATTGCCGGGCCAGTCATAGGCGGTCAGGGTAGCTAGAAAGTCGGAGCTGAAGCCCTTACACTCTAGATTATTACGTTCGCAAAGGGAGCCCATGAAATGGCCTGCCAGCAGTTTGAGGTCCACTGTCCGCTCCCGCAGGGGGGGGAGGTGAATGGTAAAGGCCTGGATGCGAAAGAGGAGGTCGGCCCGAAACGTCCCGGCCTCCACCATCTCGGCCAGGTTGCGGTTGGTGGCGGCAACCAGACGAAAATCACTGTGGATCTCCTGTCTGCCGCCCACCGGCCGAAAATGTTTTTCCTGGAGAACGCGCAGGAAAGATTTCTGGAGGTGGAGGGGCAGTTCTCCCACCTCATCGAGAAAGAGGATACCGCTGTCCGCCAGTTTGACCAGGCCGTCCATGGCCTGGCCTGCGCCGGTAAAGGCCCCCTTGCTATGGCCAAAAAGGGTGCTCTCAATAAGGTTTTCCGGCAGAGAGGCGCAGTCCACCACAATGAAATTGCCGGCCGCCCGTTTGCTGTTGTCGTGGATGGCCCGGGCAAATACCTCCTTGCCGGTGCCTGTCTCGCCGGTTAACAGAACGCCAACATCGCCCGAGGCAGCCAGGGCAAGCTGGTCAAGGCAGCGGGAGATGGCCGGGCTGTTGCCGATTATATGTTCTCTCTTTAAAGATACCGGTTGCGGATTACTGCGGCCCTTTTCCATCCGGTACTCAAGGGCGCGGGTCAGATGGAGGTTGAGGTCTCTGGTGAGCTGCGTTTTTTCAACATAGCCCCAGGCCCCGCTTTTAATCGCCTTCTCCGCCCCATCCTGGTCTCCTTGGCCGGTCATGATGAGGATTTCAGGGTGTGAGGAAACAGCGCGAAATTGCGGCAGAAAATCAAGGCCGTTGCCATCCGGCATATAGACGTCCAGCAGGATGGCCGCAAACGAGCCTTTTTGGGCCGCCGCCAGGCCGGCACTGAGGTTGTTCGCCGCGGCCACTGTGTGGCCGTGGTGGCTTAGGAACCCCTCCAGGAGCTTGATGATACCTGGATCATCATCAACAACAAGAATTTCAGCCATTGTCCAGGGCCTCGCGTACCGTGTGGGCTAATTGTTTCCTGGTGACGGGTTTCTTCAGGAAATTCTTGATGCCAAGGCCCTGGGCAGCCTCCGCGCTAAGGACAGAGCTATAGCCTGTACAGATAATCATGGCCATGGCCGGGCGTATCTTAAAGACCTCCTGGGCCAGTTCTGCCCCGGTCATCTTGGGCATGGTTTGGTCGCTGATAATCAGATCAAAGCGCTCAGGGTCGCTACGAAAAAGGGAAAGGGCCTCATGGCTGTCGGTGCTTGCCACCGCTTTGTAGCCCAGGCCCTCGAGGATGGAGGTGCAGAGTGTAACGATCTCTGGTTCATCATCAATTACCAGGATATGCTCGTGGCCTGTGGGGAGTTCGGCGCCCACCTCGTCATTTTGATCAGAGAGGCTCACCTCTGGCAGGGCCGGAATATAGATACGGAAAGTCGTACCCTGTCCCTCTGTGCTGTCGACCTTGATAAAGCCTTTGCAGTCTTTGACAATGCCGTAAATAACGGCAAGGCCCAGCCCCGTACCTTTCCCCTTCTTTTTCGTGGTAAAATAGGGGTCAAAGATGCGGTCCATAATCGTGCGATCAATGCCGACGCCAGTGTCCTGCACAGTTAATTCGACAAACGAACCCGGGACAACGCCGACCTCGGTGATTTCATCGCTATCAAGCACCTTGCCGGCAAGGCTGACCTCAATGGTGCCTTTTTCCTGTTTGAGGGCATGGAGGGCATTGGTGCATAGGTTGACCACTATCTGGTGGATATTGGTGGGGTCAGCCATGATGAAACCGCTTTGGGGGTCGAGCCGTTCTTTCAGCTCCACAGTGGAGGGCAGCGATGAGCGCAGCATTTTCAAGGCCTCTCTGACGATAAGGTGCGGTTTTAGGGGCTGGCTATGGCGGTCTGCCTTGCGGCTGAAGGTGAGTATCTGGTTGACCAGGTCAACCGCTCGGCCGGCGGCAAGTTTTATCTGGTCAATATTGCCTACAATGTCTTCACCGCTTTTAAACTTGAGCAGGGACATCTCGGCAAAACCAAGAATGACCCCAAGGATATTGTTGAAATCATGGGCAATGCCGCCGGCCAGGGTGCCGATGGCCTCCATCTTTTGTGACTGCTGGAGCTTTTCTTCGAGCTTCTTCTTCTCCTTTTCGGCCTGCTTGCGGGCGGTTATGTCAAGAATAATGGCGACATAGACCTTGCGGTCAAGATAGCTTGATGCTTGCAGATGGACCTCTACGGCATAGCTTGAACCATCTTTACGGCGGTGTCGTGTTTCAAAGATGAGGCATTTTTCTTGCTCGGCAATAAGCGGCTCTATCTTGGCCAGGAAGCCCTCATGGTTAAGGTCCGGTTTTATGTCAATGGGGGTCATGCGGCTCAGTTCATCGGCATCGTACCCCAGGTTCTTTTGGGCTCCCTTATTGACCCTTAAAAAAATGAAGGTTGCCGCATCAAAGATATAAATCTCATTAAGCGACTCTTCGAGGATATAATCAAAACTGGCCTTCTGTTTGGCGTAGGATTTCTCCAATCTCTGCTGGGAAAGGAGAAGGGCCCTGTTACGCCTGCTGACATAGAATGAGGCCAGTAGCGAGGCCAGCATTACCAGGAGGACGGCAAGGAGAATGTGCCAATAATTTTTTAGAACATCGGAGAAGTATATTTTCCCCAGTTCCTCGTAAGGCCAGACCCGAAGATCCTGCAGACATTGGCGTACAGATTGGTATTGATGGGGAATGGTCCAACCGCCGATATGGGCGGCTTGGGCGGCCTTTGTTGAGGCCGCCATGGCATACAGGGCACCGGCAACCGCCTTGGCCAAGTTTTCGTCGGTATGATTGAGCATGGCAAAGGGCCATTCCGGATAGAGGTGGGTGGAGCGCAGAAAGGGAAATTGGTCATAACGGGTGTAGTGAATGAGGTCATCATGGGTGTGTTCATGATGTTTATGGCTAAAGGGGATAATATTGAAGTCGGCCAGGGATATCTTTTCTTCAAGGGCCATGCGCTCCAGAGCATCGGTGCGAACCGTGCCGGCATCCGCCTTGCCTGCCAAAACACCATAGACCACAGCGTCATGGGTGCCGGCAAAAGAGAGGCGGCGCAAATCACGGTCCGGATCAATGCCGTGAATTGTGAGTTCGCGCAAGGCAACGAGCCAGCCCCCTAATGACTGGCGATCTACGGCCATCAAGCTTTTAGCCTTAAGGTCTTTGAGGGAATGGATGTCTTGCCGGTCGGCCTTGCTGAATATTACGCCACCAAATTCAGTGGATTCCTGGCCGTTAAACAGGTTCTTTAATGTTGCCACACAGCTTGTGCCATGGAGTGCTTCCAGGCCGGCAAAGATGGCTGGGTTGGCCAGGATGAAATCAAGCTCTTTATTCCGGACAGCAGGTACGATTTCTTTAAAGCGGAGAGGGACGATGGAAAAGGAGTAGCCCGGAATCTGGGAGTTTAGGTAGGCAGCTGTTGGTGACCAGCGTTTCAGACAGACCTCGGGGCCCCGTTTGGCCAAGACGCCAATGATGACCTCAACCGTTTCTGGTCGGCAATAGGCCCTGCTCGTCAACAGGAAGAGGGCGCAGAGGATCAGTACGCCTACCTTTATGAATACTCTTGCCTGCTGTTTTGTCACCATTGTGCCTTTCTTTGCCCCCTCCCCATACACATGAAATGACATAATGTTTCATGAAGACAGTTAGGTATGATGTCATCTTTTGAGGGGCTTTGTCCAGTTTTTTGGTAGGAAGGCGTGCTGGAGGTGTTGTCTCAAGAAAGGGACTAAAGGCAAAAAAAAGCCCGTAACGAAAAACGTTACGGGCTTTAGAGTAAAAATGGTGCGAAGCTTGAGGCCATGGCCATCATTTAGTTTGTATGGCTTTTCCTTTTTGAAATACCCGCATTTTTCCTGGATGTCAAAGGAGGGTGCCGGACAGTGCCGGACAAAAGAAAACCCTGAAAGCTTAGAGCTAACAGGGTTTCTGGACATTCTCGGATGAGAATGGATTTAAACATGGTGCCGAAGGCGAGAATCGAACTCGCACGGCCGTGGGCCACTACCCCCTCAAGATAGCGTGTCTACCAATTCCACCACTTCGGCAACAATTCTATGTCTCTATTAGTGACCTGAAGCTTCTTGGCTCACAGGTGCTGGCTCTTCAGCTTTCTGGGTTACATCAGGTACGGGCTGAATGGCCTTTTCTATACCACTTTCATTTTCATTTGGCACGGAAATTTGTTTCATCACCGAGCTGGAAGAATCATTGGCTGAAATATAGGCCAAGGTCAGGCTGGTGATCATAAAAATAACCGCTGAGGCAGTGGTCACTTTGCTTAAAATGGGCATGGGGCCGTCAGCGCCAAAGACCGTCTGGTTGGAGCCGCCGCCAAAGGTAGCGCCCATGTCCGCACCCTTGCCCTGCTGCAGCAAAACAATGCCGATGAGAAACAGGCAAACAAGAATGTGGAGGATGATCAGAAGAGTGGTCATATTATTTTGTTACTATTCAAAATTTATAATGGGCAGAAAGGATTCTGCTTTGAGGGCGGCACCGCCAACAAGGGCGCCGTCCACGTCGATCTGGCTCATAAGTTCGTTTACATTGGCCGGATTGACCGAGCCACCATACAATATTCTTATTTGCTGAGCAATAGCTTTGTCAAAAATATCAGCAAGCATAGAGCGACAAAATTCGTGAACTTCCTGGGCCTGGGCTGCTGAGGCAGTCTTGCCGGTGCCAATGGCCCATACCGGCTCGTAGGCGACAACAAGCTGGTTGCCGTTGGAGATGGAGGTCTCGGCAAGGCCCTGAAGCAGCTGTTTTTCAAGGACGGCCATGGTGGCGTTATTTTCTCTCTCCTCAAGGGTTTCGCCGATGCAGAGAATGGGAATAAGCGCAGAACTCAGAGCGCCGCGCACACGTTTGTTAACGAGGTCATTACTTTCGGCAAAGATCTGCCGCCTTTCAGAGTGGCCGATGATGGCCATGCTAGCGCCGGCTTCTTTGAGCATGAGAGGCGATATCTCACCGGTAAAGGCACCCTTGTCCTCCCAGCAGATATTTTGGGCGGCGAGTTCAATGCCGGTACCGCGCAGGACGTCACCCACTGCATTTAAGGCCGGAGCAGAGGGGGCTAACATTACCTGGCGGCCGGAAGGGATAGGTTGGGCGGCAATGGCCTGGGCAAGCTCTATGGCCTCGGCAACAGTGGTGAACATCTTCCAGTTGCCGGCCAGCAGCGGTGTTCTTTCCATAGACATTTCTTCCTTAGGCTTTGTTGTTTAAGGCCATAACACCGGGGAGTTCTTTGCCCTCCATAAGCATGAGGAAGGCACCTCCACCAGTGGACATATAGGAGATGTTGTTGGTCTCACCTGCCTTGTGAACAGCGACATCGGTATCGCCACCGCCGACAATGGTCAGGGCATGGGATGCCGCAACATGGGAAACCATGGCCATGGTGCCCCGTGAAAAGGCATCCATCTCAAAGGCACCCATGGGGCCGTTCCAGATAATGGTCTTGGCAGATTCCAGGGCCTCGTTAAAGAGGGTGGTGGAGGCCGGACCGATGTCAAGAATCATCCACTCGGCCGGAACCTCCTGGCTTGTGGTCTGTTTGGTCTCCGCATCTGCGGCAAATTTGTCGGCAACAATGCAGTCCACCGGCAAATAGAGTTTGACGTTCTGCTCTTGGGCCTTCTTCATCAGGCTTTTGGCGGTGTCGATCAGATCATTCTCAACCAGGGATTTGCCGACCTGGTAGCCCATGGCCTTGAGAAAGGTATTGGCCATGGCGCCGCCGATAATCATTTTGTCCACCCGGTCCATGAGGTTGCGCAGGGCGCCGAGCTTGCTCGATACCTTGGCGCCGCCGATAATGGCTATGAGTGGCCGCCTGGGGTCGGCAACGGAGCGGTGGAAATAGTCCATCTCTTTCTGGAGCAGGAAACCGGCGGCGCAAGTCTCCATGTGTTCGGTGATTCCCACCACTGAGGCATGGGCCCGATGGGCCACGGCAAAGGCATCGTTTATATAGATGTCGGCCAGTTGAGCCAGTTTCTTGGCAAAGTCAGAATTGTTTTCCTGCTCGTCACTGTAAAAACGTAGGTTCTCAAGAAGGATCACATCTCCGGGTTGCATGGCGGCAACCATCTCTTCGACCTCAGGGCCAATACAGTCTGGAGCTAGTTTGACCTCTTTGTTGATCAGGCGGCCCAACCGTTTGGCAGCCGGAGCAAGGCTGAATTTTTCGTTGCGCTGTCCCTTGGGGCGTCCCATGTGGGACATGATAATAATTTTGGCATGCTCGTCAAGGGCATGATTGATGGTGGGCAGGACGCCGCGGATACGGGTGTCATCGGTGATATTGCCCTGGCTGTCCAGGGGCACATTAAAGTCAACGCGAATGAGAAGGCTTTTATCTTTGATGTCAAAATCGCGGATATTTTTCACAGAAATTCTCCAGATGAAAAGCGAGTAAAAAGAGCAGGCGTCAGGACGCTGAAATACTCTGTTGTTGCTGAAGTCTCATGATAATAGCATCCTCCTTGGGGGAGTTGTAGTATTTTTTTCTAAGACCGCAGGGGCGGAAAGCAAATGAACTATAGAGTAGTTGGGCCGGCTGGTTTGAGGCGCGGAGCTCAAGAAAACAGGAGAGAGAGCCGCTGTTTTCAAGAAAGGCCAGGGCATGATCAAGAAGGCGGTGGCCGATATGCTGGCGTCGAAAGGCATTGGCCACAGCAATCTTATGGATTTCGCCTTCGTCAGCAAGGATCTGGCCGCAGATGAAGCCTACCAGGGCCTGACTCTCTGTGGACCGGGCAACAAACTGCCAGCTATGTTTCTGTGGTAACTGGTTTATAAAATGGGAGGCAGCCCAGGGGGACAGGTTTTCCCTGTCGAGCTGGACCGCCTCATCCACATCATCAGCCGTCATAGAGCTGATGATGATATCAATCACACCATCTGGTCGGCAATGGAGACAACCCGGTCGGCCAGCATATTGGTGTAGCTGCCCAGCTCATTGTCGTACCAACCGTAGATGACGGCCTGAGTCACCGGCACATTGAGGAAATTGGGGCCGTCACTGTCATCCTTGGTACAGCCCAGACGGTCCATGTTGACCCGGATGGCTGCGGTGCGGGTGTGGGTTTCAGTAGCCTCGATAATAGTAGCCGCAGCAGGGGTGCCGATAATATCCGTGGAGACATTCTGCTCTTCAGAATACTCAAGGTAAGAGGTGGTCTTGCCGTAGGCCTCGTAGATGCCGTTAATCTTGGCACGGTTGATCGGGTCCTCCAGGGTGTCTTGGAGGTTAAGAACCAGGACAATGAGAGAGCCGGTTGAGGTCGGGATCCTGACTGATTCAGCGATAAAACCAATCTCCTTCATCTCGGGGATAACCAGGCGCAGGGCTTTGGCTGCCCCGGTGGTGGTGAGGATAATATTGTTCAGGATAGAGCGGTTCTTACGCAGGTCAGATGCCCCTGTCTTGGGCAGCGAGTCGAGAACCTTCTGGCTGCCTGTGGCGGCATGGACGGTGACCATGGAGGCGGAGAGAAAATTCTCAGCGCCAAAAGCATCAAGAAGCGGCTTCATCATAAAGGAAAGACAGGTGGTGGTACAGGAGGCCGCTGAAATCAGGTTGTGCTGGGAGGGGATGTAGTCATCCTCATTGATGCCCATAACTGTGGTGATGGCGTCATCCGGCATCTCCATACCCTTGGCCTTGATCTTAAAAGGTGCGGAAAGAATGACCTTTTCAGCGCCGCCTACCTGATGGCCGCGGAAGGCGCCGTAGCCGGAGTCGGGCTCGGCAGTGGGGTCGGTGAATACGCCGGTGGTATCTACCACGATGCGTACATCGTTTTCTTTCCACTTAATATCCTTGGGGTTGCGGGATTCACGCAGGATCTTAACTGGCATACCATTTACAGTCATGGTGCCTTCGGCATGATTGATATTCTCAATAACCCGGCCACCTTTCCAGCCGTGTAAAAAATTACTGAGACGGCCATAGGAGCTGTCTTTTTCAATGGAGGCAGCCAGGTCTTCCAGGCTCTGGCCGATTTCACGACCTGTATTGGCCACAATGCCGGAAAAATGTTTGCGGCCTACATGGTGCCAGAGTGATAGTTTACCGATACGACCGAGGCCGTTTAACCCGAGTTTCATCTGGTTAAATCTCCTTTTTTTACGTTAGGGAGGTGTTCATCAAAGGACAAAATCATCATTAAAATAGTCTCGCGCACCGTACAGAAGCGCCAAGATACGGGACTATAAATAAGGATGATTTTGTGTGCAAGTAAAACTATGGATTTTTCAGAAAAACCGTGTCGGCAAAGGGGTTTAAGTCCGTAAGAATACTAGGGTCATCTTAACTCTGAAACAGCGCATCAGGCTTGCCCTTTTTCCCCCATACTGCGTTACGGTTTAATTTACAGAGCGCAACTATGCTCATCAAACCGTTCCTTGCATACGAAAAAAATGGCGGCGCGATAGTACGCTGTTTCGCCCTTGACGCGACACTAGGGGGTGTCATAGTTCAAGGTTGGAAAGGTAGCGTTCGCCGGTGTCTGGAAAAATGACGACCAGGAGTTTGTCCTTGTTTTCCGGGCGGCGTGCCACGGTGAGGGCAGCGTGGAGGGCTGCGCCTGAGGAGATGCCCGCTAAAATGCCTTCTTTCTTAGCAATCTCAATGGTCAGCGCCACTGCCTCCTCGGAGGGTACCTGG
>JBDLIE010000053.1:0-18320 GCA_039715015.1 Thermodesulfobacteriota bacterium
GGATAAATTTGCAGGGGGGAAGCATGAAAATGATAAACTGTCACAGATGTGCTGGGAGTTTGATGGCGCTCGATTAATCCCGGTTGCCTGTTATTGAGCTGGCCGACTCGATCCACGGTTCAAAGCGTTTGCCGTATGCCAGGGTTATTTGGTAACGAGGGCCTGAGCTATCGTTATCCTCCAGGGTGTCATCCTGCAGGAATTTTAAAAATATCTGGCGTTGGCCAAGGGGAACGTGGATGTTTTCTACGCTGAGACCTGAGATGCTGCCGTGATATTTTTCCTTTGCCCTGTCATTGTACACGGCTGAGGCTGTTACCTGGCCAGGGCCAATGAGGAAATGGGAAGTGTCTGGATATTTTTGCCGGAGTCTTTCCGGATCAAGTCCGGCATCAACGGCAAAGAGCCGAGACTCAATAAGACGCTCTTTCCTCAGCCGTTCCCGGGCCCATTTTATTTCTTGTTCATCAGCCTCTGTTTTAGCTTCTTCCTGCTCAAGATACAGTTGAGCCCTGCTCCGAGCTTCTTGATATGCCTTGCCGTCAAGCTCAAGGACAATAAAGGCCTTTTTGGGCAACGGCCGTCGGACAAAGTCCTCTTCTGCAAGCTCCTTGTCGCTAAAACCAAGCTCCCTTAGCTTCTCCTCATTAAACCAGGCAGGCGATCCCCAACCTGAATAGGAATCACTTTTCTTATCTCTGCCCAGGGTGCGCCATTCAAGGGCAAGACTCAGGCCGCTGTTTTCCTCTTGGAGCCGGTAAGGGAGGGAGAGTTCGCGTTCAGTAAGGTTTATGAGTGATTGCGGCTCGCCGCCCCTGTTATAAGCGGCACCCGCGAGCACAAAAGCGTTGGTGGCCAAGAGAAGGGCAAGGGCAGTCAGAAAGAGATGGCGGGAAGAGGGGAATTTCATGCTGCCACCTCCTCTGTTTGGACCGGGCTGGGATTACGAAGCCGTTTTAAGATTAACAGCATCAGCATGGCAGTGAGGCCAATGACCAGAAAGAAGAGATATTTCGGCATCCACTTCCACCACCAGTCATAAAACTTGGTGTAGAGGAAAATGGTAAAGAAGACATTGCCTGTATTGACGAGGTCCGGCCAGTTTCTGCGGATACCAAACCAGATAGCGGCGGCGCTCACAACAAAGCCTGCCACCTGATAGATTATTTCCACCGCATCCCGGGACAGATAAAGGTAGCTGATGGCCCCCCAGTTTGAGAGGATCAAGACTGGGATAAAAAAGAGGAGCATGGCAAAGACCCGGTAGATTGGCTGAAAGCCGCTGAACCGATGGTGGGAGAAGAACATTGGGATGAGGAAAAGGAGTAGGGCTGCCGGGAAAAAGTTTTCCGGTCTTTCGCCAAAATGAATCCAGTAACAGCCGGACCAGGTGCCCATCTGGGCCGACAGGTAACCGGCAAAACAAATGATTCCTGCCGCCAGCAGCAGACGGGCATCGGAGGCATATGCCAATAAAAAGGCAAATAGGGCCCAGACGAGGAAGGCATTTGGAGAGGGGCTAATGTTGAATATCTGGCCGTACATGACAAGGTTAAGAACAAAACAGGCCAAGGTGACAAGGCCAAGGAGTTTGGTGAAATAGCCTGTTTTTTCGCGTTGAAAGGCAAACACGGTGCCTGCCAGAGCAAGAAGGGGGGCCACGGTCAGGATGACAACCTGGAGTGTGGTGGAAAATCTGCCCCAGAACTGATAGAAGAGAAAAAAGATACTGGCTGCCAGGCCAAGAGCTCCAAGAAAGGAAGCGATCTTCATGCCCAGGCTGAGTTGTTTTTCCCGGTGACTGGCATCAATGTCATATGTAGAGGCAAGCTTGCCAAGCAGGGCTTTATGGTAGCCACCAACTGCCGAACGTTGACCTTGATCCAGAATGAGGACCTCTTCCTGTTCCAGGATATCAAGCTCCGCTGCAAACAGGTTGATCTGATCGGCCCGGTGCTGGGCGCCATCCTTAGAATTTATCTGCATTTTTCCTCCACTAATCTTTTTGCGTCGGAGCCCGGCCAGAAAGGGTGACCATGGCAAAGGCTGAGAATAAAGATCTTAAAAAGCTGCCTGAAGAGCCCACAAGGAGTCGCCAGAGTATGCTGTTGCATAATATTTTTGGTGTCAAGAACGACACCCGGGGCGTTACCCTTGGAATTTTTCTGCGGTGGGGTAGCGCCTGCCAAAGCCGAAGGCCTTGCTGGTTACCTTGAGGCCCAGGGCCGCCTGCTTGCGCTTGTACTCATTGATTTTAATGCGCCGCACCACATCACGGACAATCTCTGCACTGAAACCAAGGCTGACGATTTCGGCAATGGACCTATGCTCCTCAAGGTAGGCGGTGAGGATGGGGTCGAGCATCTCGTAGGGGGGCAGGTCGTCCTGGTCGCTCTGGTCCGGAGCCAGCTCTGCGCTGGGTGGCTTGGCGATGGTGTTGGCTGGGATGATCTCTTTTTCACTATTCACATATCTGGAAAGTTCATAGACCAGCATTTTGGGTACATCTGAAATCACCGCCAAAGCACCACTCATGTCGCCGTACAGGGTGCAGTAGCCCACGGCCAACTCACTTTTGTTGCCGGTGGTGAGCAGCAAAGACTGGTATTTGTTGGCCAAGGCCATGAGCAGGACGCTACGGATGCGGGCCTGGATGTTCTGTTCGGTGACATCCTCGCTATAACCTTCAAAAAGAGGGGCCAGGTTTGACTTGAAGGATTCAAAGATATCGCTGATGGGCAGGAGCTCAAAGCGGATGCCCAGGTTGGCGGCCAGGGCACGGGCATCATCAATGGAGCCTTGGGATGAGTAGGGCGAGGGCAGGCCCACACCCATGACATTTTCGGGCCCCAGGGCTTTACAGGCCAGGGCGCAGGTCAAGGCTGAATCAACACCGCCGCTGAGGCCGACCAGGGCCTTGGAGAAGCCACATTTTCGGACATAGTCCCGGGTGCCCATCACCAGGGCGTCATGGACGGCTGCCACCTCGTTTGCTTGAGGGCAGGCAACAGGGGCAAGGCAGCCGGTGTCAATGAGGAGCATGTCGTCGGCAAAGGCTTTGGCCTGGGAACAGAGCTTCCCTTGGCCGTCCAGGACAAAGCTTGCCCCATCAAAGAGAATGGAGTCTTGTCCCCCCACCTGGTTGCAGTAAAGAAGAGGGGTCCCGTATTTGCGGCTGATGGCGCTAAAGGCCTTTTGGCGCAGGTGCTGTTTGCCCATGGTAAAGGGCGAGGCGGCGATATTAATGAGCAGGTCCAGGTCGTGCTGGGCATTAAGCTCAGCCACCGGATCAGTGCCATAAAGTTGCTCAGGGAAGGCATCTATATCGTTAAAGAGGTCCTCACAGATGGTGATTCCCAGCTTCAGTCCATCCAGGGCAAAGAATTGACTTGATGAACCGGGCTGAAAATAGCGGCTCTCATCAAAGACATCGTAGGTGGGCAGCAGTCTTTTATGACTGGCATGGAGGATTTTCCCGCCTCTAAAGAGCAGGGCCGTGTTATGGAGGGGCTTACCGTTTTTCTCCAGACAGGGGGTGATGACCCCGCACAGGACGGCAATGCCTTGAATGTCACTGATAAGCCGGTCCAGATGACTATTTTGCTCCTTTAAAAAGGAGGGGTGCTCCAGATAGTCCAGGGGAGGGTAAGCGCAGAGGGCAAGTTCCGGGAAGATGGCAAGCTGGGCGCCCATCTCTGTGGCGCGTTCGGCTTCACGCCGGATGATATCGGCATTGCCGCTGAAATCACCAATGATGGGGTTAATCTGGATGAGTGCTATTTTCATAGAAGCTCCTAATAATACATATTCCATTCCTGTCGATATCCAGGGGCTTTTGACTTATAGCATCATAATTGATCCGGGCAAACAATTTCCCATTCTTAAATGCCCAGCCAAATGCGAAAAACGAGTTGAAAACACCAAGCGTGTAACTGTACTGCAGTGCTTCAGATGTATTCAAGCAGGCCTGTGAAGAATAGCTTACCTATCTGAGCAGGTCTGGTCGGACACAGGTGGGGTGCTGCTGTACAGTTATTTCCCTTTTTTCTTGCCAGATCAAGGCCTTCCCGGTTAGTTTGAAAGTATGATTTTATCCTGCCGGCAAGGTGAAGCCATCAGCGGTTTGAAGCATCTGGCCCCATCTTGGGAGATCCTGTAACCTGCAGAAATTATTCCATTTTTTAGGATATGTTCACCCTCTATGACGCCGTCCCCCAAATTTTTCGTTCTAGACACCAACGTCCTTCTCCACAATGCCGAGGCATTGTACTCCTTTGGCGATAATGCCGTTGTCTTGCCCATGACCGTTATTGAGGAGCTTGACAAGTTCAAGTCCCGCAGTGATGAATTGGGGCGTAATGCCCGTATGGTGGTCCGCCAGCTCGATACCCTTCGTCAAATGGGCCATCTCGATGAAGGGGTGGAGATGGAAAACGGCGGTTCGGTGATGATTGTCCTTGAGCATGAGACCTCAAAGCATCCCAGCCTTAATCTGTCTGTTCCCGATAATCGTATTCTGGCCGTGGCCTATACCCTGTTGCATCAGAAAAAAAAGGTTATCTTTGTTTCCAAGGATATTAATGCCCGTCTCAAGGCAGATGCCCTGGGACTCGAAGTCCAGGATTTTGAAAAGCAGAAGGTTAATTTTGATGAACTCTTTGCCGGCTACCGGGAGATAGATGTCCCTGGAGCTCTGCTCGAAGGTTTCTTCCAGGCTGAGGAGTTGCCCGTTGAGGGCTTTGATTTCTACCCTAACGAGTTCATCCTTTTAAAAGACGAGGCCGACCCCAAACATACTGCCCTGGTAAAGGCCCGCTCGGCCACCAATCTCGCCCGTCTTAATAAACAGTATGATAGCGCCTGGCAGATTCGTTCCCGCAGCAAGGAGCAGCGTATGGCCTTGGAGCTTCTTCTTGATCCGAAGGTGGAGATTGTTACCCTGGTGGGACAGGCCGGTACCGGTAAAACCCTGTTGGCCCTTGCCGCTGCCCTGGAGACCACCATTGCCCTGGAACGCTATGATAAGATTCTGGTGAGTAGGCCCATTATCCCCCTGGGCAAGGACCTTGGTTATATGCCGGGCGATAAGGAAGAAAAGCTGCGCCACTGGATGCAGCCCATTTTCGACAACCTCACCTATATCCTTGGCGACCACCACTCGAAATCTACGGAAAAGGAAGAGGAGTCGGTTCGCAAAAAAGCGGAACAATTGCTCAAGGATCATATCATTGAGATGGAAGCCCTCACCTATATCCGCGGCCGTTCCATCTCCAATCAGTATGTGATTATTGACGAGGCCCAGAACCTCACCCCCCATGAGGTGAAGACCATTGTCAGTCGGGCCGGTGAGGGGACCAAGATGGTGCTTACCGGTGATCCCTATCAAATTGACAACCCCTATCTCGACTCTTCCAGTAACGGTTTGACCTATACGGTGGAGAGGTTGAAAGAGTTGCCGGTCCATGGCCATATCACCCTGCGCAAGAGTGAGCGGAGCCAGCTGGCTGGAGTGGCTGCTGATTATTTATAGAATGGATTGTTGTCTGGGCCGGAGGCGCTCTGTGTCAGCCCTGTGGCCTGAAGCAGCTTTAAAAGCTGAAATGTAAAAAAATGGAGTAACAGCTTGAAATTCGAACCGAAATGGATTGCCTGGGAGATCACCAGACGCTGCAATCTGAAATGTGTCCATTGTCGCTCTTCATCCACTTTGGAGGTTGAGGGGCACCCTGATTTTTCCTTTAGCGAGGCCACCCGTGTTATTGACGATATCACCTCCTACGCCAAGCCTGTAGTGGTGCTCTCCGGCGGTGAACCCCTTCTCCGCGAAGATGTTTTTGATATTGCCACATACGGAACCAGCAAAGGGTTGCGGATGTGTCTCGCCACCAATGGCCTTCTGGTCAACCAGGAGGTTTGCGACAAGATCAAGGAGAGTGGCATCAAGATGGTTTCCCTCTCCTTGGACGGTTCCACTGCCGAGGTTCATGATGATTTTCGCAACCAGCCCGGTGCCTTTGACGGCATGATGAATGCCGCCCGTCTCTTTAAGGAAAATGGAATTCCCTTCCTGATCAATTCCTCTTTTACCAAGCGTAATAAGGATGAGGTGCCCAAGGTCTATGAGCTTGCCAAGAAACTGGGCGCCACTGCCTGGTACATGTTCATGATTGTTCCCACCGGCCGCGGTGAGGATATCATGGAAGAGCTGGTTCCCCAGGAGATGTATGATGAGCTTCTGGAATGGCATTATGAGATGGAGAAAAATGAGGATGATCTCCTGGTTCGGCCCACCTGTGCTCCCAGCTATTACCGGGTATTGCTCCAGAAGAAGAAGGAGAGCGGCGACGAGTTTGAGCGCCGGAGCCTGAAATTCTCCACCGGTGGTTCCAAGGGCTGTCTAGCCGGTCAGGTCATCTGTCTTATTGATGTGGATGGCAATGTCCTGCCCTGTAGCTATTTCCCCAAGTTTGCCGGCAATGTCCGAGAGCAGACTTTCCAGGATATCTGGGAGAACTCAAAGCTCTTCCTCGACATGCGCGACTTCAAGGCCTATAAGGGCCGCTGTGGCAAATGCGAATATGTTGGGGTGTGCGGCGGCTGCCGGGCCCGGGCCTATGCCATGAACGGTGATTACATGGCTGAAGAGCCTTTTTGCAATTATGTGCCGCGTAATTACACCCCGGATGATGAATAACTCCATCACCTGCCAAAACCTGACTGACAAGCGAACGTAAACCATAAACCTTAAAACCAGATATTTACCGCCATGAATGATACCTTTTTGAAAGCCTGTAGAGGAGAAGACGTTTCCCATACCCCCATCTGGATCATGCGCCAGGCTGGGCGTTACCTGCCCGACTACCATAAGGTCAGGAGCCAGATGACTTTTCTTGAGCTCTGTAAGAATCCGGAAAAAGCAGCTGAGGTTACCCTGCAGCCCGTGGACATCCTCGGGGTTGATGCTGCTATCCTCTTCTCCGATATCTTGGTCACCCTGGAAGCCATGGGCATGGACCTTGACTTCAAAGAGAAGCAGGGGCCGATCCTGGCTAACCCCGTGCGCAGCCAGGCTGATCTCGATCAGCTCATCGTACCTGACCCGCTGGAGAAACTTGGTTATGTGATGGATACCATCCGTCTTCTTCGCAAGGAGCTGGCCACCAAGGTCCCTCTTATCGGCTTTTCCGGGGCGCCTTTCACCCTTTCCACCTATGCCATTGAGGGCGGCTCTTCTAAGGCCTTTTGGAATACCAAGAAGATGATGTACACCAATCCGGATCTTTATCACGCCCTGATGCGCAAGATCACCGATTGCACCATCACCTATCTTCAGGCCCAGGCAGAAGCCGGTGCCCAGGCCCTTCAGGTCTTTGATTCCTGGGCAGGATCTCTTTCTCCTGGGGATTTTGCTGAGTTTGCTCTGCCCTATGTCCAGGATATCATCAAGGCCCTGAAACCTGCCGGCATCCCGCTTATTTATTTTGCCAACAATTGTGCAGCTCTTCTTGATCTGACCAAGACCTCCGGGGCGGATGTCCTGGGCCTGGATTGGCGGGTTGATATCCCCACGGCCATTAAGGCCTTTGGCCCTGATGTCGCCATACAGGGCAACCTTGATCCCATTGCCCTGCTCTTACCTGAAGATAAGTTGGAAAAAAGGATAGGGGCCATCATTGAAAGAGGTAAGGCGGCCAAGGGCCATATCTTCAACCTCGGCCATGGTATCCTGCCTGAAACACCGCCGGAGAAGGCCAAGTTTGTGGTTGATACGGTCCACCGCCTGAGTAAAAGGAGTTAAAGAAGTAAGGGAAGGTAAAGGAGCTATGGGATGGGAAACCTTCTTTGTCTTCTATGGCTCCTCTGCCTTCTTTATACTCTCATAAAAAATGATCCCCTCCATCCCTCAATGTACCCAACTCATGGCCGATTATGCCATGCTGGCTAATATCAAGGACCACTCCTTCATGGTGGCCCGGGTGGCCTCTTTGCTGAGCAAAGAGTTGGCACGGGCCGGGGTCCAGATTGACTGTGGGCTGGCAGTGGCCGGAGCCCTGCTCCATGATATCGCCAAGACCCAATGTCTGGAGAGCAGGTGCAATCATGCCCAGGTTGGTGTCGAGATCTGCCTGGAACTTGGATTTCCGGAGGTCGCCGATATTGTTGGGGAGCATGTTGTTCTCAGTGATTTTTCCCCTCCACAGTTATCGGCCAAAGAGGTTGTTTATTATGCCGATAAGCGGGTCAACCACGACAGGATTGTTACCTTAAAAGAGCGTCTTGAGTATATCTTGGAAAGATACGGCCAGGGTGACCCTGCACTTATTGAGAAGATCCACGTAAACTTTGGGAAATGCTGCCAGATTGAGGATAGGATCTTTAGTTTTCTTGATTTTCAAGCCGATCAGGTTCCTTCCCTGGTGAGGGAGTCAGCTGAGCTGGGAAGGGAATATGCAGAAGTCGGATGAAGGTAAAATAGGCGTTGTCCTCCTCAATCTAGGCGGACCGGAACGTCTTGAAGATGTTGAGCCTTTCCTGTTTAACCTCTTTTCAGACCGGCAGATCATTCACCTGTCACCCTTTCCCTTCCTGCAGAAACCCATTGCCCGATTTATTGCCAAACGCCGGGCGCCTAATTCATGCAAGGCCTATAAACAAATTGGCGGCGGTTCGCCACTGCGCAGGATTACCGCCCTGCAGGGGACAATTTTAGAGAGTCTCCTTTCCCAGGTGGGCAGTTTTAAGGTTGATCTTGCCATGCGCTATTGGCACCCAGATGCCCGGCAGACCTTGGAAGAGCTTGGCAAACAGGGGATCACCCGTATTGTTGCCCTCACCCTCTATCCCCATTACTCGAAGGCCACCACTGGTTCGTCGGTGACTGACCTTGCCGAGGTGGCGGCGGAGCTCTCATATCCCTTTGAGATAGCTGCCGTTGAAGCCTGGCCTGAGCAACCTGACTATATTGCCGCCCTGGTGCGCAGTGTCCACCGGGAGTTCGGCCGTTGTTCCGGTACTCCGACCCTGATTTACTCGGCCCACAGCCTGCCAATGAAATTTATTGAAGAAGGCGATCCCTATCTTAACGATTTAACCAAGACCATTATTGCTGTTGAAGAACAGACAGATATCCGTGGCAAACTCTGCTTTCAGAGCCGTTCCGGTCCGGTGAAATGGCTGTCGCCTTCAACACCGGAGACCTTAGTCGAGTTGTCTGAAAAAGGGGTCAAGGAGGTCGTGGTGATGCCCATCAGTTTTGTCTCCGATCACGTGGAAACCCTCTATGAGATAGATATCCAGTACACGGAGCTTGCCAAGGAGCTTGGTATTCGCCTGATACGGACCAAGGCGCTTAATGACGAGCCCCTGTTTATGAAAGGTCTTGCTAAGCTCGTTATTGAGGCTTGTCGAGGCAAGAGCTGGATCTAGCAGGTTCTGGGAAATGTACTCGGATACGGTGAAATAATATGGCTGCCCAGCAAAGAATGAAGGGGATTGTAACCACCCTGCTTTTATGCGTCTCTATCATCTTCATGGCTGATTCACAGGCCATGGCCGGCCAGAAATGTGGAGAGCTTCTCAGCAAGAGGTGCCAGGCTTGCCACTCCCTCAGTAAAACCTGCGCTGAACTGGGCCGTGATAAATGGCAATGGCAGCGCACCATTGCGGCCATGGCTAACTATGCTCCCTCCATCACCGCTAAAGAGCAGAAGACCTTGGTTGAATGCCTTGTCAAACCCCAAAAAGAGGTTGCGGAAATCTGTCGTCCATAACTTTTTTTGACTTCTCAATCACACCGGCGCCTGATATCGGCGCATTCTGACACTCATTAAAATGCCAATGCCCGCCATGGTGGTGATCAACGAAGAACCACCATAGCTAAAGAGCGGCAGGGGCATTCCCACCACGGGCAAGAGCCCCATCACCATGGCCAGATTGATAAAGGCCTGCCAGAAGATCAGCGATACGACACCCAGGCACAGCAGGGTGCCGAATTTGTCCCGGGAAGAAACAGCGATGTTGAGTCCCCAGAATATCAGAGAAAAATAGACCGCAAAGAAGAACATCGACCCAAAGAAACCCCATTCTTCGGCCCAGACGGAAAAGGCGAAGTCTGTATGGCGCTCGGGCAGAAAGTCTAAATGGCCCTGCGTTCCCTTCAGGTAGCCCTTGCCGAATTTGAGACCGCTTCCCACAGCAATTTTGGACTGGGTGATGTGGTAGCCGGTGTTAAGGCTGTCGGCGCCGGGGTTGAGGAATGTTTCAATGCGCTGACGCTGATAGGGCTTGAGAAAATATTGCCAGCCGACACCAGCGAACACCACTGCGCTGCCGATCAGGGTGCCCAAGGTGGACCATCGTAATTTTACAAAGAGGGTCATGGAGATGAAGATAAAGGCAAGCATGAGTCCAGTACCCAAATCAGGCTGCATAACAATGAGAATGAAGGGCAGGGCAGCCAGCATGATGGGGACAAAAAGCTCCTTAAGGGTAAAGCCCTTACCTGTATCCTTACGGAAATAATAACTGGCCAGGGTGACAACCAGCATGAGTTTGGCCGGTTCCGAGGGTTGTAGTCTGAAAAAACCGAGATCAATCCAGCGGCGCGTTCCAGCAAGGTCTTTGCCAAAGACAAGGGAGAAAAGCAGCAGAAAAATAATTGTCACGTACAGGGTATAGTTGACTTCAACGAGTACCCGATAGTCGAAACTGATGATAAGGAAGATAAGGGCAAAACCCATGAGAAAAAAGTAAAGCTGTTTGATATAGACCGGAGTACCGCGGAAACTGTCAGGGGTGGCACTATAGAGATTGGCAAGGCACATGGCGCCAATGAGCGCCACGAGGCCGAGAAGGATCCAGTCAAAATTTTGTACGAGTCTACGGTCGAAACGAAGCATTGTGGGTAAGAAGTTGTGAATTCAGAAGTCAGAAATAAGGAGTGGTGTATTATTTATATTCTTATTTCTGAATTCTGGCTCCTGAATTCTGGTTTTTAAAATATTCTTCAAGTATGGTCTTAGCTATGGGGGCGGCGGCAGAGCCGCCGTGACCACCATGTTCTGTGAGGACCGTAACAGCTATTTCCGGGTTTTCAGCGGGGGCATAGCAGGTAAACCAGGCATGATCCCGGTATTTATAAGGGATATCTTCCTCGTCAACCTCACTGAACCTTTCCAGGCGCACCACCTGCGCCGTACCGGTTTTCCCCGCCACAGTGATTTTGTCCATCTGGGCCTTTGTTGCTGTGCCATGCTTGTTGTTTACCGCCGCCACCAGCCCTTTATGGACGAGTTTCATTTCTTCTTGGCCGGCAAAGGCCTGGCCGGTTACCTGGGGAGGAAACTCCTCTATGGTGGCGCCATCCTGATCTTTTACGGCAAGAACAAGCTGAGGTTTGTAGAGAATGCCGCCATTGGCTACGGCTGCGGTCATCCGGCAAATTTGCAGAGGAGTGGCCAGATTGAAGCCCTGGCCAATGGAGACAGATACAGTTTCACCCTGCTGCCAGTGCTCCTTCTTTTTTTTCATTTTCCAGTCCTTGGTGGGGACCAGGCCCATTTTTTCATTCTCAAGGACAAGGCCGGTCTTTTCCCCTAAGCCGAGGCTCTTTGCGTAGATAGCTAATTTGTCGACCCCGATCTCCTGGCCAATATGATAGAAGTAAACGTCACAGGATTCAGCCAAGGCTCTTTTGAGGTTGACCTCGCGGCCATGACCCCATTTTTTCCAGCAGCCGTATGTATGGCCGTGGAGGGTGAAGGAACCAAAACAGGGGTAACTCGTCTCCGGGGTGATGACCCCCTCCATCAGTCCGGCCAGGGCCGTAATTATTTTATAGGTGGAGCCTGGCGGATATTGGCCTTGGATGGTTTTATTAAGCAAAGGGTTGAGAGGGTTCTTTACCATTTTATCCCATGATTTTTGGGATATGCCGCCGATAAATTCTTCCAGTTCAAGGGCTGGGGAGCTGGACAGAGTGAGAAGGCGGCCAGTCTTGACATCCATGGCAATAATAGCACCTGCTTTGCCGGCCATTTCTTTCTCGGCAACCTGTTGAAGGTCAAGGTCAATGGTGAGTTGTAGATCATTGCCCGGCAATGGCTCCATCAGTTTTAGCTGCTGCTGTTCAAGGCCATGGACATCAACTTCAAAAAAACGCTTTCCTTTTTCCCCTCGTAACTGCTTTTCAAAGATCTTCTCCAGGCCCATCTTGCCGATGAGGTCGCCACCTGTATAGAGAGCGCTGCTCTTTTTCTCAAGCTCCCTCTTGCTGATTTCACCCAGGTAGCCAATGAGGTGGGAGGAAAGGTTGCCGTAGTTGTACCTGCGCGATGGTACGGCATCGATCCGGATGCCGGGGAGTTCAAGGCGGTGGTTCTCGACAAAGGCCACGGTCTCCCAGTCCACATCTTCTTTAAGACGGATGGGGACAAAATTAGGGTGGCTACCCTCTTCGCGAATGCGTCCGAGAAGATCGGAGATGTCTTCCTTAAGGATCCTGGCCATTTTTTTTAAGACCAGATCAGGG
Source organism: Thermodesulfobacteriota bacterium (assembly GCA_039715015.1). Taxonomy (GTDB): domain Bacteria; phylum Desulfobacterota; class Desulfobulbia; order Desulfobulbales; family SURF-16; genus BM506. The sequence continues at coordinate 12,530 of JBDLIE010000053.1, forward strand.
TCTTCGGCATCGTCCCGGGTCCAGAGGATGTTGAACAGGGGACGATTGCTGATGATGATTCTGTTGTAACGGTCGAGGATATTGCCGCGCGGCGCTGCTATCTGAAGTTGGCGTACGCGGTTATGGTGGGCCAGGTTTGTATATTTTTCTCCTTGATGGACCTGGAGATACCAGAGACGTACCACCAGAATGGCGATGAAGGTGACCATAATGATGATGGTAAACTCCACCCTTTTTTTGAGGATGAGGAGTTCCTCCTCGTCAAGGGTATGTATCTGGTCAAGTATACGGCGCATGGCTACTGGCTAAAAGTTGTCGCGGAACCTGTTTTTGTTCCGTGGTTTGATAAGAACTTGTAATGCTTTCTTGGGCGAGAGTCGGCTCATTGTGAAGTCATAAAGGCTAAACAACGGCATGGTGACCAAGGCCAGGAGCATCATCCTGACAATGATATCTTTCCAATTCCAGAGTGAGGCCACTTCAGGGGAGAGAAAGGAGGTGATCATGTGGGTAAGGCTGAGTACGAAGAAATAGCTGGTGAGCACCAGGGGGATCTGGTGTGGTGGTTCATTGAGAACAAGAGGCTTTGACAGCAGTTTCACCATAAAATGAAGGGCCATATAAACCACAGGATGAAGCCCGGAGTAGATGCCGGAAAAAATATCGGTGAGCATGCCGCAATAGATGACAAGCAACGCTCCCCGGTAAGGGTCAAAGCGAACCGTAACAAAAACCACCAGAACAAAAAAGGGGTCGAGCTTGGCAAACCAACCCGGCAGGACAGGGAGTAAGGAGGTCTGCAGGATAAGAAGCAGGGTGCCGAGGATGATGAACGGTGCGCAGGGCATGATCAGTCCGTCAGTGAATCTTGTTGAAGGATAACGACCAGATACTCAAGCTGGCTAAAGTTCACAGACGGGGTCACGGTGATATCTTGAAACATGCCCCGTTTAGTTTTGGTTACGGAGGAAACTTTGCCCACAGGGATGCCTTTAGGGAAGGAGCCGCCTAACCCGGAGGTAACAATGAGATCCCCTTTTTCTACATCGGAATTTTTAAGGATATAGCGCATCTTGTAGGATTGGCTGCCCTCACCCTTTACAATACCCTGGACCCTGTTTTTCTGAACCAAGGCGTTAACGGCGGAGTTGGGGTCGTGGGCCAGGAGAACTTTGGATGTTGAGCGCGAGGTTTCCAGGATCTGACCAACAACCCCTTCCACGGTGACAATGGGCATTCCTTTTTCTATGCCGTCACGCGTGCCCCGGTCAATGGTGAGGGTGCGAAACCAGAGGGAGGGATCGCGGCCAATAATCTGGGCGGTGAGGGTGGGGGGCTTGAGGCTTTCTTTGACCTTAAGAAGTTTGCGCAGGCGCATGTTCTCGGCCATGGCCTCGCGGTATTCTTGGTTTGTATCAAGGGCCCTGTTCAGCTCCTCTCTCAGTACTGTGTTTTCACGGCGGACATGGACCAGGGCAATATAGCTGTTCCAGACATTAGTGATGCCACCAAGGATACGGGTAACCACGTATTGGCCTTTACCCACCACGTCCATGCCGAATTTTTGCGGCACATTGAAGTGGCTGCGGCCCACGGTGGTGACAACAATCATCAGAAGCGCCGTAATAACAAGACCATATAGTAAATAGGTCGTGAGGCTGCTAGGTCTGGTCCGTCGTTTTCTCATGAAATGACTGGTTTAATATGGACTTAATAAGGCTGTTCCGTAAAAAAAAGAAAGGATGAAGGATGAAGTTTACAGATGGTTCATCCTTCACCCCTTGTCAGTAGCCGTTATTGATGAGGTGTGCTCTTGAAATGTTGCGGCTTAGGAAACCATAACTTCCTTTAAGACGTCAATGTTTTCCAGGGCCTTACCGGAGCCAAGCACCACAGAGGACAAGGGGTCATCGGCAATAATGATGGGGAGACCGGTCTCTTCCTTTAAGCGTTTGTCCAGGTTGGTCAACAGGGCTCCGCCACCGGTGAGAACAATACCTTGGTCGACGATATCGGCGGAAAGTTCGGGAGGCGTTAGTTCCAGAGCCATCTTCACGGCGTCAATAATGGCATCCACCTGCTCGGTGATGGCCTGCTGAATTTCAGCGGAGTCAATATTAAGGGTCTTGGGTACACCGGAAACCAGATCGCGGCCCTTGATATCCATGGTTTCGTGCGGGTTGTCCGGTAAAACATTACCAATGGTTGTTTTGATTACCTCGGCGGAATGTTCGCCGATGGCCAGGTTATGCTTGCGCTTGATGTAATGAAGAATGGCATCATCCATCTTGTCACCGGCGACCCGGACAGATTTGGCATAGACCACACCCGCCAGAGAAATAACTGCTACTTCCGTGGTGCCGCCCCCGATATCAACAATCATATTGGCAGTTGGCTCAGTAATGGGCAGGCCGGCGCCAATGGCGGCTGCCATTGGTTCCTCAATGAGATAAACTTCGCGGGCCCCAGCAGATTCGGCTGATTCCTTCACCGCTCTTTTTTCAACCTGGGTAATGCCGGAAGGTACGCTGACGATGATCCGGGGATGGACCAGGGTGCGGCGATTATGGACCTTGTTGATGAAATAACGCAGCATGGCTTCGGTAACCTCAAAGTCGGCAATAACGCCATCCTTGATGGGCCTGATGGCCTGGATGTTGCCGGGGGTTCTGCCCAGCATGGATTTGGCCTCTTTGCCCACGGCAAGAACTTTACTGGTCCGTCCATCTTGGCGAACCGCTACAACTGATGGTTCCCGGAGAACAATACCTTTTCCTTTTACATATACGAGGGTGTTAGCTGTACCAAGATCAATGGCCAGGTCGTTAGAAAGCCAGCCAAACAATGAGTCAAAAGGTGAAAACATAAGAGGGGGTCCTTAACCTGTTGAGGAGATGCTGTATGCGTTATGGGATTTAACTGCCTCATCTCCCGCCGCAATGCAAACGGGAAATGATTGAAATTATAACCTGTTTTACTTGTAAAAGAGTTCCCGACCAGGTCGGGAAAGTTGAAAATAACCGTAATAATAACATGTTAAAAACAGAAGTCTAACGATTATTGAATACCCCTTGCTAAAAGTTAATGCCGTTAGCCTGAAAAACCGCAAAAAATAGATGAAACCTCACTGTTAAGCGCCTGAATTGTGGGCAGTCTTCCCTGGGGGACCCAGTGCTTGAAAATTGTTTAACTATCCTAAAAAACAAGAAAAAAACTACAACAAAAATGGAGTCATTGGCCATTCCTCTGTCTAAAGGTTGACAGGTTATCAGCAAAAGTATTTGATAACTTCAGGATCTCTCCATTGAAAGAAGAGGATGTCTCGCCAGAAACGATCTGGTCGGCCTTGTGGCCGGCTCTCAAGAGTTAAAGAACGTCAGGAGGAAAGATGGATTTTCAAACGCTCATTCCAAGCCCGGATGTTTTGCAGGTGCATTGGCCTTGGTTCCAAGGCCTGCTTAACGTCACCTTTGTCCTGCATCTTATTTTAATGAACCTCACCCTGGGCGGGGTTTTGATCTGTTTTGTCCATCAATTAGGGGGCGCCACTTCGGAGCTTGATAGATTTGTGGTTGGCAAGCTCCCTTTTGGTATCGCTTTTACGGTGAATTTCGGCGTTGCACCCTTCCTCTTTTTGCAGGTTATTTACGGCCATTTTATCTATACCAGCTCCGTACTCATGGCCTGGGTATGGTTGAGTGTCATAGCACTGCTGCTGATTGGCTATTATGGCGTCTATATTTACGGTGCCAAATGGGAGAGGCTGGGAACAGCCCGGGGCTATGTCAGCGGGGTGGTGGCATGCTGTTTTCTGCTTATAGCCTTTATCTTTGAAAACAACATGACTTTGATGATGGAGCCGGCAAGATGGCAAGGCTATTTTGACAATCCAGGGGGGCTGCTCTTGAATCTTCAAGAACCGAGCCTCCTCCCTCGCTATCTTCATTTCATTCTCTCTTCAACAGCAGTTGCCGGCCTGGGGCTGGCACTTTATGGCGATTGGCGGCTGCGCCGCGGCCACGAAGATGACCTGGGAATGCGGAAGCTGGGGCTCCGCTGGTTTACTGGCTCCACTCTTGCCCAGATCGGGGTAGGGCTCTGGTTCTTTAAGGCCCTTCCTCCCCATGTTCGCAGTTTCAGCGGTTCCGTGCCAGCATGGCTTTTTATGCTGTTTTTGAGTCTTAGTATCCTCGCCACTCTTTTGTCCCTGGTTTTTGCCATGGGCCGGAAGGTGCGCGCCACTGCCCTCATGACCCTTGCCACCATCGTTTTCATGGTTGGCGTTCGGGAGATTGTCCGGGTGCAATACCTTGCCCCCTATTTCAGTCTCTCTGATTTACAGGTGGTGCCGCAATACTCCCCCATGCTCCTCTTTCTTCTCTTTTTTGCCGGAGGTATCGCACTTATCTGGTACATGGTCCGCCTTGTCATAACTGGTGTGGAGGTGAAGCCATGAACTATCCTGTCTGGGAACTTGCTTGGGCTGGCGGCGGTTTACTCATCGCCTTTATTGCCGTTGTTCACGTTTATGTGGCCCATTTTGCAGTGGGCGGCGGCTTGTTTCTTATCATTGTTGAGCGCAAGGGGTTGGCTGAAAATTCTGCTGCTATTCTGGAATATGCCAAGAAAAACACCCGTTTTTTTCTGCTGGTCACCATGGTTTTGGGCGCTATGACAGGCGTGGGCATCTGGTTTACCATTTCTCTCCTCAATCCGGCGGCAACCTCGGCGCTCATCCACCTCTTTGTCTTTGCCTGGGGCATTGAATGGGTCTTTTTTGTCGCGGAGATCCTGTCGCTTTTCTTCTATTACTATACCTTTGACCGTCTCGACCCCAAGCGCCATCTCATTCTTGGCTGGATTTATTTTATCTGCGCCTGGATGTCGCTCTTTTGGATCAACGGCATCATCGATTTTATGCTCACTCCCGGTGACTGGTTGGTGGATCAGAATTTTTGGTCTGCATTTTTTAATCCCACCTTTTGGCCGGCCCTTTTCTTCAGGACCTTTATGGCCTTTACGTTCGCCGGCCTCTTCGGTTTCTTGACCGCTGTTTTTATCCGTGATGAAGAAACCCGCTATGCCATGGTCCGATTCTGCGGCAAATGGCTGCTTGCCCCCTTTGTCTTCCTGATGTTGTCGGCCTGGTGGTATATAAACTCCTTGCCAGATTCTCTGCAGGAACTGATCTTCAGCAACATGCCGGAACTCACCTTCTTTATTAAAACCTTTGCCCTGCTGTCGCCGATCTTGGTTGTTGCTGGTCTGGTCATGGCCATGACCAGGCCCCATAAGGTCCGTTTTCCCATTGCTGGTCTGCTTCTGCTTATCGGTCTTATCTATATGGGTTGTTTTGAGTTTATCCGCGAGGGTGGAAGAAGACCTTACATCATAAGAGACTATATGTACTCTACCTCCATCCTCAAGAGCGACCAGGCCAAGGTCCAAGAGCAGGGCATTTTGACAAACGCCCGCTGGGTGAAAAACCGTAAGGTCGGCGCGGAAAACAGGATGGCCGCCGGCAAGGAGATCTATAATCTTCTCTGTCTCTCCTGCCATTCCATCGGCGGGCCCCTCAATGATATTTTGCCCATTGCCAAACGTTTTTCGCCAAGCGGCATGAACGCCTTTCTGGCCGCCGTGGGCAGGGCCAATAATTATATGCCTCCCTTTGCCGGTACAAGCGAGGAGCGCCAGATACTGGCTGACTATCTCACCCTTGATCTTGGCCATAACCTGCCCCGGGTAAAGCCGACAATTGTCCAGGAGGATGTGAAGCCTTATCCCTATA
>JBDLIE010000054.1:0-17655 GCA_039715015.1 Thermodesulfobacteriota bacterium
TACGCCGCCATCCTGTTTACCGTAATTGTTTTTTGCCTGCGGAACATTTTGTGCTTATACATTTCTCATATAAAGAGTTGGATGTATTAGGTGCAAAATTTCCGGTGGGGGTCGAAAAGTTTTTTTTACCGCCTCACAGTCTAAGTAAATTTTATACAATTTCAACGCCGCGCCATACCGGCTTTGGAGGAGGTATCATGAAGGCAGCCACCATCTTCCATCTGCTCCTCGGACTGTTGATTATCTCATTTTATTCTCTGCCATCGCAGTCTTTAGGCCAAGATAACAGCTATCTGGAGCCATCCGAAAAATTCAGCAGGGAAGAGCTCGCCCAGATGCTGGCACCCATCGCCCTCTATCCCGACGCGCTCCTGTCCCAGGTCCTGATGGCATCGACCTATCCCATCGAAGTGATTGAGGCCGACCGTTGGCGCGGCAAAGAGCCGGAGTTGAAGGGCGAGGCCCTTGACGAGGCGCTGCTGGCCAAGGAGTGGGCCCCCAGCGTCAAGGCGATCTCTCACTTCCCGTCCATCCTGGCCCTGATGAGCGAGCGGATCACCGAGACCACCAACCTCGGCAACGCCTTTCTCGCCCAGGAGGACGAGGTCATGGACATGGTCCAGGAGCTACGGGCCAAGGCAGAGGCCCAGGGCAACCTGACCACCACCTCCGAGCAGAAGGTCATTGTCGAAAAGGAGACGATCATCATCGAATCGGCAGACCCCCGGGTCATCTACGTGCCCTACTATGATTCTTTCCATATCTACGGGCCGTGGTGGTATCCCGCCTATCCCCCCTATTACTGGGGCCCCCCTGGCGTGAGAGTCGGCACCGGCATCTCATACTGGCCCCGTTTTTACTTCGGGTTCGCCTTCGGTGCGTGGAGCTATTTCGATTGGCACCGTCACTACATTTACATCGATATTCACAAGCGGCCCAGATTTGTCAGGCACAACAGGTGGATATCCAGGCCCGGCCGCTGGCATCACGCGCCCAGGCACCGGCGGGGTGTGGCCTACCGCGAGAAATCCACTGCCAGGAAATATGGCCAGTACCCCCGCCGCTCCAGGGGTTACCGGCGCGATACCCGTGGTTTTCCTGAACACCGGGGCCGCGACAGAAACCGGCTTAAGCGCGACGTTGATCACTCAAGGATCGAGCGCGATCGTCAGCACCGGCAACGAGTCGATCGTGATAAACAACGACGTGAACAGCAAGAGCGCCAAGGCAAAGCGCGGCAACGGACGCAGCGCCGCGACACACAAATTCGTGAACAAGCCGAACGAAACAGGCAGGAGCGGGCCAGGCCCGAACGTGTCCGGCAGCAGCGCGAACGTAGCGATCGTACTAGACAGATAGATGAACGAGCCAAGCGCGGCCGCCAGGAACGGCAACGTGTTGAGCGTGAGCGCCAAAGGCGGCCCCGGGCCGACCAGGAAAGGCGGGGGCGACAGCGGGTTGAGCGCGGCAAACAGATACGCCAACAAGCCGAGCGAAACAGGCAGGAGCGGGCCAGGCCTGAACGTATCCGGCAGGAACGGCAACGTGTTGAGCGTGAGCGCCAAAAGCGGCCCCGGGTCGACCAGGAAAGGCGAGGGCGGCAGCGGGTTGAGCGCCAACAGCAACAGAGGAGGCGCGACAATATCTTCAACCGGGTCGAAGATGGCAGGAAGGTGCGTAAATCAAGAGAGCGAGGCCGGGTCAGCCGTCAAGGAAGAGAGCAAGGACGGCGCGATGGCTCCCGCGGCCGGGGGCGTCGTGATGGCCGGGGCCGTAACCGGCGATGAGTCGGAGCCCCCATGATTTCATTCATACAGTGAGGGACGCAGATGATGGTGCGAAAAGAATATAAATACAGGATGTTGTGGTTGTTTCCCTGTCTAGTGGCAATGCTCATGTTGATGGTCGTGCTGTCCCCCCCCGCTGCCGCCATGTCTGAGAGACCGGTGGCGCAGAAGAGTTTCGCCTCCCTGCCGGAGGCGGTGGACGCGCTCATCGCGGCCTTGCAGGGCGGTAACGATAACCAGTTGCTCGCCGTCTTAGGCCCTGGCTCGGAAAATTTCACCTACTCTGGCGACCGGGTTGCGGACCAAAACGGCAGAGCGCATTTTCTCAAGGCCTATAAAGAGAAGAACAGCATCGAGCAGGAGAGCGCAGAGCGGGCGGTGCTCCTGGTCGGCGACAAGGGCTACCCTTTCTCGTTTCCCCTCGTGAGACAGAAAGATGCCTGGCTCTTCGATACCAAGGCCGGCATGGAGGAAATCCTCAACCGCCGGATCGGTAGAAACGAGCTGCACACCATCGAGGTAATGCACGCCTATACCGACGCCCAGCGTGAGTATGCCTGCAGGGCCCGCAATGACGGTGGTGGCCCGCAGTTCGCCCAGTATTTCACCAGCAGCGAGGGCAAGAAAGACGGACTCTACTGGCAAGCAAGTGAGAACGATGCGGAAAGTCCATTCGGGCCCTTGATTGCAAGGGCCACCGAGGAGGGGTATGCAGGCGGCCTGGATGAGGACCCCCCCGAAGCCTTTCACGGCTATTATTTCAAGATCCTCAAGGTGCAGGGCGAGCATGCCAACGGCGGCACCTTTGACTATGTGGCCGATGGCAAAATGGTCCTCGGATTCGCCTTGGTCGCCTATCCTGCCAAGTACGGGGTCTCGGGCATCATGACTTTCATCGTCAACCAGGAGGGGGTGATCTATGAAAAAGACCTTGGCGCGGACACGCCCAAGGCGGCAGCAATGGCCATCTTTGACCCCGATGAAACGTGGAGCAAATACGAAGAAGAGGCCGCTGAGCAATGGCAATTTTAATTATTCAGGCAATCCTGTCGTTCGCCTCGTGTTGTGGAATGGCACAAATAATACGAGTAGGAGCACTTAGAATTTCCCGCTCCTCAACATAGACACCCTTCAAAATTGTTAACATCAGCGGTGTCTACTGAAACAGGGGAAGTCCAGTAATCACCTGGGGAGGAGCATCATGCCACGAATTCCTGCTACCTTGTTTCAGTTTTTTCTTTCCTTGGTTTTGCTCAATCTCTTGGTTGGGTGCGGCTGGTTTTATAATGGTTTTGACGATCAACAACAATCGGCTGCAGCAGGCGTCCCTCAAGAGCAGCAAGTCACGCCCTCCGTTGTTTTGTGCAAAACAGATGCCCGTGCGGTCTTGAAGAAATCTTGCGGGAAATGTCATCAAAAGAGCATTTCAAAAGTCCCCAAGGCCCTTAATGTCTATGATCTGGAAGAGGACGTCTGGTATAGCCGCATGTCAAAATCTCAAGTGAAAGGCATCAAAAAACGGATTCGCAAAGCGGATAATATCTCCCAAGAAGAAGTAAATTTTGTCAATGCTTGCGTGGCCTGCCTTCTGTCGGACAATTGCCGCTGAACATAAAAAAAGAGTCAGGCATGCATTTTGCTAATTTTTTGGAGGATAGGTGAAGAAAAAGGGGCCCCATTTCAGCCATTGAACAAAAAAGGTGATTCGTTATGGTCATGAATAGCTTCCGGGACAGGTTCGAAGAGTTATTGTCGTGTGCTGATGTCAGGATAAACGGAGAGCGCTCCTGGGACCTCCAGGTGCATAATGAAAAGTTTTACTCAAGGACGTTGGCCCAAGGCTCATTTGGCCTGGGTGAATCTTATGTCGACGGCTGGTGGGACTGCAACCGCCTTGATGAATTCTTCCATCTCATTTTGCGGGCCAAACTCTATGAGAAGGTTAAGCCTTGGAAAGGTGTTATAAATGTGGTGACGGCGAAGCTTTACAATCGGCAAAACCGCAACCGCGCCTTTCAGGTCGGTGAACAGCACTATGATATCGGCAACGACCTGTATCGGTGCATGCTCGACGACCGGATGATCTATAGTTGCGGATACTGGCAGAGTGCGTCCTGCCTAGATGAAGCCCAGGAGACCAAGCTCGATCTGGTCTGCAGGAAGCTCAATATAAAACCGGGAATGCGGGTGCTTGACGTCGGCTGCGGCTGGGGCGGCACCGCTAAATTTATCGCGGAAAACTATCACGCCGAAGTAGTGGGTATCACGGTTTCGCAGAAACAAGCGCAACTTGCCAAAGAACAGTGCAAAGGGCTGCCGGTGGATATACGTCTTCAGGATTACCGCACTCTTGATGAAAGTTTTGACCGTATCCTTTCCATCGGCATGTTTGAACATGTGGGCCACAAAAACTATCAGGAGTACATGCGGGCAGTTCGCCGTAACCTAAATGACGACGGCTTGTTTCTCCTCCATACCATCGGCAGAAACCGAACGGCGGCAAGCACCGATACCTGGCTTGACCGCTACATATTCCCCAATTATATGATTCCGTCCTCCAGTCAAATAAGCGCCGTTGCCGAAGGAGTATTCGTTCTCGAAGATTGGCATAATTTCGGTGCGGATTACGACAAGACGCTTATTAAGTGGTTTCATAACTTTGACAGAAGCTGGCCGACGCTTAAAAGCGATTATGGTGAGCGCTTTTACCGCATGTGGAAATATTATCTTCTCTCCTGTGCCGGCTCGTTCAGGGCGAGAAAAAATCATGTCTGGCAGATAGTCTTTTCTCTTGGCGGTGTTCAGGGAGGCTATGTGGCTCCTCGCTAGGCGTCGTTCTTCGGTTTTGTTCGGCGGAACAGTTTAATAAATCTGTCTCCTTTCGGCCAATTGGCGCTGAAGTTAGAAAAAGGACAGGCTTGTTTGGTCAGCCAAAAAACCATGCAATATCAATGGGATGGTGATGGTATATAGAATGCCGATGAAAAATTTTATCAGTGTGTTGGTAGGGGTGCTTGTTGTAACAAACTGGCTCTATTTTGAGCAACCACACGCTGAACCAGAGCAACCGCCACCTTCTCTGCAAGAGCAAGTGGTCCCTGCGCTCGATCCTGAAAAAGTAAAAAGCAGGATAAAGGCAATAAAAGAGAAGGGAGAGATTGCTGAGTCCACAGAAAACGAGGAAACAGCCCGCCAGCTTGGGGTGCCATTAACACGCCTACAGGAACATAACTCTAACCTGCGGAAGATGGAGACCATCTACCAGCGTCAGCTCACCTCGCTGGAAAGGCGGGATTCCTTAAAAAAAGAAACAGAGAGCCTGGGTAAAAAGCTCGAATCCCAACAGGAAAGTCTCATTGCCCAGCCGCCCCCCTATAACCTGAGCGTCTATGACAGTCTCCTTGACGAGCTGACAACTGCTAAACAGCAGGAGCAAACCATCAGTATTACGCTCAAATCGGCAAAAAAGGCGCTTGAAGAGGCGAAAAACAAACTAGCGCTGGCAGGACAAAGAGTCCGTGAGGCCACGGAAGAATTACAAAAGGAGGGCCAGACAGACAAGTCTTTGCAGCTGAGTTGGCATCTTGAATATGCAAAAGTCGGGGAGGAACTGGCTGGGGCCCTGCTTGATCTGCAAAGAAGCACCACGGAAAATGCCGCCACAGAATTGAGGCTTGCCCAATTAAAAAAGCAAATCAACCAGCGCCACGTGGATTGGGTGCGGTCAAAACTTGCTTTTGACCAGGAGGATCTGGACAACCTCCTTGGCTCACTGGAAGAGCGGCGCACAACTCTGCAGACACGTATCAATACTCTGCGGGAGGGCCAGCAGGAGGTTAAAAATGCATTATCAGAGGCCCAGAAGGAGTTTGAGGCGGCCCAAGGCGCTGATGAAGCTGTCAAGGCAAGGGCAACGGCTTTTCTGAAATCACGGGAGGCATGGCGTGATACGTATCAAAAAGTCTTAGAACAGACCGAGACCATACTGCTTATTCTGGACCAGGAGAAACAATTCTGGCAGCGCCGATATGCCCTCCTTGAAAACGATGTTAACTACGAGAAACCAGCTAGCTGGAAGAAGCAAACTTCTGATTATATAAAGAATATTGAGCGGCTCATCAAAGTCAGAGAAAAAGATCAGACCAATTTGCAGTCTGAAATCGCCGGCATCCAGAAACAGCTTGCCGCCGAAAGCTTAGGCCCAGACATGAAACAGCATGTGGAAACACATGTGGACGCCTTGAGTAAGATGGCGGAACGCGGTTTTGAATACCTCTCGCTTCTTCAAGGTGCCAAAGCAATAGGGCAACGGCTTCTGGATGAGATAAATCTGAGGCAAAAAGATATCGCCCTCAAGAAAAAGATTAAGGGGGTTGGAAGCAGAGTACAGAATATATGGGAAATTGAGTTGTGGGTGGTTGACGAACGTTCCGTCACCGTCAGGAAGTTAGTGATTGCGCTCTTCATTCTCGTGGTCGGTATGTGGGTGGCGTTGTGGTTCACGCGCTCAATATTCAGGCGAATTCTTTTAAAGACCCGACTTGATAAAAGTGCAATAGCTGCCATCGAAAAAACGCTCTATTTTCTCACCCTGGTAGTCCTTTTGGTTTTCGCCTTACGGTCCGTCAACATACCCCTTACTGTATTTACCTTTTTTGGCGGCGCCATTGCTATAGGTGTGGGGTTTGGTGCCCAGAATTTGCTCAATAATTTTATCAGCGGCTTCATCTTGCTGGCAGAACGGCCGGTGAAGATAAACGACATGATCGAGGTGGAAAATAATTTCGGCATCATTGAAAATATCGGTATGCGCTGCACCCGTGTCCGCACCCCCGGCAATGTCCACATCCTGGTGCCAAACAGTATTTTTCTAGAGAAAAACATTGTCAACTGGACCTTGTCCGACCAGGAAATCAGGGCTAAAGTAGAGCTTGGCGTGGCTTACAGTTCGGACCCCAGCCAAGTGTCGGGACTTATGCTCAAGGCGGTCCAGGAGCACAAAAAAGCCCTAAAAACACCGGAGCCCATAGTGCTGTTCGACGAGCTGGGCGATAGTTCTTTTAAGTTTACAGTTTACTTCTGGGTCAGCATGAAAAGACTCCAGCTTCTGGAGCGGCGGATCATTGAAAGCGATATTCGCTTTCGCATCGTTGAGTTGTTCCGCGAAGCTGGTATTGTGATGGCATACCCGCAACGGGATGTCCATCTTGACACCTCAAAGCCTCTTGACCTGAGACTTATTGGGCCCGAAAATGATGCTGGTGGGAAAAACCAGGACGCGGCCCAGGGCCATGAAAGTTCTAAATAGAATAGCCACTCCACTAATTCCGTCTAATTCCGGGAAGACCATACTTAATTAATCAGGTAAGTCGGGGTCAGGTCTTGATCAGGCAGCTTTTGGATGAAGGGCGGTCCTTTTTCCTGTCGCTGGGCAGAGGGTGGGCTGCGGGTTTCATCAGCAATCGGTTTTGGCACGGCTTTGGCGCCCACAATGGGCACACGGAAACAGAATCATGAGAAAAACAGCTTTTGGATACTCAACACGGTGCAATATCAAATGTGAACATTGTGTTGCCGATGACGCCGTCCCCCAAAATATAAAAATGGAACTGGCCCAGGCAAAAGATATCATTGCCGAACTGGCCGGGGCTCAGGTCCGGGGCATAAGCTTTACCGCCGGTGAACCGCTTATCTATCTGGATGACATTAGCGAACTGGTTGGCCTCTGCCGGGACTATGGCATGTACACCCGGGTGGTGACCAATAGCTTCTGGGCCAAAACTCCGCAGCTTGCCGAGAGCTGCGTTATCCAGCTCAAAGAAAAGGGCCTGTCGCAACTGCGTCTGAGCTATAGCCGCTGGCACCAGAAAAATATAGATCGCCAGAATATATTGAACGCCGCCCAGAGTTGTCAGAAAAAGGGCCTGGATTATTTCATCTCATTTGTAACGGATTTCTCAGAACAGGATGATGCCTTTGAGCACTATCTCCGCGATCATGGCCTCAAGTTTTTCCCGGAACCAGTCATCTTTGCCGGCCGGGCAAAGGAATTTGATCGTCTGGCCATCCGCACCGATTACCAGGCAAACTGCTGCCCGATGAATCCCTATCTGGCACCAAATCTTGACATGTATGCCTGCTGCGATGCCGGCAGCCATTTTACAAGCACCAACTTCTTTCACCTTGGCAATGTAAAGGACAGCAGCGTTGAGGAGCTTTTCAGCAAGAGTGAAAGCAACAAGTTGTATAACCACATTCGGACCATGGGTATCAGTGCGATAGCGTCTTTTGCCGGTTTTCAGGCGCGGGAGATAGTCCAGTACAGAAAATGCGAATTATGCGAAAAATTATTTAACTCACCGGAGCTGCTTGCAACCCTTGAGCAGGAAGCTGATGCCGGGTTAAACTCCTGGTATCGGTGAGTTTAGAGAAGTTTTTTGGAGAGAGAGTATGCAGGGTAAGAGCGGCAATGGAAAAGGAGTGATGGCCGAGGCCCTCCGCGACAAGGCAATGCGGGAAAAATCCTATCGCGAGCGGGCCCTCAAATTGTTTCCATGGGTCTGCGGCCTGTGCGGCCGGGAGTTTGCCGGTAAAAAAATCAAGGAACTCACGGTCCATCATCGGGACATGAACCATGACAATAACCCAGCTGACGGCAGTAATTGGGAGCTGCTCTGTATCTACTGTCATGAGAATGTCCACTCCCGGGAACTGGCAGCCGGGCATGGCGGTTCCGGGCGAGAAAGTGGCCAGGATGACGATACCACCCAACAGCCCTTTGCCGCCCTGGCCGCCCTGTTAAAAGAGAAGAAATAGCTTGTCCTGCTTGCAGATACCCTGTACCTGGTCTTGAGAGATAATTAATCAGGGGTGTCTTTGGCTCCTGGTTGTCTTGGCAGGGCAGTGAGATGGTCATTAATATGGACAGACACTAGATAATATCTGAAGGATCGTGGCGGGGAAAGAGCATGGGAAATCCGTTTCAGGACCAGCTGCTTAAGGCCGGGCTGGTCAATAAAAAACAGGTCAAGAAGGCCAAGCATGAAAAACGTGTCAGTAAAAAGCAGAATAACAACAGCAAGGGCACTGATGCAACGAACAAAATTAAGCAGGAACAGGCCGCCCGGAAAAAGCGTGATCAGGAGCTAAACCGTAAACTCTCTGAGGAGAAGCAGGAGCGGGAGCGCCTGGCTCAGGTAAAGCAGCTTATTGAGCAAAATCTCCTGGAGAAGGATGATCGCGGCGAAGCGTATAATTTTGTCCATGGCACCAAGATAAAGCGAATCTATGTTGCCGCGGAGATAGCTGACCAGTTGAGTCGCGGTCTGGCTGCCATTGTTAAGCTGGGCAGCAGCTATGAGGTTGTCCCCGTCAAGGTGGCCCGGCAAATAGCCAGTCGCGATAAGGATACAGTCCTCGTTTTACACGAGGGGAGTCTTGAAGATCAGGCATAACGAACACAGAGGGAAGTTCCCGGGACACCATCCTTAATTGACCAGAACTACGGCAGCCGGCCCAGAACTCTTCACGGCCTGTCTATCAAGCACCTGGCAAGCCGCAACAGATCTATTTTCCTGTTACAATTTCTTAGAACAAGTTAAATGAACTGAAAGACGCAGCCACCAGGGTGTGCGTATCCATTTATGGAGTGATTTTATATGGCGCAGCCATGGCAGGTTATTGATAAGGCTGACACTGATGAGGGCCTTTTGGAATTGCGGCAACGGGGGGAGAAGGATTTTTTGATCCTCATTGATGACCGGGTGCTGATGAACTCCTATGCCAATCGTTCGGAGATAGTGTTGTCAGAGCTTGCCTGTCAGGCCATCAGCGGCCGGAAAAACCCGCGGGTGCTCATGGGCGGGCTGGGCATGGCTTTCACCCTCAAGGCGGCCCTGGATAATCTTTCTGATCATGCCACGGTGACAGTGGCTGAATTGAACCCGGTGGTAGTCGACTGGTGCCGTGGTCCCTTGGCCGCCCTCACCGGTAAGGCTGTGGCTGATCCCAGGGTGACGGTGGAGATTGCTGACGTGGCAACGGTGATTGCTCAGGCTGCGCGGCAAGGGGGTAAGGCAGGATTTGATGCGATTATCCTGGACCTTTATGAAGGCCCTTCCGAATCCAGCAGGACACGTGGCGAGTATGAGCATCTTTACGGTGCTGCTGCCCTTGCGCTAAGTAGTGCCGCCCTGAAGCCGGGAGGGGTGTTCGCCGTCTGGTCCGAAGATCCGGACAAGGCCTTTGAACAACGCCTTAGCCGTGCCCATTTCTCCTTTGACCAGCAACGGCCAGGGCGGGGCGGACGCCGGCATGTGGTCTATATTGCCAGGAAGTCCGGTGGCTGAAAGGGGCACGTTCTTTAATCACCAATCAGGTTTTGGCCTTGGCATAGTGGCAAAACACGCTTAGTAGGTAACGATTACAGGGAAGAAAATGGCAGAGATCGGCAGGATAAATAAGCTTACCATTAAAAGATTGCGGGACTACGGCGTCCATTTTGATGGTGGTGAGGCAGGGGATATCCTCTTAAAGAGCAAGGATGTTCCCGAGAGCTGGCAGCCAGGCGATGAGGTCGAGGTTTTTGTTTATCAAGACCGGCAAGATCGTCTGCGGGCAAGCACCCAGAGACCGTCCGTCATGGTGGGGCAGTTTGCCAAATTGCGGGTGAAGGCAAACGCCGCCGCAGGGTCGTATCTGGATTGGGGCCTGCAAAAAGATCTGTTTGTGCCCAAGAACGAGCAGCAGGACAAAATGGTGGAAGGCAAATCATATGTTGTCTTTGTCTTCCTTGATGAAAAAACCAAGCGCATCACCGCCTCATCAAAGCTGGAGAAGTTTCTGAACCGGCAGCCGCCAAGCTATAAAGAGGGTGAAGAGGTGGACCTGATTGTCTATGAGAAAACAGAGCTTGGGTTTCGGACCATTGTCAACCACGCCCATGAGGGCATGGTCTATAAAAGCGAGGTGTTTAAGAAGCTTTTTATCGGCCAGGAGATCAAGGGCTATATTAAAAAAATTCGCGAAGACCTGAAGATTGACCTGATCCTGCAAAAGCCAGGCTATAAAGGCGTTGATGATATTGCCCAGACCATCCTGAAGACAATTAGGGATTTTGGCGGCACTATTGCCCTGACTGATAAAAGTCCGCCGGAAGATATCTACTCCCTGTTCGGGGTCAGTAAGAAGGTATTCAAAAAGGCCATAGGCGCCCTCTATAAAAAAAGGCTTATTACCATGGACAAGAGCGGTATCAAGCTTGCCCGGAAGTGAGAGAAAAGGATTATGAAGGGTGATTGCCAATGAGCAGCGAAGTTATCATCTACAAGCAAGAAGGGCAGGCCGTTGAAGTGCGTCTGGACGGCAAACAGGATACCATCTGGCTGACCCAGCGACAGATGGGTGAATTATTTGATAAAGATAGTGATACTATAGGATTACACCTAAAAAATATCTATAAGAGCGGTGAGCTAGATGAAAATACAACTACCGAGCAATCCTCGGTAGTTCGCCAGGAAGGCAAACGTCAGGTTAAACGCGAAATCAATTTTTACAACCTTGATGCCGTCATCTCGGTCGGGTATCGGGTCAACTCAAAACGTGCTGTTCAGTTCCGCCAATGGGCAACCCGTATTCTACGCGAGCACCTGGCCCAGGGCTGGACCCTAAGCCGCCAACGTTTCGAAGCCAACGCCCGGGAACTGGAAGCTGCAATGGAGCTGGTGCGCAAGGCGGTGCAAAGCCCGGAACTGCTTGCTGATACCGGTCGAGGCTTAGTGGAGATTGTGACCCGCTATGCCCAGACTTTTCTGCTCCTTCAAAGATATGACGAAGGGCTACTTAGTACACCGGGTGTGCAGACAGGTGGAATTTTGCCAACGGTTGTGGAGGCGCGGAATGCTTTGGCCGGGTTAAAGGCTGAACTGATTAGCCGTGAAGAGGCAACTGAACTGTTCGGACAGGAGCGGGAGGAAGGGCTGGCCTCATTGCTCGGCAATCTCGACCAGACGATTTTAGGCAAACCGGCCTATCCCAGCATTGAGGCCAAGGCGGCCCATCTTCTCTATTTTGTTATTAAAAACCATCCCTTTTCTGATGGTAATAAACGCAGTGCGGCCTTTCTTTTTGTCGACTTTCTAAACTGCAACCAACGTTTACTCAATGACCAGGGAGAGCCAGTGATTAATGATATTGGTCTGGCGGCCCTGACCTTGCTGGTTGCTCAGTCAGATCCTGCCAACAAGGAGACGATGATCCGCCTAATCATGAATATGTTGGCCCACTCATGAAAAACGGGCCAAAAAGCCTCTTGCCCCTTAAATTTTTTTCACTTTTTCACCGACCAACATGGATTTTTCGCAGTGGGCGCCTTCCCTGGGTTGGCAGTCGAGGAGTATACCCATGACCTTGTCAGCGGTCTTGTAGCAGCCGGCGTCCTCCAGTCTTCCCAAGAGGTCGGACATCAGCTTGTTAAACTCCAGGCATTTTTCGTGATCGGCAGAGGCGCGCTGGTGTAAGGCAACGGCCCTGTCCAAATCCTTCCTGATATCTTCAGGGATTATTTCAGCCATGATCTTTGGTCCTTATATACGGCTTTTGGAGAGCGTGTACGGGTTGCGGTTGAATTTTTAAGATGGCCTTGGGCCAATGGTAACGTATAAATATGCTAATCTGCCATAGAAAATATAGGAAAATATACGTATTAATTTTCTAAAATTCAATCGTGGTGTTGGGATAAAGAGAGGATTATGAAGATCTGGGTTGATGCTGATGCGTGCCCCAACGTTATCAAAGAAATATTGTTTCGGGCTGCCGAACGGTTGCAGATCCCGCTTGTCCTGGTGGCTAATTCGTTTTTGCGGCCCCCTTCATCGCGCTACATCCGAGCAATTCGGGTGGGGGCCGGCTTTGATGTGGCAGATAAGAAAATAGTCGATGAGATGGAGGCCGGTGATTTGGTTATCACCGCTGATATCCCCCTGGCATCCGAGGTGATTGGTCAAGGGGGCCATGCCTTGAATCCGCGGGGAGAATTGTACACCAAGGAAAATATCGAAGAGCGCCTGTCCATGCGTAATTTCATGGACGAATTACGGGGCGCCGGAGTAGATACCGGCGGCCCAGCGGCACTGGGCCAGAAAGAGCGCCAGGCCTTTGCTAATCGGTTGGATCAGTTTTTGACTAAACACCATAGATAACGATCTTGTTAGCGCCGGCTGGCAGGATCATCCTCCGGCCAGTTTGGCCTTATAGCCTAGCTTGATCAGGGCATCGACCAGGGCGTCGCGATGATCGCCCTGGATTTCAATGACCCCATTCTTGACGGTGCCGCCGGTACCGCATTTCTTCTTGAGCTGTTTGCCAAGCTTTTTGAGTTCTGCCTCGCCAAGGGGCACCCCGGTTATCAGACAGACGCCGCTGCCCTTACGGCCCTTGGTCTGGCGGCTTACCCGCACCACGCCATCGGCCTGTGGCTGGTTTTTCTTTTTACTGCAGCAGCATTTTTTAACAGGATGGCCGCAACCCGGACAGGTCCGCCCTGTTTCGGTGGAGTAAACCAGGCCTTTTGTTTTTATAGTTCTCATTCTTTTTCTTTAAAGGATTCCGTAAGTTTTTTCAGTCCTTTATTTCTCCGAGGGGCCCCAGTTACAAATGTTTGCGCCTTTTAGCAAGGAGAAAGCCGTACTGAGTCGCACGGCCTTTTTAAACGGCTGGTGTGGATATGGTGGCATGCCCTTGAGCTGAAATACGCTGCGCCATTTTTTCGTAATGGAGGCCAAAGATTGCCAGTTCAACGGCAAAGGGCAGGGCGCGGCGCTTACGAAACAGGGTGACGATCAGCAGCCGCCAGTACAGGAAACGGCACCGCGAGAAGATACCGATCTGCCAGATGCTTTTAGCAAAGGCGACCAGGTCTATAGCCTGTAACCTCTTGCGCACCGTGGGCGAATAGCTGTGCAGGAAGGTATGGATCCGCTGGTAATAGCAGGTAGGCGAATAGATAGTGGCCAGGATTTTTTCATAGCCTTCCTGCAACTGCTGGCGGTCCATTTTGGGTAAAAAGTTTAAATTACCGTCGGTGTTTTCACCGGTGGCGTTGGCAATGAGCCGTCCCTCTGCTTTGAGGCGGTGCCAAAGCCTTGTCTGCGGCAAGGCGGTAAGGAGACCTACCATGGCGGTTACCACCCCGATCTGCTGGATGAATGCGATCTGGGCGTCAAAGATGCTCTCGGTGTCTGAATCAAAACCAACAATAAAGCCGCCCATCACCTGCATGCCATGGCCATGAATGGCCTGCACCGCATCGATGAGGTTGATCTGGGTGTTTAGGTGTTTGCCGCACTCCTCTAACCCTTCCTCACTGGGGGTTTCCAGGCCGAGAAAGACCTTGTAGAAATTGGCAGTGCTCATGAGTCCCATGAGTTCCTTGTCGGCGGCCAGATCGGTACTGGCCTCGGTGAGCAGGGTAAAGGGATAGCGGTGCTCCTGCTGCCAGGCAATGAGAGTGGGCAGCATCTCTTTAACCTTGGTCTTGTTGCCGATGAAATTATCATCGACGATAAAGACCGCCTGCCGCCAGCCCGCAGCATGGAGCGCCGCGAATTCCCGGCGCATCTGTTCCGGGCTTTTGGTCCGCGGCCTGCGGCCATTCATGATCACGATATCGCAGAACTCGCAGTTGTAAGGACAGCCCCGTGAAAACTGGACGGCCATGGTGGCGTAGTTTCCCACCTTGATGAGCGACCAGAGCGGCACCGGGGTTTGGGCCAGGTCTGGCCTTTTCGTGTTGCTATACACCGGCTTGGGGCAGCCGGCAGCCAGGTCGCGCAGAAAAGGCGGCAGGGTGAATTCCGCTTCGTTCAGCACAAAGTGATCGACATCATGAAATTTTTCGTGCTGGGCGGTAAAGGCCGGGCCGCCGGCCACGATCTTTTTGCCGTGCCGTTTGCAGCGGCTGATCTCTTCCTGGGCGCTTTGTTGCTGGACCAGCATGGCGCTGACCATCACCATGTCGGCCCAGGCGATGTCGGAATCGGTGAGCGGTTCAACGTTCAGATCGATGAGCCGTTTTTGCCAATCAGCAGGCAACATGGCGGCCACGGTCAAGAGCCCCAGGGGTGGGAATGCCGCCTTTTTTGAAATGAATTTGAGTACGTACTTGAAGCTCCAGAACGTGTCTGGGTATTTGGGGTAGAGCAACAGAACCTTCATTTGGACCTCCCCAGGCAAAGGCTTGATCGGTCAGAACATCATTGCTCGGGCAAAAAAAAGCCGAGCTACCTTAATCTCAAGGCAGCCCGGCTGAGTATGAAACTCCCGTGGCTTTCCGCCCCTGTCTCACAACAGGTTTGACTTTTTCTTCAGCAGAACAGCACAATAATTTTTAAAGAATCATTCTATAGAATATCGCCAAATCAGGAGAGACACAAGCCGATAAATATATAGTTGTTCAGACCCGATCTGACAGTTTTGGCGATAAGGCATTATTAAATCTGACATTCAGTAGCAACCTTCACCAAAGGGTGGTTTGAAAAAGCCTGATATTAGGTTTGGTAATATTAACGCAAAGCTAAGACGCGCGCCTAGCCGAGGTTGAGTAAGTTCGGGTTGTACTCAAGATTGCCGAAGCCGATATAGCGAAGCGCAAGTCTGCGCGTCGTGCTTGAGCGGATTGTTATGCCCAAATTTCATCTGCCGGAAGTAGCTTTTTTAAATCAAAAGCCCTGCATAAGTGGTTATACAGGGCTTTTGACGATTGATTAAAAGCCGGGTAATGGCGGAGGTGGAGGCAGAGGAATTTTGATCTTCACAGAGTCACCGGGTTCTTCCCTATGGGGTCTACGGTATTTGTCGTGCTCTTTATGATACTCCTTCTCATATTTCTTATGTTCCTTGTGCCTCTCCCCACGGCCACGCCAATGACCGCTTTCGTTTTTATCCGGGTCAGCCTGCACCGGCGTGGCCAGCATAAGCAACAAACAAATGAACCATAGTTTTTTCATAACACTTTCCTTGTCAGAGTTAATTAAATTGACGATGCGACTCTCTGCTCAATTACACTTAGGCAGTGCATAAATTTATCTTGTTCCAGCATGAAATCAAGCAAAGAAACAGCTTTGTGTAACTTTTGGGTCTTTGTCATGTTTGCAGAATGTAAGATGTTTGGTGAACATCTAAAAAACGCACGTTCTCGCGGGTCTGGTTGAACGAATTGTTCGGTTTGTCTCATGCAGGGCTTGAATATATGCCCCTTATTTATTTGTTTCAAGTAGGTCGTTTTTCATTAGCTCCCATTGTTTTTCATACTCCATTATGTATGCTACTTTGTCTACAAAATCAATATCATACCCAAACCGCTTTAGAAGGTGAAAACTAACCTCTATTCCAGATGTGATACCGCCACCTGTTACAATACGACCAGTATCAACAACTCTATGGCGATCAATTATACATTTAGGTGCAAGCTGGGCAAGCCTGTCAATTGGTACTAATGGTTCATTTGGGTCGCCATTTTTTCTGTTTGTTGCTTTGATACCATCTAGTAACCCTGCAACACCATAAACCCATGACCCTGTACAAACACTAACAAGCATGGTCTCTTTTGGAACTGATTTAACAAAGTTTAGTAAACGACTATTGTGTATTTCTGGGCGTGTGCCAATACCGCCAGGAATAAGAAAAGCATCCATACTTGGATTATCACTTAACCCATATTTGGGGACAACTCGTAAACCTGCTGTGGCTACAACAGGTGCTATCGTGTCACCAATAAGAAATGTTTCTAATTCTGGGTCCATTCTTTTTGCTACTGCAAATACGCCTGTTGGACCAGCCCAATCAATTACTTCTGCATTGTCAAAAATATAAATTCCTAATCTCTTTTTCATTTTCTTGATTCTCCTTTGTTGTGTTTACAGACCAGTCTGTCTAGGGAGTGGTGAAAGATTACTTTGCTCTTTTGACACCACCTCAAACGACAGAGACAGACAGGTCTGTCTCTGTCGTGGTAAAAAAAACTACTCAGTTAGTAATTTTCTGGCTACTTCTTGAGCAGACTCGATAGGCCAAATTGCGTTGTAGTTTTGACTAGCAACAATAGCTCCCTCAACTAAAACATAAACTGCTTTTGTTGTATTGGTTGCATTTTGTTTTGGGGATACAATATCCGAGATTATTGCATGTAGATATTTTTGAAGACTATCTTTGTGTTTTATTACTTCGGAACGAATTTTTGAATCTGATAAGGGTATTTCTGAGGCAATATTTAAAAATGCACAACCTCGATAGTTACTATCTTGCATCCATTTCTTTAAAAATGAAAAGACAGCTGATAGTTTTTCTTTATCTGTTTTATTATTCTCGACATGATCTTTTAGCCAACCCATCCAAACACCATGACGGGCTTGGAGATAGGCAACACACAAGGCTTCTTTTGAATGGAAATTGGAATAAAAGGTTGCCTTTGCAACTTTAGATTCCGCAATAATTTGATTAATACCTGTCGCCAAGTATCCTTGCTTATAAAAAAGATCAAGGGCTGTTTCGATTATACGGTCTCTGGCATTATTTTCATTTTTGATCGGCATGACAACAAAATAAGGTAGACAGACCTGTCTGTCAATTGTTTTTTATATGTGGATGCTTGGTTTTGGAAACCTAACGTCTTGATCACCAGCCAAAAGGTGAACTGTGAGTTAGCCTTTTAGCACCGTAAACACGTAATTTATTTACTTCTAAAACCGGCGTTCCTTTTGGTCTGGTGCATTAAATTGTGTACGCCCGGCATGGGCGTGAACTAGTGGGGTTCAAGTCCCCTGTGGGTGTTCCTGTGTTAGGTGTGAAACTTAACATGAACCACTAGCCGAAG
>JBDLIE010000055.1:0-17050 GCA_039715015.1 Thermodesulfobacteriota bacterium
CTCGCCTTATCGGGCTAATGATTCCAGATACATCTTCAACGACTCCATGGCAACGGTCTTTTCATTCAAGGCCTCCCCTTTTAACGGGCCCTTGATACACATATTTATCATCTTGGTAAGGTTGGGATTGGCGCCGGCCTTTGCCATGCCTTTGCCGTCTGGGTGACAGGTTGTGCAGCTGACAGCATTTTGGGAGGCGCCCAAGCCAGGATTGGCGAAGAGCTTTTTGCCCAGCCCCACCGATGCCTTTTCAGCTGCCGCTGGCAGAGCTATACATCCAAACATCAATGTTACCGCACCAATGATCTTTACTTTTTTCATCATCATCCTCCTTGGTCAGTCATGAAAAATAGTAGCCAGGGGGCAATATAGTAAGTGCTTGCCCCCTGGCCGTATTAATAGGAATATATTCTATCACTCTATGCAATTCAGGTGACAAATGGCAAAATCTTTCTCAAAAGAATACCTTCCTGGAAAAGATCGCCAGGGAGCCAATGTCCTTTTATAAAATAGAGCAACCAGCAAACAGGAAAAAAATGAGCAGCAAAGCTTTTCAGGAGTATTACCCAGATCATTTGAGTCATTGCTATGGCTGTGGGCGTCTTAACGATCATGGCCTCCACATCAAGAGCTCCTGGGATGGAGAGGAGAGTGTCAGCACCTTTACGCCCGAGCCCTACCATATGGCGGTGCCGGGCATTGTTTACGGCGGCCTGATTGCCTCACTCATCGATTGCCACGGCACCGGTACCGCGGCAGCGGCTGCCTACCGTGCCGAAGGGCGGAAGATGGACAGCGAGCCACCCCTGCGTTTTCTGACCGCCTCGCTCCATGTTGATTATCTGCGGCCCACGCCCATGGGAGGCCCTTTGGAGCTGAGGGGCAAGGTCCTGGAAATCAAGGACAGAAAAATTATTGTTCAGGTTCGCCTGTCGGCTGAGCAAAAGCTCTGCGCCAAAGGCAAGGTCGTGGCCGTCCGGGTCCCGGAGGAGATGCTTCACAGGAGGAGCTAGCTCCCCTTTTGCATTTTCTCCAGGGCAATTTCACGCATGCGAAATTTCTGGATCTTGCCGGTGACCGTCATAGGGAAATCATCAACAAACCAGATGTATTTGGGGATGTTATAGTGGGCGATTTTGTCCTTACAGAACTCTTTCATCTCCTCCGCGGTGGCCGTTTTCCCCTCATGGAGCAAAATCCAGGCCATTACCTCCTCACCATAATACTCATCCGGCAGGCCTAAAACCGCCACCTGGGCAATCTTGGGGTGGGTGAAGAGAAAATCTTCGATCTCCCGTGGGTAGATATTTTCTCCGCCACGGATAATCATGTCCTTGAGGCGGCCGGTCACCTGCACATAGCCCTCCTGATCCATCTTGCCCAAATCACCGGAATGGAGCCAGCCCTCATCATCAATGGCCCTATGCGTGGCCTCCTGATCGCCGTAGTAGCCGTGCATGAGATGATAGCCGCGAAAACAGATCTCGCCGATCTCGCCCAGGGCCAGGGTCTGCCCATCTGAGGAGTCAACGATCTTGACCTCCTGGTGCGGCAGGTTGCGGCCCACGCTTTCGGTGCGCCGCGCAAAGCTGTCATCGCTGGTGGTAAGATGGGTGATGGGGGAGGCCTCTGTCTGGCCGTAGCCGATGAGAATCTCGCCACAGTGCATCTCGTTGATGACCCGCGTCATCAGGGCTGGCGGGCACGGGGCCCCGGCCATGATCCCAGTGCGGAGCGAGGTGAGATCATATCGGCCAAAGTCGGGGTGCTCCAACTCGGCGATGAACATGGTGGGCACGCCATGCACCGCCGTGCAACGCTCCTGATCGATGGCCGCCAGCACCTGGCCCGGGTCAAAATGTTCACAGGGGATGACGATGCAGGCGCCAACGGAAAGACAGAGGAGGTTGGCCAGCACCATGCCGAAACAGTGGTAAAAGGGGACTGAGACACAGAGCCGGTCCTGCTCTGTAAAATGCATGGCCCGGGCCGAAAAATAGGCGTTATTGAGGATATTATGATGGCTCAAGAGCACGGCCTTGGGAAAGCCGGTGGTGCCCGAGGTGTACTGGATATTAATGGCCTCGTTCATCTCAAGGGAGGCGGTGAGCCGCTCCAGTTCCTTCGGGCTACAATCACCTCCTGCCGCAAGGACCTCCTGCCAAAGAGTGAATCCCGCTGCTGGTCCAGCTGTTTCTTTGGGCTTGGCCGGGTCATAGAGGATAACGCGGCGCAGGAATGGAAACTCCTCGCTCTTCAGCTCTTGACCGGGCCCTGCAAGTTCAGGGACAAGGTCAAGGAGCATGGCCACGTAGTCGCTGCTGTGAAAGGCTGGAATAACGAAGAGCCCCTGCACCTCGGAACGCTTCAGGGCATAGGCCAACTCCCGCTTGCGATAGGCCGGGTTGATATTGACCAGGATGGAGCCGATTCGGGCCGTGGCCATCTGGACCAGAAGCCATTCAAGATTATTGGTGGACCAGACCCCGATGCGGTCCCCCTTGCCATAGCCGCTGGCAACGAGCCCCATGGCCAGCCGGTCAATGGAGTTTGCCAGTTCAGCATAAGACAATCGCCGGTCTTGAGGAACAGAGACCACGGCCTCACGCTCGGCAAAGCGCTTGACCACGGCAAGAAAATATTCCGGGATAGTACTTGTGAGCAGGGGCATGTCCCCGCCCCGTTGAAAATAACTCTGTGACTTCTCGTTCATGCCCACCTCCATGCACGGAACGTGAACAACGGCTCTTTATAGCTGCCTAAAATAAATGCCAGCGCTTGAGTTCCATGGCCTTTTGCAAACGCTGGATGGCAAGTTCCATGGCGGCTTCGCGCGGCGTTATCTGTTTTTCACGCACCTTTTCAAGCACCAAGGAGGTGTTTGTCCGCACCTTTTCCTCGATGGTTTCAAGGGCCGCCTTCTCACTGGCGCCGGCATACTCCATGGCCGCGCAGATGACGCCCCCGGCATTGGCAATAAAATCCGGAATGCAGAGAATGCCCTTGTCATGCAGATACTTTTCTGCGCCATGGGTGATCGGGATGTTGGCCCCCTCCACAACGAGCCTGGTCTGCAGGCGATGGACATTATTGCCATTAATCACATCCGGTCGGGCCGCAGGAATCCAGATATCGCAGGCAATGTCGATGATCTCCCCCCTGGGCAGCCTCTCTCCTTTTGCATAGTCAGCAACACTTTTTCCTTCTTGCTTCAAGGTGATGAGTTCTTCGATGTCCAGGCCATCCGGATTGTAAATGGTTCCGCTGCTGTCTGCCGTGGCAACCAGAATGACGCCCCTTTTGGCAAGAAATCGGGCCGCATGTTTACCCACCGCGCCAAAGCCCTGCACAGCCAGGCGAGCACCATTCAATTCGAGGTCGGCAAACTCAGCGCCAATCTCCGCTGCCTGATCCACCCCCATGCCAGTGGCCCCGATCTCATCCAAGGGGATGCCGCCCAACTCCCGAGGCAGGCCCACCGAGCGCCCGATCTCATCCTTGACCCAGGCCATGGCCCTTTCGTCCGTGCCCATATCCGGCCCGAAGATATAATGCTCCTCACCCCTAAGGGCGCAGGCCAGGCAGCGGATGAGCTGCTCTTTTTTCTCCAGGTCCATCTTTGCATCACCATAAAGAACGAGCTTGCCGCCGCCATGATCAAGCCCGGCGGCGGCATTCTTCAAGGTCATGGCCCGGGCCAACCTGGCGCACTCTTCGGTGCTCACGTCCGGTGCCATGCGGACCCCGCCAATGGAAGGGCCCATGGCCACATTATCCACCACCAGGGTTGCCTTGAGTCCGATGGAGGGTTCCTGGACATAAATCTCTTTTATCGGCCCTAATTCGTCTGCGCTGGTAAAACCTGCCTCCATTATTGACTCGCCTCCTGTTTCGTCACTCGTCTTTCCCTCACATTTCTTCAGGTCTTTTGAAAACCGCCCCAGCCCGGTATGAGCTCCTCACCAGGGGGCCAGACTCCACCCAGGCAAAGCCCAGATCCAGGGCCTCGGACTTGAGGGCCGCAAACTCCTCCGGGCGCCAGTAACGTACCACAGGGAGATGCTGTTTTGTCGGGGCAAGATACTGCCCTAAGGTCAGGATATCACATCCAGCCTGGACTAGATCAAGCATAACCTCTCGGATCTCTTGTTTTTTTTCTCCAAGACCGAGCATAAGCCCCGACTTGACCAGCATCGCCGGGCGGGCGGCCTTGGCACGGGACAACAGCCTAAGCGAACGTTGATAACGGGCCTGGGGCCGTACCTGGGCATAGAGCCGCGGCACCGTCTCCAGATTATGGGCCACTATCTGAGGACCGGCTGAGACCACCTGTACCAGGGCCTTTGTGCTCCCCTTAAAATCAGGGATCAACACCTCAATGCTACACTCTGGACACTCCTGGCCAAGTTCATTGATGGTTGCGGCAAAGAGTGAAGCGCCACCATCGGGCAAATCATCCCTCGTCACAGAGGTGATCACCACGTGCCTGAGGCCCAGGGCACCAACTGTTTGCGCCAAGCGCTCAGCCTCGCCCGCATCAGGCGGGCACGGCCTACCGTTCTTCACGGCACAAAAACGGCAAGAGCGCGTGCAGACATCGCCCAGGATGAGAAAGGTCGCTGTTCCCCTGCCCCAGCACTCCCCCCTGTTGGGGCAATGGGCCTCTTCGCAGACGCTATGAAGGCTGCCGTCCCGTAACAGTTCCTGCACCCGCTGGCTCTCCGGGCCATGGGGCAAACGCACCCTGAGCCAGGGAGGTTTATGTCTGGTCGCCGTCGTTAAGTTCATAGTTGAATACCTCGGCAAAGGCCTGCACCACTTTACTTTGGACCTGTTGCATACCAACGGGCCTGTCTAGACAAACATTCAGGGAGGTGGCTGTCCTGTTAGACAACCCACATGAAACAATCTTATCAAAATAATGCAAATCAGTGTCCACGTTGATGGCAAAGCCATGGCTGGTGACGTTATTGCCATCAAGCCTGACGCCGATGGCGGCAATTTTTTCATTATTGACCCAGACACCGGTGGCAGGACGCTGCCCGCTCGGGGCTTGCTCTCTGTCGCCCTCAAGGCCAAAAGAGCCAAGGGTCTGGATCACCATCGCTTCAAGATTCCGCAGGTAAGGGACGATCTCTCTTCTCTCCTTTAGCTGCAAGATGGGATAGCCGACCAGCTGGCCCGGGCCATGAAAAGTAATTGCCCCTCCGCGGTCGACACGGCGCACGGCGACACCGTGCCTGGTCAGCCACTCCTTGGAAACCATAAAATGGCTGTCCTCGCTCTTGGGGCCCAAGGTATAAGTAGGAGGGTGCTCAAGGAGAAGGAGGGTATCGGGGATTTCAGCCCGGCTGCGCTGGCCGGTAAGATCGCGCTGCAGAGAGAGGGCCCTATCGTACGCAACCAGCCCCAGCCGCCGGACCTGGCATCCTCTTTTGTTATTTGCTGATAAAATGGGTCGAACTCCCCAGATATATTTCCGCAGCCTCGGCCTCGGTCTCGGTCAGGGAGGGGTGCGGGTGGATGGAGAGGGCCAGATCCTCTGCCAAGGCGCCCATTTCAATGGCCAGCACGCATTCGGCGATAAGGGCCTCGGCATCGCGACCGACAATGCCAGCCCCGCGGATGCGCCCGCTCTCAGGCTCCAGCACCAGCTTGGTCAGGCCATCGCTGATGCCCATGGTGGTGGCCCGGCCCGAAGCGCCCCATGGGAAGCGGACAACCTGCACGGCCGCGCCTTGTTTCTGGGCCTCCTGTTCGGTGAGGCCGCACCAGGCTATCTGCGGGTCGGTATAGACCACGGCAGGAATGGCCCGCACGTCATAGGCCGAAGGCTGACCGGCGATGACTTCCGCCGCCACCTTGCCCTGGCGCATGGCGCGGTGGGCCAGCATGGGGCCGGGCACCACATCACCGATGGCAAAGATACTCGGTTCATCGGTCTGTTGTTTTTCATCAACGATGATAAAACCTTTTTCATCGAGCCTGACTCCGGTTTTTTCCAGACCCAACTCCTGGGCAGAGGGAACCCGCCCCATGGCAACCAGGACCCGGTCATATCGTTCCGCCCGGATTTCCCCCTTGTCATTTTTGAGCTGAACATCAACGCCGTCCTTATGCTCGGCAAGGGAATCAATGACAGTTCCCAGGTGAATCTCCTCGCAGAGATCTTCCATGCGCCGGGCCAAAGGTTTGACCAGATCGCGGTCCAGACCGCGTAGAAACTCACTGCGCACCACCATGCTCACCCGGCTGCCAAGGGCGGCATACACCTGCCCCATTTCCAGGGCGATATAGCCGCCGCCGACAATGAGCAAGCGTTCGGGTATGTCGGCAAGGTCAAGGGCCTCCGTGGAGGTCATGACCCTGCCGGCGGCTGTTACTTCATGACCGGGATAAATCTGCGGCACCGAGCCGGTGGCCACGATGGCATGGCGGAACTTGATATGGGCCACATCAGCGCCGATGAGGCGTGCCGTATTTGGCCCTTCAAAAAAGGCCCTGGCCTGCAGCCATTGCACGTCGCGCTTTTCGGAAAGCCCGGCCAAACCGCGGCCCAGCTTATTGACCACGCTCTCCTTCCAGGAGCGCAATGCTTGAAGATCAAGCTGGGGCGGGCCGAACTGCACCCCCATCTTTTCCACCCGCGCGGCATCATGGATGAGTTCCGCAAGGTAGAGCAGGGTCTTTGAGGGGATACATCCTTCATAGAGGCAGACCCCGCCGATATTGTCGCGCTCATCAACAATGGTGACATCAAGGCCGAGGTCCGCCGCCCGAAAGGCGGCGGCATAACCGCCAGGCCCGGCGCCGATGATTAAGAGATCTGTTTTCTGGGTGATTTCTCCAACAACCATGGAGGCTTCCTTTTGTTAAGACATTGTTGCAACTGTTCAGCAGTGCTCCAGGTAAGCGCAGACTCCGGATGTGTCCAAGCAGGCTTGCGAGGCATAGTCCATCTATCCGAGCGAGTCTGATCGGACACAGATGGGTGCGGCGGGACAGTTGCCGGGCATTAAAAATCGAAGAACATAATCCGAGCCGGATTTTCAAAGGTCTCCTTGATCTCGTTCATAAAACGGGCGCCCTCGGCCCCGTCCAGAATGCGATGATCAAAGGCAAGGACCAACGGCAGCATCAGACGGGCCTGAACCTGTGGCTTGCCATCATCATCCTTACGAATTACCGGCTGCCAGCGGGCCTGGCCCAGGCCGAGAATGGCGGCTTCCGGATAGTTGATGATGGGCTGAAAGCCGGTACCGCCGATACCGCCTATATTGGTGATGGTGAAAGTGCCGCCGCTCATCTCCTCCATGCTGAGTTTGCCCTCCCGGGCCTTCTGGGCGAGCTCCGGTAACTCAACAGCCAGCTCCATCATGGTCTTCTTATCAACACCCTTGATGACCGGCACCAGCAACCCTTTTTCCGTATCAGTGGCAATGCCCAAATTGAAATATTTCTTTAAAACTATCTCTTCCCGGCCACTATCCAGGCTGGCATTAAAGCGAGGCATGATTTCCAGGGCAGCCACCGCCGCCTTCAGAGCAAAGACGGTGATGGTCAATTTGCCGCCATGGTCCTGGACCTCATTGCGATTTTTTCGGCGGATGGTTTCAAGCTCTGTGATATCGGCCAAATCCTGATGGCAGACATGGGGAATTTGCGACCAAGAAAGTGCCATTTTTTTGGCGATGGCCCTGCGCACCGAGCGTAAAGGCTGATGCTCCACACTGCCCCATTGGTCAAAATCAGGCAACGCCGGAGGCGCGATCAGATCAGTTGCTGCCGCTGTTGGCTCGGGGATGATCGAAGATTTTTGAGGAGGCGGTTGCTCCATAGTCGTTTCGCCCTGCTCGGCAAAGGCCCGGACGTCCTCAGCGCTTACCAGCCCTGCCGGGCCGCTGCCAACTACCTGAGCAAGATCGACCCCCAGTTCCCGGGCCAGCTTGCGGGTGGCTGGTGCGGCGGGAACAGGACCTTTGCGCGGAACAGCCGCTTTTATTGCTGGAGCGCCTTGATCCTTTACAGCCGGGGGAGGAAGAGGGGTCTTTTTCACCGCCTCCTCCTTGCCGCCTGCCACCTCAAAGACCAGCATGACCTCGCCCACATGGACTATGGTCTGGGGCGCAATGAGGACCTCTTCGACCTTGCCGGAATAAGGCGAAGGTATCTCAACCGCAGCCTTGTCCGTCTCCACCACAAAGATGACATCGCCTTCGTTGACCTCATCACCGGGAGACACCGACACCTCAAGAATTTCTCCCTCATGGATCCCTTCGCCGAGATCGGGCAGCTTGAATTCCTTGCGCATACAATCCTCCCGCTTAAAAATGGCTCATGTTTTTAGCGTTTCCCGCACCGCCTGCACAATGCGGCCCGTATTGGGCATATAGGCACTTTCCAGGGCAAAGAGGGGGTAGATGATGTCATAGCCGGTCACCCGCTGGATCGGAGCCTCCAGATAGTAAAAGGCCTTTTCCATCAGACGGGCAATGATCTCCGCCCCTGGCCCGAAACTCTTCGGCGCCTCATGGACCACCACGGCCCGCCCTGTCTTCTGGACCGAGGCCATGATCAACGCATCATCAAGGGGCGAGATGGTCAGCAGATCAATGACCTCCGCCTCAACGCCATCCTTCGCCAGCAACTCCTCGGCCGCCTCCAAGGTAGGCGTCATCATGGCCCCATAAGCAATGAGGGTGACATCCTTTCCCTTTCGAACCAGTTGCGGTTGGCCCAGAGGGATCGACTCCTCCTCTTCGGGGACCTCTTCACGAAAGGCACGGTAGAGAGCCTTGGGTTCAAAGAAGATGACGGGATTTGGATCGCGGATAGCGCTCACCAATAGGGCCCGGGCATTACGCGGCCCAGAGGGGATAACCATCTTAACTCCTGGTGTATGGGCAAAGTAGGCTTCACGGCTTTCCGAATGATGTTCCAGGGCACGGACCCCACCGCCATAAGGCATCCTGACCACCAGGGGCACCTCATAGCGCCCTTGGGACCGATGCCGCATACGGGCGGCATGGGCCTCCAATTGATGGAGGATATAGTAGGAAAATCCGGAAAATTGAATCTCACAGACTGGACGTAGGCCATAGATCGCCATACCAATGGCCGTGCCGACAATGCCGGACTCGGCCAGGGGAGTATCAAGTACCCGCTCCTCGCCGAACTGCTCCAGCAACTTATCGGTGACCCGGAAAACTCCGCCGTCCACGCCCACATCTTCACCCTGGAGAAGAACCCGGTCATCCTTTGCCATTTCCTGCTGCATTGCCAAATTCAAGGCCTGTACCATGGTCATCTTAGTCATGGTCCACCTCCTTTTGCGCCAGGGCCAAGTTGCTGCGCACCTCCTCTTTTTGCTGGCGCAGGCTGGGCGGGAGCTCGTCATAGGTATGCTGAAACATATCGAGCGGCTCGCCGCCGGTCATCCGCTGTTCCGATTGCTCAACCACGTCCTGAATCTCCTTGGCTATTTCCTCCTCCATCCCTTCAAGGGCTTCAGGAGTCAGCAGCCCCTTGTTTTGCAGATACGTCTGGAACCGGATGATGGGGTCCTTCTTCTCCCACTGGGCAACCTCCTCTGCCTCGCGGTACTTGGTGGGATCGTCGGCTGTGGTGTGCAGGCTTAAGCGATAGGTATAACACTCGATCAGGGTCGGACCGCCGCCAAATCGGGCCCGTTCAACAGCCTCTTGGGCGGCAGCATAGACAGCCAGAACATCGTTACCATCCACCTGGATGCCGGGCAGCCCGTGGGCAAGGGCCTTCTGGGCAAGGGTCTTGGCATGGGTCTGCTTTTCACGGGGGATGGAGATGGCCCACTGGTTGTTCTGGCAGACAAAGACCACCGGCGCCTGGTAGACCCCGGCAAAGTTCAGGGCCTCATGAAAATCACCCTCCGAAGTTGCGCCGTCCCCGAAAAAGGTCATGGCCACCTGGGGCTGTTTGCGGTACTTGATCGCCATGCCGATGCCCACGGCGTGGAGCATCTGCGAACCCACCGGGATGGAGACCGGCAGATCATTGCGGCCCTTCTCCACCATGCTCCCCTCGTCATAACCTCCATAATAGAGGATGAAATTCTCCATGGCTTTACCGCGCCAGATCTCGGCCAGGGTTTCTCGAAAGGCGGGAACCATCCAGTCACTAGGCTCCAGAACGGCAACGGCTCCGAGCTGCGATGCCTCCTGGCCCTTGATGGGCGGAAAGGTGCCGATGCGCCCCTGGCGTTGCAGGTTGAGCATGCGCTCGTCAAAACGACGGCCGGCAAGCATGGCCCGGTGTAGCTTTAAGAGAAGTTCCTCACTGAGCTGCGGTTCAAGCTCTTTGTCCACCACCCCGTTCTCGTCCAGAATGGAGAGATACTCGGCACTGTAGGGGAGTTCGATCTTTTTCCTCGGCATTGGTCCCTCCTTGTCTTTTTCTGACCACGAAAAAACAGCGACAACAATTTATTCCAATCAAAAAAGTCTCTAACAAACAGGCTATTAATTTTTAGATATTGAAGCAAGGACAAGTGCTATTTTATGCCAGGATTTTTCCTGCCTATGAGCCTTCAGGCAACAATTACTCAAACTTGTCAAAGCAGATTCGTTCAGGGGGCAAGCCCTTTTTGATAAGGAGATCATGGCAGGAATGGACCATGGCAGGTATTCCGCAGATATAGGCATCAAGGGGCGGATTGTCCGGGATATATTTTTTAATCAGATCCGTTACCCGCCCCTTTTCGCCGGACCAGTCGTCCTGCTCTGTAGTCCGGGAAAGGGTCGGCACATAGGTAAAATTGGCCATGGTACGCTCGAACTCCAGCATCTCATCATAGCAGAGAAGATCTTCAGGCCTTCTATCACCGAAAAAGAGGGTGACCTTCTTGGCGCTGCCTCCCTGTTTAATCTGGTTAAGCATGGAGCGAATCGGGGCCAGGCCGGAGCCCGTCGCTATCATCAACAGCTCGCGCTCCGACTCGCGCAGACAGAACTCGCCAAATGGTCCCCGGAGGGTGAGTTCATCCCCCTCCTTAAGATACTCATGCACATAGGTGGAAACAACGCCCTCCGGCACCCGGGTGATGAGCAGCCCCAGCTCGTGTTCCTCTGCGGGCGGCGAGGCAATGGAGTAGGCTCGGAACTCAGGTTCGGCGGTCAGCTCATATTTTGGCACCTCAAGCTGGACATACTGGCCGGCCCGAAAACTGATCCCCTCTGCCGGGCTGAGGATGCGAAAACTAACAAAGTTAATATCGGGCGTAAACTTTTTGATCTGCTCCACCCGGACCCGAAACTCCTTGACCAGAAAAAGCTCATCCGGCACCTGGACTTTGAGATCCTCCTTTACCTTGAGCTGGCAGGCAAGGCGAACATGCTGGCTCAGTTCGTTGAGGGTAAGATAGGGGGTCTCCGTGGGCAGTACCTGTCCGCCCCCCTCCATGACCTGCACCTTGCAATAGGCACAGGTCCCTTTGCCGCCGCAGGCCGAGGGCAGGAAAACACCCTCATCCGCCAGGGTAAAGAGCAGGGAGCGGCCACCGGTCACCTTAAGGTCCCTCTCCTCATTGATCAGGACATGGCGCTCACCGTAGTCGGCCAGATAGCGGTCCGCCACCTCAAGGAGAAAGGCCAAAAAAGCAACTATGGCGCTGATGATAGCCAAGCCGATAAGAAGATCAAGCACGTGTCAAATCTCCCAAATAATAACGCGAAATAAGGGTTGCCACCCTGGTAAGCCGGGCATGCTTATAAATGGTCCTTACTCATCCTACAAAAAATATCCATCGGCCAAGCCAACAACTATTGGACCTGCACCATGCCGCTAAAGGCCATAAAGGCCAGGGAGAGGATGCCGGTGATGAGCAGGGTGATGCCCGGCCCCTCCAAGCCTTTAGGCAGAACGTTGGTCTTTTGAATTTTTTCCCTGATGGCGCCGACTGCGGAAATGGCCAAGAGCCAACCAATGCCGCTCCCGGCCCCATAGGCCAATGATTGAATCAGGCTGTACTCCCGGATCACCATGAAAAGCGAGGCCCCGAGGATGGCGCAGTTCACCGTGATCAGGGGCAGAAAGATGCCGAGGAGCTGGTAGAGAGCCGGAAAATAGCGTTCAATGGTCATCTCCACCAGCTGGACAAAGGCGGCGATGACAATGATGAAGATGATGTACTGGAAATGAGTCAGGTCAAAGGGCACCAGGACCCTGTAGTAAATGAGATGGTTCAGGCCGGTTGAGCAGGTCATGACAAAGACCACGGCAAGCCCCAGTCCTGTAGCGGAGCGCAGATTTTTCGAGATACCAATATAGGGGCAAAGCCCGAGAAAGTTGGTCAAAAGTATGTTGTTGGTAAATATAGCGGCAAACAACAGCGTGCCCGGATCAATGTTTGTCATTGTTCATCCTCACATCTTTAGCCTTTCCGGCTCTGCGGAACCGGCAAAGGACCTGACCAGCCAGACATAGATCCCCAGGGTGAAAAAAGCGCCTGGCGGCATGATCATAATGGTCCACGGAGTAAAAGTCTCCGGCATGACCAGGTAGCCGAACAAGGAGCCAAAGCCCAGCAACTCCCGGACAAAGGCCACCCCGAAAAGCACCAGGGAAAAACCGATCCCCACGGCCAGCCCGTCGAGAAACGAGGGCCAGGCCCGGTTGCTTCTGGCAAAGGCCTCACAGCGCCCCATGATGATACAGTTGGTAATGATCAGACCCACATAGGGCCCCAGGGCCTCGCTGATATCAGGCAGGTAGGCCTTGATAACGATATCGAAAATAATGACGTAGGAGGAGATGATCAGGGTCTGCACCATCATGCGGATACGCAGGGGGGTCAGGTTACGCAGCAGGGAGACCGTGGTGCAGGACATGGTCAGGGTAAAGATCAGGCCGATGTTCATCACCAGGGTGTTGACCAGCAGGTTTGTCACGGCCAGGGTGGAACAGATGCCCAAGGTATGGCGCAGGATGGGGTTTTCCTGCCACAGTCCCTCCAACATGATCTGCCGTGCCGCTGTTTTCCTGGCCATTATTGCTCCCCTTTCTGCCACGCGCGGCCCAGGTCCTTGATCATCTGCAGCTCTTGGTTGACAAAGGTCTCAACCGCCCTTGTGGTCAGAGTGGCGCCCGTGACTGCGTCAAGCTCCAGTGCTGGTTTGTCCGGGGCAGGCGGGCTTATGGTAAAAAAACCTTCATCACCTGGCTCCTCCACAAGGGAGAGGCCGGCAAACTGCTCCGTAAACCACGGTTCCGTGATCCTCGCCCCCAGACCGGGTGTTTCCTGATGCCGGTAAAATTCAATGGCCAGCACCCGGCTAAGCTCCGCATCCACCCCAACCATGGCCTCAATCGGTCCCCAAAAACCTATACCCCGTAAGGCAAAGGCATGACCGAGGCCTTCCTTGCTTACCGGATCATGGGCGCTGTAGATGGTCCGCCCCCCGGCCTCGCTTTCGCTGATATGCGATGCAAAAAGTCTTGCGATCTCATCCCTTGGGGCGGTGAAAGCCTGGGAAATCTTGAGAACCGTTAAGATGACCCGTTGCCGGTTGGCCTGTTGGTTGACAGCTATCCTCTCCTCATTGACCACCTTGGCCACGGTCACCAGGGAGGTAAAGACAAGGGTGAGGCAGAACATGTAGAACACGGCATAAACCCGTTTATTCATGCTCCTGCCCCTCTGCCCTGCTGCAGCCTGCGCACCCCCTGGTCAAGGAGCGGCACAAGGCCGTTCATGATCAGCACGGCAAACATCAGCCCCTCGGAGAAATTGGAAAAGCCGCGCAAGACAATGGTGAGAGCACCGATCATGAAACCAAAGAGCCACTGGCCCGGCCTGGTCTTGGCCCCGGTGACCGGTTCGGTCACGACAAAGACCGTGCCAAAGAGAAAGGAGCCGCTGAGGATGGTGAGCAGCGGCGGGGCAACCCCAGGAAGTCCGGCCAGATTGAGGGCCACACTTGCCAGCACAGCACCGAGCAGGCATGAAAAAGCCATACGCCAGGAGGCAATCTTTTTATAGAACAGATAGGCGCCGCACAGCACAATGAGCACGGCAGAGGTTTCCCCCAAGGAACCGGAGGTGGTCCCCAGAAAATGCTGCGCAAGGGGGGAGGCGGCAAGACCCTCTTTAAAAACGATAAGGGGGGTGGCGCTGGTGACGGCATCAGGCCCCGGCGCCCAGAGGCTGAGGCCAGCGGCATATCCTGATGCAGGATCTGTCCAGGTGCTGGTCATGGAGGTCGGAAAGGTCACATAAAGAAAGCAGCGGCCCACCATGGCGGGGTTGAAAATATTAAAACCAAAGCCGCCGAAGGCCATTTTGCCCAAGGCGACGGCAACGATGATGCCGACCATGCCCATCCAGAACGGCAGGGTCGGCGGCAGAGAAAGGGTAAAGATCAGGCAGGTGACCAGCACCGCCGAGGTGACGGGCTTCCCTCGCTTAAAAACAAAAAGGGCCTCGGTGGCAATACCGCAGGCCAAGATGACCAACGACAGGACCAGGGCGCGCCAACCGAAAAAATAGACCGAGGCAGCCTGCAGGGGCAGCAAGGCGTAACTCACCTGCAGCATGGGTTTCTGCCTGAAAAACCATTTTGGGGGAATGGGCAATTTGGTCCTTCCAATTGCAATGTGGGGTTCATGAGAGAGCACCCTGCCAACAGCAGGCGAGCTCGTTTTGAGTCATCCAACTAGAGGGAATTAGACCACAACCGTTTTTGCTCTGTCAATTGAATTTAGCGGCTGTTTTATTGATCTCGGAGAGCTGCGTGCGAGCAAAGAGGGGGTATATAACACAAAATTATCAGGAGAATGAGAAGACATACTCCCAGTGAGGCGGAGGACAAAGAATATGGGAGCCTCTAGAACATTACCCTGGGTGGACGTTATGTCCACCCAGGGTAATGTTTGCTTAAAGGGCATCAATAATGGCGTTAAGGGTGGCGCTGGGCCGCATGGCCTCGGCGGTCTTGCTGTAATCAGGGCGGTAATAGCCATCAATATCCACGGCCTGGCCCTGGGCGCTATTCATTTCGTCAACAATCTTGTTCTCATTGGCAGCAAGCTCCTTGGCAACTGGGGCAAAACGGCTGGCAATTTCAGTATCCTTACTCTGCCCGGCAAGGGCCTGGGCCCAATAGAGGGCAAGGTAGAAATGGCTGCCCCTGGTGTCGAGCTCATTAACCTTACGTGAGGGTGATTTCTCGTTTTCAAGGTGGGCACCAATGGCCTGATCAAGGCTCTCGGCAAAGAGGGCCGCTTTGTCATTATGATAGGTAGCAGCGATATGCTCAAAAGAAGGGACCAGGGCGCAGAATTCACCCAGGGAATCCCAGCGCAGATGGCCTTCTTGCAAAAATTGCTGAACATGTTTGGGAGCAGAACCGCCGGCCCCGGTCTCAAAGAGGCCGCCGCCATTCATCAGCGGCACGATGGACAACATCTTGGCGCTGGTGCCGAGCTCCAGAATGGGAAAAAGATCGGTGAGATAGTCACGCAGGACATTACCGGTTACGGCAATGGTGTCCTCGCCCTTTCTGATCCGCTCTAAAGAGAGACGCATGGCATCCACCGGCTGCATGATCTTGACGGTGAGACCGCTGGTGTCATGGTTGGGCAGATAGGCGTTGACCTTGGCAATGAGCTGGGCGTCATGGCCGCGATTTTCGTCAAGCCAGAAGATGGCGGGGGCGCCACTGGCCTTGGCCCGGTTAACAGCAAGCTTGACCCAGTCCTGGATGGGGGCATCCTTGGTCTGGCAGCTCCGGTAGATATCGCCCTCCTCCACCTTCTGCTCAAGCAGGGTGGCGCCACTGGCAATATCAACCACCCGGACCACGCCATTGGCCGGGGCCTCAAAGGTCTTGTCGTGGGAACCGTACTCCTCCGCCTTCTGGGCCATGAGGCCGACATTGGAGACCGAACCCATGGTGGCCGGATCGTAAGCGCCGTTCTTCAGGCAATCCTCAACCACCTCTTGATAGATGGTAGCGTAACAACGATCAGGGACCATGGCAATGGTGTCGTGCAGCTTATCGTCCGGCCCCCACATCCTACCGCCATCGCGGACAACCACCGGTACAGAGGCATCGATGATGATGTTATTGGGGACATGGAGGTTGGTGATCCCCTTGCTGGAATCCACCATGGCCAGTTCACAGTTTGTCTCATAGCAGGCCATGATATCGGCCTCAATCTCCGCCTTTTTGTCGGCAGCCAGGCTATCGATGCGGGCATAGAGATCAGCCAGGCCGTTATTGACATTGACGCCCAGGGGCTCAATGGCGGCGGCATGCTTATCAAAAACATCCTTATAAAAGACAGAGACGCAGTGGCCGAACATGATCGGGTCGGAGACCTTCATCATGGTGGCCTTGAGATGGAGGGAGAGCAGCAGCCCGTCCTTCTTGGCCGCAGCAATCTGCTCGCTAAAAAAGCTGCGCAGGGCCCGGACGTTCATCACCGATGAGTCAAAGACCTCACCGGCCTTAAGGGCTGTGTTTTCCTTGAGCACGGTAACAGCGCCGTCATCGGCCACAGATTCGATGCGCACCTCGCAGGCCTCAGCAACGGTAACGGATTTTTCACTGCCGTAGAAATCGCCACCGCTCATATGGGCAACCCGTGAGTTGGAAACCTCGGGCCAGGCCTTCATCATCTTATGGGGATTCTTGCGGCCAAACTCTTTGACTGAGGCAGCGGCCC
This sequence comes from Thermodesulfobacteriota bacterium, assembly GCA_039715015.1. Classification (GTDB taxonomy): domain Bacteria; phylum Desulfobacterota; class Desulfobulbia; order Desulfobulbales; family SURF-16; genus BM506. The sequence continues at coordinate 16,702 of JBDLIE010000055.1, forward strand.
GGCGATCGGAATTGCCTTCACGCAATACCGGGTTAACCGCACTGCCGAGAACCCTGGCAAAACGAGCATGCAGCTCTTTTTCCTGGTCGCTCTTGGGCTCCTCAGGATAATCAGGGATATCATAGCCCTTGGCCTGCAGCTCCTTGATGGCATCCTGGAGCTGGGGGATGGAGGCGCTGATATTGGGGAGCTTGATAACATTGGTCTCTGCCACCTTGACCATCTTGCCGAGCTCAGCAAGATAATCGGGGATGCGCTGCTCCTCAGTAAGGTTCTCAGGAAAATTGGCAATGATCCGCCCAGCCAGGGAGATATCTTTGGCTTCAATGGTGATACCGGACCCCTTGGT
>JBDLIE010000056.1:0-16926 GCA_039715015.1 Thermodesulfobacteriota bacterium
GTCAGGGTGGTCTTACCATGATCGACGTGACCGATGGTGCCAATGTTTACATGGGGTTTGGTGCGTTCAAATTTCTCTCTAGCCATTGCTTTTCCTCGAATTTTAATAATGCCCTTATATCATATAGATGAGGGCTTAAAATCAGATTAATCCTTTTACTTTCTGAATGATCTTATCACTCGTTTTCTTCGGTACTTCTGCATAATTGGCAAACTGCATGGTGAAGTTTGCCCGGCCTTGACTGGCTGATCTCAAATCAGTCGCATAGCCAAACATCTGAGCAAGGGGTACCTCTGCTTCTATCTCCTGGAAACCATTTTCGCGACCTTCCATGCCGTTAATCTTGGCATGGCGGGCATTGAGGTCTGAAATGACATCCCCCATACTGGCTTCAGGAACCATAATCTCCAGAGCCATCATGGGCTCAAGGAGTTTTGGTTCGGCCTGCAGCATTGCCTCTCTGAGGGCCATGGCTGAGGCCACCCCAAAGGCCTGCTCGGTTGAATCCTCCTCGTGAAAGGAGCCGCCCACCAGGCTGACCTTAATATCCGTTACCGGAAAGCCAAGCAGAGCCCCGGAGTCCAGGCTTGAATAGATACTGCGCTCAATGGCAGCAATGAATTCAGCCGGGATAGTCTCTTCACTGACCTGACTTTCAAACTGTCGCCCATCGCCCTGTTTAAGGGGGGCAACTTCCAGACAGACATGGCCATATTGATTTTGACCTGTCTGCTGAACAAATTCGTTTTCAGCTTCACCCTGGCTTGTAACCGTTTCTTTATAGGCAACCTGAGGCTTACCGACATTGGCGCCGACCTTAAACTCACGAAGCAGTCGGTCAACAATAATTTCCAGATGCAACTCGCCCATGCCGGAAATCAGGGTCTGGCCTGTATCAGCATCGGTGCTGACGCGGAAGGATGGATCTTCCAGGGCCATTTTCTCCAAACTCTCAAAGAGCTTTTCTTCATCAGCCTTTGTTTTTGGCTCAATGGCAATGCTGATGACGGGTTCCGGAAATTCCATCTGATCCAGAACTATATAATCACCAGTGGAACACAGGGTGTCACCAGTGGTTGAAAACCGTAAACCAACCAGAGCTGCAATGTCACCAGGACCAAGCTCTTTGACCTCTTCACGCTTATTAGCGTGCATCTTGAGGATCCGGCTGACCTTCTCCTGTTTCGACTTCACAGGATTATAGACCTTGTCACCCACAGCAATTTTGCCGGAGTAGACCCGGATAAAAGCCAATGTTCCGACAAAGGGGTCTGCCATGAGCTTAAAAGCCAGACCACAAAACTTTTCGTTGGCCCCTGTCTTACGGCTCACTGTTTCGCCCTGTTTATCAACTCCTTCAACAGGAGGGATATCGCTGGGCGAAGGCAGATAGGAAAGCACAGAATCTAATAAAGGCTGAACCCCCTTATTCTTAAATGCACTTCCACATAGAACCGGCACAAGGTCCAAATTTATCGTCGCTGCCCTTATTGCCTGGATGATTTCATCCGCAGCAATGGGCTGCTCTTCGAGATATTTTTCCATGACCCCCTCATCGAAGTCGGCCAGCTTCTCGAGGAGTGCCATACGTGCAGCCGTGAATTCTTCTACGAATTCCTCAGGGATCTCTTGGGAAGAAACCTCTTGTCCCTGACTTTCTTCGTCAAAGACCAGCATTTCTTCTGAAATGAGGTCTATGACGCCGCGAAATGTATCTTCGCTGCCAACCGGTAGTTGAACAGGAAGAGGATTGGTACCAAGCCGGTCTTCCATCATGGAGACACAGCGCTGAAAATCGGCACCAACGCGATCCATCTTGTTGACAAATGCCAGGCGGGGAATACCATATTTTTCTGCTTGGCGCCACACTGTTTCTGACTGGGGCTCTACTCCGCCAACCGCGCAAAAAACAGCTACGACTCCATCCAGTACCCGCAGACATCTTTCAACTTCCAGGGTAAAATCTACATGCCCTGGCGTATCAATTATATTGATACGATGATCTTTCCACTCACAGGTTGTGGCGGCAGAGGTGATGGTAATTCCCCTCTCCTGCTCCTGCTCCATCCAGTCCATGATGGCGGTGCCTTCATGGACCTCGCCAATCTTATGGGAGCGCCCTGTATAGTAGAGTATTCGTTCCGTTGTTGTTGTCTTGCCCGCGTCAATATGGGCCATAATGCCGATATTGCGTAACCGGGCAAGCGAGATGTTCTTTGCCATGATCTCTACCTTGGCCAAACATCTCGACTTTAAATGACTAAAGCCTGACCTTTATATCTGGGCCAATAAAAAGAATGAGTTTATAACGGGTAACCCTTCTTTTGTCAACGGATGTTATCTAAAAAAATTTCCGGCTCTGAAAGTTCCAGAACCGGAAACATAAAATTTAAAAACGTAAAAACTTACCAGCGATAATGAGCAAAGGCCTTATTGGCATCTGCCATACGGTGGGTATCCTCACGTTTTTTCACTGCAGCACCACGAGCAGCATAGGCATCAGAAAACTCAGCAGCGAGTTTCTCGGCCATGCTACGGCCATTACGCTTACGAGCCATCTCCACAAGCCAACGCATGGCCAGAGCGTTACGACGCTCAGGGCGAACCTCTTGGGGCACCTGATAGGTGGCACCACCAACACGACGGGACTTAACCTCAAGCTTGGGCCGAACATTATCCATGGCCTTCTCAAATACGGCAAAAGGCTCATCCTCGGTAATACGTCCTTCCAGAAGATCCATGGCACCGTAAAAAATTTTCTGGGCAGCGGACTTCTTACCATCACTCATCAGGGTATTGATGAACTTGGAAACAAGCACTGAGTTAAAACGCTGATCACCAGGGATCTGTCTTTTGGCAACTAATCTACGTCTTGGCATTATTGAATCCTCTTACTTAGGCCTTTTTGCACCGTATTTAGAGCGACCCTGACGACGATCAGATACACCCAGGGTATCAAGCGTTCCCCTGATAACATGATAACGGACACCGGGTAAATCTTTTACCCTACCGCCACGAATCAGCACAACAGAATGCTCTTGAAGATTATGTCCAATACCAGGAATGTAGGAAGTAACCTCGATTCCGTTGGTCAGCCTTACCCTTGCTACCTTACGAAGGGCTGAGTTTGGCTTTTTAGGGGTGGTCGTGTAAACACGGGTACAAACACCACGTCTCTGGGGACATGCCTGGAGAGCCGGCGTATTAGTACGCTTTACAGATTTCTTCCGACCCTGCCTGACCAGTTGGTTTATGGTTGGCATTGAACAAACTCCTTATATTAAATGTAATGAAAACAAAATTTTAGTACGGACGTTTTTTTCAAGTTTATTGCACGATCCGTAACATGTTTCCCAAGCATGGAGATACTCCCCTTAGCAAGAGAAACGACATAGATACACGAAGGCCCTTTTAATGTCAAGAAGTAAGAAATGACAAAGAATGAAAAAACCAATCCTGAGTCATTTCCACTCCCCAGCACTCGACCTTATTTCACCTTGTAACGGCTCAGACCGGTACCAGCAGGTACCAATCGACCCATAATAACATTTTCCTTCAGGCCACTGAGGTCATCAATACGACCTGCCATGGCAGAATTGGTTAAGACCTTGGTGGTCTCCTGGAAGGAAGCCGCTGAAATAAAGCTGTCAGTACTTAACGAGGCCTTGGTGACACCGAGAAGCAGCGGCTCAGCCTGGGCTGGCCTGTTGCCTTCCCGCAAGAGCTGCTCATTTACCTCATTAAACTTCCACCACTCAACCTGCTCGCCCTGCATGAAGGTCGAATCACCAACACCAGTGATCATAACCCGACGCAGCATCTGGCGAACAATGACCTCGATGTGCTTATCGTTGATCTTTACACCCTGGAGGCGGTAAACCTCCTGGATCTCGTTCACCATAAACTTGGCGAGCTCCTTTACACCGAGGACGCGGAGAATATCATTGGGATCAGGGGAACCATCCATCAAAGCCTCACCGGACTTGACATAGTCACCCTCATGGACGGCAATATGCTTGCCCTTGGGGATGAGATACTCCTTTGGTTCACCAAGCTCGGGAGTCACAACAACCCGACGCTTACCTTTGAGCTCCTTACCAAAGCTGATCCTGCCATCAATCTCGGAGATGACAGCGTGCTGCTTGGGCTTACGCACCTCAAAGAGTTCAGCAACACGGGGCAGACCACCGGTAATATCCTTGGTTTTCGTTGTTTCACGGGGAATCTTACCAAGAACGGCACCGGCCTCAACAACAGTTCCGTCTTCCACGGTGATGATAGTACCCACCGGCAATGAGTAGCGAGCCGGGATACCAGTCTTATCGAGCTTGACCGGTTTTCCTTTATCTGTCCGCAGGGAGATAAGCGGGTTTAAGGCAGAGGTCTTGCCCGGGATAATCACAGAGCTTGACTTGCCTGTGATCTGGTCCTTTTTCTCCTGCATGGAGGAACCTTCGATGATGTCTTCATACTTAACAACACCGCCGATCTCTGTAACAATGGGAATGGTATAGGGGTCCCAGTCGGCAATCAGCGTCTTGGGCTCCATCTCGCCGCCGTCAGCAACGTGGAGAACGGCGCCGTAAGGTACAGGATAGCGCTCACGCTCACGGCCCTTGGGGCCGAGTACTGATATGTCACCATTACGGTTCATGACGACCATCTCGCCGTCCTGATTGGCAACGCAGTGCAGATCGTTATACTTCAGGAAACCGCCATGCTGAGAGCGAACCTCTGCCGTTTCAACGGCACGGCTGGCTGTACCACCGATATGGAAGGTCCGCATGGTAAGCTGGGTACCCGGCTCACCAATGGACTGGGCAGCAATAATACCAACCGCCTCACCATTGTTAACCATGTGGCCACGGCCAAGATCACGGCCATAGCACAGGGCACAGACACCGCGCTTGGAACGACAGGTAAGTACGGAACGCATCATAACCCGGTCAATACCGGCCTCTTCAATGGCCTTGACCTTCTCTTCAGTAAACTGGTTGTTGGCTTCAACAAGCACTTCGCCGGAAAAGGCATCAACCACATCCTCCAGGGCCACACGCCCCAGGATACGTTCACTCACCTTCTGGATAATCTCACCACCTTCAACAAGGGGCTCGGCCAGAATACCATCCAGGGTACCGCAATCCTTCTCAACAATGGTGGAGTCCTGGGCAACGTCGACCAAACGACGGGTAAGGTAACCGGAGTTTGCTGTCTTCAGAGCTGTATCAGCAAGACCCTTACGGGCACCATGGGTGGAGATGAAATACTCGAGAACAGTAAGGCCTTCCCGGAAATTGGCCTTAATGGGGGTCTCGATAATGGCACCGGAAGGCTTGGCCATCAGACCACGCATACCAGCGAGCTGGCGAATCTGGTCTTTTGAACCACGGGCACCAGAATCGGCCATCATATAGATGGGGTTAAAGCTTGGAGTCTCCTCCATCTTCTTGGTCTCAGGGTTCTTAATATAGTCCACAGAGAGCTCAGTCATCATATCCTGGGCGACGTTGTCCGTGGTCTTTGACCAGATATCAACAACCTTGTTGTACTTCTCACCAGAGGTGATCAGACCATCGGCATACTGATTTTCAACGTCCATGACCGCTTTTTCTGACTTGCCAAGGGTTTCTTCCTTGGAAAGTGGAATAAGCATGTCATTGATGGAGATGGAAACCGCTGCCCGGGTGGCAAATTCATAGCCCATATCCTTCAGGCGGTCAGCAAGGATAACTGTATCCTTGGTACCAGCATGGCGATAGGTGTGATCAATGAGCTTGGCAAGGGCCTTCTTACCCAGGTTCTTATTGACCTGGTCAAAGCTAACGGATTTGGGAAGCAATTGGCCAACCAGCACACGGCCCATGGTGGTATCAACAATCTTGCCGTCAATGCGGACCTTAATCATGGTCTGCAGGTCTACCTGATCATAATCATAGGCAATACTTGCCTCTTCAGGAGAGGAAAAGACCTTGTTGTGACCTTTGGCGTAGAGCCGCTCCCTGGTCATATAATAGAGTCCAAGGACAATATCCTGACTGGGGATAATAATCGGCTCGCCATGGGCTGGAGAGAGGATGTTGTTGGTGGACATCATCAACACCCGGGCCTCCATCTGGGCCTCAACGGTCAGGGGCAGATGGACAGCCATCTGATCACCGTCAAAGTCAGCGTTAAAGGCGGCACAAACCAGGGGGTGAAGCTGGATGGCCTTACCCTCGATAAGTACCGGCTCAAAGGCCTGCATACCGAGGCGATGGAGAGTGGGAGCACGGTTAAGGATAATAGGATACTCACGGACCACGTCATCAAGGACGTCCCATACTTCTTTGGTACCCTTCTCAACCATCTTACGGGCGCTCTTGATGGTGGTCACATAGCCCAGGGTCTCAAGCTTGTTATAAATAAAGGGCTTGAAAAGCTCCAAGGCCATCTTCTTAGGCAGACCACATTGGTGGAGGCGAAGATGGGGGCCGACCACAATAACGGTACGACCAGAGTAATCAACACGCTTACCAAGCAGGTTCTGACGAAAACGACCCTGCTTTCCTTTGAGCATGTCGGAAAGTGACTTGAGCGGACGCTTATTGGGACCGGTGATGGTCTTACCGCGACGGCCATTATCAAACAGAACATCAACGGCCTCCTGGAGCATCCTCTTTTCATTGCGGATGATGATCTCGGGGGCGTCAAGGTCAAGGAGACGCTTTAAGCGATTATTACGGTTAATCACCCGGCGATAGAGATCATTGAGATCAGAGGTGGCAAACCGACCGCCTTCCAGAGGCACAAGGGGGCGAAGATCAGGAGGCAGAACCGGGATCGTTTCTAAAATCATCCACTCTGGTTTGTTGCCTGAATCTTTAAAGGCCTCAACAACATTAAGTCGCTTGGCGTATTTTTTACGCTTGGCCTCGGAGCCGGTTGTCCGCATATCTTCACGAAGCTCTACAGAGAGGGCCTCAAGATTAAGAGAACTCAGGATCTCCTTAATGGCCGAAGCACCAATGCCCACCGTGAACTGACCGGGGAATTCTTCACGGCCCTGGCGATACTGCTCCTCGTTCATCAAGGTGCCCACAACAATGCTCGGCTCCTGGGAAGTGACAACCACATAGGAGTCAAAATAGAGAACCTTCTCCAACTCCTTGAGGGTCATATCGCAGAGGTTACCGATCTTTGAGGGCAGACTCTTCAAAAACCAGATATGGGCCACGGGAGCCGCCAGGGTAATATGACCAAGACGTTCACGGCGCACCTTGGATTGAATGACCTCAACCCCGCATTTCTCGCAGACCACGCCGCGATGCTTCATGCGTTTATACTTACCGCAATTACACTCGTAGTCCTTGACCGGACCAAAAATCTTGGCGCAGAAAAGACCATCGCGCTCCGGCTTGAATGTCCGGTAGTTAATGGTCTCAGGCTTCTTTACCTCGCCATAGGACCACTCTTTGATCTTGTCCGGAGAAGCAAGGGAGATACGGACCTTGCTATAATCTATTGTCTTTTTTGCCTTGGTAAAAAAGGTGAAAAGTTCGTCCACAGATACACCTCAAGTTATTGAGAATTTTAAGAGCAGGAGAAGGCAGGGAAAGCCCACAGCCCTTCTCCTTCTTAATTTCTTTAATCTATAACTTCGTAAATTCTTTAGTTGGCTTACGTGCTTATTCCATTAATTCCATATCCAAGCACAACCCTTGCAGCTCCTTGACCAGTACATGGAATGATTCCGGCAGGCCTGCTTCCAGGAAATTATTTCCTTTAACAATTTTCTCATACATCTTGGTCCGGCCGGCCACATCATCCGACTTGACGGTGAGAAACTCCTGGAGGGTATAGGCTGCGCCGTAGGCTTCCATGGCCCAAACCTCCATCTCGCCAAGTCGCTGACCACCAAACTGAGCCTTACCGCCCAGAGGCTGCTGAGTAACAAGGGAGTATGGTCCAGTGGAACGGGCGTGAATTTTATCGTCAACCAGATGATGGAGCTTCAGGAAGTACATGGTGCCGACGGTTACCTGGTTGGCAAACGGTTCACCGGTGAGGCCGTCAAAGAGAGTGGTTTGACCCACTTCCTCAGCACCACCCTCAACCAGCATGGCCTGAATCTCGCTCTCCTGAGCGCCATCGAAAACTGGGGTTTCCATATGGAGACCGTGGGACAAATTGTTCTTAGCATAATCAAGGAGATCATCATCGCTAAAGCCGTCAACGATCTGATCATACTCATCCTTGCTGTACACTGCCTTCAGCTTCTTCTTGATGCTGTCCAGGTCACGCTTTTCAGCAAAGGCCTGGATCTGCTCGCCAAGGACCTTGGCAGCCCGACCTAAATGGACCTCAAGGATCTGGCCAACATTCATACGGGAAGGTACGCCCAAGGGGTTAAGGACGATATCGACACTGGTACCATCAGCAAAATAAGGCATATCCTCTTCTGGAAGGATACGGGAAACAACACCCTTATTACCATGGCGGCCCGCCATCTTATCACCAACCGCCAGCTTACGCTTCACGGCGATATAGACCTTGACCATCTTGATCACGCCAGGAGGCAGATCATCGCCTTTTTTCAAGCGGTTGATCCGGTTCTCGTAACGCTTCTTAACTTCCTTAACCTGCTTGTCATAACGTTGGAAGATGAGTTCAACCTCACCTTCAAAACGCTCGCGATTGGTATAATCAATGCGTTTGACAGCAGAAAGAGACATCTTTTCAAGAACCTCGGCAGTAATCCTGCCACCCTCCTCAATAAGGGCCTCACCATTCTGGGAGATAACTGCAGAGGCAGCCTTTTCCTTGGAGAGAAGATCAGCAATGGAATTACGAACCGCATTCTTCAGGCAGTGGACCTCATCCTCCATATCCCGGATGAGGCGGTCGATCTCAAAATCTTCAATGGCCAGGGAGCGTTCATCCTTCTCAACGCCCTTGCGGGAAAAGACCTTGGCATCAATAACAACACCCTCAACACCAGGTGGTACCCGCAGGGAGGTGTCTTTGACATCGCCGGCCTTCTCGCCAAAAATGGCGCGAAGAAGCTTCTCCTCTGGGGAGAGCTGGGTTTCGCCTTTAGGGGTCACTTTACCCACCATGGTGTCACCAGGCTTGATCTCGGCACCAATACGGACAACGCCAGACTCATCGAGATTGGCCAGCGACTCTTCACTGACATTAGGAATGTCACGGGTAATCTCTTCTTTACCAAGTTTGGTATCACGGGCCACTGTCTCAAAGACCTCAATATGAACCGAGGTGTAGGTGTCCTGCTTAAGGAGCTTCTCGTTAATGAGAATAGAATCCTCAAAGTTATAACCACGCCATGGCATGAAGGCGATTGTGACATTCTTACCAAGGGCAAGTTCACCGCATTCAGTGCCAGGACCATCGGCCAGAAGTTGACCTTCAACAACCTTTTCACCAGGTAAAACCACAGGGGTCTGGGTAAAGCAGGTGGATTGGTTGGATTTCTTATATTTGTCCAAACGATAGACACCGATGCCGGTATCAAAACCACCGGTACCAGGTTTTTTATAGCGAACCACAACACGGTTGGCGTCAACCTCTTCCACAACACCATCACCATCCGCCAACAGGCAGACTCCGGAATCACGGGCCACGGTTTTTTCCATACCAGTGCCCACAAGAGGTGAAGCGGTGCGTAACAGGGGCACACCCTGACGCTGCATGTTCGATCCCATCAGAGCACGGTTAGCATCATCGTTTTCCAGAAAGGGGATAAGGGAGGCCGCCACCGATACAAGCTGGTTCGGGGAAACATCCATGTGGGTGATCATCCCTTTATTGGCAAGAAGAACCTCGCCGTCTTGACGGGCGATAACATTCTCTTCATCAATCATTCCCTTTTGGTCCATCTTGACTTGGGCGGGAACAACCACCTTGCCCTTCTCTTTGAGGGCGGTCATATAACCAACCTCATCGGTCACCTTGCCATTATCTACCTGACGGAAAGGGGTTTCGATGAATCCATATTCATTAACCTTGGCATAGGATGCCAGAGAAACAATAAGACCAATATTCGGTCCCTCAGGTGTTTCAATGGGGCAAATACGACCATAATGGGTGGGATGGACATCGCGAACCTCAAAGCCAGCACGTTCGCGGGATAAACCACCAGGTCCCAAGGCGGAAAGTCTTCTCTTATGGGTAACCTCAGAAAGCGGGTTGGTCTGGTCCATGAACTGAGAGAGCTGGCTGGTGCCAAAGAACTCTTTAATGGCCGCTGTGATAGGCTTGGGGTTGATGAGGTCGTGGGGCATGAGGGTCTCAATTTCCTGCAAACTCATACGCTCGCGGATGGCACGTTCCATACGGACAAGTCCCATGCGATACTGATTTTCAACAAGCTCACCAACGGTGCGCACACGCCTATTGCCAAGATGATCAATATCATCAACCGGTCCCTGGGATTCTTTGAGGTTAACCAGGTAGCGTACAGCGTCGATGATATCCTGACGGGTCAGAGTGCGGGTCTCCACCGGTGTATCAAGGCCGAGCTTGGCATTGACCTTAAAACGCCCGACCTCAGAAAGATCATAGGTGTCGGCATTGAAAAAGAGATTTTCAAAAAAGCTGGTAGCAACCTCAATGGTTGGCGGGCTGCTGGGTCGTAAACGGCGATAGATCTCAAGTAGAGCCTCATCAATTGAAGCAGTCTTGTCGAGAAAGAGCGTTTTGCGAAAGGAATCAGTTGAGGTGACACCATCAATATGCAGGGTCTCTACCTCAGTGATACCCGCTTCCGCCAAGGTCTCTAAAAGAGCGTCGGTCAACTCGCCATTGCAGGGCAGAATAATCTCGCCGGTGGCACTATCGACAATATCATCGACAACAAAACGACCGGCAACGGTTTCTGCATCAATCTCAACAAATTCAATACCGGCCTTGGCAATCTTGCCAGCCAGAGCCTTACCGATCTTGCGGCCCTTCTTGGCAAGAACATCGCCGCTGGAGGGATCAATAATATCCTTTTGGGCCCGGGTACCAGTAAAAGTTGCAGGAGCAAAGGAACAGTAAACCTTGCCGCCATCAAACTTAATCTTTTCAGTGTCGTAAAAATACCGAAGTAGGCTGGGGGAATCGTGTCCAAGAGCCTTTAACAGGGTGGTGACATGAAACTTGCGCCGCCGGTCAATGCGGACAAAGAGGACATCTTTGGCATCAAACTCAAAATCTACCCAAGAGCCACGAACAGGGATAATGCGAGCTGAATAGAGCAGCTTGCCACCGGAATGGGTCTTGCCGTTATCATGGGCGAAAAAGAGACCGGGAGAACGCTGCAGCTGAGAAACAATAACACGCTCAGTACCGTTAACGACAAAGACGCCGCTCTTGGTCATCTGGGGCAGTGAACCAAGATAGACGGCCTGCTCCTTGATGTCACGGATTGACTTAGCCTCAGTCTCCGGGTCAACATCAAAGGTAATCAAGCGTACAGTTATCTTCAGAGGAACATCATAGGTCATACCCCGTTCACCGCACTCTTCAACGGTATACTTAGGCTCGCCAAAGGTGTAATTGACAAACTCAAGGGTACAGTTCCCGTTAAAGTCATCAATGGGGAAAACGGATTTAAAAACACCCTCAAGACCGGATTCCTCTCGTTCATCGGGGGCGGAAGCCATTTGCAAAAAATCATCATAGGATCTTTTTTGCATATCGATAAGATGGGGCTTTTGAATTAAGTCACCAATCTTAGCAAAGCTTTTTCTAACGCGTCTCATGCTTTTCATCGAAAAAATGTCCTTGTCTAAATCAAGCTCAAAGAAAAACGTCTTTTTACGCCTCTGCCCTGTCGGGGGTGAGGCGTTGTCTCAGTTCTATTTTAAAAAAACTCAAGGCAATCAAGGCCTTGGCAGATTTCGGGGCCAGCATGGCTAGCCAAAGTGGTGCCATCTGTGATGGGGAGCAGGGTTTAAAGTAAAGTTTCGGGACGCTGCCCCAAACATACTGTCTGGCAGCAACATTGATCCACCTGCTGTTTCAAGCAAAAACAATCCCCACTTAAAGAGTTAAAAAAGGTTAGAAAACAGCATGTATCCCGCACAAAATAAGGAAAATACCGGGGCGGTATACAGGCTTATGCTTATCAAGTAAGCAAAAACGCATGTAACGCTGCAGGCATTTTGCGCCTGACAGCGTTACATAAAGTCCTGAGAACACTCGGGACAAAATCGCTATGCCGCCAATAAAATCAGCGGCACCATAGCTATGCGAAAACTACTTAATTTCCACAGCACCACCAGCTGCTTCGATCTTGCCTTTGATCTCCTCAGCCTCTTCTTTGGATACGCCTTCCTTGATAGGGGCAGGTGCACCTTCAACGAGAGCCTTGGCTTCTTTCAGGCCAAGGGCTGTGACACCGCGAACTTCTTTAATAACGCCGATCTTCTTGTCACCAGCAGAGGTGAGAACTACGTCGAACTCGGTCTTATCAGCAGCAGCTTCGCCACCAGCGTCGCCACCAGCAGCACCGCCAGCAGCAGCTACCGCTACAGGAGCAGCAGCAGTAACACCAAATTTTTCTTCAATAGCACTTACGAGCTCGGAAAGCTCAAGTACGGTCATGCCAGCAATTGCATCTAAAATTTCATCAGTTGAAAGAGCCATTATATATTCCTCTCATTAAAAATTATTGTTCTTTTTGATCTTTAACAGCGCTCAAGGCGTAAACAAGGTTACTTGGAATTGCATTAAGTGTACGTACCAGTTTTGTAGGTACGGCATTCAATCCAGCAGCAAGTTTAGCCAGGAGTACCTCTTTGCTCGGCAGTTTAGAGAGAGCCTCTAAATCAGATACGCTGAGACTTTTACCATCCAGACAACCCATTCTGATCTCAAGCTCAGGATGATCCTTTGCAAAAGTAGTCAGAATTTTAGCCGGTGCTACCGGGTCCTCAAAGGACATGGTAACAGCGGTGGTTCCCGTCAGGGAGTCACGCATCGATTCAAAGGAGGTCCCATCTATTGCTCTACGCATTAGAGTGTTTTTTGCGACCTGTATTTCCGCATTTGATTTCTTCAACTCACGGCGAAGCTCTTCAAATGAGGAGACGGTCAGTCCTCGATAGTCAGTGACAATGGCGATTTTGGCTTTTTCAAGCTTGCCGCTCAGGTCTTCGACTATGGAGACTTTACCTTGACGATTCAATGTCAAATCCTCCTAAATATGAAACGAGTTGAAGCAGTTGGGTCGATGAAAGGAGATAAGAAAGATAACTGTGAAACCTAGGTGGATCACATCACCATCTTTTGTCTCGGCGGGCATCGTGAAAAAAACGATTTTAAACGCCTGGGGCGCACCAGCTGTCTTCGACTATGCAACTACTTGCATGGTGTTGAAATAGGCTTATGCCTACTTCGCTAATGTCCTCAATTCCGCAGTGTCCAGCTTGTAACCTGGACCCATAGTTGTCGAAATTGTGGCACCTTTCAGATAAATTCCCTTTGATGAAGAGGGTTTAATCTGAATAATTTTTTCAATAAAGGCGACGATATTCTCTTTGAGTTTTTGCTGCTCAAAGGAGACCTTACCAAGCATGGCATGGACAATACCAGCCTTATCAACGCGAAAGTCAATCTTACCGGACTTGACCTCGCCGACAACACGGGCAACATCAAAGGTAACCGTGCCGAGTTTGGCGTTAGGCATCAGGCTGCGAGGTCCAAGAATACGACCAATCTTACCAACCACACCCATCATATCAGGGGTAGCGATACATTTTTCGAATTCGAGCCAACCGCCCTGGATCTTGTCAACAAACTCATCACCACCGGCATAATCAGCACCGGCATCAAGAGCTTCCTGAACTTTCTCGCCCTTGGCAAAGACAAGGACACGCTCGCTCTTGCCAGTACCATTCGGCAGTACCAAGGTGGAGCGTACCATCTGGTCGGCATGCCGAGGATCAACACCTAATTTCAGAGCAATATCAATAGACTCATCAAACTTAGCGTATTTACCCTTCAGAACCTGTTCCAAGGCCTCTTCGAGGGGGTAGAGATTATGAATATCCCTGCCTTCACTGCTTTTTATATAATTCTTTCCATGAGACATTATATCACTCCAGATCAGTCAACCACTGTAATGCCAGCACTTCTAGCTGAGCCTTCAATGATCTTCATTGCCGCTTCAATGTCATAAGCATTGAGGTCAGGCATTTTAATTTCTGCAATTTCTTTAATTTGTTCCCGTGTCACTTGAGCAACACGCTCTTTCTTGGGGTTACCAGATCCCTTAGCAATACCAAGCTTCTTGAAAAGCAGGGTTGATGCCGGAGGAGTCTTGGTAACAAAAGAGAAAGACTTATCCTTGTAGACGGTAATGACCGCAGGAATGATCAAGTCACCTTGATCCTGAGTCTGGGCATTAAAAGCCTTACAGAACTCCATGATATTCAGACCATGCTGACCAAGGGCAGGACCCACTGGCGGAGAGGGATTAGCCTTTCCAGCCTGAATTTGTAATTTTATATAACCGGTAATTTGCTTAGCCATAATTGATCTCCTGATCAAACAATGTTTTTAAGTCCATATTCGCCGAAAAACAGCAGAAGGTTAGTTGAAGGAGCAGTTCAACAGCAGGACCAAAAACTCTTCCCAGTAACGGGGTTTAAATGGATTAATAAATGTACAATTCGCACCATTTAATATGCGTGAAGCAGCATTCTTTATAGGCGCCTTATCTCCGGCGCGCGGCCTGAGCCGATAATTTTCTATCCGTTGTCGGCCCCATACATACTCAAAATGATGCCGGCCTTGCAGTGTATCCCCGACTTAGACAACATCGAACAAGTCGTGGAGCCTGAAAACTCTTAGAAAGCCATTAACCTTTGGCAATCTGGATGAATTCCAATTCAACCGGTGTTTCACGGCCAAAGATGGAAACCATTACCTTCACCCTTCCCTTATCTGGGTGAACCTCTTCAACTACGCCCTGGAAATTAGCAAAGGGACCATCGATAACGCGGATAGCGTCCCCTTCCTCATACATAACCTTGGGTTTTGGCTTCAGGGCACCATCTTTAATCCTGCTGATAATCTTCATGGCCTCTTCATCAGAGACCGGTTCAGGATGCAGATCGTTACCAACAAAACCGGTAACCTTAGGGGTACCGCGCACGGTATGCCAGGTTTCGTCGTTAAGATCTACATTGAGCAGGATATAGCCTGGGAAAAATTTCCTTGTGGAGGTCTTCTTCGCCCCCTGAATCATCTCGACAACCTGCTCAGTAGGCACCAAAATTTCGCCGAACATCTCCTCCTGACCGGCTTTTTTGATCCGTTCGAGCATAGTAGTTTTCACCTTTTCTTCAAATCCAGAATAGGTGTGGAGGATATACCAAGCACGTGCCATTATGTGATCCTATTTCTTTGCGCCAAGGTCTTTGCCAATGACGCTTGAAGTCCATCAAGCCTTTGTAACCGACTGTTCTACTTGAGGATGAGATTAATCAGCTTGCCCAACACCATATCCACAGCACCAAGATAAAAAGAAATCAAAAAGACAAGAACTATAACCACGCCCGTGGTGCGGATGGTGGTATTCTTCGGCGGCCAGGCAATTTTGCTAAACTCTTTCTTTACATCAGCGGTGAAATCGCTGATCTTTGAGGCGGAGAATTTCTTGCCGTCCGAAGTGGAATCGGGCTGTACTGCCTTAGGATTTTTCGCCATTTTGTCTTTATTTTTTTTGGAAGCCATAATTTTTCATGATGGAGGCGTCAAACACCTGCACATCATCCAAACAAATTGTATTTTCTACATCCAATGCAGACATTTCTGATAATTGGCCGATAGGTTACCAATGCACCTTAAAAAAAGAGAACTTCGCCCCTAAAAACGGAGAGCGAAGTTTATAAAATATGGCAGGCCAGGAGGGATTCGAACCCCCAGCCCTCGGATTTGGAGTCCGATGCTCTACCAATTAGAGCTACTGGCCTGTACCTTATTTGGTCTCTTTATGAACAGTGTGGGTCTTACAAAAACGACAATACTTCTTAAATTCCAACTTGTTCGGTGTGGATCTTTTATTTTTTGTGGTGCTGTAATTACGGCGCTTGCAATCAGTACAGCCCAAATGAATGATTTCTCTCATACCTTAATCCTTATTATCAACCGGAACATATTAGGAAATTTTAAAAAAGTAAGGAGCTAGAAGCGACAGACAGCTTTTACTGTCCCACCACTAACTCCAATCCAAGAAGTAGTTCCCTGGTCGTCTTACTCAATAATCTTATTAACAACGCCGGCGCCTACTGTACGGCCACCCTCACGGATGGCAAAGCGCAGACCTTCTTCCATGGCGATGGGGGTGATCAGCTCTGCCTCTACGGTGACATTATCACCAGGCATTACCATCTCTACGCCCTCAGGAAGATTAATTACACCGGTTACATCGGTGGTCCTGAAATAAAACTGAGGACGATAGCCGTTAAAGAAAGGAGTATGACGTCCACCCTCTTCCTTACTCAGGATATAGCACTCGGCCTTAAACTTAAGATGCGGGGTAATGGAGCCCTTGGCTGCAAGGACCTGACCGCGCTCAATATCTTCACGTTTGGTACCACGGAGCAGTACACCAACGTTGTCGCCGGCCTGACCTTCGTCAAGCATCTTGCGAAACATCTCAACACCGGTAACCGTGGTCATCTCGGTATCTTTAATACCAACGATCTCGATCTCATCACCAACCTTGACGATACCGCGCTCAATACGACCGGTGGCCACAGTACCACGACCGGAGATAGAGAAAACATCCTCGACAGGCATCAAGAAGCTCTTATCGATATCGCGCTTAGGCTCAGGGATAAAGGTGTCACACGCTTCCATCAGGTCCCAGATACACTTGGTAGCTCCTTCGTCGGTGGGATTTTCCAGGGCCTTCAATGCAGAACCGGGGATGAT
>JBDLIE010000057.1:0-16706 GCA_039715015.1 Thermodesulfobacteriota bacterium
TCCGTGGTGAACCTTTTTTTATGACAAAAGACTTTATGACTTTGACGCTTTGTGGTTTATGAGGGGCATGCTCGTGTTTGAGCGCCAGATAAATTAAAAAAAGAAAATGAAGAAATGAGAATATTGTCAGGGATCCAGCCATCTGGAAAACTTCATGTCGGCAATTATTTCGGCATGATGAAGCCGATGATTGAAAATATGGACCGGGGTGAACTCTACGCTTTCATCGTAAACTTTCATGCACTGACCTCAGTGCAGGATAAAGAGGCCTTGCAGCGTGACACCCTGGAGGCTGCTGCTGATTTTTTAGCCCTGGGGCTTGATCCGGAGCGTTGTGTTTTCTGGGCGCAGTCTGATGTGCCGGAGGTAACAGAACTGATGTGGTATCTTTCCTCTCTGACCCCCATGGGTCTTTTGGAACGATGCCACTCTTATAAGGATAAGGTGGCCAAAGGGATAGCCGCTTCCCATGGTCTTTTCGCCTATCCAGTTCTCATGGCAGCAGATATTCTTCTTTTCCAGGCCGAGATTGTGCCGGTGGGCAAGGACCAGAAACAGCATCTTGAGGTAGCGCGCGATATTGCCATCAAGTTCAATAATACCTTTGGCGACACCTTTGTGGTGCCGGAACCGCAGATTTCTGAGACCCTGGCTACGGTACCTGGTACTGACGGTCAGAAGATGTCCAAGTCCTATGGCAATACCATTGGTATTTTTCTAAGTCAGAAAGAGCTGAAAAAAAGTGTCATGTCCATTGTTACAGATTCGGCTCCGGTTGAAGAACCCAAAGATCCTGACAAGTGCAATTTGTATAATATTTTTAAACTCTTTGCCCCGGCGGAGCGACTTGCTGAGGTCCATGACCTCTATGTGAATGGCGGCGCTGCCTACGGCTACCTGAAACTTGAGTTGGTTGATATACTCTGGGAATGTTTCCGAGAGGCACGCGAAAAGAGGGAGGCCTTTGTTGCCGACCCTGGCTACCTCCGAGATGTTCTTGCCCGCGGAGCGGTAAGGGCTCGCGATAAGGCGAGCTCGACCCTTGAGCTGGTTCGCGAGCGTATTGGTATGCGCTACTGATATAAACAGTTGATTCTTTGTTTTCTGTCTGCCGTCTCCTTTATTGGGGGCGGCATTTTTTTCGTCATTATTTTGACCATTTGATGGTGGCGCATAACTATTAACAGAAAGAAAAGCTGTTTTAGAGCGGTGTTCAAGGGTGTTTTGTGTGAGTTTTTTTAAAAAAAAGGGCTGTTTTTTCAACATGTTAGTCTTTCTGTAGACACGCTGGAAGTTTGTTTTAGCGAATTTTGCACGCTATGGCATGAAAATAGCTAAGTATGAGTATGCGTCAATTCTCTGAACCGATGAGAATGCCAATAAGGAATGCGCTTATGGAAGAACAAACTGCTTATAAAAACGATAAAGAATCTGAGAATAGGCAACGGCCCCTTGATGAGCTGCTGATGGAATTGCAGCAGCTCAAGGAAGAGACGGCCCGTTTAGCTGTTCTTAACGACCTCCATGCAAGACTTGCCAGTGCCGTTGATTTACCCAGCATGATTGATGCCTTTTCTGTCTGGCTCATGCCCCGGCTTCCCCATGAACTGATGGCCTTTGATGCGCCGGACCATAATTGCCGCCATCTCTGCTGTTCCTGTCATGGCCCGGAAAGACAACATGTTGTCGGCCTGGCCGACAGGCTTTTTGATGAAGCCCAGCGACTGACGGTTTTAAAAAAATGGAAGGAGGGAGATTTTTTCGTCCACAACTGGCCCCTGGATTTCGATGGCGCCAGTGGTATCATTTTAGTACTGCGCAAAGGCCAACGTCTCACTACCTCTGAAGAAGAAATAGTCGGTGAGGCCCTGGAGGTTCTCTGTGAACCACTGCAAAGAGCAGTTGCCTATGAAGATGTCTTCAAGCAGGCCAAATGTGACGCCCTGACCGGTCTGGCAAATCGACGTGTTTTTAACGATCGCCTGGGTCCCCTTATCGACAGCGCCAGAAGACATGGTCACCCACTGACCTTGGTCAGCATGGATCTTGATCATTTTAAACAGGTTAATGATAATCTTGGCCATGCCACAGGGGATGGTGTCCTTAAGACTGTTGCCACAACCTTTTCTTCCATGATTCGTTCCTCAGATATTCTCGTAAGGATGGGAGGAGACGAGTTTATGCTCGTTTTACCTGACACTGATCTTGATTCTGCTCGTGTATTGGCAGAACGCCTCTGTAAGGCTGTGGATAATCTCGACATCTATTCCACCGATGACTTGAAACTGGGGGTGAGCATTGGCCTGAAACAGTGGCAAGCTGATATGAGCGAGGCCGAGTGGCTGGAGAAGGTGGATGAACTGCTCTATAAGGCAAAGGGACATGGTCGCAACCAGGTTTATGGCGGTGATGATGTGGATTGAAAAAAGTCTGGATTTCTTGAGTGTTTTTAGGGGAAGATGGGCTAGATCATCTTCCCCTATTTTTTTCTGGCATGTCGAGGTGTTGTTATGCGCATAAAGGTAATAAATAAAATTGCCCAAGAGGGACTTAATCTTTTTTCGGAAAACTACACGGTTGGCTCGGCTGTTGAAGACCCGGAGGGCATTGTTGTCCGAAGTTCGCAGGTTGATGTAGATGACTATCCCTCTCTGCTTGCCGTGGCCAGGGCTGGAGCCGGTGTCAACAATATTACGGTGGCCAGGGCCACCGAGCTGGGCATATGTGTTTTTAACACACCTGGGGCCAATGCCAATGCCGTGGCAGAACTTGTAATGGTCATGGCTGGCATGGGGGCACGTAATATTGTGCAGGCAATCCAGTTTTGCCAAGGCCTGGCCGGCATGTCTGAGAATGAGATTCAGGGTGAAGTGGAAGGGCGTAAGAGTGATTTTCGCGGCATGGAGTTGGCCGGTAAAACTTTAGGGGTGCTGGGCCTTGGTCAGATTGGCGTTCTTGTCGCCAATAAGGGCGTCAGGCAGCAGATGCGGACCATGGCCTATGATCCGTCCCCTGCCTTGGAAAATATCCACCGTCTTTCAGCTCAGGTCAGCCTCTCCCGTTCTCTGTCAACACTTCTGGCCGCTGCTCATGTTTTAACTGTGCATGTTCCCCTGACTGACAAGACGAGGGGCATAGTCGACAGCACGCTTCTTGCTCAGCTTCCTGATGGCGCCATGCTCATTAATTACTCCCGAGGTGCGGTGGTGGTGGAAGAGGATGTCCGAGATGCCCTGGACTCCGGGAAGTTATCGCTCTATATTACTGATTTTCCTTCAGTAGAACTCCTGGGACACCCTTTGGTTCTCTCCACCCCGCATTTAGGGGCATCAACCGAAGAATCAGAAGAACAATGCGCGTCAATGGCGGTAACAGAGCTTGTCGACTATCTTCAGTTTGGCTCCGTGGTCCGCAGTGTCAATTTCCCAACTGTTGAGTCGATTCCGGGTGGCCAGGTCCATAGCCGGTTGATTATGATTAATCGGGACACCCCAGGGATGATTGGTTTTGCTTCACAGACTTTGGGCAATGACGGTATTAATATCGCCAGCTATCTAAATGAGAGTAATGGCGTTATTGGCTATAATATCATTGATTTAGAGTCGCCGGTTTCTGCCGAAACACTGGCGAAGATCCAAAGTCATGACGATGTGATTCGCTTGCGTACCATTGCCTTTTGAGTGTCTCGTCTTCCCACGCCGCTCTTCTTTGATGTCTCTTTCGAGAAAATAGTCAATATCTTGACAACGCCTTTCTGCGTTCTTACCTGTGTTAATACTCTCTTCTTCCAAGCACTTATGCGTCCGTGCTTATTGCCTCATCAAGGCAGGAGATCAAACCAACAGTAGGCATGAGATTAATTTCCTTAAGATAAGGAGCAGCGGAGATTGTTATGCAACTTGACAAGTTCACCTTGAAGTCCCAAGAGGCCCTGCAGGGGGCAGGCCAGCTTGCGGCCACCATAGGGCATCAGGAGATTGTGCCCGAGCATGTCTTTAAAATTATTCTTGAGCAAAAGGATGGCCTGCTCAGGCCGGTTATCCAGAAGATTGGCTGTGATCTTGCTGCCATTATTGCTGGAACTGAAGAACTCATTGGCAAAATACCCAAGGTGAGCGGGGCCGGATTTGGCCAGGTCCATGGCTCGGTCCGGCTGGGCAAGATTCTCGACCAGGCCCTGACAGAGGCTGAGAGTATGCATGATGAGTATGTCAGCCTTGAACATCTGGTTTTGGCCATGCTCGCTGAAAACAACTCCGGTCTTGCTAAGATGTGTTCGGTAAATGGCATTACGAGAGATACCTTTTTTAAGGCCCTGGTGGATATCCGCGGCAGCCAACGGGTAACTGACCAGAATCCTGAGGAGAAATATCAGGCCCTTGAAAAATATTCTACCAACCTTACTGATCTTGCCAGGCGGGGAAAGCTTGATCCCGTTATTGGCAGGGATGATGAGGTGCGAAGGGTGGTACAGGTCTTAAGCCGCCGAACCAAAAATAATCCGGTGTTAATCGGTGAGCCGGGTGTAGGTAAAACAGCCATTGTCGAGGGGCTGGCCCAGCGTATCGTCATGGGGGACATCCCTGACACCCTTCGTAATAAGGAGGTGGTGGCCCTGGATCTCGGCGCCTTGATCGCCGGAGCAAAGTATCGGGGCGAGTTTGAAGATCGCTTAAAGGCGGTTTTAAAGGAGGTGGAAGAACGGCAAGGCGAGATCATCCTTTTTATTGATGAGATCCACACCCTTGTGGGCGCTGGCGCCTCTGAAGGGGCCATGGATGCCTCCAATATGCTTAAGCCTGCATTGGCCCGCGGCGAGCTCCACTGTGTGGGCGCAACTACTCTTAATGAATACCGGACAATTGAAAAGGATTCAGCTCTGGAACGCCGTTTCCAGAAGGTCCTCGTTTTGGAACCCTCTGTGGAGGATTCCATCGCTATTTTGCGTGGCATCAAGGAGAAGTATGAGGTGCATCATGGCGTGCGTATTCAAGATGTCGCCACGGTGGCGGCGGTTACACTTTCAAAGCGCTATATAACCGACCGGTTTTTACCTGACAAGGCTATTGATCTTATTGATGAGGCAGCTTCGCTCATCCGCATTGAGATTGACTCCATGCCCACGGAAATTGACGAGGTGGAGAGAAGGCGGATTAAACTTGAGATTGAACGGGAGGCCCTGAAAAAGGAAAAGGACGCAGCCTCCAGGCAACGCCTGGAAAAGCTGGAGGAGGAGCTTGCCAATGTAAATGAACAGCTCAACTCCATGAAGAGTCATTGGCAGCTTGAGCATGATATCATCGATAATATCCGTAAGATAAAGAGCGATATTGACGAGGCCAAAGTCCAGGAACAGCAGGCCGAACGCATGCAGGACTTAAGTAAGGTGGCTGAGATCCGTCATGGTCTGTTAGTTGAGCTTAATAAAAAACTTGAAGAACAAAATGAGAAACTCCTAGGCATCCAGGCAGACAGACAGATGCTCAAAGAAGAGGTGGCAGAAGAGGACATTGCCGCAGTGGTGGCGCGCTGGACCGGTATTCCTGTAGACAAGTTGTTGGAGGGCGAGAAAGAACGCCTGGTGGGGGCGGAAGCCCAATTGGGCAAGCGGGTCATCGGTCAGGGCCGGGCTATTGCCGCAGTGGCCAATGCCGTGCGCCGGGCCCGGGCAGGTCTTCAGGACCCAAACCGGCCCCTTGGTTCTTTTATTTTTCTTGGCCCCACTGGCGTGGGCAAGACCGAGCTTGGCCGCGCCCTGGCCGAGTTCCTTTTTGACAGTGAGCAGGCCATGGTTCGCCTGGATATGTCGGAATTTATGGAAAAACATTCCGTAGCCCGTCTGATCGGAGCTCCTCCCGGCTATGTCGGCTATGAACAGGGGGGCTATCTCACCGAAGCCGTTCGCCGCAAACCATACTCGGTAATTCTTTTTGATGAGATTGAAAAAGCCCATCCTGACGTTTTTAACGTTTTGCTGCAAATTCTTGATGATGGCCGGATGACCGATGGCCAGGGCAGGACAGTGGATTTTAAGAATTGTATTTTGATTATGACCTCCAACCTCGGCAGCCAGATTATTATGGAGCATGGTACGGGTGATCCCCAGAGAATGGAAAAGGAGCTTACCGACATCCTTAAGCATAGCTTTAAACCGGAGTTTTTAAACCGGGTGGACGATACTATCACCTTCCATGCCTTAAACAGAGATGAACTCCGGAGGATTGTCGACATTCAACTCGATTATTTAAAGACCAGGATGGCGGAGCAGGGTTACAGCTTGGAGTTGACGGAAAAGGCCAGACAATTTATTGTTGATGTCGGTTATGATCCTATATTTGGGGCGCGTCCCTTGAAAAGGGCAATCCAGAAATATATTCAAGACCAGTTGGCCATGGAAATCCTTGCCGGCCATTTTGTCAGTAATGATACCGTTGTGGTGGATCATCCACCGGAACAGGATGGCCTCAGTTTTACCGTTAAGTAATGAAGAAAGGAAAGCTCCGGCTCTCCATGCAGGGAAAAATATGGAGCCGGATATGAAATCCTCTCTTGAAGAGACAGTTGCCCTTGTGGTGGATCGGGTCGCAAACTGCTACGAAAAGCATGATCTCTGCTGCTCTGGCTCAATAATGTACGTGCTGAGCCAGGCCATTACTGGAAGCGGCCTCAGTGGACGCGATGCGGTGCAGCTTGGCAGCGGTTATTGCCACGGAATGGGAGGCGCAGGATGTAGTTGCGGAGCCTTGACAGGATCGATTGCCATCCTCTCCTACTTTCTTGGTCCCTACGGAACGGACGGCTTGAAGGGGAAGAAATTTCGGAGATGTATTAAAGAAATGCACGATCAGTTTCGTGACCGTTTCAAGTCCACCTGCTGTCGTATACTTTCCAAGAAGCCGAAGGGAGAGAATGAACAGCGCCGTTTTAGCTGCAAGGAACTGACAGAGGGAGGTGCTGAAATTGCAACCCATCTTCTCCTGAAGGCCCGTCCTGAACTGATTGGTAGATTTGACCTGGAGTTTCTGCAGAGCAGGCAATTGTCACTATGAGCGCTACTTTCCCTTAGCCGTCATCGCCCTCTTCGTCAACCTTGCGCATCCCCTCCATAAGAATCATCATGAAGTTGCCCAGCTGATCCCTGTCGCTGTCCTCATCCGCAAGCCCTTCTTCAAAATGAAAGGAGCCATTTTTTTCAGCAAGCATGGCAAAGATTGCCGGCAGTCCTTTGGTCAGCTGATAGCTGGCCCGGATAAATTCACCGCCACGAAAAACGGCAAAGGCCGGTCCTTCCGAAAATTCAAAACGAACAATGCCGTTTTTTTCACTCAAGTTGAGAGCCTGGAAAACTTCGGTGGTGGAAAAAGTGTTGAGGTTGCCGTGCATACCGGAATTAAGTGATTCCTTGTTGTCTTCTTCAGCGGAGGAGGTGGTGGCTTTGGAGGTGAAAGGCTCATCTGTGAGCTTGAATTTGATAAGCCCCGTGCAACCGCCGCAGCCATGAAGGATGGACGGATCAGGTGGTTCTTTGCCCAGAAGCTTGAAAAGAAGCTGAGTTAGTTCGCGGATTAAAATAAAGCAGGCAGGCTTGCCTTCGGGAAATTCGACGGCATTATTTTTTAAAAGGAGTAGGTCTTCCTTTTCGTAAAGAGGGCAGTTGAGCTCATCAACAATCTTGAAAACGGTTGTGAAAGAATCCATATAAATTAGTCAGTTGGGGTAATCTGTAGTATGAGAATGTATGCAGCAGACATTATTGAAGTAATAGAAAAAAATTACACTTTTACTAAGGCTGTTTATACTCTATAACTTTAATTAAATAATTTATTTTAAGAATTTTCTCTCTGTTTAGGGTAATTTTTAGGAGTAGGGGAGAGTTGACGATCACCTTTTTCTATAGTCACCCCCTAATCTGTGAGTAACAACGCAAAAGTTTATTAAATTATGAGTGACGACGATAACCGTCTTGAAACAGAATCTGAGGAAGTTCAACGCCAGTTTGCCAACCATCCTCATATCTCAATTGTCTCGACTGAAGGAACCCCGGTCAATAAATATATTGTTGAGTACCGGACCAATGGTCTTGTTCGCCTTGATGATGGTGAGATCGCTAAGTCGGATCAACACCGTATCGAAATAACCCTTTCCTTTGGTTTCCCCCATTTTCCTCCCAATTGTAAACCCCTGACCCAGATTTTCCATCCCGATATAGATCCATCTGCCATTAAGATCGCTGAGTTCTGGACAGCTGATGAGACCATGGCCGCCCTTATTCGCCATATTGGCAGGATGATTTGCTGGCAGGTCTATTCTGAAGAGAATATTTTTAACCAGGATGCCGCTACCTGGCTTGCTGAAAACAGCGCTTCTGTTCCCCTGGATGATTTTGATTTTTCAGTAAGCTATGAGGGCGATGCAACTGGTGCTGAAGCTGGGGTTGCTGCAGGTAGTGGTGGGGAGGCCGCGGTCCCCAAGGAGGCTGTGGATATTGACCTGGGTCTCTCGGCAGATGATTTACCTGAACTTGCCTTTGATTCTGTTGATCTAGGAGAATCTGCTGCCCCGGCTGGGGAGAAAGTGGAGGTTGAATCAAAGCCTGCCAGTGGCGATGCCGTATCTGATGTTGCCAAGGATCTTGATTTTGGTTTTTCAGCCCCTGATCTCATTGAGTCAAAGGATGAGTCGGCAGAGATTGTCGTTGAAGAAATAAATATAACAGCTGAAACCCCGATCCCGGCCCCTGAAGCTGCTGTTGACGAAGTGGAGGGAGAGGTTGATCTGGATTTTGCCACTGTTGATATTGATTATGACATTCTGCGCGGTATGCTGGATCAACAGAACTATTTCGCAGCTCAAACTAAAATAAACGCAACAGCCCCAGAAAATCTCAGCCAAGCTGCTGCCGGTCTCCGTGGTGAAATTGAAACTCATATCCGTGACTCGGAAAAGATTTTTCAAGAGGCAAAGAGTCTTGAGGAACAGGGCCAGCTGGAGGAGGCTGCCCGTAAACTTGAGGGAGTTCTCAACATAGCTCGGGATTATCCCGAACTTGAAGAGAACATGAAGCGGGTGCGTAATGCTTGGATGGCCTCCACCGGGCACGATGCAGGAGAGGATCTCGGTGTTGAAGAGATTGAGTTGCCAGAACCTTCCGTTGAGGTTGAAGGCCCAGGCGAGATTGTCCTAACCCTTGAGAGTGAGGAAGAAGAACCCGCGGTCCCTGAGTTTCAACAGCCGGAGGTCTCTGATAGCCGCTCCTTTGAACAGCCTATGTCGCGTTCTTCTGTGCCGGCTCCATCATCAGTTCCATCCTCGCCAGGTATTGGCAAATCAATCCAAGAAAAATCACAAATACCAAAGGCGTCGCTTCCTGAAGAAAAACCTAAAAAGCCCCTTACTGTTGCCGGCCTGGCCATGCTGCTGGTGCTGGCGGTATCCGGCTGGTTTTATGTGGAATGGACTTCCTTCAACAAGGCCAAGGACAAATGGGGGGGGATTCATGCCCTTTTAGAAAGGGGCGAATATGACCTGGCCGGGAAAGAGTGTGATGAAATAATAAGATTGCTTAGCCGGGTTCATATTGTTATGGCCTCAGGCAAGAAGGAACTCCTTGGTCAGGTCGAGGATATTGTTAGCTCTGAGCATTTCCAAGAGGCAATGGGGGGTAAGATCTATTTTAAAGATAAATATATTTCGAAAAAGGCTCATTCCGCCTACTTAGCCATTGAAAAACATGTTGCTGAAGGTGAAAAACAAGGCTCTGTTTCTAATTGGGGAGGAGCGTTGGTAAGTTATGAGGCCGCCCTGAAGGTGGCCGAAGAGAACAAGAAACGGCTTGATAAAGCCTTCTATGAGAAGGTTGTTTTTAATGTCAAGCAGGCGCAGTTCGCAAACAATGTGGCGCAAGGGAAAAAAGCATTTATTGCCAAGAGTTGGTCAGCTGCTATTGGCAATTTCGAGAAGGCTGTCGAACTTGCCAAGGTTAAAGATGTCGCTGATCCCACGAGCAGCTACGATGTTAATAGATACCTGCAGCGGGCCCGTTTTTCTCAATTTCTTATAGATGGTGATGCCTCTTTGAAAAAGGGAGACTGGAAAGAGGCTGTGTCCAGCTACCAGGGGGCTTATGATATTGCCAGTAAAGCGGATGTCATTGATAAGGCAAGCAAGTCGTCGGTGACCCTCAAACTTCATCAAACTACGCTGATGAAGGGTCTGACTGAGGGCGATAAGTATGCCGAGAGTAAAAAATGGGACCGTGCAGTTGCTGAATATGAAAAGGCCGAGAAAGTTATGCCCTACGATGTCACCATCCCCGGCAAGAGTGTGGCTGAGACCCAGAAGCAAGTGGCAAATTCATTACTCAGTGCTCTAGTAAACCGGGAGCAGGAGAGTGCCCGGAATTACTTTACTAGTAAAGAATATATCAAGGCAATTGCCGCCCTGAAACGTATGGTGAGGGCAATTGACTCTTCTTCGCTTAAAAACAAAGCACAATGGCAGCTTATAAAAAAGCAGGCTGAGACTGATTTGAAGAAGGCCAAGCTTAAGGGCATTGTCGAGGAAAAAACAGCGTATCTAAACGAAAATTACAAAGAAATATTTATAGAAAACTTTGTTGGCGTTCGGGCCAAGGTGCTCGATCAGCCCCAGGTTAAATTTCTTGAGAATACTGGTTCGGCCTTACTTTTCCGAGTGCGCTGCCGGGAGCTGAGGGACTTGAAATATTACACCCTCGAATTGATCTATCAGTATGATATAGCTAAGGATAAGTGGGGCTTCCCGGGCGGGGATTAAATTCTAATCGTTTCCTGCTGCTATTTTCCATTTTTTTGGAAATTAGAGTTGGCTGAATGAATATCCTTTTTCCCCCAGCATTCTCAAAAGGCTCTGCGGGCCAACGAGATGTCCTGCTCCAACAATGACAAGCACCGTTTGATTTTGTTGGAGAAAATTTTCTATCTGGGGGAGCCAATTTCTATTTCTTTTGACGATAAGGTTTTGGTAGAGGTCTGGAAATTGCTCAAAACTTGCGGACAAGAGTTTGTGCAGTTGCTCGCTGTCTCCCTTTTGCCAGGCTTTGTCCATCTGGCCTGCCTCTCTGGCAAAGCTGTTAAGTTCTAGCAGGGTCTGGTTGAGAAACATGTCCTGGTCTTCGGCTGTCAGGTCAAAAAAGAGATTGATCTGAAACTCCGCTGTTTCTAAAGCTCCTTTCTTCTTGCCTTTCCTTGAGGCCTTGCTGGAAAAATAATGGTCGAGCCCAAATCTGGCCTCATAGCCAAGACGTTGAAATTCCATCATAGTTAAAACAAGGGCGCAGTTTGCCGGTGTCATTCTCTGGAACAGAGAAATGGGCAGTTGAAGATTGTTGAGGTGGACTTTTAGGGCTTGAAAGGTGGCCGGGGAAATGTGTCTCTCCAGAGTATCTTCGCCCTTATAGAAGCCTTTCTTGCGCACAAGCTGTTGGCTTTCGGCGCTCTCCATCTCTTCTTGGTCAATTTCAAAAACCACCAGATCGCTTTTTTTGAAGGCCTCTTCCATCACCTCGGGGAGAGGGTAATGACTTTCCTGCAAGACATGGATAGAACCCATGAGATAAAGTGTCTTTCCCTGGAAATGACTTACCCAAAGAGATGATTGGCCCCATGCTGAACTTAAGAAGCTGAGCAGAAAAACAGCGGAAACCAACAGGGAACGGCTTGCCGCCATAGTCAGCTTGCGCACCTCCCATCCTTCGAATAACCTATTTTTTTTGTTTGGCATCGTTTTCCCTTATAAAATAATCATCGATCAGCCTGGCGTAGGACGAGATTTTTTTGGTTTTCTGGATTTTTTTTAAGAGCTTCTTGTCGCTCGGAAATCTTCCTGCCAGGTAGAACCAGACAGCCTTCATCCGCCCCAGCAAATGGCTACCTCCGCTCAGACGACGGCTATATTCACCAAACAGGTCATCATGGAAAGACTTGATCGTCTGTGAAGGATTATGAGGAGCAGCAATGCCTTTGATGGCACTTGGCAGGAAAGGATCACTCAGGGCACCGCGGCCAATCATCCATCTTTCTATGGTGGGAAAACGTTCAGCCAATCTGGTAAAGTCAGCCAGGCTGCAAATATCACCGTTATAGGTCACCGGGTTGACAGAGCTTGCCAGGCATGAAGCAAAAACTTCAAGGTCGACCTCTCCCTTGTAAAGCTGGATGCCAAGACGGGGGTGAATGATAAGTTCCTCCAGAGGGAATGAGTTGAATATCGGCATCAAGGCCTTGATCTCATCACTGCTCCGGCGGCCAATTCTTGTCTTGATCGACAGCCGGCAAGGCATGTCAGCTATGGTCTCCAGAAAGGCGGCAATCTTGCTGGGCTCTGGGAGCATTCCAGAGCCTCTGCCCTTATTGGCCACCATGGGATATGGGCAGCCGAGATTCCAGTTTACTGTTTCATAGCCCAGATCAAAAAGCATGGTGGCCAGGGTTTTAAATTGATCGGCGTCTTTTGAGAGGATTTGCGGGATTACCGGCAGGTCCTGGTTGTTTTCCGGCAGCAGGTCGCCTAGTTTGGCGGATTTCACCTTGGTCCCCTGGAAGGTCGTGAGAAAAGGGGCCATGGCCAGATCAAAGCCCTTGAAATGGCGGGCAAAGGTGTTGCGGTAAATAGCGTCTGTAAGGCCGCGTAGCGGGGCAAGGGTGAGGATGGTCATGGTCTAAATGGCTGCAGAGCCCGGGGTGCGGGGAAAGGGGATGACGTCCCTGATATTGCCGAGGCCGGTGACGAGAAGAACCAACCGCTCAAAACCAAGGCCAAAACCAGCATGGGGAGCAGAACCAAAACGGCGCAGGTCAAGGTACCATTGATAGGGCTCTTCTGGAACGCCGCATTCATCCATCCGGCCGGTCAAGATATCCAACCTTTCCTCCCTTTGGCTGCCGCCGATAATTTCACCAATCCCAGGGACAAGAACATCCATGGCAGCCACGGTTTTGTTATCATCGTTAAGTCGCATATAAAAGGGTTTGATATCTTTAGGATAGTCATAGATAATCACCGCTTTTTCAAAGATTTTGTCGGTGAGATATTTCTCATGTTCAGATTGTAAATCCATCCCCCAGGTAACTTGATTTTCAAAGGGCTCTTTGCTGGCCTGAAGGTGAGTGATCGCCTCCGTGTAGCTTAAGCGTTGGAAAGGTTTCTGTAGCTGGGCAAGGCGGGTTGCTAGATTTTTGTCCACAAAGCGACTGAAAAGCTTGATGTCTTCAGGGCAGGATTTCAGGATGTCGGCAACAAGAAATTGCAACATTTCCTCTGCCAGGTTCATGTCCCCCTCCAGGTCGCAAAAGGCCATTTCCGGCTCTACCATCCAAAATTCAGCAAGATGCCTGCTGGTATTTGAATTTTCTGCTCGAAAAGTGGGGCCGAAGGTATAGACATTACCCAGGGCCATGGCGTATGTCTCTGCCTCAAGCTGGCCGCTTACCGTGAGACTGGCCTGCTGACCGAAGAAATCCCTGCTGTAATCCATTTTATTACTTGGCGAAGATGACACTTCATCAAGATTAAGGGATGTGATTGTAAACATTTCCCCAGCCCCTTCGCAATCACTGGTGGTAATGATGGGAGTGTGGAGTTGGCAGAAACCGCGGTCCTGAAAGAATTTATTTACTGCGTAGCTAAGGCGGCTGCGGATACGGGTCATAGCGCCCAGGCTGTTGGTTCTGGCCCGGAGATGGGGGAGAGAGCGAAGAAACTCGAAGGAGTGCCGTTTTTTTTGGAGAGGATATTGCTCTGGGTCAGCCCAGCCATATACCGAAATTTCTTGAGCGACAAGTTCGGCACTTTGGCCCTTGGCAGGAGATTTCTGGAGAACCCCGATAACACGCAAACAGCAACCCGTGGTAAGTTTTTTTATTTCCTGTTGGTAATTTGCCAAGGAATTGTCGGCAATAACCTGCAACCCCTGCAGGCATGAGCCATCACCAACATCAAGGAAAGAAAAATTTTTGGCATCTCGTTTTGATTTGAGCCAGCCCTTTATTTCTAGGGTGGCACCCCAGGGCGGGTCTGCTATTATTTTCTTAATGCGTTGCATGCTGAAGTCTGTCATGGCAAAGTTGGGCTAAGTAAAAGAAAAATGATGAGGAATTTGGTCTTATCAATATAGGCTAAATTGTCAATTATAATGATACCTGGATGGTGATCAATTTGAGGAGGATTTTTTTGTGACAACAATAAAACGCTTAGATCCTGGCCATTGTGGCCTTCTTGTTGTGGATATCCAGGAACGGCTGATGCGTGTTATCCCTGGCAAAGATGAGGTGGTGCGTAATTCTGTTTTGCTCATCAAGGCAGCAAAGGAACTCGGCCTTCCCATTGTCGCCACCACCCAGTACGAAGCAAGGATTGGTGAGCTGTTGCCGGAAATCGCAGCCGAAATGCCTGAGGTGAAAGCCATCGATAAACTTGAATTCGGCTGTTTTGGTAATGAGCAGGTTGCCACGGCTCTCAAGTCCTATAAGAATATTGATACCTGGATTGTCTGCGGGGTGGAAACCCATATCTGTGTGTATCAGACGATGATGGGGGGGATCAACGCCGGTTATGGCATGTGGCTCCCGGCTGATGCGGCGGCATCCCGAGTTGAAAAGAACTCTGAAACCGGCCTGCAGAGAATCAGGGAAATTGGTGGTATCGTAGCCAGCACGGAGATGGTTATCTACGAATTGTTGGGCAAGGCCGGTACTTCACAGTTCAAAGCGTTACTTCCCTTTTTAAAGTAGAAAGAAGATGGATGGCAGAGGGCAAATGAGAGGTCGCTTTTTATAAAAGATAAAAAAATATCAAGATTTCAAAATGTTGTGCCGATAGGTTCGCCAGAGAGCCTTCCTTGTTTAGTTCTTTAAGGCTCAAAAGTATAAATTTTATCAAATGCTGTGAGTTGTTTCTCTTTAGGCGATTTTCAGGGAGGAGAGCGCACGAGATAAAAGGGGGAATGTTGTGGCGGACAAACCGGAAATCTTTCTTGAAATCGGCTCTGGATATTTTCGTATACCTACATCTGAGGCGAATTATAATATCACCATCATAGGGTCTCCTGCCGCTTCATCGGCTGGTGCCGGAGTACCCTCTCAAATCACACCTGGCGTCAGCACAGAAGGCGGTGATGATTATTATCAACACGTCTCAGAAGATCTCTATCAAGATATAGGCCAGCTGGCCAAATCATTAAGCTCCACCATCATGGAAATTCCAGCCGAAGACCGCAAACAGCAGCGGGCAACGCTGGATGAAGCCGGTGATAAATTGGAGCATGCCAAGACCCAGCTACGGGACATTGTCGCCATGACGGAAAAAGCTGCCATGGAAATTATGGACAGTGTCGAAAAGGTGCAAGGCGGCACAGGAGATGTCCAGTCTCTCCTCTCGGAGTTAAAAGATCATCCTGCCTTTGCCGTTGAGGCTGAGCACGAAGAAGGTGGAGAGGCGGGGGAGGCAGCATCCTTAAATGCTGAGATTAAGAGTATTGACTCAGATTTAAGCGGCGTCCTTAATCTTCTTGAAGCATTAAGGGCAGAAAGGGGAGATACCCCTGCCAGGAAGGCTGCTGAAAAGGTTGAAAAGAAAGAACGCTACCTCTTTGATCTGGATACCATCTTCCAGACCCTCTATGAACTTTGTACTAACGAGACAGTGAAGGCGCACATTTCAGGAGCCCGTGAAAAGGCGGAGGAAATTTTTGATCTTGAACGTTTTCAGGACAAGATCAGTGAAAAGGCAACAGGCTATGAGGCAGATGATGATAATTATTTTAACGTGCCCATGTCTGATGTTTTCCAGTCTTTCTTTGCAGCCTGTAATGACAAGGGGATTAAAAACCTCCTGAAAAAAATGGATACCGGTCAAAGTACTATTTTTCTCGATCAGGCCATCCCCCTGGAGGTTCCCGCCATTGAGGAAGTTGAATTAGAAGGTTCTTCGGAGGCTGCGGCTGAGAAGCAAGGAGCATCAGTAGTCCCTGATCCCCGTCTGGATGAGGTTGTGGATACCCTGCAAAAATGTCAGGAGGCTATAAAGTCTCTTCCTGAATTAGCCAATAAAGCGGAATCGGTCAAAGCCGTTAATGGCAAGGTGATGAGCCTTGATGATCAACACGATATTTTTGAGAAAATCGAGGCAGCTTTTGACGTCTCAACCTCTATTACCTCTGATGTATCCAAAATAACAGAGGCGCTGAGTTTTCAGGATCTTTCCGGTCAGCGTATTATGAAGATCCTAAAACTCCTTAGTGATTTTCAGATTGAACTCCTTGCCATTGTGGTCAGCTTTGGCTCTCAGCTCAAACATAAAAAGGATGACTCCACTATTTCCGTTGATGAGGGTAAAAATCTTGCCCAGGGGGATGTTGATAAGTATCTCGGTGGCATCTCTGAAGAAGGGAAGGATGACGACGGTATGCTCGATCAGGAAACTGTTAACCAAATGTTGGAGGAATTTGGGTTTTAGAAACAGTTTGAGGGCAGGCTGCCAATAAGAAAATTGATTAGGCTCTAGAGAGGTTGAGGGAGGATTCCTTCAGCCTTTTTCTTATGGATCAGTTGTGAGGCCGGCACGGGGCAAGTCACAAAAAAAAGGCTTAGAGAGTAATCTCTAAGCCTTTTAATAAACGTGGAGGCGGCACCCAGAGTCGAACTGGGGAATAATGGTTTTGCAGACCACTG
>JBDLIE010000058.1:0-15675 GCA_039715015.1 Thermodesulfobacteriota bacterium
TAAAAAAAGGCCGGTATGCATTAATGCATACCGGCCTTTTTTTATTGTATCCGTTGATCTCTTTATTTCTTGGTGCCGATCAGTTCCAGGGCGCTATTGATAATGGCTGGTGTATCAATTTTGGCAAGATGCCAGAGGGTTTCCTGGGGGGCGTGTTCGGCAAATTTATCAGGGAAGCCGAGAAGGCTCGTATTGATGTTGTGCAGGTTACGGCGCGCAAAGAGCTCCAGCACAGCACTGCCGAAACCGCCTTTTTTGACATTGTCCTCAATGGTGATGACCTTGCCGGTGGCTTGGGCCCATTCACAGATGAGATCGCCATCAATGGGGTTTACAAAACGTGGATTAATCACTGCCGCATTAATGCCGAGTTTCTCAAGGCCTTCTGCGGCAGCCAGGGCAGGGTAGACCCGGTTGCCAATGGGAAGCAGCAGAATGTCGCTGCCTTCCTTGAGGAGTTCTCCCTTGCCGTATGGGATTTTGGTCAAGTCACTGTGCAGGGGCACACCCTCGCCATTTCCCCGGCAATAGCGAACTGCTGAAGGGCCAGGGAGAAAGATGGAGGTGTAAAGCATATTTTGCAACTCTGCCTCGTCTTTAGGCGCCATGAGGACCATGTTAGGAATAAAGCGGAAAAAACTGAGATCAAAAACACCATGGTGGGTAGGGCCGTCATCACCCACCACCCCGGCTCGATCAATGGCAAAAGTTACCGGCAGGTTGGGCAGGCAAACATCATGAATGATCTGGTCCAGGGCCCGCTGGAAGAAGGTCGAGTAAATAGCCACCACAGGAAGAATACCCTCGGTGGCAAGACCAGCAGCAAAGGTGACGGCATGCTGCTCGGCAATACCCACATCAAAGAATCGTTCCGGGTAGATGTTGGCGAACCGGGTCAGACCGGTGCCTGCCGGCATGGCAGCAGAGATTGCGGCAACGCGAGGATCCTTATCAGCAATCTCCACCAGGGTGTCTCCAAAAATCTGGGTATATGAAATAGGGGTGGGGTTGGTCGGCAAGGCCTTGCCGGAAGTCTTATCAAAGGGGCCGACACCATGGTAAGAACCAGGGTTTTTCTCAGCAGGGGTATAGCCCTTGCCCTTGGTGGTGATGACATGGACCAGGACCGGGCCGTTATGAAGGTCGCGGACATTCTCAAGTGTTTCGATGAGGCCATCAACATCGTGGCCGTTAATAGGGCCAATATATTCAAATTTTAGGGCCTCAAAGAGCATGCCTGGCGTGAAGAAGCCTTTAAAGCTCTCCTCACTCTTCTTGAGGACCTGGAGGATATTGTCGCCGACGCCATGGAAGCCTTTAAGGAAAGTTTCCATCTCCTTCTTGAGACGGACCATGGCCTTACCGCTTAATTTTCGGCTGAGAAAGCTGGAAAGGGCACCGACATTAGGGGAGATGGACATTTCGTTATCATTTAAGATGACAACAAGGTCTTTGCCCAGATGACCAGCCTGGTTTAAGGCCTCAAAGGCCATGCCGCCAGTCATGGAACCGTCACCAATAACAGCAATGGCTTTTGCCGTATCTCCTTTAAGAAATTTAGCCAGGCTGATGCCTAAGCTTGCGGAGATGGATGTGGAGCTATGACCTGTATCAAAGGCATCATAGGGGCTTTCGTCCCGTTTGGGAAAACCGCTCACCCCTTTGTACTTACGTAAGGTATGAAATTGGTCACGACGACCAGTGATGAGCTTGTGGGCATAGGCCTGGTGGCCCACATCCCAGATTAACTTGTCCTCAGGAGTGTTAAAGACGTAATGGAGGGCAAGGGTGAGCTCGACAACCCCGAGACAAGGGGCCAGGTGGCCACCGGTGATGGAAACTGTTTCTATAATTTTGGTACGAATTTCTTCAGCAAGTGGGACAAGATCGCTGACTGCGAGCTTGCGAAGATCATCTGGGGAATCAATTTTTTCTAACAACGCGGAAGACATAGTTTGCTCAGCTGCCTCAAAGAGTGGCTATCGTTTACGGTAGTATATATAGTGAGCGATCTCACGAAGGGGATCGGCTTTACTGTCAAATGGCTGCAGGGCTTTGATGGCATTAGCAACTGCGGCCTTGGCCTTCTTTTTTGTGTCATCAAGGCCGAAAAAGGCAGGATAAGTGGCTTTCTCAAGTTCAGCATCAGAGCCGGCCTTTTTTCCTAATTGTTCTGTGGTACCTTCTACATTTAATAAATCGTCAACGATCTGGAAGGCAAGGCCGATATTTTTACCGTATTCACTAAAGGCCTGAAACTGGTCCTCATCAGCATTACCCAGGACTGCCCCCATTTCAACAGCTGCTGTAATAAGGGCCCCTGTCTTGCAACTATGCAGATAGCGCAGGGTTGCAAAGGGGATTTCTTTGCCTTCTGAATCAATATCAATGGCTTGACCTCCTACCATACCCTGAGGCCCGGCAGAAGTGGATAGAATATGGATGAGGCGAAGCTGTTTTTCAGCGCCAAGCTGATTACTTAGTTTGGGGTCGCTTAAGATTTCAAAGGCCATGGTGAGTAAACCGTCACCGGCAAGGATAGCTTCAGCCTCGCCGTAGACAGTGTGGTTGGTTGGTTTGCCGCGCCTCAGTTCGTCATTATCCATGGCCGGCAGGTCATCATGTATCAGGGAGTAGGTATGGATAAACTCCAGGCTTGCAGCTATAGGGAGTAGACCTGTGAGGTCAGCGCCGAGGCTTTCTGCAGCAGCAATACACAGGATGGGCCGCACCCGTTTACCGCCGGCAAAAAGGGAGTAGGACATGGCCTCAATATGTTTGGTAAGGAGGCCCTGTGGGGTAAGCATGACATCTTGAAGGGCCTGCTCAACAATATCTCGTTTTTCCTGGAGGTAGACCTTAAGATTCATTACCACTGATATCAAAGGGGGTCTCTGTAAGAGAGCCGTTTTTTTCTAAGAGGAGGGTGACCTTCTGTTGGCAATCATCCAGTTTGTCGTTGCAGAACTGGGCAAGCTTAATGCCCTCCTCAAATTTTTTTAAGCTGGCTTCAAGGCTGAGTTCACCACTTTCAAGATCAGAGGTGATTTTTTCTAGATTTTTGAGGGCGTCTTCAAAGGTTTTTCTGGCCATATGGTCACCTGTTGATAGGTTGTCCGGTAAAGTGTGACATGATAAATGAATAACCTGGGGCTGGCAACGGTTTAAAAAAAAACAAGGCTATGGTAATTGTCAGTTCAGCCCTTGCAGACCCTTTGTTGGTCATTCAAGAGCATGGAGAATAATTTTTGACCCAGCAAAATCTTGATACATGCCTTAAACACTTTCTCGCTTGGCTGAGGGTGGAAAGAGGCTATTCAAACCATACGGTTGATAATTATCAACGTGATATTCTTGAATTCAGCGCCTTTGTTGAAGATAAACCATTGGCTGGTCTGGACGCCAAGGATGTCAGGGCTTGGGTCTTTTATCTCAACGGTAAAAATAAGGCCAATTCGGTGGCCCGTAAAATCTCGGCCCTGCGTACCTTTTTTCGATATCTTCTTCGTCAGGGAGTTCTTGAAGTTGATCCCACAGCCTCTGTTTCCATGCCGAAACTCGGCAAACATATCCCTGTTTTTTTAAGCGTGGATGAGGTTTTCAGTCTCTTGGAAGAACCAGGTGCTCAGGATCAATTTCAGCGCCGCGACACCGCTCTATTAGAGCTTCTCTACTCAACAGGGATGCGGGTGGCGGAAATTGTAAATCTTAACCTTGAGCAGGTTGATTTTGGCGCCGAAATGGTTAGGGTAATCGGCAAAGGAAAAAAGGAGAGGCTTATTCCCGTGGGCTCACAGGCCCTTGATGCCCTTACTCTTTATCTTGAAAACCGCGCTTTGCTTCTTGCTAAAAAGCGGCAGCAGGGCAAAAGGATCGATGAAAATGCCTTATTTCTTAATAACCGGGGAGGTCGGCTGACAACACGGTCCATTGAGAGAATGGTCCAGGCCTATGCGGTTCGGGCTGGAATCACAGCACCGGTGACACCCCATGCCCTTCGCCATTCTTTTGCCACCCATCTCTTGGAAATGGGAGCGGATTTACGTGTCGTTCAGGAGCTATTAGGGCATGCCAGTCTTTCCACAACCCAGAAATATACACATTTAACGGTGGACCACCTTATGGCGGTGTATGACAAGGCCCACCCCAAAGCCTAAAGTACCCTGAAAAATTGCTTTTTTGCCCGATTACGGCATCGTGCCAAAAATAAAACTGCTCACATATATTCATATGCTGCGCTTTTTATTTCCGCCACTCCTTGTCCTCGAACAAAACGCTCATTTTTCAAGGCACTTTATAACAATATTTTTGACTAACTAATTGATAAAATTGACAAAATGGAAAAACCAATAATACGATCAACAACGATTATCTGCGTTCGTCATAAGGATGAGGTGGTCATGGCGGGAGACGGCCAGGTTTCCTTAGGAAACACCGTCATGAAGCACGAGGCCCGCAAGGTGCGCCGCCTTTTTAATAATAAGGTCGTGACAGGCTTTGCCGGTTCCACCGCCGATGCCTTTACCCTTTATGACAAACTAGAACAAAAGCTGGAACAGTTTAACGGCAACCTGATGCGCGCCTCGGTAGAACTTGCCAAGGATTGGCGTACCGACAAGATGCTGCGCCGCCTTGAGGCCATGCTTATTGCTGCTGACAAGGACTACTCTCTTCTGCTTTCGGGCACCGGTGATGTCATCGAGTCTGATGATGGTATTCTGGCCATCGGCTCAGGTGGGGCCTATGCCCAGGCCGCCGCCAAGGCCTTAATTTCTCATAGTGATCTTAATGCCGAAGGAATCTGCCGGGCTGCTATGGAGATAGCCGGTTCCATATGCGTATTTACCAATACCAATATTGTTGTGGAAAAAGTATGAGTCAGAAAATTAAAGCCCTCACTCCTGAAGAAATTGTCACCCGTTTAGATAAGTTCATCGTTGGTCAGGACGATGCCAAGCGCTTTGTGGCCGTGGCCCTGCGCAATAGATGGCGGCGCCAGCAGGTGCCCCAACCGTTGCGTGATGAGATTGCCCCGAAAAATATCATTATGATCGGCCCCACCGGTGTCGGTAAGACAGAGATTGCCCGCCGTCTGGCCCAGCTTGATCGCTCCCCTTTTTTAAAGGTCGAGGCCACCAAATTCACTGAGGTGGGCTATGTGGGCCGCGATGTGGAGTCAATGATTCGGGACCTCACCGAGCTTTCTATTAGTTTGGTTAAGGAGGAAGAGTCCGAGGTGTTGACCCAGAAGGCAAAGGAGATGGCCCGCGAACGGATTTTGGATTTATTGGTGCCCCCGCCGCCCACCACTGCCGGGGCTGCCCCCACTGATCCTGCCGCCTCGCCCACTCGCGAGAAGTTCCGGGTTATGCTCGACGAGGGCAAGCTTGATGATCGTGAAGTGGAGATGAATGTCGAGCAGGCTGCTCCTGCCATGCCCATGGTTGAGGTGCTGTCATCCGGGCCCATGGACGATATGGGCTCCTCCATGAAGGACATGTTTTCCAAGCTCTTTCCCAAAAAGAGTGATCGCCGCAAGCTGCCAGTGAAAGAGGCGATCATCATCCTGGAAAAACAAGAGGCGGAAAAGCTCATTGATATGGAAAAGGTAACCCGCCTTGCTCTCCAGCGTGTTGAGCAGACTGGTATCATCTTTCTTGACGAGATTGACAAGATCGCCTCCCGGAGCGCGGGCTCCTCATCATCCGCTGAAGTTTCCCGAGAAGGTGTACAGCGTGATCTGCTCCCCATTGTTGAGGGCTCCACGGTGACCACTAAATACGGCATGGTTAAAACAGACCATATCCTCTTTATTGCCAGCGGTGCCTTTCATATCAGTAAACCCTCAGATCTGGTGCCGGAACTGCAGGGCCGTTTTCCGGTCCGGGTTGAGCTTGACGCCTTGGGGGAGGAGGAATTCTATCGTATCCTCACCGAACCTGAGAATGCCTTGATTAAACAATATATAGCTCTGCTGGCCACTGAGGATGTTGACTTGGAGTTTGAAGAAGCCGCCATTCGTGCCATGGCCAAGATTGCCGCTGATGTCAATGAATCAACAGAAAATATTGGCGCCCGCAGGCTTCATACCATCCTTGAGCGGCTCCTTGAGGACCTCTCCTTTGATGCTCCGGGCAAGGGCGGTGAGAAATTCATCGTTACTGCTGATTATGTGGCAGAACAACTGACCGGCATCTCAGAGGACCAGGATCTGAGCCGCTATATTTTGTAAGGGAGAAGTTGATGAGATACGAATCTGATTTAAAGTATTGCCCCCAGTGTCAGGACGAATACCGGGCCGATATTGAAAGCTGCGCAGCCTGTAAAATAACCCTTTTAACCGGCAGTGAGATGCTCGATATGGTG
The DNA here is from genome assembly GCA_039715015.1 of Thermodesulfobacteriota bacterium. Lineage (GTDB taxonomy): Bacteria > Desulfobacterota > Desulfobulbia > Desulfobulbales > SURF-16 > BM506. The sequence goes on from JBDLIE010000058.1 coordinate 6,367, forward strand.
AGCAACTCCCAACAGGCCCGTAATTCCCGGCTTGGTGAACTGGGGGCCGGCGATGATATTGTCACCATCCATAAGGGGCCCTTGGCTGATTTGAAAAAGCTGGAAAAGGCATTTGCGCGGGAAAACATCGGAATGATGATCGTCGGTGACGAGGGTGGCTGTAATAAGGGCTGTTGTCCTTCCACCTTTTTTCTGCAGGTACGCCGGGAGGATGCCCAGGCAGCCCATGCCCTGATCCAGGAAGACTTTCGGCAGTTAACAGGTATTGACGATCATGACACTCGCCATAGCGATGCGGTCTTTAATCAGGAAGATGGGCAGGCTACCTGTCCGGCCTGTGGTTTTGAGTTTGAGACTTCTACGACGACCTGCCCGGATTGCGGGCTTTGTTTTGCTTAAAAAACTTAGAGGATAATACCCCTCCTGGTAGGTCAATGCCTGAATGGGATGATCTGTCAGACGTCGGGGGGATTGTGATTTGAGGTCGCAACTAGCTGCTGAGAAAGTTCAAAACATCCTGGGCAGCTTTGGTGGCTTGGGGATCGGCATCGATCTCTAAGGGTTTTCCTTGGCGTTCTCCTTTGCGGATGATCTTTGAGTTGGGGAAATAGGCCACCGGCGCTTTTGAAAGTCCTTGTTTGAGAAAGGTGCTGTCGTCCTCATCTTCCACCAAATTTGCCACAAAGGAAATATTCTTAATCCCTGCCTCCTGGGCGAGCTTATAGACCTTTTCAGCAGTTCGTATGCTCGATTGTGACGGGATCACGACTATAAAGAGTTCATCAACGCTGGCAATGGTACCGCGGCCCAAATGTTCTACTCCCGCTTCCATGTCAAGTAAGATGGCCTGGGAAGGACTGAGAAGAAGTTTGGTGAGCAGCCTTTTAAGTACCGTGCTTTCCGGGCAAGCGCAGCCGCCCTCGGCAGTCTGGATGGCCCCGAGGACCATGAGTCTGAGGCCTTCCTTCTCGATCATGAAGTCAGCAAGCAGATCATCGACCTGCGGGTTAATGTTGTAGAAAGGAGAACCCTCTACCTTGCCTGCCCGTTCCGCCAGCAGGGCTGACATGTCGGCAATGGGGGTTATTTTATCAATATTGTCAAAGCCCAAGGTCTGGGCCATATGAGGGCTGGAGTCGGCATCAATGATCAAAACTTCTTTGCCGGCCCGCTGTAATTCCTTGGCGATGAGGGCCATGATGGTTGTCTTCCCCACACCTCCCTTGCCGGCAATTGCTATCTTCATAACTTGTATCCTTGATTTGAAATGGCTGTTTTTTGGGGCATTTTTGCGATGAATTCAGTAAAATAGGCTGTAATCATTACGGAAAATGCACTATTGTTTAGCTTTTATACGAAGCTCTTACTCATTCTGCAAGATTTAAGGTCATTATTGCCCCATGGTTACCCTTGGAATTGAAGAACTCATAGCATCGCCCCTGTCTCTGGTAAAAGATAAACGTCTTGGCCTATTATGCAACCAGGCTTCGACAAATCGTTCTTTCCGCCATAGCCGCGATCTCATCATGGCCTCGTTCCCAGGCCAACTCAGCTGTCTGTTTTCTCCGCAGCATGGTTTTTTCGCAGAAAAGCAGGATAATATGGTGGAGTCGGACCATGGCCGCGACCAGGTCAGTGATCTGCCTGTTTTCAGCCTCTATGGTGAAACGCGCAAACCAACCCCGGAAATGATGGACCATGTTGACGTGGTTCTTGTCGATATCGTTGATGTCGGCACCAGAGTCTACACCTTCATGTATACCCTGGCCTATATGCTTGAGGCCGCAGCTCAAGCAGGTAAAACCGTTGTTGTTCTTGACCGCCCCAACCCTATTGGCGGCGAGGCTGTGGAGGGGAATATTCTTGAGGAGGAGTATAGGTCCTTTGTCGGGCTCTATCCGCTTCCCATGCGCCATGGTCTCACCTTCGCTGAATTGGCCCTGCTTTTTAACGATCATTTCAGCATTGGGGCAGAGCTCCATGTTGTCAAAATGCAGGGCTGGCAGCGAGATATGCATTTCCCTGATTGTAAGCTGCCCTGGGTCTTTCCTTCTCCCAATATGCCCAGTTATGCCGCCTCCCTGGTCTACCCTGGGCAAGTGATCTGGGAAGGGACCAATATCTCGGAAGGACGTGGCACCTCTCTGCCCTTTGAGCTCTTTGGCGCCCCGTTTCTGAACTGTGATGAGGTCCTTGACAATCTCGCCCATACTCCGCTGCCAGGTGCCTTTTTACGCCCCCTGCAATTTGAACCCACATTCCACAAATGGCAGGGCCAGGTCTGCAACGGTTTTCAACTCCATGTCACTGATTCTGCCATCTTCAGGCCATATCGAACCACCTTGGCCATCTTGCAGGCGATAATGACCTTATATCCGGAACTTTTTGCCTATAAACAACCCCCCTATGAGTATGAGTATGATATATTACCTATGGATCTGATCCTTGGCAGCCAAGAGGTTCGTCTGGCTTTAGAAGAGGGTACTGCTACTGTTGAGCTGGAAGAAGGCTGGCAGGATGCTCTAGATGAATTTGATCGACTTCGGCGGAATTATTTTTTGTATTAAGAAAAAATGACCACCATCAAGAAAGTAGATAACGGATTAATCAACGGATATCTCAAGTATTTTTATGATATCCCCACGATTTGTCCGTACGGCGTTTCTGAAATGGCTGTCTATCGCCAGGCCCAGTTCGGCTTTGTTGACGATCCTTTGATGTCTGCCTTTATTGACTCTGGTTTTAGGCGCAATGGTAACTCTATTTATACCATGGTCTGCCCGGATTGCTGTGAATGTCAGCCTATTCGTTTGCCGGTTAAAGAATTTAAGGCAAACCGCTCCCAGCGCCGGATCATGAAAAAGAATATGGATGTGACCATTACTCCCGGTCCTTTTTCCGTCACCTATGAAAAGATAAATCTGCTTAACACCTTTTTTGCAGATCGTTTCAGTGGTCGCGATAACTCGGCTGAAAGTTATTACGGCACCTTCTTTGCGAATTCCATCACTGACACCTTTGAGTTTGAATACCGCCTGGATGACCAGCTTTTAGGGGTAGCAGTGGTGGATATGGGTAAATCCTGGCTTAATGCGGTCTATTTTTATTTTGATCCACAGTTCTCAGCACGTAACCCGGGTATTCTTAATGTCCTGAGCATGGTGGATTTCTGCCGACAACAGGGTTTTGACTATCTCTATCTCGGTTATCTCATCGAACCTCTGGCCTCTATGAATTATAAGAGGCAATTTCGCCCCCATGAGCTGCTTATTGATGGCAGCTGGCAGCAGCCCTGATCTTGCAAAAAAACCTCATTGGGTTTAGTATCGGCAAGCTTAAAATATTGCTGTTTCCATCATTTCTTTGGTCTTTTTAAAAAAAATCTATGAAAGTCATCCTCGCCAAGAAAGCCGGTTTTTGCATGGGTGTGCGTCGCGCTGTTGAAACCACCCTGGAAACCGTCCAGCAAACAGATAAGAAGATCACCACATTCGGCCCGTTGATTCATAACCCTCAGGTACTTAGTCTCCTTGAGGAGAGGGGTGTAGAGGTTCTTAGCGAGATCCCAGAGCAACATTCCGGCGTTGTCATCGTCCGGGCTCATGGTGTCCCTCCTGGGCAGAAGGCCAGCCTGAAAAAGGCCGGTGCTGAGGTGAAGGATGCCACCTGTCCCCGGGTCGTCAAGGTCCAGGCAATCATCAAGAGGCATAAGAAGGATAACTGCTTCACTGTTATTGTCGGCGATAAAAACCATGCCGAGGTCATCGGCCTCATGGGCTATGCCGAGCCTGATGTAGCTGTGGTGTCAAATAAAGCGGATGTTGCGGGCCTTGACATTAAAGGTCCGTACATCATTGTCAGCCAGACCACCCAGGATGATGATTCTTTTGCAGAGTTGAGCGAGCTGATCACCAGTCGTTTTGCCAATGGCAAGGTCTTTAATACAATCTGTGACTCCACCCATAAGCGCCAAAACGAGGTGCGTACCCTCTGCGACCAGGTGGAGGCGGTGGTTGTGGTGGGCGGCAAGGCCAGTGCTAATACCAAACGCCTGGCTGAGATAGCGGAAAATAAGGGGCTTCCTGTTTTCTTGGTTGAGACCGAAGCTGATCTTGATTTTGATCAACTTCGAAGGTTTGAGACGGTGGGCGTCACTGCCGGGGCCTCGACCCCTACCTGGATGATAAATCGGGTTATGCGTACCCTGGAGGCAATCCAGGGCCGGGAGGAGGGTGGTTTTTGTCATTTCTGCCAGTCCGCAGCCTGGGCGCTTCTTGCTTCTAATTCGTATGTTTCAGTGGGCGGCGGTTTCCTGGCGCTGGCCTTTGCCAAGATCCTTTCCGGCCATTTCCTCTGGCAGGCCTTTGCCATTGCCTTTGGTTATCTTTTTGCCATGCATAATATTAACCGTTTCAGCGGTGAGCATAGCCGCCGCTTTAATGACCCTTTGTTGGAGAAATTTGCTGATAAATTTGGGTCCAGTCTTCTGGCTCTCTCCTACCTCATGTTGGTTGGCGTGGGAACATTGCTCTGGAAGAGTGGCAACGTCCCTTTTCTGTTGTTTTTTGCCATGGCTGTCCTGGGTATCTTTTACCGTATCCCGATTTTTCCAGATACCATCGCCCGAATTTTTAAGATTAAACGCCTCAAGGAAATCCCCGGTTCAAAGACCTTTCTTGTGGCCTTGGCCTGGGCCATGGCCACTGTGGTCTTGCCTAACTGGGGCTCTGAATCAGAGCCTGCTACCCTACTAGTCCTGCTAGGCTTGGTTCTAGTTTTTATCTATGTACGGAATGCCCTCTTCGATGTCTTTGATGTTCAGGGCGATCGTATTGTCGGTAAGGAGACTTTGCCTGTCTGCATAGGTGAAGAAAAGACCATTTTTTTTCTCACCTATTTATTGTACGCGCTCTTTGGGGCTGGTATTGTTCTTCCCCTGACGGTGCTTCTGCCAAAGGCGATGTTCTTTTTTCTGCCTGGCGTTGCATATCTTCTCTTGATTACAAAAAAGTATCAGGCTGGCGGACTGTCGTCCTCGCCACGGTTGGAGTTCCAGCTTGAAACTTCCCTCTATCTTGTTGCCCTGGCACTTTTGCTGGGAAGCTATGTGTTGACCTAAGGTGCTTTATGCTCGGTTGGTTTAAAAAGAAGTCTTCCAAAGATGATACTGTTACTCCCCATGCTGGAGAGGAAGAGGTTCTGGTCCCTGAAGAGCCTGTTGAGGAGGCCCCAAAATCCATTCTCCATGAGGATGTTGGTGTTCTTTTTAAACGCCTGACTAAGGGCTTAGAGAAAACTAGAGGAAATCTTGTTGAAAGGGTTGATGAACTTTTCCTCGGCAAAAAGGTTATTGATCCGGAGCTCCTGGACGATCTTGAAGAGATTCTCATCACCGCTGATCTTGGGGTTGAAACCACCATGGACCTTGTTGATGATGCCCGCGATAAGGTGTCTCGCAATGAATTAGCCGATCCCCAGGCCTTGAAGGTTGTTTTAAAGAATAGAATAACAGAGTTTTTGGTTGGTTCCGACAAAGCCGCTGAGCTGGTCATGCCGGAAAAAGGGCCTTTTGTCATAATGGTCGTTGGTGTAAATGGTGTCGGCAAAACAACCACCATCGGCAAGATGGCGAATAAATTTGTTAAGGCCGGCCAAAAGGTGCTTTTGGTTGCTGGTGACACCTTCCGGGCTGCCGCCGTTGAGCAGCTCAAGATCTGGGGCCAGCGCATTGATGCCCCTGTCATTGCCCAGGATACCGGAGCCGATCCCTCCTCAGTGGTTTTTGACGGTGTGGAGTATGCCGTTAAAAGAAATTTTGATGTGGTTATTATTGATACTGCCGGCCGTCTCCACACCAAGGTTAATCTGATGGAGGAACTTAAAAAGATCAAAAGGGTGATCAGCAAGAAAATAACTGACGCGCCCCACGAAATTATGCTGGTTATTGACTCTACCACCGGCCAAAACGGTATCTCCCAGGCCCGTGAATTCAGTAAGGCTGTTGACATAAGCGGCCTGACCCTCACTAAGCTCGACGGTACAGCCAAGGGCGGTATCATCGTTAATATCTGCCGGGAATTTGAGATTCCCATTCGCTTCATTGGCATTGGTGAACAAATCGATGATCTACGTGACTTTAACCCCGAAGAATTTGCTGAGGCCCTTTTTGCCGGCCAAGCAGACCAGTAAGAGGTTTCGAGGAATCTATGTCACCCTATAGACGTCATGAATCACCAGGCTGTGGCGGCTGCTTAGTTGTCCTTGCCATGCTTCTTCTCCTCACCGGGGGAGCACCGCTTCTGTTTGATGTGGTTGGCATGGTACTTATGTCGATCTTCATCTTCTTTATGGTGATTGTCGGCGGCCTCTGGGCTTTCTCTCTCTTTGTCCGCTACAAGGTAAACCAGTACGAGTCTCACCAGTCCGAAGATCGCAACCAGTTTGTCTCGCTGCTTGTCCATATCCTGGTCAAGATTGCTGAACTCGACGGCCAGATTGCCCGGGCTGAAATATCCACCATTACCAGCTTTTTTAGAGTTAACCTCCATTACAGCCAGGAGCAGATGTTCTGGGTCAAGGAGCTCATTAAGGATGCCACAGGCAGTTCTGCCGGCCTCGATGAGCTGTTGGCGGAATTTAAAGGCCAGTTCGGCTATCAGCCACGCCTCATCCTCGTTGAGCTTGTGTTTCAGGTGCTCTATTCAAACCATAAGGTTTCAACTGAAGAGCTTGACCTCACAGAAAGGATAGCCCGTTTCCTAGAGATCAATCAGTTTGCCTATGCTGCCATTCGCGGCCGTTACCACGCCCATTATGAGTCGAGGGGCGAGCAACAACGTTCAGATACGGCCCGTTATTTTGAGACTCTTGGCCTCTCTCCTGGAGCGTCTCAGGATGAGGTAAGGGAGGCGTATCGGAAGCTCAGTAAGGAGAACCACCCCGATCTTGTCGGTCATCTCGGCGAAGAATTTCGTCAGGTTGCTGAAGAGAAGATGAAGGAAATAAACATGGCCTATCAGCACTTGAAAGACGGGGCATGAAGGCGAAACAACGCTGAATAAAAACTTGAGAACCAATAATTAGAAATAGAGCGGCTTTATGCCGATGACTAGCAGAAGGAGTAAAGAATGGCTATTTCCACTAAAATGACCGATTTTGCCAATCGTTCGTCCTGGATTCGTAAGATGTTCGAGGAGGGCGCCCAATTAAAGGCCGAGTATGGCGCTGAAAATGTTTTTGATTTCAGCCTTGGTAATCCTGACCTGCCGCCACCCCCTGCCTTTGATGAAAATTTGAAACAACTGGTGGCCGAGGAAGGAGCTGGCTCCCATAGTTATATGCCAAACGGCGGCTATCCCTTTGTCCGTGATGCCGTAGCCGGCCAGATATCTAAAGAACAGGAGGTGACGGTTGGCGGCGATGAGATCCTCATGACCTGCGGGGCCGCCGGCGCCTTGAATGTCGTTTTGAAATCCATTCTTAACCCGGGGGAAGAGGTCATCATCCTGGCCCCTTTCTTTGTTGAGTATAATTTTTATATCGATAACCAGGGTGGGGTCGGCAAAATCGTCAAAACAACCGATGATTTTAATCTCGACTTACAGGCCATTGAGGATGCTATAAGTGCCAAGACCAAGGCCATTATCATCAACTCTCCCAACAATCCCACCGGCCAGATTTATCCGGCCGAGGATCTGGCCGCTTTAGGTGCATTGCTGAGCCGCTGTGAGCAGAAGTTCGATTCCACCATCTTTCTGCTTTCTGACGAGCCCTACCGCAAAATCATTTTTGATAATTGTGAGGTGCCATCTATCTTCAAGGCATATCAGAACAGTGTTGTGGTTTCATCCTACTCAAAGGACCTTTCCCTGCCTGGAGAGCGCATCGGTTATATTGCCATCCATCCGCAGATTGCTGATAAAGAAAATCTTCTGGCGGCAATGACCCTGGCCAATCGTATCCTTGGTTTTGTAAATGCCCCGGCCCTCATGCAACGGGTAGTGGCTACCCTGCAGGGTATGACCGTGGAAACGGAGATCTATACCAAGCGGCGGCAGATCTTTTGCAAAATACTTGAGGATGCCGGGTTGGAATTTACTGCCCCCAAAGGCGCTTTCTACATCTTCCCTAAATCCCCTCTGGAGGATGACGCCGAGTTTGTCGCTCACCTGCAGAAGTATAAAATCCTGGCCGTGCCTGGTCGCGGCTTTGGTATGCCTGGTTATTTCCGCTTGGCCTTCTGTGTGGAGGATGGCGTGATTTCAAGATCAGCTCAGGCCTTTAAAGAGGCCATGGCAGCATTGCCGGGCAAGTAAGCTAAAGTAAAAAAAAGGATAGACTGGGTGGTTCGTAGATTCAACCTTTTGGGTCAGCCAGTCTCATTTTCTTTGGTCTTTAGCCAGTAACGAAGATGGTCATCGCTGTTAAGCTCCGTGATGCTCTCGCCATCTTTTTTGATCATGGTCTCCATACTTGTGTAACGGCGGATAAATTTATCCGTTGCCTTATGCATAATATCTTCGCCGTAGAGATCATGACGGCGGCATATGTTAATAAGCATGAAAAACACATCGCCGAGCTCTTCAGCGATATGTTTTTTGTCGCCACTGCGCACCGCCTCTTCAAGTTCTGTTGATTCCTCTTGGAATTTCTTAAGAAGGGTTTCCTGGTCCGGCCACTCAAAGCCGTGCGCTGCCGCCCGGCTCGAAACGCGCTGGGCACGGTTTAGCGAGGGGAGAGATTTTGGCACATCAATAAGGTCACTTTTCTCCTGTTGTTTTTCTTCAGCCTTTATTTTCTGCCAATTCTTACGGATCGCTTCCTCAGATTCAAACTTCTCGTCGGTGAAGACGTGGGGGTGGCGGCGGATCATTTTGTCGACAATACCCTGCAAGGCATCAGCCATGGTGAAGAGCTTTTGATCCTCATAGAGAAGGGTGAGGAAGCTGATCTGAAAGAAGAGATCGCCCAACTCTTCCTTGATGTGATTGGCATCACCGATGTCGATGGCCTCTGAAAGTTCATGGGTCTCTTCAAGAAGGTACGGTTTGAAGCTTTCCGGAGTTTGTTTCTTGTCCCAGGGGCAACCATCGGGCTCCCTTAGTTTTCTTATTATATTGAGGAGTTCTGTGAAAAGTTCAGATCTTTCTTTCATTGTTTAAAGGGGAGAGGTGTTAATAAAAGGCTACAGAAAGCAAGGGAATTGTTTAGGTTTGGTAGGTGAAAATACACATTTCTAAAAGCTTGATATTGTTGTTGATAGCAAAAAAATGTAGTAAAAAAACTGTCAGGTTATTGTCAAACGCATAG
>JBDLIE010000059.1:0-15464 GCA_039715015.1 Thermodesulfobacteriota bacterium
TAACATTACAATATACGGCGTGGGGTAATCGGTTATCGATTGGGGGCGGGGTATTCTAATCGGGCCCATGCTTTGTAATCGTATTTAGGGTTGCTAATTGTTCGAATATTTTGGACTATGAAGTATCTGTTTTGTTAAGTCAATGAAAAAGGGTGTCAGGTTATGGATTGGAATGCTTATGATGAACGAGTTGCTGTGGCAGGCGTTCCTAGCAATCGTATCCAGTGGTATGGGCGATGGGCGCAGCGATTTGTGAAATTTTTGAGAGGTGATGTGGCTAAGACTGGGCCACATCAGGTCAACGAGTTTCTGCGCAAACTCTATCATCGAGAGTTTCGTGAGGAGTGGCAGCTCATGCAGGCGGCTGAGGCATTACGATTGCTTTTTGAACAGGTTGGTAATGGACCATTGCTTGCTGTTTGGGATAAAAAGGTAGTTGTGCCTGGCCAGGTTATGCAGCAAGACGTTGGTGCCAAACTGGAATTTAAGGAGAAAAGAGCCTCGCTTATAAATAAGCCGGTGCATGAGGTTGAGAGGGATATCCTGGAGCTGGTGCGGAGTGTTGCCCGGCTCAGACATTACTCGCCGCGCACTGAGCAGTCCTATGAGGGGTGGATAAGGCGTTTTTTGTTTGAGAATCAGGGAAAGATGCTGGTCAAGCTCGGCGCTGCTGATGTTCGTGTTTTTCTCGAGTATTTGGCTCGCAGGAAAAAGGTGGCGCCAAGTACTCAAAACCAGGCCTTAAACAGCCTGGTCTTCTTTTTTGATCAGGTTCTGGAGCGAACCTTGGGTGATATCGGCAACTTTGCCCATGCTAAGAGATCAAAGCATTTACCTGTGGTACTCAGTGTTGACGAGGTACAGCGCCTGTTTTCCTGTTTGGCTGGTCTGCATCAGATCATGGCTGGCACGCTGTATGGCAGTGGCTTGCGGCTTATGGAGTGTATGCGTTTGCGGGTTATGGATGTGGATTTTGACCGTCAGGAGATCATAGTGCGCAATGGTAAGGGTAAAAAGGATAGGGTGACCATTTTGCCGGGCCGCCATGTTCAGGCCTTGCAGGAACATCTGGAGCAAGTGAGGATGATCCATGATCGTGACCTTGCCTTTGGCAATGGTAATGTCTATTTGCCTGAGGCATTGGCCCGAAAGTATCCAGGGGCCAGTAAGGAGTGGGGCTGGCAGTTTGTGTTCCCGGCCAGCAGAAATATGGTTGATAGCAGGAGTGGTGAGGTGCGGCGTCATCACCTGCATGAGAGTGTGTTGCAGCGCGCCATAAAGAAGGCTTCAAGTGAGGCGGATATTGCCAAAAAGGTGAGCTGCCATGTGTTGCGTCACTCCTTTGCCACCCATATGCTGGAGAGTGGCTATGATATCCGGACCATTCAGGAGTTATTGGGCCATAGTGATGTGAGCACCACCATGATCTACACCCATGTCTTGAATAAAGGGGGCAAAGGGGTGCGTAGTCCGCTGGATAGTTTGTAGTTTGACCAAGAGTCCCAATAAAAAAGCCCGGGCCATGATGGCTGCGGGCTTTTTTATTGGTGATGCTTATGAGGCAATTTAGGCCAGGTCCTGGAGACGAGCGATGGAGTCGTCGATCTTGCTGAGTTTAGTGGTAAACTCTTCGAGCTTGGCCTTTTCTTTGGCAATGATGTCATCCGGGGCATTGGCCAGGAATTTCTCGTTATTAAGTTTGCCGTTGGTCTGGTTGTATTGCTTGTCTATCTTCTGCTTGCTCTTGTTAAGCTTAGCAATCTCCTTGTCGACATCGATCAGGCCCTTGAGGGGCACGTAGATCTCCATGTCTTCGAAGATGTAGGTAGCTGCGCCCTTGGGTACGGCGCCCGACTCGATAATTTCCAGGCTTGAGGTGCGGGTAAGGCCCATGATGGAGGTGCTATGCTCCCCAAGGCGCTGGCCTTTCTTAATGTCCGGGCAGATGGCAAAGGCCTCGATTTCGGCGGAGGGATGGATCTGCATCTCGCTTCTGATATTACGGATACCACCGATGACGCCCATGATTAACTCGGCAGTCTCTTCAGCTTCGTTGTCATCCCAGTCCGGATTGGCCACCGGGTACGACTCGGTCATGATGGTGGAGCGTTCACCTGGCAGAAAATGCCAGATCTCCTCTGTGACAAAGGGGGCAATGGGGTGGAGGAGTTTGAGGACGGCCTCAAGGACGGTGAAGAGCACGGCCTGGGCCTCTGCCTTCTTGGTCGCATCGTCACCATAGAGGTCGGACTTGGTCCACTCCAGGTACCAGTCGCAGAACTCATGCCAGATAAACTGGTAGATACTGGAGGCGGTGTCGTTAAAGCGGAAGCCGGCCAGGGAGTCGTGGACCTCGTTGATCGCCTTGTTGAGGCGGCTTAAGATCCAGCGGTGGGCCAGGGCCATCTCTTTGGGCTGCACGTCGGCGGTGACGCTGGCGTCACAGGAGTTGATGTGCATCAGGCTGAAACGGGCGGCGTTCCAGATCTTGTTTATAAAGTGGCGGTAGCCTTCGATGCGTTCCTCGGAGAGCCTGATATCACGGCCCTGGGCGGCAAAGGCGGTCATGGTATAGCGCAGGGCATCGGTGCCATACTCATCCATCACCACCAGGGGGTCAAGGACATTGCCGGTGGATTTGGACATCTTTTTGCCGTGCTTGTCGCGAACCAGGGCATGGAGGTAGACGTCCTTAAAGGGCACCTCATCCATGAAGTGGAGGCCCATCATCATCATCCGTGCCACCCAGAAGAAGAGGATGTCAAAGCTTGTGATCAGCACTGAGGTGGGGTAGAAGAATTTCAGTTCCTCGCTGTTGTCCGGCCAGCCCAGGGTGGAAAAGGGCCACAGGGCTGAGGAGAACCAGGTGTCAAGGACATCGGTTTCTTGGCTCAGCTTGCTGGAGCCGCATTTGTCACAGCTGCTGGGGTCTGTTTCTTCCACCATGAGCTGGCCGCAGTCATCGCAGGTCCAGGCCGGGATCTGGTGGCCCCACCAGATCTGGCGGGAGATACACCAGTCGCGGATATTGTTCATCCAGGCGTAGAAGGTGTTGTCCCAGGTCTTGGGGTGGATGTTGATATCGCCGCTGTGCACCGCTTTCACGGCCTTATCGGCCAGCGGTTTTACCGAGACAAACCATTGCAGGGAGGTGGTGGGCTCCACCACGGTGTGGCAGCGGTAGCAATTACCCACGGCATGGTCGTAATCTTCGATTTCTTCTAGAAAACCCTGCTCTTCAAGATCGGCAACGATTTTCTTACGGCAGTCAAAACGGTCGAGACCAGCGTAGGCGCCGGCCGCGTCATTCATAATGCCGGAGTCATCCATGACCTTGATGATCTCCAGGTCGTGGCGCAGGCCGATTTCATAATCGTCGCGGTCATGGGCCGGGGTGACCTTAAGGGCGCCGGTGCCAAAGTCGCGCTGGACATGGTGGTCAAAGACCACGGGGATGGTGCGGTCGGTGAGGGGCAGTTTGATGCCGATATCTTTGAGGTGGTTGTAGCGTTCGTCATCAGGGTGGACGGCCACGCCGCTATCACCGAGCATGGTCTCAGGGCGGGTGGTGGCGACGATTACGTGGCCTGAGCCATCGGCAAAGGGATAACGGATATGGTAGAGTTTTCCCTTCTTGTCTTCGTGTTCAACCTCGTCATCAGCCAGGGCCGTGTGGCAGCGGGGGCACCAGTTGACGATATAATCGCCTTTGTAGATCAGGCCTTCCTTGAAGAGGCGGACAAAGACGGTGCGCACGGCCTTGGACAGGCCTTCATCCATGGTAAAGCGTTCCCGGTCCCAATCACAGGAGCAGCCCAGATGCTTGAGCTGGTTGATGATGGTGCCGCCTTTTTCTTGACGCCACTGCCAGACCCGTTCGATGAATTTATCGCGGCCCAGGTCATGGCGAGTTTTGTCTTCGCTGGCAAGTTGGCGTTCAACAACATTCTGGGTGGCAATACCGGCATGGTCGGTGCCAGGAACCCAGAGGGCGTTAAGGCCCATCATCCGTTTATAGCGGATAAGGACATCCTGCAGGGTGTTGTTTAAGGCATGGCCAACATGGAGAACGCCGGTGACATTGGGGGGCGGAATAACAATGGAGAAGCTGTCGCGTTCCGGGTCCATCTTGGCGCTGAAGGTTTTGTCTGCCTGCCAGGCGGCGTACCATCTCTTCTCTACTTCTTTGAACTCATAGGCCTTGGCCAGGGTTTCTGGGCTGCTTGTATCCATTAATTAAGCCACTAAAGCGGAATGTTGTTTTATGTTTACTAGGATAAGTGACTCGGAGTAAATCCGCGAAAATCGCTCCGAAACCTGCTTTCCTTTTTTTGTTTTTCCGGCAGAAATTGTGGGGTGAGTCACTAGACCACGCTCCACGGTTTGGGGAAGAAAATTTGTGTATATAAATCAAGGGCATAACGGTCGGTCATGCCGGCAATAAAGTCACAGACCCGGCGGTGCCTGGGCGTGTCTTGCGGGTAGTTGATTTCAGCGCCCCACACCTCGCCTGAGGGCAGCTTGATGTCCTCCTCCATGAAGTATTCATAGAGCTCGCGCAGGATCTTCATGGCCTTTTTGAAATCATTATGGACCCGGCTGGTGCGGTACACGTTGTTGTAAAGATAGAGGCGGAGGGCGGCAATGGCCTCCAGCAAAACCGGACTCATGGCAAGGGTTCGGCCTTCTGTTTCATTGGTGCGGATGACCAGGTCGTTGACCATATTGGAGATGCGCTGGGAGTTCTTTTCACCGAGGATCTGGAGGATTTCTTTAAGCTCGCCCTTGATTTCCAGAATGCCGGCCCGGATGGCGTCATCAAGATCATGGTTAACGTAGGCCAGGATATCTGAAACACGGACCACCTGACCCTCCAGGGAATCGGGAAGGCTTGAAAGGTCAATGGGCAGAATATCTTTAAGGCCCTTGGAATGGCGGACAATGCCGTTGCGGACTTCATGGGTGAGGTTGAGGCCACGTCCCTTATTTTCTAAATAATCGACAACACGCAGGCTCTGCTCAAAATGACGGAAGCCGCCGGGGTAGAGTTTGTCTAACACTGATTCGCCGGCATGGCCAAAGGGAGTGTGGCCCAGGTCATGGCCCAGGGCAATGGCCTCGATAAGATGCTCGTTAAGGCGCAGAGACACGCCAATGGTACGGGCAATTTGGGAGACCTCCAGGGCATGGGTCAATCTGGTGCGGTAATGGTCGCCTGTGGGGGAGAGAAAGACCTGGGTTTTATGGGTGAGACGGCGAAATGTTTTTGAGTGGATGATCCGGTCCCGGTCACGCTGGAAGGGCAGGCGGATGGGGCACTCTTCTTCTGGACGCATGCGACCCTCGCTGTTTTTGTTCAAACAGGCGTAAGGGGAGAGATTGTCTGCTTCTCTCTCCTGCATTTCTAGGCGTAGGGTGGCGGACATTTTTTTATTACAAAGAAGGGGTGAAATTTAAATGTAATTTTTTTTACGGCATGGGCTCCACAGCCCTTTATTTTCAAGGAAAATTTTACACACACAAAAACCGCAATAAGCAGAGAAAAGCAACTAAAAAAATGCCTTTCGCCTATTGCGGTTTTGAAACAGCTTCCGTTGAAAGCTGTATGCTTATGTCTGAAAAGCTACCTTATTTGGCGTGTGAGCCAACGTGGGTAACGATCTCGGCCTTGCTGAGTTCATTAAGAACCGGATGGTTCATGATCTCCTGGGGATGGGTGGTGCCGTTGACATTAACAACAACCAAAGAACCGCGGCCTTTGCCCCAAAGATTATTAAAATCATAGACAGCTCCCACAACGGCAAGCTCACCAGCGCCTATTTTGTCGGCATAGAGCTCCTGGGCTTTTTTGACCTGGAAATCAACATTGCGCTCAACGTTCTGGGCCCAGCGATCGTTGAAAGGACCCTGCTGGTCATCCATGGCAATTACGGGTTTTAAGGTGTCAAGCTCTGCCTTGATGCCGGAAGTCTCACCAGAGTAATCGCCCATGGCTGCCTTAACAGCACCGCAACTGGAGTGGCCAAGAACCAGAAGGACCTTGGTGGGCAGGTGATGGATGCCGTAATCAACGGAACCTTCAGAGTTTTCTATCTGGTTACCGACGTTGCGGATGATAAAGATATTATTGTCCGGCTCAAAATCAAAAAGCTGCGTGTGAACCCGGGAGTCGGAGCAGGTAATTACCGTGATGGCAGGGACCTGGCCGCTCTGAAAGGCGTCAAAATGGTTGTCGTGATGGGTATGACGAAAGGCATCATTCCCCTGGATAATTTTTTTAATTGTTGCTTGGGGCGTGGAAGGGGCTGTGGCAGGGCCGTGGCCACTGCCACCACCTGATGCGAGAACAGATGTTACCATGCCAAGAAGACCGCAGACAGCAAGTGTGAAGAATTTTGTTGGTGCGAATTTTTTCATGTCTCTCCTCCTAAAGAAAGATACAGCTAGAACGTGATATTAATAAATTCCCCATAACCGTATAAATACAGTAAAAACTGTGACACCTTATACCTTATTAATTGGAAATTTAAATTCCGCTTTAAAAAAATATTAATTGAGCTTTTTTAATTTTCTTCGAGCTTTGCTGTGGCTTTTTCCAGTTTTTCCTGGCTATCCTCCCAGGTGGTATAGGCCCGCTCCAAGCGCCGTTCCAGCTCGGCGTATTCCTTGCTCTTATCCATGAATTTTGCTTGATCCTGGTAGAGTTCCGGGTCGGCCAGGATCTGTTCCAGGTCATTTTTTTGGTTCTCAAGTTTTTCAACCAACTTTTCATTGTCGGCTGCGGCTTTTTTTAAAGGGGCCAGGATTTTGCCTTGGTGCTGCCTGAGACGGGCCTGCTCTTGGCGGGCTTTTTTGCCCTTGGCAGAGGATGTTTTGCCTATGGGTGAAGGTGCTGCAGGCTTGCCAGTTGTTTGCCCCGGAACCTGCTTGCGCTGTTCCTGGGTCTTTGCGATGTAATAGCTGATATTACCCTCAAAGAGGGTGGATTTGCCGTTTTTAATCTCCAGGGTCTTGTTGGTGAAATGATCGAGGAAGAAACGGTTATGGGAGACAACGATGATTGAGCCATCGTACTGAGACATGGCCTCCATGAGAATGTCCTGGCTTGTCATATCAAGATGGTTGGTGGGCTCATCCATGATAAGGAGGTTGGCAGGAGTGGCAATCATCTTGGCCAGGGCAAGGCGTGATTTTTCACCACCGGAAAGCACTCCTACCTTTTTGTCCACATCGTCGCCTTGAAAGAGAAAGGTGCCGAGCAGAGAGCGGATCTGGCTGATGCTCTTGTCAGCATCGATCATGTTCATGGTTTCCAGCACTGAGTAATTAGGACTAAGCTCCTGGGCCTGGTGCTGGCCAAAATAGGAGATGATGACATTATGGCCGGGCCGGATTGCACCCTTGTCTGGCTTAATAAGCCCACCAAGAAGCTTGACCAGGGTGGACTTGCCGGCACCGTTGACCCCCACCACAGCCATCTTATCTCCCGCTTCAAGCTCAAAACTGAGGTCGTTGAAAACTTCCTTGGCATCAAAGGATTTCTTAAGGCCCTCCACCACCATGGCCATCCGGCCGCAGGGGGATGAGGGAGGGAAGCGGAAGGAGATGTGGCGCTCGCTCTCCTCAAGCTCAATGATGTCCATTTTTTCAAGTTGTTTGAGGCGGGATTGGGCCTGCTTGGCCTTGGTGGATTTGGCCTTGAAACGATCAACAAAACGCATGGTCTGGTCAATCTTGGCCTGCTGATTGGCATAGGCCCCTTTGAGGATGCTCAGGCGTTCCTCTTTGTCCTGCACAAAGAAGGAATAGTTACCCTTATAGATGGTGAGATTGCCCAGGCTCAGCTCCCAGGTGTTGGTGGTCAGATTGTCTAGAAAAAGGCGATCATGGGAGATGATGACCAGGCCGCCCTGGTAGGAGGAAAGAAACTCTTCAAGCCAGGTCAGGGTCTCCACATCAAGATGGTTGGTGGGCTCGTCAAGCAGGAGAAAAGCGGGGCAGGCCAATAGCTGTTTGGCCAGCATCAGGCGCATGAGCCAGCCACCGGAAAAGGTACTGCACTGCTTTTTGAAATCCGCTGTCTTAAAGCCAAGGCCCATGAGCACCTTCTCGATCTGTGACTGCATGGTAAAGATGTCAGCCTGGTCAAGTTCATGCTGGAGTTCGCCCTGTCTGGTGAGGAGTTCCTCCATTTGGGGCGATTCTGAATCAACTTTTGTTAACTGGTCATGGATGCGATCAAGCTCATGTTGTTTTTGAATCAGATCGCTGAAGGCTTGCTGGGCTTCGTCGTAAAGGGTGCGATCAAGCTTGATGCCGGTGATTTCCTGGGGCAGATAGCCGGTGGAGTCGTTTTTTGCCTTGGTGACGATACCGGGATCTGCCTGGTTAACTCCAGCGATCAATTTTAACAATGTCGATTTGCCGGCACCGTTGGAGCCCACGAGGCCGATGCGGTCGCGGTTATTTATCCGGCACGAGATATTGCGAAAAATATGTTTTTCCCCGTATTGCAGGGAGAGGTTGTTGATGGTAATCATGGCTTTTGTTGAAGTTTAAGATGTGTGGCATCAGGTATCATATATTCGTCCCTTTAGCATTGAGAAAATGGCAATGACAGAAAACAGTAAGGTTTTCAGTACCAATTTTACCTCCTGGACTGACAGTGTCCGAAAGATATGTGAGGCTGGAGGATTAAAAGAGCAGGTAGAAAAAAATGGCAAGCCTGTCCTCATTAAACCAAATCTGGTTGAAAATCTGGCACCACCTATTACCACTCCGGTGCAGGTGGTTGAGGGGCTGGTGGCCTTCCTCCAGGAGGAGATTGCCGGGGTTGAGATTGTCATTGGTGAGGGGTGCGGCGCCACTGAGTATGACACCCACTTTGTCTTCAAGGAGCAAGGTTATGAAGAACTGGCAACAAAGAGAAGTGTCAGGTTGGTGGACTTAAATGATGAGCCGTTACAACATCTTGAGAACCCAAAGTGCCTTTGTTGGCCGGAGATGTATCTGCCGGAAATTCTTTTTGATGTTTTCTTGTTGTCGGTGCCGGTATTAAAGGCCCATAGCTTGGCCGGGGTGACCCTGACCATGAAAAATATGATGGGAGCGGCACCGCCCAGCCATTTTCAGCAGGGTGGGGCGTGGAAAAAAGCGGCCTTTCACGCCCGGATTGATCCGGCCATCTTTGATCTCAACACCTATCGCACCCCTGACTTTACCCTTCTTGATGCCACCATCGGCATGCAGCAGGCCCATCTCTGGGGACCAACCTGTAATCCCCCGAAAAATCGTCTGGCAGCGGCATCTGACCCTGTGGCCATTGATGCCTGGGGGACCGATCTTCTTGGTTTTGACTGGCAGCAGATTGGCTATCTTAAGATGGCTGATGGCGTCTTGGGGTCAGCTCGTTATGAACAGTGCATTATCTGAGAAAGAGGAAACTTTAAGCAGGGTAAGAGTCATTAGTTTTTACGGGAAATACCCATCTCGTGGCAAATTTGGGTGGCGATCTCCTCAATGGATTTGCCGGTGGAAGAGATGTAAGGGATGTTGTATTTGAGGTAGATTTGCTGGGCCTGCTGCACCTCTTCCCGGCAGGTGGAGAGTTTGGCATAGGTGCTGCCCGCGTAACGTTTCTCTCGCATCTGGTGCAGTATCTCCGGCGAGGAGGTCAGGCCGATGGCCCGCTTGCGGTTGTTGATGATGTGTTCAGGCAGGCTGTAGAGGTTCAGGTATTCTGTGGTGAGCGGAAAGTTTGCTGACTTAATGCCCAGCTGGGTGGCAAGATAGACGCTGACCGGTGTTTTGCCGGCCCGGGAGACACCAAGGACGATGAGGTCTGCCTCGTCGTATTCCTTAGGGTTTGTACCATCATCGTGTTCGAGACAATAATGGATGGCCTCCACCCGTTTGTCCATTTTTTCGTCGTCTTGATGGTGGGTAAAGCCGGGAGTGCGAAGGGCCTTGGCCTCAAGGCAGCCTTCAAGGCGATCAAGAAGAAAAGCAAAGCCGTCAAAGAACTCCACCTCAGGTTTGTCCAGGACGTTTCGAACCTCAGGGTCCATAATGGTGGAAAAAATAACCGGGCGCAGTCCGGTGGATTGGCTCATTATTTTTTCAAGTGCTTTCTGGGCCTCGTTTACTGTCTGGATGAAGGGAAAGGTCTCTTCATGGAATGAGATTTCCGGGAATTGACAGGTAAGGGCCTGGCCAAGAGATTCAACGAGAATTCCTGTTGAGTCTGAGATGTAATAGATATCTTTTGAGCTCCACATGGACCCTATCTTGCTCTATAAAATTTTGTGTGGCAACGGAAAAGAGCTGACTGGTCTATTTATGCCCTTAATGATCTATTGGGCATTTTTTCATGATCATTACCTGGTTTCATTTTCAGTTGTTGGTCAACTATGGCCTTGTCCGCAAGTTTTCTGATCAGCGGAGCGAGGCGCTGGTGATGTTCAAGGGTCTTCTCGATCATCTTTCTCATTTCCTGTGAATGATCCCTGATTGGTTCAACCTCTTCTGAGGTCAGGTGAGCCATCCCTTGTTTTCTCTTATCTAGATAGCTGAGAATCTGCTGCCACTGGGCCTGACGATGGCGGGCCAGGGCCTGCTCTTCGCTGTGATCTGTTTTGGCAAGATCAGCTGCTGCATAGGGGTGCTGGCTGGTGATTTTGCTGGCGGTAATTTCAGCCTTGCTGAAGGTGGCGGATAGCGATGAAAGTGATCCCAGGTCCCCAAGATTAAGGGCACCGGCCACGGCCTGCTCCAAGTCGCCTTGATAGAAATCTTCAGCAATCAGCGAAAGGGCGTCAAAGAGTTCGCCGATATCTTTAAGCTCTTCCTCACTTAAATCGCCCTGTACTTCATATGAAAAACTGTGGTTGTCGAGGCTCTGGCTCTGAAGAGCTGTTGCCTGTGAGGAGCTGGTTTGCCATTGGCTATAGCTGCTATGGGCCATATGGCTGGTGCTGCGCTGCAAGGAAACAGTATCACCATCACTGGTGGTGATATCGATAGAAGCTTTTTCAAAGCTGGCGTGAACCTGGGTTGCTGATGTCTTGAAGGGCTGCAGGTCAGCTGGGTAGGAAGCAAGGCTGTTGAAGGCGGCTAAAGGTGAAAGGGCCATGGTGTTCTCCTGATATAATGATGAAGACAGGTTATGTTATCAGGATATGTATCGGCCTTAGGCTGGAAACCTTTAGCCTAATTTGGTGAAGAAAATATGCTGAGATTTAAGGAAGAACGACCAGGCAGTGGTCCTCACCGGTCAGTTTTTCATCGATGATTGCGACAATGATTCCCCCGTCGCCACCGCAAGATCTGCGCCTATTTGGGAATAACAAATTTTTTACCAGAAAATTGTTATTTGATTTGGGCCAGAGCGCTGCGGATGGCTTCATAGTCGGCTTGGATGGTGGAGCTTGAATAATGAAATTGGCTGTAAGCGTTAATTATAAAGATGATATGGCCGTTTTTTGTTGATTTGGGCGCCAGAGAGAGTGCCGAGTTTATTGCGGTCTCCTTCCTGGGGGGCCAGGTCAGCCTCACAGGCATCCGGGAAAACATCTTTAATGGCTTTTGCTATACCGGCCCCCATGGTGCAAAAGCAATTGCCGCCGTGAATAATGACATCAACATAATTATCCTGGGCAAGCTCAATGAGGTTGCCGGTGATAGTTTTCATTTCAGCTCGTCATTAATGTCATTACTTATATAGGCGCGTTGAAGGGCCTTTACCTTTTTAGCAACGGCAGAAGGCAGTTTAATGTCGTAACGGTCAACATACTCGGCACCCATGCGGTGGGTATTGAAGGTTGGGATGTTAAGCTCAATATTCTTGATACATTTATCCAGGTAGAGTTCGTGAAGTTCTCTGTCGTAGAAGGTGTTAAGTACCTCTGGCAGGATGGCATAAAGGGAGGCCGCGTCCTCTTCATAATAAAGAGATGATTTGGTTTCGCTCAGGCATGCCTCGGAAACGTCTGTTTCAATGCCGAATTTCCAGCCGGTAAGGCCTTCATGGTGGCCTTCTGCCCACCAGCCGTCCATGGTGGAGATGTTTGGCACGCCGTTCATGGCGGCTTTCATGCCGCTGGTTCCCGAGGCCTCCAGGGGTCTTTTGGGGGAGTTAAGCCAAACATGAACACCTGAGACCATTAGTTTGGCGATGTGCATGTCGTAACCAGAGATAAAGACGAGCTTTGCCAGGCCCCTGGTTTTTGCATAAAGATCTTCCTGGACATCAAGGACCTGCTGGATAAGTTTTTTCCCTGGTTCGTCAGCTGGATGCGCTTTACCGGCAAAGATAAAATTTACAGGTTTATTCTGGTCATTGATGATCTTGGCCAGAATGTCGAGATTGTCAAAAATAAGATCTGCACGCTTGTATGTAGAAAAACGCCTGGCAAAACCTATGGTGAAAACGCCAGGCTCAAGGGAATTATCATCATCTATCTGGGAAAGATAGTTTGGCGGATCGATCCAGGTCTCATGCATCATTTTACGATGGTGCTGGAGCATATTGTTTACATAGCTGATGAGGGCGTCATTGTCTTCCTGCCAGGCCTGTTCAAAATAGGCCCGGAATTTCTGATGGGTCATTAACAGATGAGCATTTTTGAAGACCAAGGGGTTTTCCTGCCAGTTCTTGAACTCTTTAAAACTATCATAAAGTTCTGCTTTGGCATCGCTGATCCAGGTTAGGTGATGGACTCCATTGGTTA
This sequence comes from Thermodesulfobacteriota bacterium, assembly GCA_039715015.1. Classification (GTDB taxonomy): domain Bacteria; phylum Desulfobacterota; class Desulfobulbia; order Desulfobulbales; family SURF-16; genus BM506. The sequence goes on from JBDLIE010000059.1 coordinate 12,729, forward strand.
TAGCTGTGATTTTTGGGGCAAATTCCGGAAATTGCTTCTGGGTTACGCCGCGATGCAGGCGGCTGACACTATTGGTTGCCCTGTTTACCCGCATGGCAAAGGCGGTGAAGTTAAAGAGATTGCCTTCTTCGTCATCCAGGGCGAGAAGGTGGAGCATGCGTTGGCAGAAGTCGTGACCAAACTGACTGTATAGGGTTTTGTCAAAGCGGTCATGGCCTGCCTTAACAGGAGTGTGGATGGTGTATACGATCCTTTTTGCCACAGATTCCGCGGCCTCATTGATATCTTCATCAGTGGCAATAAATTGATATTCATCGCCCAGCTTTTTTTTAAGTTGTTCGGCAATAAGGTGAAGGACCACCACCACCCCATGCTGTTCATTAAGATGAAGAATGTTGGAGGTAATTCCCAGAGCTCTCAGGGCCGGGATCACTCCGGCCCCAAGAAGGCGGCGTTGGATAATTTTTGACTGGGCAGTACGGCTATCATAAAGGTGTTGGGCCGCATCTTTGACCCAATCTGGGGAGGAGGGGATGGCGTAGTCGAGCAGAATTTCGGGGGTGAAAAAGTCCAAGTCTTTACTGATCTCCATCTTTAACCAGATCCGGGCGTAGGCACTGGTCTTGCGGTCCTGCTCATCAAAAAATGGAATTTCGATTTCCAGGGGAAGGTCGGGATTGTCGGGGTCCTTAAGCAGGTAAAGTGATGGCGTGTTTTCCGGTTGCCAATCAGTCGCCGTGGAAATCTGACCGATATGGGCATCGACAAGCTGTGAAAAATAGCCCTTACGGTACATAAGGGAGACGGCCACAGTGGGGATCTTCATCTCGGCCATGCTCTTTAGGCTGTCACCAGCCAGGATGCCAAGACCACCACCGTAATTAGGGATCTTCTCCGGGCCGTGTAAAAAGAGTTTGGCATAATGGTCAAAGACGGAGTTGGTTGAGTCGGTGATTTCAAGGTCCCGAAGATGTTTCTGGACCGGGTGGAAGACATCAAGGTCAGCACCGATCTCCATAGTTATGTAGACAACGGAGTTGCCTTCCGGGGAGGTGAGGTTGCCCCAGACTTTGTCCAGAGTTTCCTGGGAAACACCAAAAAAGGTGCCCCATTTATTTTTGGCAACCATATCCTTAAGAGCGCTTTCTGGGTCTGTTGTGGGATGTATGCTCATGATTTCAATGAGTTATGAATTGTTGGTCTGGGGTTGGTTTCAATGTTAAAAGATACTCTATCACAGCATGAGCATCAATGTCCTGTGATTAGGACTTTAAAAAAAATGGGAAGAAGTTGAAGTATTTAGATGACGTATCTAAGGCAATGTTATATTAAAAAAAATATTGAATTTTTGAAGAATGTTCTATAGGGTGTAAAAAATATTTTTCTAGCTATTATGCTGGGAAAGAGGTTCATGTTTTAATTGCATATTTTTTGGGGCGAAATTTTTTTTAGAAGTGAATCTCTTTTTTACAACAAAAAAATCCATTTTTAATGAGGAGAAAGTTGATGAGAGGAAATATATTAAAAGTAGTATGTGTTGCTGGTTTGATCGCCTCAGTATCTTTTTTTACTGCTGGTTGTACACCTAAACAGACTGTTGATTCAGACGACACTGGTGATTCAGCTTCCAGCTCAACCACAACCACATCAACAACACCCGACACTGGTGATACTGCCGGCACCTATGAACCTATTGATTCCGGCAGTGATACTGCCAGTGCTGATGCCAAAATCTCTGAGGGCCGCACCAATGAAGGCCTGCTTCCTATCTATTTTGATTTTGACAAGTCCAATATCCGTGACGATCAAAAAGCACGTCTTGAAGGCAATGCTGAATTCGTCAAGGCTGACAGCAATTTAAAAATTACCATTGAAGGTAACTGTGATGAGCGCGGTACCAACGAGTACAATATTGCTCTTGGTGAACGTCGCGCCCAGACTGCCAAGAAATACCTGATCAACCTCGGTGTTTCTGCTGACAGTCTCTATACTGTAAGTTATGGCGAAGAACGTCCCCTTCTCTATGGTCATGATGAATACTCATGGTCACAAAATCGCCGTGATGATTTTGTGATTAAGTAATCTTGTCCTGTAAGTATATCTCTAAAGCCGAGAACAATGTTCTCGGCTTTTTTTATGAGTTTTTAAAAGGAGTTTTCTTATGAATCTGCGCAGATTGTTTTCTCTTTCTTTGCTTTGCTCTCTCTTTGTTATCAGCACCTCTTTTGCCGAGGTTCATGCTGCTGATACAAAAATTGGTTTTATTTCAGTCCAGGCGATTCTTTTTGGCTGTAAGGATGGGCAGGTTGCAAAAAAACAGCTCATGGCCAAGCAGGAGCAGTTGCAGAAGAAGTTCGCTCCAGAAGGCGCCAAGCTTGAAGCACTCGCTAAAGAAATTGAAAAAAAACAATCTGTATGGTCTCCCGAGGTGCTTGCAAAGAAAAAACGCGATGCAACAATGATGGATCGGGATTTGAAGATGAAGGCTGAGGATGCTCAGTACGAGATAGGTGAACTCCGGAAAAAGCTTCTTGATCCCATCATCAAAAAACTCGATATAGTTCTGAAGGAATATGCCCAGAGCAATGCGTACACGATGATCATAGATTCTGATGTTGCGGCCCGTTCCGGCATGATTGTCTATGGTGATAATACCTTAGATTTGACGGACATTATGATCAAGAAGATTGATACGGCGAAATAAACCGTAACGTTTTCTGCGGAGATAAAAAAAGG
>JBDLIE010000060.1:0-15222 GCA_039715015.1 Thermodesulfobacteriota bacterium
CCCTCTACCTCCCAGCCGCCAACCTAGCCGGATCAAGAAGCTCTTCAAGCTCCTGGCGTGACAAATCCGTATCCTCCAACGCCACCTCAAGAATAGGCCTCTCCTCAGCCATTGCCTTTTTAGCAATTTCTGCTGCCGCCAGATAGCCAATCTTGGCGTTCAGGGCGGTCACCAAAATAGGATTACGGCTAACAAAGGCGCCACACGCCTCCTCGTTCACCGTGAAACCAGCCACCGCCTTATCGGCAAGGTCACTGGCACTGCCACTAAGCAGCTCAATGGCCTGCAGGGTATTATGGGCTGCCACCGGCAGCATAGTGTTGAGCTGGAAAGTGCCGCCCTGGGCGGCCAGGGAAATCACCTGATCATTGCCCATAATCTGGGCGCAGGCCATGAGCACTGCCTCGGGAATCACCGGATTAACCTTGGCAGGCATAATACTCGAGCCCGGCTGCAGGGCAGGCAGGGCAATCTCGCCAAGGCCGGCACCCGGGCCGGAATTCATCCAGCGCAGGTCGTTGCTGATCTTAACCAACACCACCGCCGCTGCCCGTAGCTGACCAGAGGCCTCCACCACCGTATCAAGACTACTGAGCCCCTTATAAAAATTAGCCCCCACCGTGCACTCCATACCGCTCATGTCGTTAATACGCGCCACGGCCTTTGATGGAAAGTCAGGATGACAATTGACGCCGCTACCCACGGCCGTACCGCCCAGGGCCAAGCGCTGAAGACGCGGCAGCAGGTCCCTAAATCGTTCCTGGCACTCATCAAGGGAGGCAGCCCAAGCCTCCAGTTCAGCGCTCAACCTTACCGGCAGGGCGTCCATCAGGTGGGTACGGCCCGTCTTGATAACGTGGCCATATTCTGAGGCCCTGGCACGGATGGTCTGGGCCAGATGTTCCAGGGCGGGAATAACCTTCTCCCTGATGCCGATACTTGCCGAGAGATGCAGGGCTGTGGGGATAACATCATTACTACTTTGGCCAAGGTTCACGTGGTCATTGGCCGAGAGAGCGACTCCCTGCCGGGCTGCCAGTCCGGTAATGACCTCATTGACATTCATATTGGAGCTGGTGCCGGAGCCAGTCTGAAACACAGAAACCGGAAACTGCTCTGCATGCCCTCCATCAAGAATTTCCTGAGCTGCAATGGCAATGGCCTCTCCCTGCTCAGGGGGCAGCAATCCAAGGTCAACATTTGTTTCGGCTGCTGATTTTTTGATGATGGCCAAGGCTGATATGAATACGCGCGGCATAACAAGATCGGCTATGGTGAAATTATCCACCGCCCGCTGGGTCTGGGCCCCGTAAAGGGCATTGACCGGCACCTGCACCTCTCCCATGCTATCTTTTTCCGTCCGAAACGCTCTTTCCATTACTCCTCCCAGACTCTTTGAGCCCATATATGACAAGCCCTGTCGAGGTTGTCAAAACAGGCTCTGATCACTGCCGCGTGTTGTTATAAGCTTGTCTCTGAAGTGCTGTAATTACTATTCTCCCACAAAGAGTTGGCAGCTTACAAAGAAGAAATATAAAAAAACACCATGAAGATTAAGGAAAACATACTCATTATTAGTTTGATTTGGATAGGTTTAATCGCCCTTTCCTTCTATTGGAACTCTAGCAAGGCCGTTGAAAGCCTCGAAAAAACCGCCTTACTGGGCGCACCTGAAGCGGGGCTATTTTGCCCAAGAAGATACGCAATCACATTATTTCTACATGGCCCCGCTCTCCATTAGCCCCTGCGATACCGACAACCTCAAGGCCTACAATGCCGCCTACGGCCATACCAACGATGATCTTTGCCTTAAAAAGGCAAGCCCAAGGCATTGAAAGTTCATTGCAAAGACCCGGAGATTTCTGCGCCCGATACGGAGGAGAAGAGTTTGCGGTCATCTTAACAAATACCCCTTCTGCAAGACGCCGTGCATGCAGCTAAGAATATCAGAAAGAATGTTGTGGATCTTGCCATTACCCATAAAAACTCCTCACCGCTGCCACTTGTCAGCCTTAGCCCGGGGGTGGCAACCTCGACAGATACCTCGCCCATCTGCCATGAGGACCTGATCAGGTTCGCAGACAAGGCACTTTACAAGGCCAAGAGAAAGGGGCAAAATCGGGTTGAAGCCTTTGTGGAAATTTAATATCCTACCCTAAACGTTTTATCTGACAGCCAATTCTTTCACCCAAACCCCCTATTGCCATGTATGACTGGTTCATAAGCCTTTCCCCCATCTATCAGGCCTTCCTCGGCACCTGCTTTACCTGGTTTCTCACCGCCCTGGGCGCTGCTATAGTCTTTTTCTTTAAGGAGATTAATCGCAAGGTGCTCGATGGCATGCTCGGATTTGCAGCCGGAGTAATGATTGCCGCCAGCTTCTGGTCACTGCTGGCTCCGGCCATTAATATGGTTGAGGAGGCAGGGGGAACAATCTGGCTACCGCCCCTGATCGGCTTTTTAAGCGGTGGTGTCTTCCTGTGGATGATTGACAAGCTGCTACCCCATGTCCATCCCGGATTTCCAGCCAACGAGGCCGAGGGCATCAAGACAAGCTGGCAGCGCAGTGTGCTGCTGGTGCTGGCCATCACTCTCCACAATATTCCTGAGGGCCTTGCTGTGGGGGTGGCCTTTGGCGCGGTGGCCTATGACCTGCCCTCGGCAACCCTGGGCGGCGCCCTGGCCCTGGCCCTGGGCATCGGTATTCAGAATTTTCCGGAAGGAGCTGCGGTCTCTGTGCCCCTGCGCCGGGAAGGATTTTCCCGAACAAAAAGCTTCATGTACGGCCAGCTTTCCGGCATCGTGGAACCCGTCGCCGGTGTCCTCGGAGCTCTGGCAGTCCTGATGATGCGGCCGCTGCTGCCCTATGCCCTCTCCTTTGCCGCCGGCGCCATGATCTATGTGGTGGCCGAAGAGCTCATCCCTGAATCCCAGGCTGAAAAACATTCCGATGTTGCCACTGTAGGCCTCATGCTCGGCTTTGCCGTGATGATGACTTTGGATGTGGCGTTGGGGTAGTTTTTTAGGCCACGGAATCCACGGAAGGCTCGGAAAGAAAAAATATTCCCTAAGTTCCGTGGATTCCGTGGCCATAAACAAAAGTAGGAGCCCACCCCTGTGGGCGATAAAAGAGCGGCATCGTGCAACATGCCAACAATCGCCCACAGGGGTGGGCTCCTACTAAAGCTCCCTTGTAATCACATTTTTACTGCAATCCGTTGCCTCTGTACCAACCGTCTCTCCTCAATCCAACTGTAAAGCACCGGCACCACAAAGACGGTGAGGGTGGCGATGGCCATCCCGCCAAATGAAGGGATGGCCATGGGCACCATGATGTCGGAGCCACGGCCGGTGGAGGTAAGAATGGGCATCAGGGCCAGGATGGTGGTGGCACTGGTCATCAGGGCCGGCCTGATTCGGCGCTCGGCACCGTCAAGGACCATGGTGCGCACCGCCTGGAGATCATTACCCTTAAAGCGGGCCTTTGACTCATCAAGAAAGGTGGCCATCAACACGCCATCATCGGTGGCAATACCAAATAAGGCCAGAAAGCCAACCCAGATGGCCACCGACAGATTAATGGCCTGGACCTGGAAGAGATCGCGCATATTGACGCCAAAGAGGGCAAAGTCGAGGAACCAGGACTGGTTATAGCACCAGATCATCATAAACCCACCGGACCAGGCCACCAGTATGGCGGAAAAGACCATGAGGGTGGTGGGCAGTGACTTAAACTGCAGGTAGAGAATGACCATGATGACAAGGAGGGCCAGGGGTAAAATAACGCTGAGGCGCTTCTGGGCCCGGATCTGGTTTTCATAGCTGCCGGCAAAGCTGTAGGACACCCCGGCCGGCATCTCCAAGGCGCCGCTGGCGATCTTTTCCTCCAAATAAACCTTGGCAGCCTCCACCACATCCACCTCGGCAAAACCCTTCTTCTTATCAAAGAGGACATAGGCGGTGAGAAAGGTGTCCTCGCTCTTGATCATCTGCGGCCCGCGGCTGTAACGGATATCAGCGAGCTGCACCAAGGGGATCTGCTCACCGCCGGGGGTGGCCACCAGGATCTGCTCCAGGGCCTCCAGGGAATCGCGGAGCTCGCGAAGATAACGGACCCGAACCGGATAGCGTTCACGGCCCTCCACTGTGGTGGTGATCATTTTGCCGCCCACGGCCACTGAAATCACCTCCTGGACCTGGGCCAGTTTAATGCCGTAGCGCGAGATGGCCTGGCGATTAATGAAAATCTCCATGTAGGGCTTGCCCACCACCCGGTCTGCCAGCACAGTGAGCGGCGCCACTGAAGGCACCTCTTTTAGGAGGCCTTCAATCTCCAGGGCCACCGCTTCAATGGTGGCCAGATCGGGCCCCTTTATCTTGACCCCCATGGGGGCCCGCATCCCGGTCTGCAGCATAACAATACGGGTGGCAATGGGCTGCAGCTTGGGGGCCGAGGTCACCCCGGGCATGTCGGCGGCAGCAATAATCTCCTGCCAGATATCATCAGCGCTCTTAATGCCTGGCCAGGCCTCCCGATTTGGGTTGATGGCCGGGTCAAGGGCAGGACGCCATATCCGAAAGAGACGACCGCCGGAATCCTCAATGAGCCTGCCTTGCTCATCTCGAGCAAAACGGCCCTGAACCAGATAGGGCGCGCCATCACCCGCCTTAACCAGCTCACCGTCCGGTGCCCTGAAAAAATCCTTTTTGCCTGCCTCAAACTGAAAACGCAGGCGCTGGCCTTGCCCGTCGCGCAGATATTCGGAGTGATAATTGATAATAGTTTCAATCATGGAGAGTGGCGCTGGATCCAGAGGGGTCTCGGCCCTTCCCAGCTTACCCACCACCGCTTCTACCTCAGGGATGGCAGATATCTGCCTATCCTGCTGAGCCAAAACCTCCTGGACTTCGCTGATGGCGGCATGGGGCATGGTGGTAGGCATGTAGAGAAAAGAACCCTCATCAAGGGGCGGCATAAATTCACGCCCCAGCCCTGGAAAACCGTGGGCCAGCTGCACCATGGGCCTCGTCTTTAAGAGCCAGACAGGCATCCAGGAGGTCAGCCGCGGCGCCCCAAGCCAGACCATCGCTCCCACCAAGACAAGGAGCATAGGCAAGGCCAGAAAAATCTTCTTGTGGGCCAGGCACCAGGCCAGCATCCGCCGATACTGGCCCTGGAAGATCTGGACAAAGGCCAGGGTGACACCGATCATCAGCCCGACAAAAAACAGATTCAGCAGCTCCCCTTTTTCCACCCCAAGAGGTTGCCAAAAATGGGCAAGGATAACGGTGATAACCAAAACAGCCAGCCAATTCTCCACTCTACCCAGCTGCAATTGCACGGCAGGTGGCAACCATTTAAGGGCAAAACGATAGCCGCCAATGCCGACAAGAATCAGACCCAAGGGGCTGACCATCACCACCAAAACTATGCCGGCCACAACCAGGAGAGCCGGCAGAACAAACTGCAAAAATCCGGGCCGGCCATGCTTCTTCATCCGGGTAAAGAGGAGGTGGGCCAGGGGCGGCAGTACTGTGAGGGCCAGAATGATGGAGGCAATGAGGGCAAAGGTCTTGGTGTAGGCCAACGGCTTGAAAAGTTTACCCTCAGCAGCCTCCATGGCAAAGACCGGCAGGAAACTGACAATGGTGGTGGCCACAGCAGTGAGTACCGCAGAGCCAACCTCAACGCTGGCCTCGTAAATGACGGTGAGGGAATGGGCCTCAGGGCCCGATTCTTCCAATTTTTTCAGGATGTTTTCACAGATGATGATGCCCATATCAACAATGGTACCGATGGCAATGGCAATACCGGAGAGGGCAACAATATTGGCATCCACCCCAAAGATTTTCATGCCGATAAAACTTATCAGCACTGCCAAGGGCAGCATAGAGGAGACGAGAAAGGAACTCTTGAAATGCATGAGGCAGATGAGCACCACGATGATGGTGATGAGAATCTCCTCGCCCAGAGCGGTCTTCAGGGTATCAAGGGTTTCATGGATCAAACCGGAGCGATCATAAAAGGGAACAATGGTAAGCTTACTCACCGTACCGTCTGCCAGGGTTTTACTGGGCAGTCCCGGGCCGATCTCCTTGATTTTCTCCTTTAGGCGGTCAATGGCGGCCAGGGGGTTATCACCGTAGCGCACCACAGCCACACCACCCACCACCTCAGCACCGCCCTTGTCAAGCACACCGCGGCGCAGGGCTGGGCCAAGGGAGACCCGGGCCACGTCTCCAACCCGGATGGGCAGGTTTTCGCTGGCCTTGATCACCGCAGATTCAATATCGCTCAGGTCCTTGACAAAACCAATGCCGCGGATGACGTACTCAACCCGATTAATCTCTATGGTACGCGCCCCGACATCGATATTGGACATCTTGACCGCTTTAAAGACCTCTTCCAGGGTGACGTTATGCGACCGCATGGCCGCCGGGTCGACATCAATCTGGTACTCCTTGACAAAACCGCCGATGGAGGCCACTTCAGAGATGCCTGAGACCCCCATCAAGGCGTAGCGCACATACCAGTCCTGCACCGAGCGCAGCTCATCAAGATCCCAGCCACCGGTGGCCTGGCCCTGTTCATCACGGCCCTCTATGGTGTACCAAAAAATCTGGCCCAGGCCCGTGGCATCCGGGCCAAGGACTGGCCGGACCTCATCGGGCAAGGTACCTTGGGGCAGGCTGGCCAGCTTTTCCAAGAGCCGCGTTCGCGACCAGTAAAACTCCACCGAGTCATCAAAAATGACATAAATGGAAGAAAAACCGAACATGGAGTAGGAGCGCACCGTTTTAACTCCGGGCAGGCCCAGAAGCGCCACGGTGAGCGGGTAGGTGACCTGATCTTCAACATCCTGGGGGGAACGGCCCTGCCATTTAGAAAAGACGATCTGCTGGTTCTCGCCTATATCTGGAATGGCATCCACCGGCACCGGGTCACGGGGCAGGCCAGCCAGCTGAAAATGAAAAGGGGCCACCATCAGCCCCCACCCACAAACAGCCAGCAATACCAGACCTACCACCAACTTATTAATCAGGCAGAATCGAACAATATGGCCCACCAGAGTGGTGGCCTTGGGGAGTTGGTCGTTGTCTGGGTTCATCAAATGTTATGTTTCCTGAGAGATCATCTGTAATTAACAGCACGAGGCAACTGTTTTGCTGCAGCCAATCTGCCCCCCTCACCCTAACCCTCCGGAGTCTCCCTCCGGTCGCATACCTCCCTCATGGAGAGGGGATACAATGCTCCCGCGCCCTTTGCTTGATGAAAAGCGTCGCGAGCGCCGGAAGGACAAGGAAAAAATGAGAGAAGAAGCATGCCCTGAAAGAGATAAGCGAAGACTTCGAGTGCCCTTGGGGTGCAGCTCACATGCGCAGGTGAGCATTCTAAATTCTTTTTTCCTCGGTACCCCCTTGCGGGAGAGTAGCGGCGACAACAAAGAGTGCGGCAACAAGGCCTTTAGACGCAGGATTTCCCAGCGCAGTAGCTTTTCACAAGCCTACACCTCGTCATGGAGCTGTTTCTGCACCTCGCCACAACGCAGCATCATGGCACCAAAATAGGGATTGTTAATCTCTTCATTTTCGGCAAGCCAGGTGGCACCGGTGTTTCCGAAGGCCATGGGGCAGAACTGCTGAAAGACCGGCCCTGTACCCTCAACCCCTAAATCCTTCACAGCCTGACTAAGCACCTGACTCAAGGGATAGAAGGCTGTCCGGATCTCTTCTATTTCTCCGTTTGCCTGTAAGGCCATACCAACCTTGCTTAACTCCTGGGCCAAGGGCTCTTGGACAAAGGGGATGACCTCCTCTAAGGCTGCCTCAACCTTGGCCACTGCCTTCCGGGCAGCGGCAAGATCATCAGCAGCCAAGCCCTTCTGCAAAAGAAAATACTCATTCACGAGCCTGCCAAGGGCCAGCTGCACCTCCTGGGAAGCGCCACCATTCTCGTCATCCTGCAAATCATACTGACGGCGCAGGCCATGGAAATGCTCAGCCATGGAGGCATAAAGTCGATCACGTTCACCGCGGTCTGCGGCCTCTTGAAGAAGAATCACATCACCTGCAAGAAGCATGGCCATTTCCTGCCACACCAATTTATCCTCCCCGCCTAGGCCCACGTCAGCCATGGCCTGCAAACGCTGCTGAAAGGCGGCAAGGAGGGGTTTTAAATCATCCTGATTGTTCTGATGAACCTGCTCGGAAAGCTTGCCAAAAAGTTTATTGAGAGTTTTGAGTTTGGAGGTAAAAAGTTCCGGCAGGGCTTCCTTCTTGTCGCCGCCTCCTGCCAGAAAGGGATTCATCATGGAAGGCCGGGCCTGGAGCTGGATGGCGGAGTCAATCTTGAAATTACCCGCACTTACGACAAGCTCCCCTTCAACAAGGCCGCTTTCCACCTGGTAATAATTGCCGCGCCGGGGCCCGAGAATGACCTCCTTGCCCAGGTAGACACCTTCCTGATCTGGGAGTTGGACGTAAACAAGGGCACGCTTGCCGGTGATCAGCGGCGCTGACACCGGAATGAGCAAGGGCAGATTGACATCTGCCAACGGTGCTAACTCACGGGCCTGGGCCCTTACGAACATGCCGGGCTTAAGCGCCCCTTCTTCATTGTTAACATTAAGACGGACACGGATGGTCCTGGTCTTATCATTAACCAGCGGATCAATATAGGCGACCTTGCCCTGAAAGGACCGGCCAGGAAAGGCCTCGACATTAAAGCTTACCTGCTGGCCCAGGCTGAGGCCCTGCAAATCCGACTCATAGGCCTCCAGCACCACCCAGAGAGACCCCAGGTCGGCAATGGTATAGATAGGGGCACCCGTTTTAACATACATACCCTCAAAAACATTTTTCTTGATAACAATGCCGCTCATGGGCGCCAGCAGAGTGATATGGTCAATGGGCTGGCCGCGCTCAACCACCTCATCAATCTGTTCCCGGGTCAAGCCGAGAAGACGGAGCTTGTCCCGGGCCGCCTTCTCGGTGCGCACAACGGTATTTTTGAGGATTGAGGAGCTGCTCTTTTCAAACGTTGCCACAGCAGATACGGCCTGGATAAGCTCGGCCTGGGCAGTGAGCAATTCCGGACTGTAAATCTCGGCCATTGCCTGGCCCTTTTTGACCAGGGAGCCGGTATAATCGACATGGAGGGTATCAATGCGGCCTGCCACCCAGGCGGTGATGGTACCCAACCGGGTTTCGTCATAATCCACCTTGCCCACCATCCGGGTCTCAACACCTGCCGCGCCGCGGATGACCGGCACGACCTCGACCTGGGCAAGCTTGCGGGCCCGTGCATCAAAGCTGATCTGACGCAAACTCTGACGCTTGCCGGCGCTATCATCCTTGGGCACCTCAATGAGATCCATAAAACAGATGGGGCACTGGCCAAACTCCGGCAGCTGGATCTGCGGATGCATGGAGCAGGTCCACACCGTTTCCGCCTCGTCATGATCATGCTCTGCCGGAGCAGCTTGGGCCGTTACCGGCAAGACAAGCAGAACCAGGATGAACAGAAGGCCTATTTTTTTTATGTGCTGAAACATGACTATCTCCTTGGCCAGCATGGAGCAAGAGACCGAGAGAGGCCATGGGTGCTACAGGAGTGAGCTCGCTTGTAAAAAAGGGGATGGATTTCACAAGATGCTTTTGAGAGAGAAGTTGAGCTTGAGCTCACCCCTGGACCACCCATGGCCCGGCAATAATTGCCTTACCCCTTGGGTACAGCCTTTGGCTCCTGGCCTTGCTCTTGCAGCTTATCCAGATACTTCTGGGGGTCCTTTTTAAACTGGCCATCACAATAGGCGCAGCAGAAATAGACCCGTTGGCCATCATGGTCAGCATAGAGCTGCTCGTTGACGGTACCGCCCATCACCGGACAGGTGGTCTGGGGTTCGGCCAGGGCAACGGTGGCAAAGGTCAACACCATTAACAGGGGAAAAAATAAAGATTTGGCGGTTTTCATAATCGACTCCTTAGTTTTTAAAAAAATAATTCCGCTCACAGCAAAATAGCTTCTTCTACCTCTTACTCATGCCAGTCAGCCAAGGTCACCCCCACCAGCTCTTCCAGGCGGGCAACCTCAAGGGCCTGATCGGCCAGGGCTCTTTTCAGGTCCAACTCTAACTCCAATAAATTTTTTTCAGCATCTAGAAGGGAAAGAACACTCCGGCGCCCATCTTGAAAGGCCTGCAGGCCTACCTCAACCTCCTGACGGATCTTGGGGATGACACTCTTCTGATAAAGAGTATGGCGGCGTTGGGCGTCTCGGTACCGAAAGAGCCCTTGATCAATAGCAGCATCAAGATTTCGAATCTGTTGCTGCCTTTTTCCCCGCGCGGCCCTGATCTCTTGCTGTTTTTCCGCCACCGCTCCGTTACGCCTGTCACGAAAGAGGGGAATGCTCATGGTAATTCCGGCAATCACTGGATCACGGCCACTGTCAGGTGGATCTGCAAACTCAGCCTCGTCAGTGATAATTGTTTTCAGACTGAATGCCAGATCCGGATAAAAATCACTTTCGGCAATTTCCAGGGAGCTCTTTGCCTTCTTCACAGCCTTCTCAGCCCCAGAAAGTTTTGGGCTTTTTTGACGGGCCAAGTTATAGAGATCCGTCTCATTGACATTCATTATAATGGAGGGCAATTGGGCCGGATTTGTTCGCGCAATTTCTCGGGAAGCGCCCAGCACAGAATTCAACTGGCCTTGCAGAGGTTCAATCTGATCATGCAGGGAACGCTGCCGTTCTTCCAGACGGGCCAGCTCCACCTGAACCTTCAGGACATTGCCATAGTCAAGCTTGCCGGCGCTGTATCTGGTCAGGGCCACTGATTCAAAATAGCGCAACAACTCCAAGCCTTCGTCAGTGATCCGCCGGGCCTCGGTATTAAAGGCATAGGCTATGTAAATTTCCTTCACCCGCCGAACAACCTTGAGCTGCACCTCATGGAGCTGGCTTTCTACAATGGCGCTTTTAAGACGAACCTCTTTTTTCTGTGATGATAATTTTGTCGGCCAGGGCACACGCTGGCTGAGGCTGATAGCAGCCTCTTGGGGGCCGGTACGGGTTTCCACCGGTTCCAGATAATATTGCACCCCCAATACAGGGTCGGGCAGTACGCCTGTCCTTCTTATCTTCGCCTGGGCAGCTTGAAATGCCGCCTGAGAAGCGACAAGTTCATCATTATGAACCAGTGCCTCCTCGACATATTGCTCCAGCGAAGCAGAAGCCGTTTGCTGCCCCATGAGCAGAAAAACGGCTCCTAAAAAAATGCATATCCCCTTATTCATCAAACTGAGAAGCTTACTTGGCAAAAGTATCGGTCTCACAGTCCCAGTAAGTGCCACCGGGGACTGGGCCAGCTAAGGCGCTGGTTCCAACAAAAAGAGCAGCGACAACAAAGAGTGCGGTAACAAGGCCTTTAAAAGTTTTCATGGCTGGTCTCCTAAATAAAATGGACGCACCGTTTCCGGCACAATATAACTTCTTCATTTATGAGGTTACTAGTTCAGATAATATGCCAATTTTGTGGCTCAACTCAAAAAAAATCGCTCCGTCACAACGGCAAAAGAAATATACATCGATATAACAAATAGTTAGGCGCTGCCAATTTTGCCCTGAGCGGGCGAAAAAAGAACTATTCGGGCTTTGGCAATAAGAGTGAAAGCAGAAAAAGAGCTAAAGATTAGAGAATATTCTCTAATCTGATTAAAGAATATTCTCTAATCTTCCTTATCAAACTTCTCCAACCTATAGATAAGGACGTGCCTGGGGATCTTGAGAAGACGGGCAGCCTGGGAGCGATTACCATTACTTTGTCGCAAGGCCTTTTCTATAAGGGCCTTTTCCACTTCAGGCAGGGAAAGCCCTTCCGGAGGAATTTCAGGAACCAGGCCTTTTTCCCCCAGGGAGGTACTCGGCAGAAAAATATCTTCCTTTTCAATGCATTCAGAGCTGCGCAAAATAAGGCAACGCTCCACAACATTCTGCAACTCACGGATATTTCCCGGCCAGGAGTAGGACTGCAAATACCCAAGGGCCTTTTTGCTGAAACAGACCCCTGTTGGCGCCGAAAACTTCCTGAGGAAATGGTTTACCAGGGGTGTGATATCCTCCCGTCGTTCCCGCAGGGGAGGTAGGTGGAGGGGGATGACACTGAGGCGATAAAAAAGATCTTCTCGAAAGGCGCTCTGCTTGATCTCTTCTTGCAGATTACGGTTGGTGGCCGCGATAATCCTGACATCCACGGCCTCACTGTCGTCACTGCCCACCGGCTCGACTATCCTCTCCTGTAAGGCCCGGAGAAATTTCACCTGCATTTCCGGCTGCAGCTCTGCTATTTCATCGAGAAAAAGGGTGCCACCCTTTGCTGACTGAAAACGTCCCCTGCGATCTTTAACCGCTCCGGTAAACGCTCCTTTCACATGGCCAAAAAGCTCGCTTTCAATAAGATTTGCCGGAATGGCGGCGCAGTTCACTGCCACAAAGGGTTCGCTACGCCGGCCGCTCACCTGATGAATAAGGCGGGCCAGCACCTCCTTGCCGGTGCCAGATTCGCCAGTAATTAAGACGGTGGCCTCTGAACCCGCCACCTTCTGGGCTGTTTCCAGCAGCTCGGCCATGGCCGAATTTGCTGTCACCATTCCCTCAACGCCAGTGAGGCGATTAATCTCCTTGGCCTGATTTTTTGTCCGGCTTTTAAGTTTCTTAAGCTCCAGGGCCTTGGCACAGGAAAGCCGCAAAGCATCCCGGTCAAAGGGCTTGGTGATAAAGGTAAATGCCCCGAGGTGCATGGCCTGCACAGCCATCTCAATGGACCCAAAGGCGGTTATGATGATAACCGGCACTTCCGGCGCCTCCTCCTTAAACTGTTTAAGGAGGTCTATGCCGCTCATATCGCCGAGCTGGACATCAGTGATAACAAGGGACGGCTGTTTTTTTGTAAATGCAGCAAGACCCTCGGCCCCATTGGCAGCCGACAGTACGGAAAAACCTGCAGTAACGAGGTTATATTCTGTCACCCGGCGCAGACTCTCGTCATCATCTATAAGAAGTATATGTTCATCAGCCATGTTTGTAGATCATTTCCTGGCGCGGCACATTCACTGTGAAAAGGGCTCCGCCCAGCTCAGAGCGAGACACCGTGATTTTGCCGCCATAGCTCTCGATGATTTTGGCGCTGATTGCAAGGCCAAGTCCGGTACCTTCTTCCCTTCCTGTATAAAAAGGGGCAAAAACCTGCTCATACTCTTCCTCTGGAACACCTGGCCCATCATCGGCAAAGGAGATGATCCCCCCGCCGTCCTCCCGGGCAAGGTTTACGACAATGTGACCGCCTTGCGACACTGCCTCAACTGCGTTGATCAACAGATTGATAAAAACCTGGGCCATTTTATCGGCATCCACTAAGACGCCCTTGCCCTTTGATGGCAGGTTGAGTTCTACATTAATACCTTTTTTACTAAATGTATTATCCAGCAGAGTAATGACCCGTTTTAAAATCATAGAGGCTTCTTCCTTTTTCGGCTCCTCCCCCCCGCTCTGCTGCTGCCGCCGTGAAAAATTAAGAACTTCTTCAACCGTCTTATTCAACCTGGATGTCTCTTTGAGAAGTATCTCAGCAAATTCCCTTTTTGGATGTCCCTCAGGAAATTCATCAAGAAAGATCTCAGCCGTACCCTTAACAGAGGCCAGCGGATTTTTAATCTCATGGGCCAATGAGGCTGAGAGCTGGCCCAGGGCTGAAAGTTTCTGGCTGGCCCGCAACTGCTCTTCAACTTCGATAAGAAGCTCTGCCTCCTCATGGAGGCGACGGTAGGAGCGTTCAAGCCGTGACGAGAGATCCTGATATTTTTCCCTGAGCCGTGACTCGCGACTGGCAATAAAACCCACACCACCTCCGGCCAAAAGATAAAGTATTACCTCGGCCAACTCACTGAGATAAAAATCATAGTTCATGGCGTGGAAGACATGGAGATGGGGAATAAATGCCAGGCAAGCAAGGAGGGCCAATGCAATACCACCCCGCATTCCGAAAAGAAGTCCCCCTACGACAATGGGAAAATAGCTTATGCGGCGATAAGTTTCATGAAAGACAAGTTTTTCACCCGGAGTGAGATGATGAAGTGCCCCTATCACGATGAGGCTCAAGGCCAAAAGGGTGAAGTGCAGGGCCGATTTATTAACCATAAAGATTGACGCTCATCATTAAGTATTGTCTTCGTCCACAGTTTTACGGAACATGCTCAGTTTCCTGTTCAATTGCCGAGGCCGGCTCTTTTTGGATCACAATTTTTTGGGCAGGGAAAATGAGGTCTGGATTGTCAATCTTGTTTTCATCAGCCACTTTCAGAAAATTAAAAGGATCTCCCGTCATCTTTCCGGAAATGTCCCAGAGAGTATCACCCTGTTCCACCACATACAACTCAAGCTTCGTCCGGATGTCAGCGGGCACAACCATAATAATGGCTGCCCTTTCCTCTCCTGGTGGTGTCATAGCAGCAACTGATTTTTTCTCCTCCTCTGCTGCGGTATCGGCTTCGTGTGTGACAGGAGGTTCGATGGTGCCAAGATCAACTTGTATTTCGGGGAGCACTTCCTCAATAAGGATAGGCTTTTCTTCTGCTGACGCAACAGCAGCACCTTGCCTTTTCTCATCCCCTGCTTCGGGTGTCATTTCTCGCGTGATTGCAGGTTGGCTGCCCCCAAGATCAACTGGTTCAGCGGGCAGCACGCTCTCTTTCACTGGGGCCGGAGGCAGCATCTCTATTTTTTGTTGAAAGATAAAATAGGCAGCCAACAGCGCCAATGCAAGCGCCAACAAAATCCACATTACCGTTTTTCTTTTTGCACTTCTTCGGCATGAAGCATCTATGCGGCTTTTGCCGGAAGCAACGAACACTTTTTCTGACCTCTCATTGCCATCAGCCGCCGAGATATCAAGGCCTGCCCCCCCTCTCTCGACAGCTACCTGTTTGTGGCTTGGAGGGCCTTGTTTTCTTCCAGACTTTTGCCGGACAACTTTGGCCTCGAACATCTCCCGAACTTCCTGAACTGCAACTTCAACCTCCTTTATTTCCTTGAAAAAAACGGTCTGAACCTCCTCTTCCTGGCGCTGGCGTTCTTCCTCGGCTCGGGCGGCTTCTTCTGCCTCGGCCTTCTTACGGGCCTCTTCCTCCTGCCGTTCCTGCTCTTCCCGTTCCTGGCGCTGGCGT
>JBDLIE010000061.1:0-15209 GCA_039715015.1 Thermodesulfobacteriota bacterium
GGTGTCTTGGATTTATGGTTTTGGTTGGCGCTTAAACCTTAAAACCAATTCACCGTTTTTCCTATCCTTCCACTAAATTCCGTGATGAACCTTTTTTTTTGGGTTCATCACGGATCAGGGTGGGAAGGGCTGAGACCTGTATTGTCTTTCTTGCTTCGAATATCGTTTTTTTTGTTAGTGAATTTTTCCCTTCTTTACCTGAAAGTCAAAATTGTCATCACGATCAGGTGCG
The DNA here is from genome assembly GCA_039715015.1 of Thermodesulfobacteriota bacterium. GTDB lineage: Bacteria > Desulfobacterota > Desulfobulbia > Desulfobulbales > SURF-16 > BM506. The sequence continues at coordinate 233 of JBDLIE010000061.1, forward strand.
TGGCAGTTCGTGCATAGACGTGGGTTTGGAATTTTGGAAGGGCTGTTTTGCTTGGGGTTTTCAGCATGCATTTGGCCGGGCCCATGGCAGACCTCACAGCCAACCTCCAGCAGTCTGGTGGGTAAAGATGTGGCAAGATAAGCGGTTGTTTCGTCAAGACCAGTGACATGGCAATATACGCAGGTGAGATTGTTGTTTTGGTCGCGTTCCTGGAGTGTCTGATACGATGAGGCGTGAGGAGTTTTAGCCCAGGCTGTGTAGAGTTGCTCATGGCAGCTCCGGCATTGCTGGCTGCCCAGGTATTGATCAAGTTTTTTCGTTTCAGCTGTCTGTCTGCGGACCTGATTTGCCTTTTTGCGTGATTCCTGCAGCAGTTTAATCATGACCGCATCATCCGGGACTGAGGGGGGGAGGGGATGGAAATGGTTGCTGTGGGATGCCTTGGGAACAGAGTTTTTCTTCTCTTCGGCGGTTATTTTTTTAAGTTCAACTTCCAGTTCCTGGTATCTCTTTAATTTCTTGGCAAAGTCTTTTTGCCTGGTTTCATTGTCCTTATAAACTTCTTTGGGACCACCCTTTTTTTGTACCCTGTTTATCAACCACCCCAAACGATCATATTCTTTACGTAAGGCCAAAATGGGATGTTCTCCCTGTTGCCATTTTTTGGAGGAAGTCCAGTTGACAGTGAGTTGCCCTTGGTATTTGCCGTCATGGCCAGACTGGCTAATGAGCGTGTTGTTGATCTGTTGAGGTCGAAGGTTTTGCTTGCTAACTCCAGACTGGAAGATGAGATGCACGTCGGAATGCTGTCTTGAAATCTCTTTGTTGTCAGCAGCGCTTAAGTTGGAAAGAAGGATAACAAGATCGCTTTTACCTGCGGCTCTTTTTAATAAGTCCGGTAACACGTCTTGCCACGCCAATATTTTCAGAGCATCAACGCCACTATCCGGGAGTTTTGCTTGACCGGTTAAACCAATCAAGGCAATGCGCATTCCTGCCCGCTTAAGATGGACAATCTCTTTGAAGAGGAGAGCGCCCTCCATATCAACAATGTTGGCGCTGAGGAAAGGAAAGGATGCCTCATGGGCCAATGTTTGTAGGGCCTGTGGCCCTGCTGCCAAGTCTTGTCTGCCAATGGCAACTGCATCATATTCCATATGATTATATGCCTGAACCAGGGCTGAAGCCGTGATGAGAGACTGTTGGATGCGCTGGGGTTGGCGGTAAAGTTTGTCGTCAAAAAAGAGGGTGCCTGCATCAATCTTCAGGTCGTTTTCTGGTGTGGCCAGGCTTTGGAGCAGTGATGATTTCTTGGACAGACCGCCCAATTGACCAGATTTTCAGCCACATGGCTCTGTCTGGCCACCAATATCATTAGAGTAGAAAATGTTTAAGGGAGCGAAGCTAAAACAGGATAGAGGACTAAGAAGAAGGGTGGCAACGCAGATAAAAAAAGAAAAGAGAGCTGTGGTTTTGTTGGTCTTCATTAGTTGTTTTCCTTCTTTTTACGGCTGGCGAGGATGGTCCGCCATTTATCCAGCCGGTCTTTAATTATCTTCTCAAGGCCCCTGTCGGTAGGGTTGTAATAACTCTGGCCAGATAGTTTCTCTGGCAAATGGTCTTGCTCTACAAGGGCCAAAGGGTCATCGTGGGCATACTGATAGCCTTTTCCATAGCCGAGATCTTTCATGAGTTTGGTTGGCGCATTACGGATGTGGTGTGGGACTGGTAAACTGCCAGTTTTGGCGATGTCTTGCCGTACCTTCTTGTATGCCATGTAGACGGCATTACTTTTTGGCGCTGTGGCAAGGTATAATACGGCCTGGGCAAGGGCAAGTTCTCCTTCGGGTGAGCCCAGCATTTGATAGCTGTCCCGGGCCATGATGGCCACCTGCAAGGCAGTGGGGTCGGCATTGCCGATATCCTCAGTGGCAAAGCGGATCATTCTGCGTGCGGCGTAAAGGGGCTCTTCTCCGGCCTCAAGCATTCTACACAGCCAATAGAGGGCTCCGTCAGGATCACTGTCACGCAGGCTCTTATGGAGGGCCGAGATTTGATTGTAATGCTCCTCGCCATTTTTGTCATACTGTAAACTTTTTCTGCTAAAGCATTCAGCGACAATTTCCCGGGTGACCGTTTGGGGGCCACAATCACTATCATTGACTAGGGACGAGGCAATTTCAAGACTGTTTAAAAGGCGCCGGGCATCACCATCTGCCAGGGAGACAAGAGAAATAAGGGCATCTTCTGAAAAGGAGATGTTGCCCCTTTCCAGGCCATGGATGGGATGGGTTAAGGCACGCTTTGCAATTGCTAAAAGGTCGTCGTCAGTAAGGGCATTTAAGGTGAGAACACGGCACCGGGACAAAAGAGGGGCCACCACCTGGAAAGAGGGATTTTCAGTTGTGGCCCCGATTAAGGTTATCAGACCATTTTCGACATAGGGCAGGAAGCCGTCTTGTTGACTTTTGTTGAAACGGTGAATCTCATCAACAAAAAGAATGGTGGATTTTGATTGCCGTCTAAACTCTTCGGCCTGGCTGATGATCTTGCGGATTTCTTTGACGCCGGTAAGCACGGCAGAAAAGAAGATAAATTCAGAACTGGAGTTGCGGGCGAGCAGGCGGGCAAGGGTTGTCTTGCCGGTCCCTGGGGGTCCCCAGAGGATAAGAGAGGGCATTTTTTGGGCGGCAAGAATGCGCTCTAAAAATTTGCCGGTGCCAAGAAGATGGTGCTGGCCAATAAATTCATTAAGGCTTTGCGGCCGTAATCTCTCAGCCAAAGGGCGAGTGTCGCTGAAGAGGCTTGCCGGTCCTGTCGTGATTGGTTGCGACATGTCCTTAAGAGGGTTCGATGATATGCTCAGCCAGACGTTCGGCAGTAAAGACCAGGGATTCGATGTCGAGAAAAGTAAGCACGTTTTTTGTAAACAGAATTTTCACCTTTGCATCAAATCCGTCCTCAGGTTCTTCATCCCAGAAGAAAAGCTGTTGGGGAATTTTAGGCAAAACAGCCATTGTTAAAGCTGCTGAGGCTGTGGTGCCATGCAGTGGTTTACCCCCCCAAGGCTCACAGAGATAGAAAATCTCATTTTGCGATCGACCTTGAAAAAAAGTGGCCAGTTTATCCTCGCAATAGGTGGCAAGGGTTCTGACCTTGGAAATACTGTTTGGTAAACTTTCCAAGCCTATCCATTCATCTGAAGGGAGATCAGCGCCGTGGAAATGGATATAGTTATAAAGGAGGATTTGGTCCCGGGGATCTTCAGGTGGATTGTTGTTGATGAGCAATTGGTCCTTGCTCACCGTTACTTCTTGACCCAGGTAATAAAAACAGAGCCGACCGTTTGTAAAGGTGGCACCTAAGGTTTGAGCCATGTTCTCGAAATCGAGAGGGGCGAGCTTGCCTTTAAGGTGCCTGATAAGCTCTAGATCACGCTCCTGAGCAAGCTGATCAAGGGCTAAGCTGTGGCCCGTGTCAAGTTTAAGGCCGCTGAGGTCAATATAGGGGCATTTCCTCGGGTCTTCACCACTTTTGGCAACATGAGCAGCAAATGCAAGGCAGGCAGGGTGGCCACACTCTCCACAATTGTTTTTAGGAACTCTCTTGAGAATCTCGTGGGGGTCCATATTTCTAGATGATCATTTTCAGATTGGGATGACTCTGGAGCTTCTTGAAGATCAGGTTCCGCATATCCTCAGAGTCCACCATTATCTCAAGATTTATGGAAAGATATTTACCCTTACTACTTGATTTGGATTCAGAGATGGAATGTTCCATTTCTCCAATGACAGAGCTGATTGCCTCAAGGATTTCATGCTTTGCTGTACCAATAACTTTGTATTGCCAGAGGCATGGATAATCTATTTCAGGCTTTTTGTTCGTGAGACAGGAACTCATGATAAATCAACTGTTGAAGGTTTGGTTTCTCAAGCTATGAGAACTTTTAGAAGGAATTGGTTCCTTGGGACTGGGAAATATACTTTGTTTAGAAGGAACTTTAAAGCAGATAGTGGAAAGCAGGGTGGGGGAAAATCAGAGAATAAGGGCCGGAATTTTATCAGCTAAAAAGATATTATTATTTTGAGGTGAACTGTTGAAGTTCATTAATTGCGTTTATAAGGTCGTCATACCCCGAGGAAATTTCTTCATGGCGTTCCTCTTTGACAATGTCGCCCCAGTTTGTAGCGGCATTTTCGAGTTTTTCTGCGGTGATGGTGCCTGCAGCGCCACGGATTCTATGGCAAACCTTTCTTATTGTTTCAATGTCATTTGAGTGTAAGGCTTCTTCCGCCTCTTCAATCCATTCAGGAATACGTTTTTTGAGGGCATCAACAAGCATCTCGACCTTATCGGTGTTACCGAGAAACATCTCTTCGAGTTTTTTGTAATTAATGATATGCATCGTAGCCCTACGTTTGGTGTTTGAAAATATGAGCTGATCTAAAGGCAGTTTTACACTAAGTTTTAGTAATATATTAAACAGAATACAAAGAAAAGCTCATTTGCTTCAAGAATTAATATGGGGATGCCAGGTAGGTGAGCTTTTCTTGTGAGAAGGACGAGAGAGGAGGGTGAAGATTTTGATCTCTTAAGTTTTTAACCTGCTTCCTCTAAAAAGGATTGAAAATCCATCTATATATTCTCTGTTAAGGGCAAGGAAAGGAAAAAATTTAGTCCCTTTATTTTTGGTTGAGCCAGGAGCTCCATCAAGACGTTTTATAAGTACGTTGGTCATGGGGATAAATGGATGTTTGGCAAGACAGGCATTGAAATTATAGACATGGCAATTGATATGGTAGGCCGGGGTGCCGGATGACTTTGTTATAATATCTACGCCGTCAGGGGTAAGTCGATGGTGATCTGGGTGGTTACTGTGTTTGTTGGTGCCCATCCGCTGGTATTCGTCATGGGCAAAGATGACACCTTGCAAATCAAGAAAGAAATTCTTGTAATGAAGGATCTGTTTGTCCGCAATGATGATCTCAGCATTGCGGATTTCCCGAAAGCCAGCGTAGGTTGGCATATAATTGTCAACGAGCTGCTTTTTGGGAGGATTGTTGAGCCAGGAAATTGTTCTTCTTTCCCGGCATTCTTCTTGAGAAAGGGAGAAACGGATAGCTTTTGTGGGCATTTGTAGCACAACTACCCAGCTTTCATTCTCCTTGCCACCATCAGGGGCAAGCTGTTTTGTTTGCGAAATGTTCTCCATAGCTCTTAAAAACTATAAAACGTTGTTAATGCCGCTCTGAGCGCATGAGTATATCGGTAATAAAAAGCAGTTTAGGAACTGCCACACCCCTGTGAGTTTGCAAAGTTGGTATCTAAAAACTGACACTCCTTGGGTGATAGATCAAAGCGGATCTCAGCCTCTCTGAGGGCATCGATCCTATTCTTCTCAGGATTTTTCTGGAGCGTTTCTGACAGCCATTGAAGAACTTTTTTCATCTTATCTTTATTAATTGCCGCGCAAGCCATAATAAGTCGGTTTTACAATCAGTCTCTTACGGGTTTAAAGACTATCCCTGCCAGCGGTGGAACAGAGACAAGAATATGTTGTTCAGCCTCGCCATAAGGTTCCGTAACAGGAACTTTAACATCTGGATTGGTCATATTGCTGCCACCAAAGGTAGCATTGTCAGAACAGAGGGCCTCTTGATAAGCAACATTTTCTGGAACGCCTAGCTTGTAGTCATAGGCAATTTCAGGAGTCATATTCAAAAGGCATACAACATGGTCTTTGGGGTCATTGCCAAAACGGGCAAAGGAAATAATAGAGCGATTTACATCCTTGAAATCCATCCAGCGAAAACCATCATAGGAGAAATCTTTTTCCCACAGCGATGGAGATGACGTATAAAATTTATTCAGCTCTTTAACGAAATTTTGGAGCTGGCTATGTGCCTCTTCCTGTTCTGCCAGGTGCCAATCCAGGCTTACCTTACAGAACCATTCCGAGATTTGGCCAAACTCACCGCCCATGAAAAGAAGTTTTTTGCCGGGGTGAGTCCATAGGAAGAGAAAGAGCAGGCGCAGGTTGGCAAATTGCTGCCAACGATCACCCGGCATTTTTGACAATAGGGACTGTTTGCCATGCACCACCTCATCGTGTGAGAGTGGCAGAATGAAGTTCTCTGAAAAGGCGTAGAGCAAGGAAAAGGTGAGGGCGTTATGGTGATATTTTCGATAGAGGGGGTCTTTGCTGAAATAGCTGAGCATATCGTTCATCCAGCCCATATTCCATTTAAAACCAAAACCCAGACCACCACTGTCTGCTGGCTTGGAAACGCCGTAGAAGCTTGTTGACTCCTCGGCAATCATAGCTACATCAGGGTGGCGTTGGTAAATAATGGAGTTGAGGTGACGAATAAACTCTATGGCTTCTATATTTTCTTTGCCGCCATACTGATTAGGAACCCAATCCCCTTCAGTACGGCCATAGTCGAGGTAGAGCATAGATGCGACGGCATCAACTCTTAATGCGTCAATATGGAATTTTTCAAACCAGAACAAGGCGCTGGCAATGAGGAAGTTTTCAACCTCTTTGCGGCCATAATTAAAAATTAATGTTTTCCAGTCTGGATGTTCTCCTTGGCGTGGATCATCATGTTCATAAAGGGCTGTACCGTCAAAACGTCCAAGGCTGTGACCATCTGAAGGAAAGTGGGATGGGACCCAGTCCAGAATGATGCCAATGTTGTTTTTATGGCATTGGTCAACAAAATACATGAGATCCTGAGGCGTGCCCATCCTGCTTGTTGCGGCAAAATAGCCGGTTACCTGATAGCCCCAGGATTCATCGTAAGGATGTTCTGTTATGGGCAAGAGTTCTATGTGGGTAAAGCCCATTTTTTTGACGTAGGGGATAAGATGTTCAGCCAGTTCTCGGTAGCTTAAGAAGCGTTGCGGGTTGGCTGGGTCTCGTTGCCATGAGCTCAAATGCACCTCGTAGATAGAGACAGGAGATTCGTAAAGTGGAGTTGTTGCTCTCTTGTTAAGCCATGATTCATCGCTCCAATTGTAGCCTTCAATGTCCCAGATGACAGAGGCTGTTTTGGGTCGCACTTCAGAAAAGAACTGAAATGGGTCAGCCTTTTCAATAATTTCACCATGGGCGCCACGGATTTCGAATTTGTAAATCTCGCCCTTGCCAATGCCAGGGATGAACAACTCCCAAATGCCAGACTCTTCTAGGGCCCGCATTTGATGAACTCTGCCGTCCCAATAATTAAAGTCTCCGATGACACTAACCCTACGGGCCGACGGGGCCCATATCCGGAAAATTGTACCTTCTACTTCATCTATGTTTGCCAGGTGCGCACCTAGCTTGTTGTAAATTTCGTAATGGGTGCCGTTTTTGAAGAGATGCCAGTCATACTCGGTGAGTTGGGGAGCGAAACGATAAGGATCATGGAAGGATCGAATAACATTATTGTGACAGGTTGCCTCAAAATAATATGAAAAAGGTTCCTTGTAGTCAGGGTAGACAATTTCAAAGAGGCCCTCTTCACGCATTTTATACATGTCGTGTTTTTTGTCGCCAACCACAATCCGGACAGATTCTGCCAGAGGAAGAAAGGTCCGGATTACCGCAGTATTCGGGTCGTGTTCAAGAACATGCAAACCCAAAACAAGGGAGGGGTCGTGGTGGTCTGAAGCAATTACTCTGTCAAGTTCTGTGGTGACGTCAAAGCTCATATTCTTATCTTGTGAAGGGGGAGGGTTTGTAAAATGTTCCAATTTGTCGTTGAACTCCAGGCTGAATGCCATTGCTTTATGGGCAGGAATGGCACTGGGCTAATGAAGTTGTAAGTTGTGGTAATTACGAATTATTTTAAGGCCTTAATGAGGAGTGATGAAGGTCCTTTTTACTCACATCGTAAATAGATAAAAATTATTTAACTAGAGTAACTAATTACGACAAAAACAATAGCATATTTTTTGCTTGAATATCTAATTAAATTTACAGGTTGAGTATTTGCCGGAGGGTATGGAGAGGCCGAAAAGATAAGGTTGTCTTGACCTTGATTGAGGGTGAATTATACTTTGAAATGAATTGAGCTTTATTATCGACGAGGTACACTTGGGGGAATTATGGAGAGTTTGCAGGGAAGTTTTTTGGTGGCAACGAACCAGATGTATGACCCGCGTTTTATGAAATGTGTGATTTTGATCTGTGTCCACAATGATGATGACGGTGCCATGGGGCTGGTTGTCAACCAGCCGTTAACTGATTTATCCATGGCTGATGTTTTCAGAAATTGCAACATAAAACCACCCGCCATGCCTGCTCCTCCGGTGCTTTTCGGAGGTCCTGTGGATGTTGAATCTGCTTTTATTCTTCATAGCGCAGATTACAAAAAAGAGCAGAGCCAAAAGGTGGCGGATCAGATTTTCCTGAGCCGGGATCCCAACCTGCTTTTTGATCTGGTTGATGAAAAAGGGCCTGAACATTATCTCTTGACCCTTGGTTATGCAGGATGGGCCCCTGGCCAGCTAGAGCAGGAACTTTATGGTGAAGGCTGGCTGACATTGCCCGCAGAGGCAAATGATATCTTTCTTACCTCTGCAGAATCAATGTGGCACACCATCACATCTAAAAATGGCATCGATATTAATCTTTACTCTGATATTCCTGGAAATGCTTGAACAGGCAAGGGCTCATATTTTCTTTGAGCTCATCATCTCTTTATGGTATCAGGGGACACTTTCTTCGGGCCTTTGATATGTATGTTGTTAGCTTAATTAATATCAGGGCCTGTTTGCTATTATTTTTCCTGTGGTTGATACAAAATGACAGATGAAACAGAAATTTTTGATTGCCAGCAATGTGGCTATTGCTGTCATGGTGAGACAACCGTTTCCCTAAATGAAGAGGATGTGCAGAGAATGTGCAATCACCTCGGAATGGATTTTGACGAGGTTAAGGCGAAATATCTCCGGGTTAACGGATCTGTTATCCAGATGAAAATTGTCGACGGTCACTGCATATTTTATGATAACGGCTGCACCATCCATACAGGTAAACCATGGCGCTGTAGCCAGTGGCCCATTCATCCGAGTATGCTTGCCGATGAGGCAAATTTTACGGCGATCAGCAGTTCCTGTCCTGGGATCAAAAAAGAAGTAGGCTATAAACGTTTCTGTAAAGTCTTACGCAATGTTTTGAAAAAACAGAAGTCCTAGCTCTCCTCCCCTCAACCTATACTTTTGCCGGGAAGGTTTTCTTACCATGCATATTACTATTCTTGCTCCTGGCAAGACAAAGGAGATGTATATTCAGCAAGGTGTAGATGATTTCTTAACTCGATTAAATAGGTACACAAAGGCCACCTTGATAGAGGTTAAGGTAAAGGGAAGGGCTGCGAAGAGTGGCGACAAGGACCTGGAGGCTGATTCACTTTTAGGACGTGTTCCGGCCGGTAGTTATCTTGTTTCTTTGGACCCTCGAGGCAGTTCTCTTTCCTCTGAACAGCTTGCCAGCAATATTAGAAAGCTTGAGAACCAGGGGACTGGTGTCATGACTTTTGTAATAGGAGGGCCGCAGGGGATCAGCGAAAAGGTCCTTAACCAATCATCCTTGGTCTTGTCTCTGTCAAAGATGACCTTTACCCACGATATGGCCCGCCTTCTTCTTGTCGAGCAACTCTATCGGGCCTATTCCATCAATGCCGGTTCCGGCTATCATAAATAGTTTGTTGTCTCTTTAACGGAAAAATTATTTAAAAACCCCAATAATTGAAGCAGTTTGCTATACTCTCTAAGGAGAAGCACCATTTAATAAATTTCTCCTTATGCCATGGAAAATTATCTCGGGGTTGATCAACATTTCAATGTCTTTCATGAGCTTATGGCCAAGAAGGTGCGTGATATCCTCTTGGTTTCAAGCCCCTATGATGCCTTTATTATGGAGGAAGACGGTAGTGTTGCTTCGCGGATTATTAATGAATTCCATGGTCTAAATCTAAGTAACCCCCCTCGGTTAAAATGGGCTTCCTCCGCCAAAGAAGCCCTGGAATTTCTCTGCTATAAACGATTTGACCTGGTCATTACCATGCCCCAGGTTAATGACATGGATGGCGCTCAACTTGCCATCGAAGTTAAGAGGATGTACCACGATGTGCCTGTGGTCCTCCTTGCCCATTCAATGGAATCAGCTAATTTGGGCCCGGAGCCTCTGGCATGCGGCAATGAGATCGACCATTTTTTTATCTGGTCCACCAATCCTGCTCTTTTCCTCGCCATTATCAAGAACGTTGAGGACCATCTCAATGTCATGGTTGATACCACTAGGGCCATGGTCAGGGTGCTTATTTTGGTCGAGGATTCGCCCCATTACGCCTCCTTTTTCCTGCCGCTTATCTATAAGGAAGTTGTCCAACAAACCCAAAATGTTCTCGACGAAAGCCTCAACCAGGAACATCGCCTCCTTAAGATGCGGGCCCGGCCAAAGATTTTATTGGCCACCAATTATGAAGAGGCCTTGGAGCTTTATGAGCGCTATAACGACTACGTTTTTGCGGTCATTTCCGATGTGCGGTTTCTGCGTAACTGCAAGATGGATCCCATCGCCGGTATTCGGCTTCTTTCCAGGATTCGTGAACAGCAGCCTGATTTGCCTATGCTGCTTCTAAGCTCAGAACCGGCAAACAAGCAAAAGGCAGGTGAGGCTGGCGTCGGTTTTATTGATAAGAATTCCCCACGCCTCGAACAGGATGTCCATGATTTTTTCCTCAACCAGCTGGGTTTTGGCGATTTTGTTTTTCGCCACCCAGACGGCAAAATGGCTGCCTGGGCCACAAATTTCCGTTCTTTGGAGCAATGTTTGGCCACGGTTCCAGAAGAATCTCTTCTCTATCATGCCAGAAATAATCATTTTTCCAACTGGATCATGGCCCGTTCCGAGGTTGATCTGGCCCTGAAAATTAAAAAAGCCCAGGTGGAAGATTTTGACTCAGTCGAGGCCATCCGCACCTTTTTAATGCAATGTATTCATGATTTGCGGCGCCATCGTCAACAAGGGGTGGTGGTGCAGTTTTCCGGCGCTGAATTTGACCCGGAGGTTATGGATTTTGTTAAGATCGGTGGTGGTTCTTTGGGGGGCAAAGCCAGAGGGCTTGCATTTTTGGCCAATGTTCTGCCGCGATGTCAGGAGCTTAATGATATAAGTCTCAAGGTGGAGTTTCCCAAAACCACTGTTATTGGTTCTAGTGGCTTTGATGATTTTGTCAAAGAAAACAGCTTGGGTTCCCTGGGTAAAAAAAGCAGTGATGATGAGATAGCGTCGGCCTTTCTCGACTGCCCTTTGCCCGGCTGGCTGGCCCGGGATCTACGCGCTCTGCTGACCAAGGTGAAGGGCCCGCTTACTATCCGTTCATCAAGTATTCTTGAAGATGGTCATGCCCGTCCCTATGCCGGACTGTATAAGACCTACATGCTTGCCAATAACCATCCAGATTTCAGAGTGCGTTTTAAGATGTTTCAGGATGCTGTGAAGCTGGTTTGGGCCTCCACTTGGTTTGCCGGGCCACAAGCGTTTTCGCGCTCCGTTCGCACCTCACACGAGGTGGATTCCATGGCTGTCATTGTCCAGGAACTGGTCGGGAGGCAGTACGGCCATTATTTTTATCCGGCCATCTCAGGGGTGGCACAATCCCACAATTATTATCCTGTTTCCTATATGAAAGGGGATGAGGGGATTGTTCACCTTGCCCTGGGGCTGGGCAAGACAGTGGTTGAAGGTGAGAAATCATTACGTTTTTCACCGAAATATCCCAAGGTCATGCCGCAGTTTTCCTCTGTTGATGATATTTTGAAGAATTGTCAGCGTCATTTCTACAGCCTTGATCTCAACAACAATGACAGCACCCTTTCTGCTAATGATGCCGATTGTCTGGCCAAGATGGAGGTGGATGAGGCCAGTGGTGACCATAGTGTGCAGATGCTTGCCTCTACATATATTGCTGATGAAGATCGTATCCGTGACGGTAATCATCCTGGCATGAAGGTCCTGACTTTTGCCCAGATCCTTAAGCATAAATTGATTGCCTTGCCGGAAGCTCTGGCCATTATTCTGCAGCTGAGCCGTGATGGTTTGGGGTGCCCCAGTGAGATTGAGTTTGCCGTTGATCTTGATCCTGATCCTTCGAAAAGCACCCTCTATGTTCTGCAAATGCGGCCCATGGTTAAGAGCGGCGATCTCCATAAGGTAGAGTTGACTGACGAGGAACGCGAAAAGTCTTTTTGCCATTCTCGCCAAAGTTTAGGGCACGGCATCATTAAAACGATTTCAGATATTGTTTTTGTTAAGCCTGACCATTTTGATCCGGCCAAGACCAAGGAAATGGCCCAGGAAATCCATGTTGTTAATGGCACATTAGAGGATGAGCGTCGCCCCTATCTTTTGGCTGGGCCGGGTCGATGGGGCTCAGCTGATCCCTGGCTTGGCATTCCGGTGCAGTGGCAGAATATATCAGGTGTGAGGGCAATAGTTGAGCTCCGCCCGCCAGAGTTTAAGGCCGACCCATCTCAGGGTTCCCATTTTTTCCAGAATATAACCTCTTTGGGTATTCCTTATGTCACGGTTTCAAAAGGAGAGGGTTCTTTTGATTTTGATTGGCTGGCAACTCAGGAGGTCATCACCGAAACAACCTATTTGAAACACGTTCGTGTGGAACCTAATCTTGTCATCAAAATTGATAGCAGTCAGTCGGAATGTTTAATGCTGGTCGGCGCTCCAGAAAAAAAAGAACTGGAATTACCCATGCTAGAGTAATAATTGTATGATTTTATTTAACATATTAAGGACGTAATAATGGCAATAATGGAATTGATTAAGGACAGGGACCCTGGCCAGCGAGAGTTTCATCAGGCAGTGTCAGAGGTTTTGGATACTGTGAAGCCGGTTTTAGACAGGAACCCTGAATATCGCCAAGCCGCCGTTTTGGAGCGTATCGTTGAACCGGAGCGAGTGATCATGTTCCGTGTTCCCTGGATGGACGATCAGGAGCAGGTTCAGGTCAATAGAGGCTTCCGGGTTGAGATGAATAGCGCCATTGGACCCTATAAAGGAGGACTGCGGTTCCATCCTTCCGTCAATCTGGGCATCATCAAGTTTTTGGCTTTCGAACAGGTTTTTAAAAATAGCCTCACTACCCTTGCCATGGGGGGAGGAAAGGGGGGCTCTGATTTTAATCTTAAAGGGAAATCAGATAATGAGGTCATGCGTTTTTGCCAAAGCTTTATGCTGGAACTCAGCCGTCATATTGGCCCCAATACCGACGTGCCGGCCGGTGATATCGGGGTGGGCGCCAGGGAAATCGGCTACCTCTTTGGCACCTATAAAAGGATACGCAACGAGTTTACCGGGGTGCTCACTGGCAAAAGCATGAACTGGGGTGGCAGTCTCATCCGCCCTGAGGCCACTGGTTACGGAGCTGTTTATTTTGCGGCCGAAATGCTGGCAACCCGTAGCGAAACGCTGGAAGGCAAGACCTGTCTCGTATCCGGCAGCGGTAACGTGGCCCAGTTCACCACGGAAAAGATACTTCATCTTGGTGGCACGGTGGTGACTCTCTCGGACTCCTCAGGCTATATCTATGACGAGTCAGGGGTTAGCATGGAGAAGTTGGAGTGGGTAAAAAAACTCAAAAATTATCGACGGGGCAGGATTAGCGAGTATGTCGAAAAATTTCCTGAAGCAGTTTACCAGGAGGTGGACAGCTCTCTTGACTCTAATCCCCTCTGGACCCACAAGGCGCACTGTGCCTTCCCCAGTGCCACTCAAAATGAGATTAATGATCAGGATGCCAACAATTTAATAACAAACGGCGTTTATGTCATATCCGAAGGTGCCAATATGCCTTCAACACCGGAAGCAGTGAATATCTATCTTGAACACAAGATTCTCTATGGCCCAGGCAAAGCAGCAAATGCCGGCGGGGTGGCGGTTTCGGGCCTGGAAATGGCCCAGAACTCCATGCGCCTCAATTGGCCGGCAGAAGAGGTGGAAGAACGACTGCGTCAAATCATGAAATCCATCCACAAAACCTGCCTCGATGCTGCGGCCGACTATGGCATGGCTGGCAATTATGTGGCCGGTGCTAATATCGCCGGTTTTACCAAAGTGGTCAACGCCATGCTGGACCAAGGCCTTGTGTGATGAGGGAGTGACTCTCTGTTTGGCTAGCTTGAAATCCTCGGCAACGCCCAAGCTTATATGCCAACATACTCCCTCTCCCAAGGGGGGAGAGGGCCGGGGTGAGGGGAAAAGCTGCAATTAAGACATTAAAAAGTAGACAAAAAACTAAACCTCAATAGCCATAATTACAATATCCTCATTAAAATCCGCCTCCCGAGAAACAACATGACTCCTTGGCTTACTGATACCTGCTGCATTTCAAAAAAGGCGTTTGGCAAAATCCCCATGGCATCACCCCGGCATTCGATGACGCGGGCGGCACCATTTTGAGGAATGTGGAAAAGGGGAGGGGGCAGCATGCACCACCTTAAGCTTGTTGGTAGCCCGGTTCAAGTTGGTGAGGCAGGCGGTAAGATATTTCTCCGGCGGCAAAATACCCTTTAAGGCATCATGTATCTCTTCATACTCTCGGCCCGTGAGTATATGAGTGAGACATTCTGGCTGAGAAGCGTCTTTAAGGTAAAGGTCAGAAAGCTGGTGCCGATATCATGTCCGGAGAAATCTGCCACAAGATAGCTATGGATATGCTCCGAGAGTTCAAGGACATCATAATATCAAGGAGGATCAGCTTGGGCTGCTTCTCTCTGGCCAGACGGCAGCCATCCCTGCCGTTATCAGCCCCCATGGCCACATAGCCGGTCGCAGCCCAGAACCTCTTGGAGGACGAGGAGGTTAGAGGGCTCATCATCAACAACGAGGATGGAGATTTTTTCAGTAGGATTTCTTTAGTCGTGATTTGGAGTGATCATCAAGATAAGGGCTGAAGTCAGTGAAACG
>JBDLIE010000062.1:0-15165 GCA_039715015.1 Thermodesulfobacteriota bacterium
GCCTGTTAACTTCTCGGCAACCTTGTTAATCATCACCAGCTTGCCGTGGATACCAGAGGTGATGACGCCGTCACCAATACTTCGGAGCGTTACGCTTAATCGCTCTTTTTCAGCAGCCAGGGATTTTTCCTTGATGCCCAGAGACTTCACATCGCTGCCGCGCCGTTTTTCATAGGCATAAAATGCAAAACCAGCAACCAGAACTATTTCTTGCCCTCTGATCCCAAAATACTTACAATCCCTACAGGCCTCACAAACAAAAAGATTTTAAGCCTTCGATTTCAATACATATTTATTTTTTCAGCCAACGGCACCCTAAAGGCAATATCAGCATGGCGGGTCAAACGAACAACAGTAAAAAAGAAAGCAGCGCAAGGGGAAGTTCCTGCCTTGATTCTTTAATGGCCCAACTCGCCAATATGGACTCCCTTGTGGGACAGCTGGAAGGATCCAGCGTTTCTGGCCTTGTACAGATGCTGCAGAATGACACCATCAACACCCTGGTTGAAATAAAAGGTCATGGCCTCCAGCAGGGCACCATATTTTTCAAGGAGGGTGAGTTCCATGCTGCCTCCGGCGGCAGACTGAAGGGAGATGAAGCTGCCTTGGAAATGATAAGCTGGGGGATTTTGAAGAAAATCTCGTGCAAACGGCCCACTCCTGTATTCTCGCCCGTTTTCTGTGCAAACAATTCTTTTTTGCCGCCTGGTCAACCGTAACGGCATTGTGGGAAATGTCCGCCCTGTTTCCCAAAAATATTTCGAGCAGGTTCAGCACTTTTTATTAATGACAAGCTTCTCAGCAAGCTATCTTGCAAATAAAAAGGTAGCCACAGCAAAGACGCCGCCAATCCTTTTGGAAAATTTTTCTTCAGATAACATTTTCAAAACAGCTCGCTGGTTATCAACAGGTGCCGTTAAAAAGGATCAGGCGCAGAGGGCGAATGGTAAGGAAGCACGCTCGGGGGAATAACAACCGGACTTGAGGGCACTGATGAGGTCAGCTCGATTTTTAATCTCGACAGCAAAAATTGTTGACGCCAGACCTAGCTCAGAAAGAGAATGGGCATCACTGCCACCGGCCAGATGAGTACCGTATTGTTCCTGCAAGGACATGGCGCGCTGATTGTCAACATCACGGTTGCGGCCGTTAACTCCCTCGACAATGGGGCAAAGGCCATCAGCAAAGATCTCTTCAGCACTGGAACGCCCAGGCCGAAACGGATGGGCAGCCACCGCCACCCCGCCTGCCTGGGCCACATGACTGAGAAGTTCAGGGGCAGAGAGGTTAACGGCAACCTCTTCAAAAGGGCCGAAGATGAGAAAATCTCCCTGAGCTGTAGAGTATTCCATTCCGAAGAGAAGGCAAAGGCCATTTGCCTGCACCCCTTCACGAATATGGTTAGCAATGGCCATGGTGTCATGGTCCGTTATACAAACGCCATCAAGTCCCTGGGCCACAGCCCCTTCCAGGAGCTGGCCCACGGTCAATTGGCTGCACCCGGACAGGGTGGTATGAACATGAATATCAAAACGCATGATGCTAAAATGTAGCTTTAGGCCCTGAAAGTCAAATCGTTAGTATAGATAGCCAAGCTCATTACCATAGGTTTTCCCCCATGGTTAAAAAATGTATTCTCATCATTCTTGACGGCCTGGGAGATCGCTCCCACGACGTGCTCAACAACAAGACACCTTTACAGGCTGCCCATACTCCCTGCCTGGACAGCCTTGCCGAGCGTGGCGCAAACGGCCTCTTTCAGCCTGTTGCTCCTGGCCTGGCACCCCCAAGTGAAAACGCCCATTTCAACATCTTTGGCTATCCCCCCTCGGAATTTCCTGGCCGCGGTCTTCTGGAGGCCATGGGCGCTGGTATTGAGGTGGCTGACTCTGAAGTGGCCCTGCTTGCCCATTTTGTCAGTTTTGCCGAAGAGGATGGCCGCCTGCTTCTTGCCCAAAAGAGGCCTCCGGCAGAAAAGAAAGAAATTGCCCAATTTGCCCGGACCATTCGCAGTTTTGCCCATCAAGATATCAGCTGCCGCTTTATTCCCACCCATGATGGCGATGGCGTCGTCATTCTTCAGGGTGATGTTTCCCCTAAGATTACGGACACGGACCCCCTTTTCGAGGGGCAAGCCCTCATGGCGCCTCTGCCCTGGCAGAGCCATCAAGACCATGAGGCATCTCAAAAAAGCGCTCAGGCCCTGCATGCCTACCTCTCCATGTGCCACCACACCCTAAACGGCCATGAAGCTAACTGGCAAAGGGCCCAAAAAGGAATGCCTTTGATAAACGGCTTGGTGACCCAGCGCCCCGGCCAGAACATTCCCCACGAAGACTTTCTTAGCCGTTGGGGCCTGCGCGGCCTCTCTATCTCATCCGGCCTGATGTACTGGGGGCTGGCCAAATATCTTGGCATGGATGTGGGAAAACTATCTGATAGCTCAGATCCGGGCATGGATTTGGCTCAGCGCTTGAAGATGGCCCGCAGCAGTGACCATGACTTTATCCATGTCCACTCCAAGGCTGCTGATGCGGCAGCCCACACTAAAAACCCTTTGAACAAAGTATCGGCCCTTGAATCCTTAGATGAGGGTCTTGCTTCGGTGGTTGATTCGTTACTCGATGACGAAACCGTGCTGGTGGTGACAGCCGATCACTCCACCCCCTGCGCCGGTCCTCAAATTCACTCTGGCGAACCTGTACCCATATGCGTTGCCGGGCCCGGCTTACGGCGAGATCAAGTTAAAATGTTTGACGAAGTGCAGTGCACCAGCGGCGCCTTAGGCTCCCTGCAAGGTCAAGACTTCATGCCCCTTGTCCTTAACTGGCTTGACCGTGCCAAACTTATGGGGCTTATGGACAATCCGCTCGACCGCCCCTATTGGCCAGGCCAACGCCAGCTCTTTAAACTTATTCAGGAAAAGAAGTAACATCATGATTAATATCGGCGTTATCCATGGTCGCTTTCAAATCCTTCATCATGATCACCTTAAATATCTGCTTGCCGGCAAAGAACGCTGCCAGCACCTGATTGTCGGCATTAGCAACCCTGATCCCAACCAGACCAAGAGCGAAAGCGTCGATCCAAAACGCTCCAGCGCTGCAGCCAACCCTCTCACCTATTATGAACGCCTTCTCCTTGTGCGTGCCAGCCTTGAAGAGAGCGGCATACCCCTGGCGGATTTTTCCATTGTTCCATTTCCCATCAATTTTCCCGAGCTTCTTCTCAATTATGTCCCCCCGGATGCCACCTTCTTTCTCACCATCTATGATGACTGGGGCAAGAAAAAGCTGGCCCGCTTCCAGGAGCTGGGCCTAAAAACCGAAATCCTCTGGCAGCGTGCCCTGGGCCAAAAAGGCCAAACAGCTACTGAAATAAGACGGAGGATTCTCCACGATGAAGCCTGGCAGGATCTTGTCCCGGCCTCAGTGGCAACCCTGTTAAAAAAAATCAACATAGAGGAACGACTCCATAAAATGGCAGGCTGAAAAGAACGCGCAGGAAAAAATGATAAAGCTAAATTTTCTCAAGTTGGCAAAAAATGTTGAGTGCGCTTAATATATGAGATGAACCCTAAAGAATAAAAACCGCTGAAAATACTTTATCTAACTGCCTGCCCACAATTTAGAGATCTTTTCATGGCAAAAATACTGATCATTGATGACGATCCGGTTATCTGCACCATAATGCAAACAAAGATGGTCCAAATGGGCCACAACGGAGTCATCGTTGCCCATACGCTGGCCGTGGGTCTTTCCGAGGCGGAAGAACATGCTGTCGACCTGATTTTTTTGGACGTTTACCTTCCCGACGGCAACGGCCTTAATCTCCTCCCAAGCCTGACCAACCTCCCGTCCCGGCCAGAGGTCATCATCTTTACGGCTAGGGGTTCTTCGAACGGCGCAGAAATTGCCATTCAAAACGGCGCCTGGGACTATCTGCAAAAACCTGTTCGGGCCCAGGAGTTGGCCCTCTCCCTCAAACGTGTCCTTCTCTACCGCCAGAGCCGAAAGGAGGCCCAGGAGGCGGTCCCGGCCTTAAAAAGGCACGGCATTATAGGTAGCAGTGCCGCCATTGAAAAATGTCGCGCCGAGCTGGCCATGGCAACACAGGGTGAGGCCCAGGTTCTCATCACCGGCGAGACGGGCACGGGTAAAGAACTCTTTTCCAGGGCAATCCATGCCAACAGCCGCCGGGCCCAGAAAAACTTCGTAGTGGTAGATTGCGCAGCCCTGCCGGAAAATCTCATCGAGAGCGCTCTGTTCGGTCACGAACGGGGCGCCTTTACAGGTGCGGAACGCAGTAAACCTGGGCTGATCAAAGAGGCGGACGGCGGCACCCTTTTCCTGGACGAAATCGGCGAACTGCCTCTCCGGCTTCAAAAATCTTTTCTCAGAGTTCTCCAGGAGCATCGCTTTCGTCCAGTGGGCAGCGACACAGAGGTGGAAAGCAATTTCCGTCTCGTTGCAGCGACTCACCGTGACTTAGCTGCCATGGTCAAGAAGAAAGAGTTTCGCGAGGACCTTCTTTACCGCCTGCAGGCAATTGTCATCGAACTCCCGCCGTTACGTGAGCGAGCCCAGGATATTAATGAATTGGCCCACCATTTTGTGGAAAAGATCTGCACCAAATACGGCCTTGCTTCCAAAGAAATAGGGGCCGACACTCTGGAGGTGCTGAGCACCTATCCCTGGCCTGGCAATATCCGTGAACTCATAAACACCCTTGAAAGTGCAGTTAACGTCGCCTTGAATGAACCACTTCTCTTTCCCAAACACCTACCCATTGCACTCCGGGTGAGCGTAAAGCAGAAAAACCTCAGGCCGGTGTTAGCTTCTGAGACAAACCTTTCACCTGCCGCCAGCCCTGAGGTCGCGGATCCCCGGGACAAACTCACCGATTACCGCCAGTACCGAGAAACCGTCATGGCTTCGGCAGAAAGAAGATACCTTGAAGCCCTCATGACCCGCACCGGAGCCTCCATCAAAGCGGCCTGTCAAATCTCCGGCCTGGGCCGCACCCGTCTCTACAACCTTCTCAATAAACACGGCATCAAGCGAAACAAAAATTAGCCACGCCGCCTTCCACTGTCCCCTAAAAATGAACCGCTGTTCATTTTTAGGGGACAGATTGCTCCCCAAACCCAAAGTCCCTTTTCCGCCTAAGACCCCAACCTATTAGAATAACAGCAAAAACACCAAACCCTGGCCCATGGCACGCTTTCTGCTTAATACAACCCGCAAAAGAGCCGGCAACAGCAACTAAAATTTTAGCAAAACCTGTAAGCCGCAATTTCCATCTAAGGGTTTAATTAATTGCTTGCTCTTTATTTATAGGTATTTTACCCTACCTGCCAGCAAACTGATTTACCATAACATATTGTTTTTACTAGATAAGTTGTCAGGCAGGCCAGCCTGGCACTACTTGTCTGAAAATCTTAACCACCCATATATATTTAAGCTTTTAGTATTATTCTTATAAACACAAAGGGGTAATTATCAATGGAGGAGCAGACAAACGAAAAAGAAGATGAGGTTGTTGAAAATGTAGATTCCATGGTGGGCCAGCTCGCAGGTTTCAGTGTTTCAAGTTTAATGCAGATGCTCCAAAATGACTCCCGTACCACGCTTGTCGAAGTCAAGGGGGCGGGACTGCAGAGCGGCACCATCTATTTCCAAAATGGCGAGGCCATTGATGCCTCATGCGGGCGTCTCAAAGGAGATGATGCAGCCTTGGAAATGATCGGCTGGGACACGGTAGATTCAAGGTTCCTGCCACTGCCGGAGCAAACCCCGGCGCGAACAGTAAAAAACACCTCAATGGGCCTTCTTATGGAAGGCATGCGACAGCGGGATGAGCGGTTGGCCGCCCAGACTGATGAAAGTATTAAGCAACTAAACCCAAAAAGTATAGAGGGGGACACAGAAATGGCCGGATTAAAACAGTTAATGAAGGATATCTCCGATGAAATGGATGGCGTTATCGCCGTCGGTGTTGTTGGTATGGATGGTATTACCGTGGCAGCCCACAACCCCACCGGAGTTGACATGGACATTATTTCAGCAAAGTTCGCCATGGTTATGAAGTTGGTTGAGCGCTCGGTTGAAGATCTCAGCAATTTGGGAAATTTCGAAGAAAATCTCGTGCAGACAGCCAACTCCTGGCTTCTCACCCGCTTTCTGGACAAACAGTACTACCTCGCCTGCATTGTCAGCCGTGATGGCACCCTGGGCAATGTTCGCCTGGTTGCTAAAAAGTATCTTGAGCAGGTACAGCGCTCCCTGTAAAAGGCCGCTGTCACACCCAAACAGAAAGTAAAATAAAAGTTTAAGGAGTAAAAAAATGGCTACAGAAGAACAAAAAAAAGCAAATATGGTCCGACTCATGTCTTTAATGATCGGAGGCATGGCTAAGGCCCTGTATGATCTTTTCGGCGAAACAGCCTTTGCAACTATGACCGAGGTTGGCAAAAGCCTGCTGACAATCATGGAAGATGAAATGGGCCTTGAGATTGACAGTGACAACCCGGAAGAGGTCATCATGGAAATCGGTAGAATTTTCACCGATGAGATGGGATTTGTCGCCGATTTCAATGTTGAGACAAACGGTAATGAAATCACCCTCTTTGTTGACAAATGCGCAGGCTGGAACCTGACCCAGTCTATCATGAAACACGGGGTTGATGTGCCCTTTACCTGTCCGATTATGAATGTCGGCCAGGCAGCGCTTTTAAAAATGGGCAAACACGCCCAAAAGAAAATCACACCTCGCGAAGAGGTTCGTGGTTCCGCTATCGCTTTTACCATTATCGATTAAGGACCTTTCAGCCCTTGCGTGGAGCAAGGGCTGAGGCATTCCATGGAAAAAGCAGCATTACATAACGATGAGCCGTGGCCCGTGCCAGGGGAAAAACTTTCTGAGGAGCAGCCAATCTTCTCCTCACGACCAGACACCCTTTCTTTTGAGCAGGCCACCTACTATCAGGATCTCCTCTACCGGACCATCAAAATTGGTACGGAGCTCGAATTTGCTCTGCCCAAAAAGGTCAAGCGCGAGATTGTTGAAGAACGGCTGATCTCCGCCCTAAAGCCGTCCCAAGACATGAACAACCTGGGACGGCTCGGCGTCTTTGACATTACCAAAGAGCATTGCGGCATTGAGATCCGGGTCATTGGCCGTCATCCCCACTGGGATGCCCAGATCGACCAATATCGCCAGATAATCGCCCCCCTGTGGGCTAATCAAGTGAGGATGCGGCCCACCTGCGGTCTCCACTTCCATCTTCTTGGGGTCGGGCTTTCTGAACCTGTGCCGGAAATTATTCTGGCAAATTTCTGGAACATAATGCGGAGGTATGCTCCAGGCCTTAAGTTTCTGACCAGCGGTGGCGAAAACCTCAAATGCCTGTGTCGGCGCCGCCAGCACAATGCCCATCAGGAATTCATGGCCCAGAGCCCTGAGCTTCATCCATTATCAAAGATCCAACATATTCTCAAAGAAAGTTTTGAAGTGCCCGAGCACCAGAATTTTTTCAACATTGAGCATGTCCGTTTTAATGACAAGGGCCAGATTTCCACCTTCCATGTGGAGTTTCGCTTCCCTGACGGCGACCTCTCACCGCTCTCCATTACGGCGAAAGTATTTCTCTTCCTCGTCATGATGCTTAAGGCCGTTGAAATTTCCAAATTCGGCCTCCTTCATGTTGGTAAAACCGGCCAGTGGCAACGTAAAAACAAGCTGCTCGATTTAATCAGCAATAATGACGGAAAACTGGCGACCAGTGACACCTCGCAATGCGAGCCCTTTCTCGACGAATACCAACATAATGCCCAAAGCCTGCTGCGTTTTTTAAAATCAATCTTCGTTTTGATTGATAACCCTGCTGAAATTGTTCTCCAGGCCTTGGCCGAAGAGCCTATTTCCCTGCGCCGTCATCAAGGCATGAGCTGGCAGGACATTGACGAAGAATTGCAAAGTCTGGTTGGCCCCCGGGATCAGATGGATGAGCTTGATTACCAGCTCTGCAAAATCATTGAACTGGGCTTAGTGGAAGAAAAGGATGACTATCATAGCTGGCTTGTGGCCACGGCCCACCTGAGCAACTGTCCAGTTGACGAAGTCCTTAATAGGCTTGCCAAGTATAAAAAAAGAAAACCGTTGTGGAGCCCCAAACTTGGGCGGATGGTTTTTTTCCGATGATGGAGGCATTTTCATGTGCGGGATAGCAGGATGCCTTATCGGCCAAGGGGCTGACGAAAAGCGCCTCCAGACAATCAGGGAAATTTTCCAGGAAAATCTTCTCGCCAATGAACTACGGGGTAAAGAGGCAACAGGGGTTGTCGCCTGCCAGCATAATGGATCTTATGCCTACCAAAAGGCTGCCTTGCCCGCCTGTGAATTTGTCAGGCAGGATAATTTTCAAGACTTCCTGACCAGTGAAATAACGTCGGAAACCGTCATTCTTTTAGGTCATACCAGAGACCCCACCAAAGGGACCGTTGCAAACAACGACAACAATCATCCTATCATTGTCGGTGAGACGGTGGGGGTTCATAACGGCGTCATCTCCAACGATGATTCAATTTTCATCCGTCTCAACCATGGAGAACTCAGCCAGGCACGTATTGGCTCAGTAGACAGCGAGGCAATTTTCGCCCTTCTCGACCAGGTAAACACCAACCAGCCTTTAGAGGAATATGCCCGGGGCTTACAGAAAGCAACATCTCATCTTGTTGGTTCCTTTACCACCCTTTTTTTTAGTAAAAAAATTCCCTCAACCCTCTTTTGTTTGCGTTATGATAACCCTATATCGACCCATTACGACCAGGACTTAAACTGCCTCTTCTTTTCATCGCGCTATGTTTTTTTGCGTAAAACATTTGGCAGGGCCGTTATTTCGAAAGGCATGCCAGCTCGAACAGGCTTTATTTTTGAGGCGCAAAAAATTAAAAATCAGGGAAAGACCCCCTCTTTGGCCTTCGCTCTGAGCCAAAACTGAAAGGAGAAATCACATGGCAGCAGAATTAAAAACCGTCTTGAGTCAGCTAGCCAAGGATCTGCCCGGCTTTGTTGCCGCAGCTGTTGTTTTGGTAGAGGACGGATTATCTCTGGCGGAATATACCAATAATAAGCAGCTGGAAGCAGGGGAAGCATCTGCCTACCTTGCCAGTATCGTCAAGTCTAACCGCAAGGCTATTAAGCTTTTGGAAGGGGGACAGGTCACTGATGATATCCTGATCACCACAGACAAAAACTACTTCTTAATCAGGCATGGTGCAGACAAACCTTTCTTCATCTTTGTGATGACCTCAAAAAATGAATGGCTGGGCAAGGCCCGGCTTCTCATTAAGAAATATGAGACAATGATCAACTCCATCATGGCAAAGAAGACCGCCCCCACAGAAGGAAACTGACCGACCTAGCAGCAATCACCCTCTCAGCCCAAAAATCATCACCATGGCCATGGCCGGGATCAACAATTATTGCTTCACAGTGCGATTTTGCGGAAAGATATAAAACACCTCTAACGGTTAATGATACGCAGTATTGTTACTTTAAATCTGGAGTGCTAGGCAGAAATGGTCAGCACCAATTGGCGCCTGGGCCTCAGAGTACCCTCAATGTTATTCTTCATCCGGAGCATGGCCGGCATCTCTCTCGGTGAGAACCTTTTTCTTATTGAGTTTGCGTTGTAATTTTTCTTCTTTCTTTTTTTTCTTTGCTAGTTCTTTCTGGCGTTTCTCATAAGAATAATTGTTTCTTGCCAAGGGGATACCTTCAAGTTGAGTTTATATGGCTGGATGCCTTTAATAAATACTTAGACCGTGGCGCCTTGAAACAACCACGTGAGAATTTGTTTTGCTCTCAAACACCGACCGAGAAGCCTTTATCATAACCACTTATCAGGGTCAGGACCAGGCGTGCACCCAACCCAGCAGATGGCCTTAAAGGGATTCATGATGTTTGGCCGTCGAGCAAAAAAAAACCCCGCAAAAATGCGGGGTTTTCGTAATGTTCAATCAGAAAGCTTACTTCTGAACAACATTCTCTGCAGCCGGGCCTTTAGGGCCGTCAACAACATCAAATGTCACAGAAGCGCCTTCAGCAAGAGATTTGAATCCTTCTGACTGGATTGCGGAATGATGTACGAATACGTCATTGCCGTTCTCCTGCTCAATAAAACCAAAACCTTTTGCATCATTAAACCACTTAACTGTACCTTCTGCCATTTTAACTACTCCTTAAAAACAGGGCTCCTCGTTGGAACCACTTAATAAATTGTCCAATTCGCCAAAATTGCAAATTGGTTGGCAGGTTTGTTTGTCTATAAACAAAAAAACCGCGCTTCCTTATAGTGAGGATAGTGCGGTAAGCATTCTAGAATTTTATACTTCAAACATTTTCTGCACACGTAATATTGACACCATACATGCCCTAACTACAAAAAGCTACTTTTTTATTTCCCCCTGGCAAAAGGGGGTCATTTCACTCCTTTATAAAAATCTTTTAGCAGCAATCTCCCTCCAGTCCCAACAGCCCATGGATGATCGCCCGAACGCAGCCCTCACCTTCTTCCACAGCCAGGGCGTCAACCGGGCAATTACGGGCACAGGCGCTGCATTCCATGCACTGGTCACGGGCAATAATCTTTGCCTTGCCGTCATTGACTTCCAAGACCCCATGGGGACAAACCTGCGCGCAGACGCCGCAGCCTATGCAGAGATCCTGATCAAGCTCCAGGGTGACCACATTGTTGATATAATGGAAGACATGGCTCCTCAACATTGCCACCTCCTATGAAACCCAGAAGCGGGCAGCAAGCCAGCAGATTATTCCCACCAGAAATGCTCCGGCCTGGGCGGGAATGGCGTGCTGCATCTCGTAGCGGACGCCGGAGTGGGAGGTATAGGTGGAGGAACCGGTAAAATTCATCCCCAGCCATGAGGAGATCGCTATTACCATGAAAAACCAGGCAACAGCCTCCAGGCGACCGATAATTGCCTCCGGTCTGGCCAAGCCATAAACGGCAACCAAGACCAGGTAAGAAAAGAGGCCAGTCCACATGCCCTTAACGCTGAAGGCCCGACCAGAGAGCCAGGGCAAGAACAAGGGCACCAGAACCGTACCGCTTAAAAGTGCGGCAAGCAGAGCCAGGGCCGCAAAAAATCCCATCTCCAGGGAGGCCTGCCAAAAAGGTAATTCGCCGCCGAGACCGGAAAGCAGCAGAAAAAGCAGGATGAGAAGCAAGGTCTTGCCACTTGCCTGGACAAATTCAACCGGGGCCAGAACAAGCCGTTCCTCCACCGGAAAGTCTTTGCGGCGCATGGCAGGCTCGACCTTCATACCCTGGGCAAGGAAGGCCGGAAGGTCTGTGGCCATAATCGGCCCCCAGACAACCTTAAACCCTGTATATTTCTTAATATCGAGACCCTTGACCCCTGGTGCCCCAAGTTGGGGGACAACAATCTTTCGGTGCGAAACCACCTCGGCAAGACGGCTTTCAACAATACGGTCATAGAGCTCCACCGTGCCAAAGCTGCCCTTACCGGCAGCGCACCAGACATTGATTCCCTTGGTATTAAGGACCAAAATCCAGCAGTCATGGTCTGCCAGGGCGGCACGAAGCTGATCGAAACTCATCTTATAGTTGGCGGTGACAACAACAGGGCTTTTAGGATCCGGCGCACCTAAGGCATAAAGGCCTGGCTCGACGACAAAGGACATCCGACCAATTTTCCAGCGGGCAAACCAACTCCCCATCCTATCTTTACCAGTAAGAAAAGGAGTTATAGTAGGCACCTCGCCCAGGCCAGAAGGGGTCGTGCCAATGACAAAATTCTGATCTGCGGACGGCAGTTTAAAAGCAGCCTCGTGCTTTGGCTCTGCTACGGGTAAGACCAGCGGTACAGGTCTTTTTTCAGCAATGGGCAGCTCGTTTTCCATACCGGAACATATCATACTTTAAGCATAATCGCCCACCGTCTTTCCCAGCCATCTGCTAAGCCAAACAAAGCTTCACTTCTCAGACTTATTGCCTTCCTCAGGATAACAGACACAATCACCCCACTCATTATCATGTGTGCCGCGCCACTCCATATTGCACACACAGGTATAGGTGACTTTTTTGTCTTTTTTGTCGATTTTTTTCACAGCTTCTTTTTTACCTTTCATGGGGACACCTCCTGCCATGTCAGCTTCATTAAGAACATCAACACACCTGTCCTTTGGATAAAAAATAAGCATTATTGACAGCCTTACAATCATGTCTTAGCTGTTATTCTAAGGTGCAGGCCTGTGGCGCAAAAAACAGTTTTGTTTCCACATCGGCTTAGCCCACCCCCTCATTGCTTTACAAGCGGGACGCCGATCGACTAAACTTTTCTAGCAAGATACTGTTTTCTCACAGATCGTTTCTGTCCATGCCGGGCAGAGAAAAAATCCTGGAGGATAATGATGGTGGCTGACGACCTGCTTTTTTCTCCCTTTCAACTTAAAAATTTCACCCTTAAAAACCGCATCGGCGTCGCACCTATGACGCGGATGTCGGCAGGCCCAAGCAGTATTCCCCGCCAGGATGTCTTTGACTTTCTGGTGCGCCGTGCCAAAAACGGCGCAGCCCTTGTTTATACTGAGGCCATTGTCACCGATTACGAGAGTGCCCAGGGTTATCCCGGCCAGGGCCGCATGTTGACCCAGCCGCAGATCAGAGCATGGAGCGCAGTTGCAAAGGCCATCCAGGCCCAAGGGGCGCTGGCCATCATGCAGATGTTTCACTGTGGCCGCATGGCCTGGCCTGAAATTAATCCGGGCCACCGCTCCATAGCGCCGAGCCCGGTGACCCCCAAACAGGACAACCCGCTCACCCAGGCCCCCTATCCTGTACCGGAAGAGATGAGCCAGTACGATATCGACCATGTCATTAACGGTTTTGTTGAGACCGCTAAAGGGGCAGTTGCTGCCGGCTTTGACGGGGTGGAGATCCACGGCGCCCACGGCTACCTGATCAACCAGTTCCTGTCGCCATACTCAAACAAACGGACTGATGAGTATGGCGGCTCCCCTGAAAAACGCTTTCGTTTTGCCCATGAGGTTATCCAGGCCGTCCAGAAGGTGATGGCGGCGGACATGCTTCTCATCTTCCGCATCTCAAACTGGGCTATCGCAGACATGGAAGTTTCTCTCTTTGACAGCGCCGACGAGTACCAGCAGATCATCAGCCTGCTCAATAAAGAGCCCCTGGATGCTCTCTCCGTCTCCACTTATGATTTCACGGAACCGGCCTTTGCAACCAGTAAGACCATGGCCGAGATCAGTCGCCAAGTGTGCGACCTGCCCCTTATGATATGCGGCAAAATATATGACCGGGCATCTGCTGAGGAGGCGTTGAAACATGCCGACATTGCCCTAAGCGGCAAATCGATCCTCCTCAACCCCAACTGGATCGAAGATGTGCGTCAAGGCCGCGACCTTGAACCCTTCACCGCCGACCAGGCCCAGGTGGCCTACACAGAAGAGCCGTTGCCCTGAACAATAAGGGTCCTCGCAGGAGCTCGCCCCTGCGAGCGATAAAAAATAGGCACCGTCAATAAGCCAATAATCGCCGGCCGGGGCGGGCCCTTACACCATTGTGGAATTAATCTTACAAAAAAAGGAAGAATGATGAATGACACTATAGCAGCCATTGATGCCATGGAGATTCTTGATTCCCGCGGCTATCCCACCGTCCAGGTCTCAGTGACCCTTGAAAATGGAACCAAGGCAACAGCCTCGGTACCCTCCGGCGCCAGTACCGGCGAAAACGAGGCCCTTGAGATGCGTGATGGCGATACGAGACGCTACGGAGGCAAGGGTGTGCTGAATGCCGTTGCCAATGTTAAAGACAAAATCGCCCCGGAAGTCATCGGCCTCCCTGCCCATCGTCAAACCGAGCTCGACCATATCATGCTGGAGCTGGACGCCACGGAGAACAAAAAAAACCTGGGGGCCAATGCCATTCTCGGCGTATCCATGGCTGTGGCTAAAGCTGCGGCCACGGCCCACAATCTCCCCCTCTATCAATACCTCGGTGGCGCCGGAGCGCGTCGTATTCCCGTGCCGTGCATGAACATCATTAATGGCGGAGAGCATGCCGACAACAGCGTTGACTTCCAAGAGTTCATGGCCGTACCCATCGGCGCTGCCACTTTCCAAGAAGGCCTGCGCTACGTAGCTGAAACCTTCCACATCCTGAAAGGTCTGCTCAACAAACAGGGAATGTCCACCGGCATCGGCGACGAGGGAGGTTTTGCGCCAAACCTGCCCAGCAACGAGGCCGCCATCGAAATCATCATCGAGGCCATCGAAAAAGCGGGCTACAAGGCGGGCACAGATATTGCCATTGCCCTTGATTCGGCCGCAAGCTCTTTTTACTCAGGCGGTGTCTATGATCTACGCTGGTCAGGACTGGGCCAGAAGAGTACGGCGGAGATGATCGCCCTGGCCGAAAAGTGGGTGAAGAAATACCCCATCATTTCCTGGGAGGACCCCCTGGATGAGAATGACTGGGACGGCTTTGGCGAACTGACCAAACGCCTTGGTGACAAAATTGAGGTGGTTGGCGATGACATTTTTGTAACAAACACCAAATATATCACCAGGGGGATTGAACAGATGTCAGCCAACTCAGCCCTGATCAAGCTCAACCAGATTGGCACGGTCTCCGAGACCATTGAGGCCTGCCGCATGTGCCGCGACGCTGGCTGGCGTTATTTTATCTCCCACCGTTCCGGTGAGACCGAGGACACCTTCCTGGCCGACTTTGCAGTGGCCATGGATGGCGGCCATCTCAAGACCGGCTCAGCCAGCCGCGGCGAGCGCATTGCCAAGTACAACCGCCTGCTGGAGATTGAAAAAGAGCTGGGTGACGGCGCCCTTTACTACTGGCAGTAAGAAACTGCACAATGTTGATTTTCAAAGTGATCCATACAGAACTCTCAACCCTCAATTTTCCACCAACATTCCCAGGCCAATTCCTTCTCCCCCTTGAGGGGAGGTAAGCGACCGCCGGGAGACTCCGGAAGGCTGGGCTGAGGGGTGACCAAATCGACCACTCCGTTGTTTTATTTTTCCAACCCTAGTGTCCTGTCAAGGCTCAGCTGTCGCATATTGCATGTCGTTTGCAGC
>JBDLIE010000063.1:0-14618 GCA_039715015.1 Thermodesulfobacteriota bacterium
ACTCTCTGCCGCGAACAGCCCAGCCGAACTGTGCTCTCCCGCGGCAGAGAGCGACAACCTAATGGAACACCACCACCTTGTCAAAGGGTTTTTTGTGACACAGAAGCCTGCCACAGACAGGTTTGCTTTTTTCATCGCTAATACAGTCAGATATTCCCACGACAAATCTTTCATTTTCTCCCAGCCCAATCAGGCTTTGCAGCATTCTCCATCCGCTCTATCTATTAATAGCATCTGCCATACATGCTGCACCGAAGCCATTATCAATATTCACCACTGCCACCCCTGGCGAACAGCTATTAAGCATACCCAGCAAAGCAGCAAGCCCGCCAAACCCGGTTCCATAGCCCACACTTGTTGGCACAGCGATCACTGGAGTGGACACCAATCCTGCCACCACACTGGGCAGAGCCCCCTCCATACCTGCAACTACCACCAAAACCCGTGCTTCCTGTAGTTTGTCCAAACTCGCATAAAGACGATGGATGCCAGCAACACCGACATCATAGATAGTCTCGACCTTGTTACCCAAACACCACGCCGTGATCCGGGCCTCTTCAGCGACACTCATATCACTGGTGCCGGCACTGACCACAGCCACAACACCATTTTCTTTCAAATCTTTGTTTTGGGGCGGACGGGCCACCAGCATTTGCGCTTCCTGAAAATACTGAACAGCTTTTATCTTAGCCTCAACTTTCCGAGCCTTTTGTTCATCGACTCTGGTGGCCATGACAATGCCAGGTCTCTTGAGCATGGACTTCATGATTCCGCAAATCTGCTCAGCTGTCTTATTTTCACCGTAAACAACCTCAGGTCTGCCAGTTCGCAGGGCCCGATGGTGATCGAGACAGGCGAAGCCTAGGGGATCGGCGCTTAAGCCCTCAAGCCTTTTTAAGGCAGCCTCAACCGAGGATTCCCCGGACTTAACTTGCTGTAGCAAATTTTCTATCGCTGTTTTATCCATATCACCATTCTCTTTTGTCTAGAATCACGCATCTTCTTGACTGATCCTCTTTTTGGTCTAGAGTATCATAACCTGTGTCATCATATAATAGACGCAGTCAAGAAAAAGAGTCCAATCCCATCTACCCTGCACCTACACATATGCCAACTTCATTTTCCCATCGCCCTGCCCGCCACTGGCTGCAAATTGATATCTCTGTGCCTGCTGAGTTCAGAGACTATGTCAGCCACCAACTGACACAAATCACCGGTAACGGCGTGCAGCTCCTCGACAAAAACGGCAGCGAGGTAATCATCGGCTATCTGGAAAAAAATGCTGATTATCTCGCCGCGCGTAGGGAACTTGACGGTTTTATCGACGAACTGAGCAAAAAACTGCCGGAACCAGTGGAGCTTTCCTTAAATACCATTGTTGAAGAAAACTGGGCCGAAAACTGGAAAGAAAATTATAAGCCAAGCCGGATCACCGACACCATCACGGTCAAACCAACCTGGGAGACCTATAGCCCTGCCGACAAAGAAATCGTCATTGAAATCGATCCAGGCATGGCATTTGGCACCGGTCTTCATAGTTCCACCCGGCTGGCCTTGGGCTTTATTGACCTACTCTTTTCTGCTGCTGAAACACGTCCCAAACAGGTGCTTGATGTTGGCACTGGCACCGGCGTTCTGGCCATTGCTGCCGCCAAACTCGGCGCCAAGCATGTTACAGCAATTGATAACGATATTGATGCCGTGGCGGCGGCCCGAGAAAATATAGCGCAAAACAAGGCAAGCAAACACATACTCTGCTCGGACAGAGAGCTGGCAGACCTGAAAGATTCTTTTGACCTGGTCATCGCGAATATTACCGCAGATATTTTGAACCAGCTTTGCTCAGAACTGGTGAACAAAATGAAACCTGGTGGTCATCTCATTTTAGCTGGCATCCTCCAAGGGCCTCAGGCCGATCATGTCATAGGCCGCTTCCAGGATTCCTCCTTGCAGCTTGCCGACCAAAAAACCGAAGGAAGATGGGCCGCCCTGCTTTTCACCAAAAACCCTCTCCCCTAATTTATCATGCGCCGTTTTCTTATTGATCCTCTCCCTCAGGAAAATACCACGACTCATCTTGGCAAAGAAGAGTCCCATCATATCCGCAAGGTCCTGCGCCTGAAAAAGGGAGATACCATTGAGCTTTTCGATGGACAGGGCATGACGTATCAGGCCACCATATCTGAAATAGGCAAGTTGATACAAGTCAGCATTGATTCAGGGAAAGCAAGCACACCTCCCCTTCCCCGCCTCCAGCTTCACCTGGGACTTCTAAAGGGCAAGAAGATGGAGTTTGTTATCCAGAAGGCCACCGAACTTGGGGTGCACACCATCCACCCATTCAGCTCCGACTTCACCGAGGCCCAGCTCCCTAAAGAGCAAAAAAAAGAGCGCTGGCACAAGATCTCTCTTGAAGCGTGCAAGCAATGCGGACGCAACTGGCCCCTCATTATCAACGAGCCCTCCCCCGTGGCTGAACAAGTGCAAACACTGCCTGCAGATGCCTCCTCCGTCCTGTTTTGGGAGGATGAAATCAGACAAGATCCGGGCGACCTCGCTTTCCCCAATGAGTTGACAGACCTCCACCTTTTCATTGGTCCAGAGGGAGGATTTTCACCGGAGGAGGTGGGCCTCTGCCAGCAGCACATGCCAGCCGTTTCTCTAGGCCCCCTCACCCTGCGGGCTGAGACCGCGGTTATCACCGCCCTTTCACTGGCTCTTTTTCTAACGGGCCGGATGCAGCATCAATCTTAAGGAAACAAACCATGCGTGCCGTTATTCAACTTGTGAAAGAAAGCTCTGTGACCGTTTCCGGCGATGAAACAGGCGCTATCAAAAAAGGCCTCCTCATCTTCCTTGGTGTCACCAGAGACGATTCGGAAAAAGATGCTGTGTACCTTGCCGAGAAGATCGTCAATCTCCGCATCTTCCAGGACCATGATGATAAGATGAACCTCTCCCTTCTCGACATTGATGGCGAGGCCCTCGTTGTCTCCCAGTTCACCCTCTATGGCGATTGCCGCAAAGGCCGCCGCCCCTCCTACTCCAAAGCTGCCGGGCCTGAGAAGGCCGAACAGCTCTATAATTTCTTCATTAATCAGATTGAAGGTTTTGGAGTCTCGGTCGGCACCGGTATTTTCCAGGCCATGATGGAGGTCCATCTCGTTAACAATGGACCCGTGACCCTGCTTGTCGACTCTGACAAAACCTTTTAGCGTACAACATGGTGGCCTCACGCCGCGTTGCGGCGTCCCATTGCAAGTCCCCCAACAGCATAAAAAAACCCAGGAATCTCTTCCTGGGTCTGATAAATACGCCAACACGGCTTACTCGCCGTCATATCTTAGTTCAGCAGATCTTTGACATCCTTAGCCATCTTTTCATAGGTTGTATAGCCCGGGTATTTTTTCACTATCTTGCCGTTTGTATCGACAAGAAAGGAAGAAGGAATGGCACCCAAGGCCCCAAATTCTTTGGCCACTTCCTTTGTACCCAAAGCAATGGGATAATTAACCCCTATCTTTTTGACAAACCGTGAGACCTTCTCCTTAGCACTCCTGTCCATGGATATGCCGATCACCGTGAAACCCTTATCGCTATTCTCTTCTTGGAGGCGGACAAGTGAAGGAATCTCCCTTCGACACGGCGGACACCAGGTGGCCCAAAAATTCACCAATAGTATTTTGTCTTGAAAATCTTCACTTTTGACAGTCACAGGGGAATCTCCAATTCCAGGCAAAGAAAATGTGGGCATGTTTTTTTCAGCTAGCACGCCCACTGCCTGACAGGCAAACCCCACCTGGATGAGCAAGAAAAATAACGCTATCCGCACCAGTAACTTACTATGAGTTATCTCCATGGCAACCCTCCTGCCCGCAAAGACACAATCTTGACGTACAAAGCTGTTTCTTTCCTTTTCGCGCAACCTCAAGTTATGGCCTCACCGCACGGACATAGCCGGCCTTGCCAGGCTCATACTGCCTTGACGGATCGCATTGATCAGAAATGGCCCAGGCGCCAATCATCCCATCACCGTCCTTTTCGCCAGACCAGTAGTTCCCCTCTCTATCGAGGGTGATCTTGCCGTTCTTATGGAGGTCAAAGAGATAGTTGAGGTCATAGAGCTCATAGATGGTGGGCAGACGCCAATCATCATAGCCGCCCAGGGTCAACTGCTCGGCAAAGGCCTTAGCCTCGTTAAAACTCTTGAACCTCTTGCTTCTTTCCAGCTGCCACATTTGGCCGGTGGCATTATCCTGCAGGATACCCTGGACCGGAATAGCGTACCGGGCGTTTTTCGCTGACTTCCCTGCACATCCCGCCAAGGTGACAACCAGGGCTAATAGTAAACAGGTCATTAAATTTTTATTCATGATCATACCTCTTCTAACGTTTTTGTGGGCCGGGATTTGCCGTACCCGCACACCGCTTAAAAAGTTCATACAGCGGCAGCTAATATATTCCCCAGTTTCTTACCTAAATCCCTTGCGACACCTATTTTGTCGGGCTGTTTGCTCAGATCCGGGATGATGTCATCTGTGATTTCTACCCCTTTGCCACAAAGCATACGTACAGCCCCAGTGTTACATGTCTCTCCGTAACCGCAGGTAAAACAGGAGGCCGCGCCTTGGGCGGTCACTGTGCCGACATGGTTAATCTGATAATAGGGGAGCATTTTTTCAATCATTGCTGCCGGCACTTCGGGCTCAAGGCCTCCCGTACTGACGACCACAGCATGTTTGCCAGCCAAGGAAAGGCAATCGCGATGACGAAATTGACAGAGCCTCTCAAGGAAACAATGGCTCAAGGCATTAAGGGCGGAAAAATAATTGGGGGCGCCAATCACCAGGGCATCCGCAGCCAAAATCTTGTCCCGAAGCGGCCCCATATCGTCCTTAATCTTGCAGACGTTATCCTTCACGCACGCCAGACAAGCTGTGCAGGGGGCTATTTTTTTTCCCGCCAAAGAAACAAATTCACTTTCACAGCCAACCGACTGCAATACTTCCTTAACCAATCGATCAGTGGTCTTGCCACGCCTGGGGCTTCCTGAAATACCTAGAACTTGCACGCCTGCTCCTCTGTACCAACCAGATGGTACATTTTTAAGTCAAAAAAAATCAGCGCCCTAGTATGGCCCCGATTACTGCTAAACAATCATCAAGATCAGCCGGATCCTTACTTACTCGCGACATCATGATACCTCCTTCGATGGTGGCCACTATGGTTTTTGCTAACAAGCTGGGCGACAAACTTGAATTAAGAGAACAGTCTTCGCCGGCCAGAGCTAAATGGCCATCAATCTCGTCAACCCAACGGGCAAACACGCCGTGGAGAACCTCGGAAAAACGGGGATTGCTATCACTCATCTCCAAGGCGGCGTTGCCAAAGAGACAGCCGCCAACAAAAATATTTTTCTTCTGCTCAGCAAAAATGGCCTGGCAGGAATTGACCACCTTGGCGCAGGGAGAGTCGCCTTGAAAAGAGTGCGCGAGGAACTTGAAAAATTCCTCCTTGGCGTCCTCCAAAACAGCCAGGCCGATATCTTCCTTGCTGGCAAAATGGTAGTAAAGGTTGCCCTTCTTGACACCTGTAGCATCGATAATATCGCTGATACTGGTATTATGAAAACCATTGGCCACCAAAATAGCACGGGTGGTCTTCAGAATATGATCTCTGGTCTTCTCGCCTTTTTTTATCGTGGCCATGCAACCTCCTTAACAAACTGACCGTTTGGTACAAAAATAAACATTTAACATATTTGGGTCAACAGCAAAATTCACTAAACAAACATCAATTCAGTTAACAGGCTGTATTTATTTAAAAAAATATTTCTAAAAAACGGGCCGAAAACAACACTTGCGGCTCATTTTACTCGTCTTGGTAGGGAAAGAGGCTGCGCCAACAACGCAGCATGGCGACTTTAAGTTCAGGGTCGTCAATGTCGCCAAGAAATTCCTCAAACTGTGTGAGGTCACCGGCGTCAGGTGCCGGTCCCACAGGGCGGGGAGGAGACTCTCTCTTTGGCGTATCATCAGTTGGCAAGCGCAGTTGGAAGCGGATATCCTCCACCTCCACCGAGTCAAATTCCTTATTGACCTTGTCCATCAAGGCTGTTTTCAGAAATTGAAGCTGTTGCATCCAAATGGAGTCAGACACGTCAACCCAAAGCACTTTACCGCGATATTTGGCAGGTGTTGCATGACTGGCAATCTCTTTACCCACCGCTTTTTCCCAGAAATCAAAAACCTCATGGAGCTCAAAACGATCCTGCCAGTGGCGGCGTGTTATCATTTCGCCAAGCAGGGAGCTTATATGGTCTGGGGTATGTTTTCTGCTCATGGGATCGAATCTATAAAGAGGGAGAGATAATGGCAAAAGATATTCTTCCCTTGCCCCTTTGCCAAGAAGTAATTATAGATGGCTTCGTATTTTTTATCATATAAAAGGTCGGCAGCGGCGATCAAAAAATTCTGCTGGCGACAAGTATAGGAGTATTACCATGGGCTTTCGCTGCGGTATTGTCGGCCTGCCAAACGTCGGCAAATCTACAATTTTTAATGCTATGACCTCTGCAGGCATTGAGTCGGCCAACTACCCTTTTTGCACCATTGAGCCCAATGTCGGCATGGTGCCGGTCCCGGACGAACGCCTCACCAAACTGGCCAAGATGGCCAATACCAAGAAGACCGTTTATGCCCAGATGGAATTTGTTGATATTGCCGGTTTAGTGGCAGGAGCAAGCCAGGGCGAGGGCCTTGGCAACCAATTCCTGGGCCATATCCGCCAGGTGGATGCCATTGCCCATGTTATCCGCTGTTTCGAGGATGGCAATATCGTCCACGTTGACGGCGCAATCGACCCCATCCGCGACCGCGAGGTCATCAATACCGAATTGATCCTTGCTGATCTAGATACGGTAGCGCGCCGTCTCGATAAAACCAGAAGCCAGGCCAAATCCGGCGACAAACTTTTCAAAACCCAGGTTCTTATCCTAGAGGAACTTCAGCAGCTGCTTGACAATGGCAAACCCGCCCGGCTGCTTGAAACAGATGACATAGGCGATAAGCTCCTAAAAGAGCTCTGCCTGCTCACCAGCAAGCCTGTGCTGTACGTGGCTAATGTTGCTGAAGAAGACATTGCCACCGGCAATGAATGGGTCGATAAGCTGAAAGCAGAGGTGGCCGAAGAGCAGTCACCCGTTGTGGTGATCTCAGGCGCCATCGAAGAAGAACTTTCCGGTCTGGAGCCTGAGGAACAAGAAGAATATCTGGCAGATATCGGCATGGAAACCTCTGGCCTTAACCGCCTTATCAAGGCCGGCTATGACCTGCTCGGCCTCCGTAATTATTTCACGGTGGGCGAGAAAGAGACCAGGGCCTGGACCATCAAAAAAGGAGCCACCGCCCCTGAGGCGGCCGGCGTTATCCACACCGATTTCCAAAAAGGCTTTATCCGGGCTGAGGTTGTGGCTTATGACGATTTCGTTGCCTCCGGCGGTGAAGCGGGAGCTAAGGACAAAGGGCTCTGGCGCTTGGAGGGCAAGGAGTATGTTGTCCAGGATGGCGACTGCGTCAATTTCAGATTTAATGTATAGCGATGGCCAACTCTTGCCATTAATTGCCCCCAAACACCCCTAGTCCTGCTACTCAGCTGAGGGCGGCCGCAGGGGTTTGGGAACAATTGCCAGAAAACGCTTCTTAGGGTCGTGAAGAATTATTGAAACCGCATGGGCCTCGTCATTCTGCAGGCCCTTTTTCAATTCATTGATATATCTTTCAAGCAATTCAGAGACATCAGCCAGACCACTCCCGGTGAGAGATTGAATCTTCACGTTGGCACTTTTTGCCAAGCGCCGCTCAATTGCCTGTTTGTCAAAACCAAACTCTGGGTAGAGGCACTGGTAGATGACACCGCCAGTCATACCCGCACATATCCACGGACCAGGATCGCCAAGCACAAGAGCACGGCCGCCGGTCATGTATTCAAAAGCAAAACCTTTTAGATGTGCGCGGCTGGCAATGTTTCCCAACTCATCACAGATTGGCGAGGTGATCCTCCCGCCAAAGACAACATCGGCGCCGGACAAGCGAATGCAAGCCCTGGAGTCAGCCATGTTTTGTATCATCAACAGGCCATCTGTGGCACCATAAGCGAAACTCTTGCCCGTTGAGCCATCAACGTATTTACCAAAGACATTCTGTCCTTTGAACACTCCCAAAAGACCGCCGTCAGAACCTTTTGCTGCTCCATCCTGACACCCTCCTTCAACGACAACGTCGAGATTTCTACTCGTAAAGGCACAGAGCCCATTGCCTGGCACAGAAGAGCTTAGCCGCAAGACAGCTTTTTTGCTGCTGTGCGAATCTCCAAATTTTCTTACTATTGCTCCGGCCAGATAGGTGCCTACTGCTCTGTCCGTACTGCGCACGCCATCTTCCGCATACTGGACACGCGTGTCCCCTTGTCCAAATCGCTCCATGGAGAGGTCGGAAATTAATCTGGTGAGATAATTTAATGGTTTTCGGACAATGGGGGGCTTCGGGTATTTTTCCTCACCGTGTGGAGCAGCTGATGATTGTAAAATGCCCACTGCGTCAAGCTGGCTGTGCATTTTGTACTGTTGCAGCAGATCAGATCGCCCCACAAGATTCTGCAGGCTGGTTTCACCCAGTTCCGCAACCCTCATGCGCAGTTCATCGCCCATAGCATTAAGAAGGCGTGCGAGATTTTCAACTTCTGTCTCAAGTATGCGCGGCTTAAATCCTTTTACCGCCACAGCCTCTGCATCTTCTTTTGTTTGAAGTTGAGTTGATATACCCCGGGGACATTGATCAAGATGACATCTTTGGCAACTGATACAGCCGATCCCCATGAGAACCGCTGTCCCCAGGCCTACACGGTTAGCGCCTAAAAGTATCATTTTCAAGACGTCATTACCGCTGCGCATGCCGCCGTCTCCCCATATTTCAACATTTTGGCGAAGACCTGATTCTGTCAGGGCCCGATGCGCCTCGCTGACCCCGATTTCTGCCGGAAGTCCGACAAATTTTTTGGCATGTTCACGGGCAGCACCTGTTCCCCCCTCAAAGCCGCTAATATTAATGATATCTGCGCCGGCCTTGGCAATACCAACTGCAATTGTTCCCACTCCGCTGGCCACAGGAATCTTCACTGAAACCCTGGCATGGGGATTAGCGGTCTTTAGCTCAGTAATAACTTGGGCGAGATCCTCAATGGAATAAATGTCATGGTGATTGGAGGGTGAAATAAGGGTAATACCTGCTTTACAGCGCCGGGCTTGGGAGACCATCTCCGTCACTTTGTTGCCGGGTAAATGCCCTCCTTCTCCTGGTTTAGCCCCTTGACCTATCTTGATCTCAAGGATATCCGCAGAATTTAAAAAGCTCATGAACACCCCAAAACGCCCCGAAGCAATCTGCTGCCCCCGGTTATGCCGATATTTGCCAAGCATGTCCGGGATTTCTCCACCTTCACCGTTCATACAAATAATATTTACCTTTTGCGCCGCTTCTGCATAAGACCGAAAGGATATCTCACCTTGAGAGCCAAAAGACATGGCCGCTACCACTAAAGGCAGGGCGTGGTTTCCCACTGAAATATCCACCTTTCCCATGGCTACTTGATCTTTCTCTGGAGCTTTTTTGGTTTTCACGATATGCCGGATGGATGTTGGCAGCTCTTCATCAATTTTCGCCAACCCTTTAGCCATTTCCAGGTAACCCATTTCCCCCACTGCGGTTTTGCGTAGTATTCGGCCAACCTTAGGGTTGCGAAGGGGCTCTTTATAGATGGCAGCACCTTCATCTCCCCCAGCAGCGGCTCTTTGGTATCTCCGGCGGGCCATCTCTTCGAGACTTCGCAAGCTTAAGCCTCCAGAGTCAGACTCACAAAAATTTGGTATTCCCATAAGCGCACGAAGGTCTGCGCTGAAGCCAATTGCCGAAAAAATCCGGCCATAACCACAGAGCTCATGAATGCCCATGGTGGAAATGACCTTTTCAATTCCTTTTTGAAGAACGGAGAATGTATTCATTATTGGTGGGGCATGGTCATCTTTTTCTCCTGCGAAACCTGCTGAAATTCGCCAGAGCAGGTACGGGTGAAGTGCATCTGCTCCAAGCCCCAGCAAAAACATGATGTCATGAAGATTTCTGATAGCAGCCGACTGCACGACAATACTCACGTCGCGTCGTACTCCTGCATTAGTCAGAGATTCGTGCAGGGTAGCAACGGCAAGCGCCGGGTCGATAAAAACTCGATCATTGCTAAAACTTTCTGAGTCATCGAGGATGAGCAGAATCGCCCCTTGGCCAACAGCATCCAGGGCTTTACCGGCTAACGACTCTAAACTGGCTGCCAATCCATCAACCGGTTTGTACGTTGCATCAAGGAGTTTGACCTGTTTCGGATCTCTCTGATGACCGGTAAAAAAATTAGTCACATCTTCAATCAGATAGGTTGAAAACTGCTCACAAATTTTACGGAGCTGATCAGCTGTCAAAATTCCGGAAAGCGACTGACATCCCAACAGAAGAGGGCTTTTTAAAGCAAGCCCCAGTGGTTGCACTCCTTTGTCAGCCAAGATATTCGGGCGGCGCCCAAGTATTACCTGGGTGGAGAAATGCTCGTTTTCTCGTTCACGGTCAATAGCTGGGTTTGTTACAACAGCGACATTTTCTTTGCAAAAGTCGGAGAGATTAGGAAGAGAATCATGGACAAAAGAGGGCAGCGGCCCTGTATACCCCATGGAGCCAATAACTTCGCGGCCATCATGGGCAACGCGTTGCCGGATCGAAATGTCATACTGCCGCCACCCAAAAGCGGCAAGAAAATGAGGCGTATTAAACTTGCCAACATTTTTGGATCCTCCTAGAAAATGGTCCTGAGGCAACTTGGCCTGTTCCTCCTCATTTTCTGGTATGGAGTCTTCCCTAACATAGAGACTGCTTAGATGTTTTTTTACCAGGCGCCTGGAGTTTAACAATCTCACCAGCTGGTCTTGAATGTCCGAATAATGCAAGACTTCTGCTAATTTTCCTCTGCGGCAGCTAATAGCAATTTTCTCACCAGGGGCCAAGGGACGAGGATCATTCATGTTCCGTTTAAGATCTACCACTCCCTTTTCAGATGACAGGAAGTAATAGTAGTCGCTCTCACCGCACCATAGAGGGCGCAAGCCAAGAGCATCGACACTCCCCACACATGTATCCCCTTGCCGGGCTAAAACAGCGGCAGGGCCTTGAGCGGAACATGAAAAGAACCAACGGTAAAAAGAATAAACTTCTTTTAACTCTCTGCGATAATTGTCCACCTCGCTATCAATAACCGGAAAGACCATCTCCATGGCCTCGATGATATCAAGATCATAGAGGTTGATAAGGCCCTCAATGATCCGGTTGAGATCCTGGGAATCACTCCCGCCTGCGACGGGTTCAATCTGGTGTGTCCTGCCTGTGCTCCGCAAGCGGTCGATGGTGTTAATTTCACCATTATGGGCCAGCAATGAAAAGGGTTGTGAACGTTCAACTGTTGGCAATGTGTTTGTTGAGTAACGACCATGGCCAATGGTCATGACGGAACACATGTCTTCATCACGAAGTTCTGGGAATACACGTGGTAACATTTCCGGTACACCCTGAACTTTATAAACCACCGTATCTAGACTGATCGAGGCGATATGGAGCTCGGGAAACTGCTGTTCGATCGCCAACTGCACATTAAAAAGCTTCTTTTGCGAAGCGACACGGTTCTTGTCTGGCGCCATACCGGCTATCTGCCAAAAAAGAGGGGCTACGGCCCTCGCCCTTGGGCCTAATTCTATGTCCCTGCTTCCATCAGTCAATTCCAACAATATTTCGCAGCCAAAGCTTTGAAAGATGGCCCTGACTTTTTGCATTATTTTTTGTTTCTGAGACTTAATTGGCGCAGGAAGGAGAAGATGGGCCGCGAAAAAACTGCTTGATTCTGCAAGATGCGGGCTGAAACTCTTTTCAAAGAGGCGCCTGGCCCATAAGTCCCTTGGCAGATCGGTGCTGATCCCGCAGCCGTCTCCTTCGCCGTTAATATCGCCGGAGCGGTGCCCCATCTTCCGCAATGCCTCAATTGTCTGGACAATATTGGCGTGCGTGCTTTGCCCACGTTTATCAATAAATGCAATAATTGCACAGGCATCACGTGCTTCATTATGTATCTTTTTATTGAACAGTATGCGTTCCATTCTTATTGCACCATTTACCCGCGCCTAGAAATCCTGGCTGTTTCGCAGCCAGCCAATATCCACCTGATTCTTTTCATCAGATCACCTTGCCAGCAATTGATCAAATGCCTTCAACCAGTCAGGGAAATTCAGGATATAGTTGTATCCACATACTCGCGATATCTGCCTGCCTTTGACGATCTTCATAAGTTTTTTCCCACCTTCTTTTGTTTTATTGCGTGGCCCGAATGGATTGTATTTCATGCGATCAGCTCCACAGAAAACATAATCACATACAAACAATGTATCCCCGTATAGATAGCAGCTGAAACCAGGTGTATGGCCATCAATATGGTGTGCCTGAATACCGTTTATTTCATGATCATCTGTAAACATTTGATCAAAGGTATAGCCGCGACTTAGATTAAATACGGAATCAGCCTGGTGAATTCGCAATCTGCTCTTGAAAAAATCCTGATAAAGATGAGAGGCGCCAAGAAAATGATGGTGGGTAAAGGTAATTATGTCCGCCGCATCAAGCGTGCTATCAAAGGTAGACGGGCAATCAACCCAGACAACACTCGTGCCTGTATCAACCCTATACGCTGCATGTTCAAGACCAAGGGCAGGGACAGAGTTCAGGCAGGAAATTGTATCAGAGACAGGGGTTGTGATTACTTTGAAACGATTTGAACATTCAGCAGCGGTGATAAATTTGGCATGGGAAGCTCCGCAGAATGGACAGGCATCAGGATAGTAACCAACCATATTGTATCCGCAGATAAGACAAACATAGTGCTGTTTGTTTTCCATGGCCATGCCCTCTCACCTGGTCATTTCAACCTGCTTTCTCGCCAAGTATCTGCTAGCTGGCGCCCTTGTCCTCTCTGCCTGCATAAAATTCACACTGCTTAAAATCAATCGGCCGATGACACTTTTTGCAGGAACGTTCTTTATCAAATTCATCGGAGAATACTTCTTGCTCTGCCCCGCAGGCAGTACATTTACAAATAAATGATTTGAGATTCTTGAAGTGCTCAAACCCTGGGCAATGTTGAGGTGTATTCATTTTTCCTACCTCCTTTGTTTCAAAGAAAATTCTTCGGGCATTGAACTTTTTTTATTTAAACGCAATGGCCCATACCTTTTTTCTAGGGCTTACCTCAAGACAAAGTCAAGGGAAATCAGCCGCCACTGACCATAAGATATAGCCGAACCTGACAAACTTAATTCCCGGCATAAAACAGCTTGTCATTCTGAAATTGAACGGCTCTAAAAATCCAATGAGAAAAATCATCGCACGCGTATAGCGGCTTGATTATATTCTGGCTCTCTTTTTCAAAATGAGCACGAGGACTTAATAAAAACGAACTCTAACCTACTGACTTTATTGCACCTTTTTTTTGTTATCTTTCTCTTGTTGACAAACAAATTCTCTGTACATAAAATTCTTAATAGTAGCACCACACAATTCCACAACTGGAAGTTGCTGGTGGTCATAATTAGCTGAGAACTACGAATGCAAGACCTTCTCCAAGGGAACCAACGTACCCTTGGGGGATGCTTTTTCCCCAAGACAAGACAAAGC
The DNA here is from genome assembly GCA_039715015.1 of Thermodesulfobacteriota bacterium. GTDB lineage: Bacteria > Desulfobacterota > Desulfobulbia > Desulfobulbales > SURF-16 > BM506. The sequence continues at coordinate 13,809 of JBDLIE010000063.1, forward strand.
CAAAGCCATCGTGAGGTGGTGACGGAAAGCCACGGGTTTCAGAGAAACAGCCGGGTTGCCAAAAAATAAGGCAACCCAGCTGTTTTAGTTTTGAGGCAGCATAAAATTGGCTTGCTGGAATGAATCAGGCAAAACCCCTTTGCAGTCGATGAAGGATTCTCGCAGTTTATGAGATATTGACTACCAAAGTGCCCAGACCTTCATTCAACAGGCCAACTAAAGCGAAAATGCAAAAGCAAAAGGAGGTCATCATGGATGTCAAAGATTATTGTAAAAATGTCGACATGGAACTCACACTCTGGAAGGCAAAGCTTTACGATGTGATGAGCAAGATGGACAAACTGCCAACAGGGGACAAACAGAGGATGTATGAGAACATCAATGGTCTCCACATCGTCATGACCGAACTCGATGACAGGATTGACACCCTGCGCACAGAGTGCCCGACCGAATGGAATCCGCAAGAGCAAGCGATTGCCGGTAAATTGGGCGATCTCGCTTCAAGGTATAAGGATACTACCGACATTCTTTTCGATTATGACTTTGGGGGCTGACAAGCTCTGACCCATATCTGATAGAAATGACGGAAACAGGAGGTGCACCGATGAAAAAACAAAAAGAAATGCAAGAGTCGTTCTTAATGGCTCACAGAGACTTTATCTCCAGCCTAGACAGGTCACTCGACATGCTTGACCACGATATTGATGAGGCTGCAGAGATGGGCCAAATCTGCACGGATGAATGGTGCATTGCCACTGAAGGGGTCGTGGATGAATTGGCAAAGGTGATCTACTCAATAAGTGAACCTCG
>JBDLIE010000064.1:0-14142 GCA_039715015.1 Thermodesulfobacteriota bacterium
TTTTGGGCAAGCAAAAATGAACGAAACAACATTCGAAGCAAGAAAAACAATACAAACAACAGACCTTCCCACGGTAATCCGTGATGAACCTTTTTTTATGGCTCATCATCGCATACCGTTTTCCCGGTTTCCCATCCAGCCCTGCAATGAGCACCCTTCGACAAGCTCAGGGGACGGGCTCTGAGCCGTTGAAGGGCATTCGACTCCATGTGGAAATGGAATAAAGAACCATGGCTACGGCTCTTAAATATTATGGAAGTGTTATTCATCCGCAGTTTTATTTGAGGATTCAGAAAGTAAGGAGGTAGCCTATGGTGAATCGGCGAATTCTTTTCATCCTTTTCTTTGCGCTGACTTTTTTTTCTGGTTGTGCATCCACGGGGACAACCCGGGTTGAGGCCATCAGCGACCTTGGTGACGGCACCATCCTTAATAATCTTACAAAGCAGATGTGGACGAAAAAGAAAACGGTTCGTTTTCATTCCAGTGCGGAAGCTCAGGCCTATGCTGAAAAGGCAGTTGTGGCTGGCTATGATGATTGGCGTCTGCCCACCCTGGATGAATTCCATACCCTCTATTATGCCATTGATTTTGGCCAGGGCAGTGTCAAGAAAACCGGGATCTCATCGGAAGGTGACATCTGGGTGGTACGCGGCAAAGACGGCCAAACCATAGCCGGTGCCTGGGAAAAAGAAGATACCTGCTGTATCAGCCGTAGTTTTATGGAAAGCAAATCTGGCCGGCTGTGGTTGGTGAGGCCGTAAGGTTTTCCTCTTTCAAAATCCGACCCAAAAATGGGCATAAAAATACCATGCTGGCTTTCCTCCTCTGCGTGTTTTGTCGGATAACTTAACGTGAGCAGAGGGCTGATGACCAGCATGGTATTTTTATGTGTCGTTCTGAAGCGAAAAGCTATTTGTTTTTGATCACCACATAGCGACTATGGGGGCCGCGTTGGGCCAGAAGAAGGATTCTTTTGGCCTTCTTGGTTTGAGCAAGGAGCTTGCTGAATGTTTCCATGTCGGTCACCGGATTCTGGTTGATCTCGGTGATGAGATCACCACGTTTGAGCCCTGCCATGGCTGCCGGACTGCCATGTTCGACATTGGCGACCAGCACGCCGCCGGTTGCCTTGTCGATCTGCATGGACTCAGCAAGTTCAGGTGTCAACTCTTGAACGGTCATGCCCAGTGAAGCAGTTTCAGCTTCAGCCTCAGTGCTGAGGTCGTCATGGCCTTTGAGTTTGCCAATGGTGACTTTGATTGTCTTTTCTTTACCCTTTCTATACACCGTGACCTTTGCCTTTTCTCCCACGGCAGTCTGGGACACCAAGGTGGGCAACATGGTCATCTCTGAGATTTCCTTGTCCATAAAACGGATGATAATATCGCCTTGGAGGATACCGGCCTTGGCGGCCGGGCTCTCTTTTTCAACCTGGCCGACCAGGGCGCCGTAAGGGCGCTCCAGTCCAAATTGTTCGGCAATGTCTTGATTCACCGTCTGGATGCGAACCCCGAGCCAACCGCGGGTTACCCGGCCGCTGTCTTTTAGCTGGGTCATGACATTTTTGGCCATGTTCACCGGAATGGCAAAGCCAATACCGATATTGCCACCGGAACGGGAATAGATGGCTGTGTTAAGACCCACCATCTCGCCATCGAGATTAAAAAGGGGGCCGCCGGAGTTGCCGGGGTTGATGGAGGCGTCGGTTTGGATGAAGTTATCGTAGGCACCGCCGCCCAAGGTCCTGCCCTTGCCACTGACAATGCCTGCGGTCACGGTCTGCTCAAAGCCAAAGGGGTTGCCAATGGCCACAACCCAGTCACCCACCCGCAGCTTATCGGAGTTGCCAAGTTTCACAAAGGGCAGCTTGCCCTCTGGTTCGATCTTGATGAGGGCGAGATCGGTCATCTTGTCGCGGCCGATAATCTTTGCCTCATACTCCTTGTGATTAGCAAAACGGATATGGATCTCGTCGGCATTTTCAATCACATGATTGTTGGTGAGTATATAGCCATCAGCAGAGGTGATAACACCGGAACCAAGACTTGTCCGCTTTTGAGTGCGTGGTTTGCCGTTGCCGTTGCCCTTAGGGTGAGGACGGCCAAAAAAATGTTCAAAAAGATCTGGGAGCTGTTGGGGCCCGCCATTGAAGTTGAATTGAGGGTGGGGAGAGGCCTTCACAGTTTGGGTAGTGTAAATGTTGACTACAGTGTCACCATGGGTGGTGACCAAATCTGCAAAGCTTGTCGGCCTGGCGGCCTGGGTCTGGCTATGGAGGCCGCTTGCTAAAAGAGAGAAAACGGCCAGAAACACGACCAGGTGAAGACGGGAAGTTTGAAATGTGCTGAGCATGGATTTCCGCATACTATTATGCCTCATTGTTAAGGGATTTATATGGATAAATAATGGTCTTTTGTTTGTAGGAAATAAGACATGGCAATAACCAAAAAGTTCTAAGTTTTCCTGCTTTTAAAAAGGTTCAGGACAAGATTCTCTCAGAATCTGTTACCTTTTTTTACTCTATAGAGGTTGTTAGGGATGTCAACTAGGAAACAAAAGAAAGTGTTGATGTGCCGACAAGGGCAAAGCCTGAAGAAAACAGCGAAGGGTGGCGTACTTTTTTAATGAAAAGCCACCACAACAGTGAGCAGGCGGGAAGAGGACGAATTGTTCAGGTGGGAAAGTTCGTTGGTGTTGATGTGGGGATCGACCGGGCCGAAGAGGTGCTGGAAGTCAGCAAGTTGGCTATAGGGCAGGGTGATGAGGAGAGAGTTGCCGTTGATCTGGGTCTTCCATTGATGGTTGGCAGTAAGTTGCCGAATCAGGGCATGCTGGTAGGCTGTGGATTTTGAATGAACAGTAACCACCAGATCAGGGGAGGTGGTCCCAAAATGTGATAGGGATGGATGGGGGGCTGATGGGTAAGACATGTTTGGCGGCCCGCGGGAATCGAGCAGAGAGTTGTGGCCCCCATTAGGCGTACTCTGCTTAACTGAGGTGAACTGCACTTGAGCCCTCGGTTTGGGGAGTTTGCTATCTTGAGATTTCTGGGCCAAATAGGGAATGCCCGGGTAGTAGTTGATATGGTCCTTGTCAGCGTCAACCGTCATGGCCTGCATGTTGTTGCTGCCGATACCATTTTTAGCAAGAATCTGCTCACTGTCCACCGGGGAAAGCTGGAGAACAGCAGCGCTGATAACGCCGACCACCAGGGTGGCCAGGGCCGATCCAGCAGTCAGTTTATGCTGGGAGATGAAAGAAAACCAGCCCTGAAGTTTGGCAAAGGGTTGCGGGGCAAGCTTTTCATTAATGCCAATAACAAAATCTGCGGGGACCTTTTGGGCGGGAAAGGCATGGAGGGTATCCAGAGTCTGCTGGAAGAGTTGCAACTCCGCACTGCAGGCTGGGCAGGATGCCAGGTGGCCTTTAAAGCTACGCGCCATTTTAAGGGAAATTTCATCATCGATAAAATCGGAGAATTGGTCTTGGCAGTCTGTACAATTCATAAGAGTTTACGGGGGTTAAATTTCTCTTTCTTTGCCTATACCTAAAAAAGGGGGGAAGTTTGTACCTTTTTTATAGCGTGGAGTAGACGCGTTTTAGCTTATTTTTTAAACTTGTCCTGGCTCGGCTTAATTTCGACTTCACCGTGCCCAGGGGTATACCCAAAATTTCGCCAATCTCATCGTAGGGTAACCCCTGCAGGTCTCGAAGCATGAGGATCTCTTTTTCTGCATCGTTCATGGTGGCAATGGTGTCACGAACGAGATTAATGATCCGCTGTTGCTCCAGTTCCTTTTCAGGGGTCTCACCACCAGCAATCTGCAACGAAGATTGGTCATCATCCAATGACTTATTGGTAAAATAACCTCTTCGTTTAAGGCGCTTATACCGGTTGCGGCAGTGGTTCAACCCTATCTGGTAAAGCCAAGCGCCAAACTTGGTGTCGTCACGTAATTTTGGCAGGGCTTTATAGGCGGTAACAAAGACGTCCTGGGCCAAGTCCTTGGCCTCTTCGTCGTTTTTCACATAATTAAAAGCCAGGTTGTATATTCTGCTTTGATAGAGCAGGACCAAGCGGTTAAAGGCCTGCTTGTCTCCCTGGCGTACAGCCCTGACAAGGACTGTGGTCTCGCTCGGAGCATCATCCCCTTCATCTTGAGCATTTACGCTGAAGGCGACGATGAATATAAGAGGTGCAAGGAGATAGAAAAGTTCCATAAAAAAATGATGTGAAAAGAAATTGTGAAGTGAATTGTTTGGCAGATACCTTTTGCCCTTAAAACAATGCTGGAAACCATCAGGATAAGGGCGAAAGCCACAAATTATAATCCGCAAACTACACGGTAATACAATAAAACTTGAAAAAATGATAGCAAAAGCAGGAGGAGAGGCCGTGTTAGATTTAATTATACGGCCAAAAAAAGAGGCTGAAAGGGAAAAAAATGGAATTTTCAGCGAAACTCTGGCAAGGTGCGTATGGATTTTCTGCATGGGGCCAACAGGCTGTCCAGGGCGCCTCTTTAAAGTTTTGCGGAGTGAAATATGGAAGCGATTATCGAAGAGTTAAAGAAAATAGTCAGCTTTAAGTCGACCACCGATGTCGGTGATGTGGTGCTGGTGGTGGCTGCAGAACCTAATTCCATGATCTACGCCCTTGTCACCGATTTTGAACGTGATGAGAGTAAACGTGATGAGTGGTGGCATGTCTCCTTGCAGATTTTGAGTGTGCCGCCCCAAAAAGTAACATGGACCTTGCGTGCCTCTCAGTTTACCGGCCAGGAGATTTTTACCATGGGTGGTGAAAAAAGATTTGTGGCGGCGGTTGATTTCGATGGAAAAGCAATTGTCCCTCCCCCCCCCAAGGGCAAAGAGAGCAAGCCCTCCTTGCGTCTTGTCAAATAACGATTCGTACGATGCCCAAAGAATCTCCATATAACTGTGAGGTCGTGCTGGCTAACAGCCATGGTCTCCATGCCAGGCCAGCCACTCTCCTGGTGGAAAAGGCTCAGGAGTTCAAATCAGAAATTTTTATTATGGCTAACGGTAGAAAGGCGGACTGCAAGTCCATTCTTGACATTTTAAGCTGTGGCTGCCCGTCAGGAACGAAAATATTCTTAAGCGCCACCGGTCCTGACAGGAAAGAGGCCGTAATCGCTCTCAGGAACCTTATTGGTGAGCTGTAACTGTGAAGTTGGCCGCGATGATTTGCCGCTTTTCCACCTCCCATACCAGGTAAGAAGATGAAAGAAGTCCAGACCCAGATTGATTCCCGGAAGCTCCATGGTGTTGCTGCGTCTCCGGGTATAGCCATTGGCCGGGCTCTTGTTCTTGTTGACCAGCAATGGGGCCGGACAAGGAGGCTGAAGAGTTCGGATGAGGTGGGTCTTGAAGAGGCAAGATTGGCAGCAGCTGTTGCCGGTGCCCGCCAGGGGCTGCTCAAGTTAAAAGAAAGATGCGATGAAGATCTTGCGCAATTTATACCCATTATTGACAGTCATCTCCTCATCCTTGGCGACCCGATGCTGGTTGACCGAGCCCGGGTTCTTATCTCTGAGAGGATGGTCTGTGTCGAGATGGCTCTCCAGGAGTCCCTTGCCGAGCTTGAGGAGAAACTCGCAGGCTTAAATGACCAGTATTTGAGGGAAAGAGCTGCAGATGGCCGCCATGTTGCTAACCTGATTATGAAAGAGCTGTTTGGTGGTGGAGAAGAGCCGGACCAAGATGAACCAATCATCCTGGTTGGCCATGATTTCTCCCCTGAAGACGTTCTTTCCATGGACAGCAGGCTGGTCCTCGGCTTTGTCAACGAGCAGGGAGGCGTCACTGGTCATACTGCTATTGTCGCCCGGACCGTGGCCACTCCGGCGGTGGTGGGTTGTCCTGATCTCTGTCAAGAGGTGGTGAGTGGCGATCTCCTGGTGGTGGACGGTAATAGCGGCCTGGTTGTGGTCAACCCTGATCAAAGAGAACTGGCAACCTATCAGGAAAGGAAGAAGCAGTTTGAGCTTTACAGTGAGCAGATGAGTTTTTTTGCCCATCTGCCAGCCGAGACCAAGGATGGCAGAAAGGTTGCTGTGGAAGCCAATTTGGAGATGCTTGAAGAGATAGAGCTGGCCTTGCAATATGGCGCTTCTGGCATAGGTCTTTTTCGCAGCGAATTTTATTACCTCACCCAGGATGGCCCCCCTCAGGAAGAGCTTCTGGTCTCAATCTATGAGCACCTTCTGGCCAGCATGAGTCCCTTCCCTGTCACGGTTCGTACCCTTGATATTGGCGGTGACAAACAGGTGAAAGGTCATCACAGCCGCCATGAAAAAAATCCTGCCCTGGGCCTGAAGGCCATCCGTCTTTCTCTTCGCAAGCCGGACCTTTTTAAAACCCAGCTCCGTGCCCTGTTTAGGGCTTCTGAGCATGGCAAGTTGCGGATTATGTTTCCAATGATCACCTCCTATTGCGAACTGCTGGAGGTCAAGGAGGTTGTGGCCCAGGTGCGCGCAGAGCTCCGGAGCCAGGGCCTGCCCAGCGGCGATGACATTGAGATCGGCATGATGGTGGAGGTGCCCAGTGCTGTGGCCGTTGCTGACACCCTGGCCAAAGAGGTTGATTTTTTTAGTATTGGTACCAATGATCTCATCCAGTATGCCATGGCGGTTGATCGGGTTAACGAGCAGGTGGCCCATATGTATAACCCTCTCCATCCCGCTGTGTTGCGAATGATTGCCCAGGTGGTCGAGGCCGGTCATGATGCAGGGATCGAGGTTGGTCTCTGTGGCGAGATGGCCGGAGATGTGGATGCCCTGCCTATTTTACTTGGCCTTGGCCTTGATACGCTTAGTATGCACCCCCTGGCCATTCCCTATGTGAAAAAGATGGTTAGAAAGACCGTTTCAGATGAGGCTGAGATGCTGGCGGTAGATCTATTGGAGTGCCCCTCTGCTGTGGTTCTGCAGGAAAGGCTCAAGGGGCATCTTGAGAAATTTTATCCCCACGCATCAGAGAGCGAGCCGTGGCTGGCAGGGGAGAGGGCATGACCAACTCAGAGCTGGCATTTATCAAGGGGGTGGCATCCCTGGCTGCCGGCCAGGCGCCCGGGCTTGTCAAAGGCATTGGCGATGATTGCGCGGTTCTTGTTAAAAACGCTGGGGAGGTCCTGCTGGTCACCACCGACACCCTGGTTGCGGATATCCATTTTAACCTGAAATGGCACCCGCTTCATCTTCTGGGCCGCAAGGCCGCAGCCGTGAATTTGAGCGATATTGCCGCCATGGGTGGTGTGCCGCGCTATGCCCTGCTTTCAGCGGCCCTTAGCTCTGGGCTTTCGGAGGAAGGCCTCCAGGAATTTATGGCCGGCTTTGTTGAGATGCTCAGCCACTATAATGTAGTACTTGTCGGCGGCGATACTGTTGCGGCTCCCTGCCCAACCTTCAGTATTACACTGCTGGGCGAGATGGCCGGCTCCCAGACCTGTTATCGTGCTGCAGCCCAAGAGGGTGACGAGGTATGGGCCAGTGGTTTTCTCGGCGAAGCTGCCGCCGGTCTGGCCCTCTGCAAGCAGGGCGATGATGTGCCCCAGCAGTTTGCCTCTCTGGTTCAGGCCCATCTTGACCCGCAACCACGCATAGCCCTTGGCCGTTTGCTGGCCGCCTCCGGTGATGTCCATGCCATGATGGATCTCTCCGATGGCCTGGCCACCGATCTTGCCCATATCTGCTCGGCAAGTAGCCTGGCGGCCCAGGTTGATGCCCATCTCCTCCCCCTTTCTGTTACAATAAAAAAGGCTGGCGAATTTCTCGGCTATGATGCCCAGCAGTGGGCGCTCAGCGGTGGCGAAGATTATGAGCTTCTCTATACGGTGTCTCCAGGCGCTGGGGAGGCCCTGGCCCGCCAGGTCAAAAAAGAGCTCGATCTGCAGGTGAGACGCCTTGGCCGGATGACCAGGGGGGAGGGTGTCTTTTTGCTGGAAGATGGCCAATCTCGTCAGATTTCCTACCAGGGCTATGAGCATCACCTCTAGCTCTCTTGTCGAATATGGTACAATTAGGGCAAAGATAATAAGTATATATGATTTCTTCAGGGTAAGGAGTCCCCTGCTATGGCACTTCATGAAAAATTAGCGCGATTTTATCAGGATAATCTGCCCGGCGCCGTTATCGATGGCACCATGCTCAAAGCACCCTGTCCGTTCTGTGAAAGCAGGGGGCGCAAAGAGGCCGGGACCTTGGTGGCCTTTTTGAATGCCGACGGTTTTTTTGCCGGCTATTTCCGTTGTCTGAACCGTTGCGTGCCCGGTGGTTTTGCACCCCATTTTGCCAGGCTGAGCACGCTTGATGCCGACACCTTACCCGATCATGATCCAGACCAGCAGCCTTACGTCCAGGAGGCTGATTGGCCCTTGAAAAATATCAACCAGGATGTCCTCAAATTTCAAAACAGCATGACCTCCAGCGTGCGGGAAGGCTTTGCCGAAGTGGGTGTGGGCAGCGGTGTTCTTCAGGAGTTACGGGTCGGTTTTAATGGCCGCTATATTATCTATCCTTATTTCCAGGAAAATGGCTGCAGCTATGCGGCCCATTGTCTGGCGCCTCAAGGGAGCGGTGAGGAGTTCTGGTATGGCGATGAGAATTTTTCCAGCGAGGAGTTTCGCCTCTTTAACCTGAAGGATATCGGCTATTGCCAGGATGGCGCACTCTTTGTCGTTGAAGGCGAGGAGAATCTTCTCTGCCTGCGGCAGCATGGCTATCCGGGGGTTGCTGTGCCCAGGGCAGATGATCTTGCCGCTGTTGACACCCAGCGTTTTGATGCCATTAAGACCGTTTTTCTGGTTGTGAACCACAGCCCGGAATCTGAGGCGGCAGCGCGTAGTTTTGCCGCCCGGCTGGGCTTCAAGGTCCGTCTCTTTAGGTGGCCGGCCCATGCCAAGCGTGATTTTAATCTGGCCCGGATGGCGCGGGATGAGGGAGATAACTTTAAGGCCGAACTCCAGAAAATGGTTGGCGCTGCCCGGGCCTTTTCGCCCTTTAACACTCCTAAACGAGAGTATAATCTTTTTGTTGAAAATCTTGATCGCAGTCAGAGTGTAAGCTACCAGGCCCTTAGGACCGGCATGACCTGTTTGGATGAGGCCCTGGGTGGCATCCATGGCATCAATATCATTGGTGGTGCCCCCAAGGCGGGCAAGAGCTGTTTTTCCATCCAGCTTGCCAGCCAGATGGCTGCCAGCAAGGTGCCGGTGATCTATTATGATTTTGAAAATGGCCGCCAAAAAATCTATCAACGGACCTTGGCCCGCTTGAGCCGGTTGGCGGTGGATCGTTTTCAGGGTGAGATGGAAGGTGATGACAGGGAACGTTTTGATCAGGCCCAGGAGGAATTACGCAACATGATGTCCTGGTTCCGGGTGGTTAATGACCGTAAGCTGAATCCGGAGATCATGCGCCGTCATGTCGATTTCCTCCGTCATGAAACCCATCGGGATGACGCTGTGATCGTTATCGACTCTCTCCACAAGCTGCCCTTTAAGGAATTTTCGGAGCGCCGTACCGGTATTGATGCCTGGCTGCGGGAGATGGAGTCCATCCGCGACGAGTATCATGTATCCTTCCTGGTCATTTCTGAGCTCAACCGCCAGGACGGTGGCCGTTATGATGGCGTGCCTCATATGGGGTTATTCAAGGGTTCCGGCGATATTGAGTACACCGCCGATAATGCCATGGTCTTTCTTCCTGATTGGGATCCGGTGGACAGCAGCACCGATGACCGGGTCAATTCTCTGTGGCTCGTGGCCAGCCGCGAAAATTCTCCAGGTCTGGTGGCGCGTTATCATCTTGATTACCCCTTCTGGGGATTTACTGAGGTTGCGGCAGGGTAGGTAATGTTTTTCGGAACTCACCGATGAATCGTATTTCTCAACAACTGGTTGCTCCCGGTTTTTGTAGGCCCCACCCTGTGGGCGATTGTTGGCCTGTGGCACGATGCCGGCATTATTATCGCCCACAGGGTGGGCTCCTACGGGGTGGCATGCCATTGCCACTTTTTGAGAAAATACAAAAAGAAACTTGAAGCATCCCTTTATCCCGTCACCATGACCCTCTTTAAAATCCACAGTCCATACGCACCAGCCGGCGATCAGCCCCAGGCCATTGCTGCCCTGAGTAAAGGGGTGCTCGATGGCGTTCGCGATCAGGTTTTGCTGGGGGTGACCGGTTCGGGTAAGACCTACACCATGGCTAAGGTCATTGCCAGCACCGATCGGCCAGCCTTGGTTTTGGCCCATAACAAGACCTTGGCCGCCCAGCTTTTCGCCGAATTCAAAGAACTCTTTCCCGAAAATGCGGTGGAGTATTTCGTCAGCTATTACGATTATTACCAACCCGAGGCCTATATTCCCCAGTCCGACACCTATATTGACAAGGACTCTTCCATCAATGACGCCATCGACAAAATGCGCCATTCGGCCACCCGCTCGTTACTTACCCGCCGCGACGTTATTATCGTGGCCTCGGTATCCTGCATCTATGGCCTGGGGTCCCCGGATGAGTATAAGAACATGCACCTCTTCCTTAAGAAGGATGAAGAGTATGCCATGGACGAGGTGCAGCGCCGGCTGGTCCATATGCTTTACGAGCGCAACGATCTCTCCTTTCATCGCGGCACCTTCCGAGTCCGCGGTGATGTGATCGAGATCTTTCCGGCCTACGAGGAGGAGCTTGGGGTGCGGGTGGAATTTTTTGGCGACACCGTGGATGCCATCACCCTGGTTGATCCGTTACGCGGCGTGGTAATTGACGAGCTTTCTGAGATCACCGTTTTTCCATCCAGCCATTTTGTCACCTCCAAGGAGGTCGTCAACCGAGCCATGTATACCATTAAGGATGAGCTCAAAGACCGCCTGGATTTTTTTCAGCAGGGAAACAGGCTGGTTGAGGCCCAGCGCCTTGAGCAACGCACCCTCTTTGATCTGGAGATGATAAGCGAACTTGGTTATTGCAACGGCATTGAGAATTACAGCCGTCATCTCACCGGCCGTAAACCCGGCGAGCCGCCTCCCACCCTGCTCGACTATTTCCCCGAAAATTTCCTGCTCTTTGTGGACGAGTCCCACATGTCCATTCCCCAGATCGGCGGCATGTTTAAGGGGGACAGGTCACGAAAAACAACCCTCAGTGAATTCGGGTTCCGCCTGCCTTCGGCCCTGGATAATCGGCCCCTCAGGTTTGAGGAGTTTGATAAGCGGATTAATCAGGCCATTTACGTCTCTGCCACCCCTGGTGATTTTGAAATGGAGCGGGCCCAGGGCCGTGTTGTTGAACAGATCATCAGGCCAACAGGTCTGCTCGATCCGGAAATTGAGGTGCGGCCCGCCAAGCATCAGGTGGATGATCTCCTTGCTGAGATCCGTATTCGCGAAAAGAAGAAGGAGGCAGTGCTGGTCACCACCCTGACCAAGCGGATGGCAGAGGACCTCACCGATTATTATGAGAACCTGGGGGTGGCGGTGCGTTATCTTCACTCCGACATCAAAACCCTGGAACGGGTCCAGCTCATCAAGGAGCTGCGCCAGGGCGATTATCAGGTTCTGGTGGGTATTAACCTGCTGCGCGAAGGCCTTGATATGCCGGAGGTCACCCTGGTTGCGGTGCTGGATGCAGATAAGGAGGGCTTCCTGCGCTCTTCCCGCTCCCTGGTCCAGACCTGTGGCCGGGCGGCCCGTAATGCCCGAGGCAAGGTTATCCTCTATGGCGATGACATTACTGGCTCCATGCGCTATACCATTGATGAGACCAACAGAAGGCGCGCCATCCAGCAGTCCTACAATGAGAAGCATGGCATCACGCCCACCACGGTGTCTTCCGCCATTAAGGATGTTATGGAAACGGTGTATGAAATGGCGCCTGCCACCCTTGCCAAGGCCGCCGAAGAAGAGGTGGTCTACCGATCTGTGGAGCAGGTGCACAAGGCCATTGTCGCCAAGGAAAAGGAGATGCAGGCCGCCGCCAAGGTGTTGAATTTCGAACAGGCCGCTGAACTGCGTGACGAGATCAAAATGCTCAAAGAGATGGAACTTGCATGGCTGTAAAAAATGAGTGGAAACGAAAACTGTTGCTGGCCCTGGCACCGCTCATCTATAAAATGGTGATCGGTTTTCTGTTTGCCAGTTGCCGGAAAAGAACACTGGGGAGAGAAATCTTCCAGGGCCTGGTGGATTCCGGCCAACCCTTCATCATCACCTTCTGGCATTATAATGTCCTCTATGCCTCTCTGTCCGGCGGTAAACTACCCATGGTGGCCATGGTCAGCCCCAGCAAGGATGGCGAGTTTATTGCCCGCATCATGGAGTCGAAAGGCATTTCCACAGTGCGGGGCTCGCGTACTAAAGGCGGCGTTGGGGCGATTAAGGGTTTATTAAAGGCCGTGCGCCAGGGTCGCAGTCCGGTGATTATTGCTGATGGTTCCCAAGGGCCGGCCAAGGTGGTCCAGGGCGGTTCCATTATCCTTGCCAGCCGGGCCGGGATTCCCATTGTGCCGATGAGCTGGTCCTTTAGCAGCTACAAGCTCTTTCGAAGCTGGGATAAAACCTTGCTTCCCATGCCTTTTTCCAGGATGGTATGGGTGATAGGGGAACCCTTAACAGTGCCGGGCAAGCTTGATGGCGACGGTGTTGAGGAGTACCGTCTCATTCTGGGGGAGAGGCTGATGGCGACCTACGAAGCAGCCTGGGGAGAGTTTTCCCAAAAGGGACATGACGAAAAACTGTGAGGAGGAAAAGAAATGCGTAAAATACAAGTAATACTAGGCGTGCTGGCTCTGCTCATTCATCTCGTGGCCCGTGGTGGCATGGCGGTCATCTTGCTCGGCATTATCATCGGCGCCCTCTTGGTGCCGATGCTGGTGCCAACGGAAGCCGCTTAATATTGTTATGGGATAAGAATTAGCATTGCTTCACTGTGCCCAGGATGCATGGAACCCCAATGCCAGCTGGCTACAGCAGGATAGCCAAGGAACTGGCGTATTTTTTGCAATAATCACCGGAAAGGAGGGCTATATATCCCGCCTGGCAAGCTCAACTGGAATTAATCGAAATAGGGGAGTCAATTTGATCTCTTATTTGACCTTAGAAGCTTAATAGCAAGCACAGAGTGTAGAATAAAAAGAGAGGTGCTCGATATGAAAAGACTATTTTTCCCCATTCTTGCGGCGCTGATTTTTATCAGCGCCTGCACCACTTACAAAACTCAGTATACCGGGTTCAGGCCGCCAGAGGACTACGCAAATACCCAGAGAATTGGTGCTGCCACCATTGGAGCAGAAGCATACCCCGATAAAAAAGTAGCAAAAAACGCTTTTGGTTTTGACATTAAGGGCGCGGGGCTCCTTCCTGTTCAGCTGGTGATGAATAACCCAGGATCTATCGGCTATGAAGTCGTCACCTCGCAAACTTTTCTCGTTGACCAGACAAACCGCTACTGGCAGCTGATACCAAACAAAGTCGCAGTGGAAAGAGTTGAGGAGGCAACAGCAACAGGTGCAATAGCCAAAGGTGCCGGGAAGAAAGCCATGTTGGGGGCCGCTGGAGGTGCCATCCTTGGGGCTGCTCTCGGTATTGTGACCGGCGATAATGTTGGCGAAGCTGCCGGGAAAGGTGCGGTTATCGGCGGTGCTGGCGGTGCTCTGATTGGCGGAACCATGGCAGGAACTTCCAAGGAGCGAGAATATCGAATTTCGGATGACCTTCGAGACAAAGGCCTAGAGGGGAAAATTATACCACCGGCAAGTCTTGCCAACGGTTTTCTCTTTTTTCCGGCTGAAGCAAAAAGTGCTAAAGAACTGCGCGTGCAGCTCAGGGAGAAAGAAACTGGAAGAGTTCACCTGCTGCTGCTTCCTTTTTAAGCACAATAAAGAGGGAATCCTCTCATGGAAAGGTCATAAAAAGGGGCAAGTCCGCCCTTGGCTTTTGCTCAGTATTTTTGGAAGCTGAGTACATTTTTTATGTTTTTTGTTTCCTAAGCCCTTAGCCTTTTACAACAAGGCGAACTGAATAGGGCAGTCATTTGATGACAATTTTCTTACCCACCTGCTGCGGCATCGTAATTTTGAGGTGAGCCTGTCATTCGCCGCTTTTGGGCACCCAGAATAAAT
>JBDLIE010000065.1:0-14010 GCA_039715015.1 Thermodesulfobacteriota bacterium
CTTGCCAAAGCCATCCGTACAGTCCTTGATTCTCCGAAAATGAAGAAAAGCGCCGAGGAAATCGGGGCTAGAATGCAAGGGGAAAATGGTGTCCAAACCGCTGTTTCAGCAATTAACAAATGGAGAGCAACATGAGAAAGCCCATTTCTATGACAGTAACGTTTTTTTTGTTCATGGTGTCACTACTGCACGTCCTGCGCCTGGTCTTTCATGTCAATGTGAGCATCGGAGAGACTGCAATCCCCCTGTGGCTCAGCATTTTCGGGGCATTTATACCGGCAGCCCTTGCTGTTCTCCTCAGGGTTGAAGGCCAAAAAGGCTGAATAAGGAAGAGTACGTGGTGCAAACGAGTCTCTGGCACAATGTTCAGACGACACAATATCCCTTGGGATTAATACCTCTAGACTAAGGGCAAAGGAGCAAGATGGAAAACAACGAAACACTTATCCTGCTTTATATTCTTTTTATATGGTCCGTCGTGATTCACACATTTGAAGAAATATCTCAGGGAATATTTGAGATCGAATTGGGCCACATAAAAATGACCAGGAAAAAATATCTGATTGCGGCCAGCATCATTACAACTATCAACCTCGGCACTCTATCGTTACTAGTGTACGGCAGTAAAATCGGACTCTATTTGGCAATACTTACCTCGTCAACTCTGGGGATTTTACAAGCGCTAGTACATTCCATTGGCTACTTCAAAGAGGGAAGAAAATCAAGAAATCTTGGTGCTGGATTCTACTCATCAATACCATTGGCGCTTGTGGGAGGCATACTCCTGCACACTATCTTAGCTAGAATATGAAAGTCCCTAAATGGCCAGAATGAAGAGTCACAGGCAAGGCAAGGTCATCACCAAGATGAAGATGGCGAAATGCACCGATCTTGTTGAGAACATCCTTTTCCGTGGACGCCTAAAAGAGCTTTGGACACGGATGATCCACAAAGCGGAGCTGGTAGCAGGCGAAAGAGTCGTTGATATAGGTTGCGGCCCAGGGGAAGCGGCAATTATGGCATCAGGGCTCATTCTGCCTGACGGCGAGGTAAGCGGTGTCGATGCCTCGGCAGAGATGGTTACCTTAGCTCGACGAAAAGTATCGGAAATACTGAAGAGATCGATCATTTTTTTGGCTGGATGAAAACTTGGAAGGCTGTGAAAAACAATGGTTGTTCATCAGTGCCCAGAGTAATCATCCATCAATGATCTCAAAAGTATTGCACGTAAAGGGGACTCTCGCCGCCCTTAAAATCGTAAATATTTTTCACAGATCTGCGTCTGTTGCCAAAAGGCCAGAGACGATAATGGCCACTGGACCAAGGTAGAAGAAATAGATCCATGACCATTGCGAGGCTGAATTCGGTGACGGAAGCTGTCCTAAGTGAGCTGCATTTTTTTACCATGAACAAAGGTCATCATTAGGGGCAGTTGAGGCGTCAACTCTTCACAAAGGACCTTCTGCCTTTTCCTCCGGCCCGTTTCCACATTGACACGAGATCTTCTCCTTAGCAGCCATTAAAGGCGTAATGACAAACCGGAAGCTGAGGCTGGCTGCCACTCCCCCCAGAAAGGGTGAGAAAATATAAACCCAGAAAAAGCCGCCTCGCGGACCGGGAATCGCCACCTCACCCCAACCGGCAAGCCAAGCCACTAAACGTGGCCCAAAATCTCTGGCCGGGTTCATGCCACATTGGGTCAGTGGGGCCAGGAGGGCAATGAGCACCGTCACTGTAGCGCCAATGAAGACCGGAGCCATGGTTTCCGAGGGACGGCCGACATTGCAGCCCTCGGTGAGGGAAAAAATCATGGTGACCAGCAGAAAGGTGGCCATTGCCTCCACCACCATGGCCACGGGCAGTGAAAGATCATAGACAACGCCATTGCCTGGATTGGGGAAGTACTCACCAAACATCATGGCAGTGAGCACCGACTGGCCCTCACCACGGGCAATATCCTGGATCGCTTCGAACTGGCTGATAATGTCACCAAAAATGACGAACACCAAAGCGCCGCCAAGGATACCGCCAACCAGCTGGGCCAAAAGATAACCGGGGAGCAATCGGCCCTCCATACGTTTGGCCAGCACCATGGCCAAGGAGACAGCCGGGTTAAGATGGGCGCAGGAGAGATGGCGGGTGGCGTAGATTGCCAGGGTGACACCCACCCCCCATACGAGCGCCACTTGGAGCAGTCCACTAAAGGCCTCAAACAACACCGCGCAGGCCACTGAGCCGGTGCCGATGAAGACCAGCAAAAAAGTGCCGAAGCACTCGCCGAGATACATGGCGTGCTGCTTTGAGGAGGGTTCAGTCATAGTTTCAGCCCTTTTTGACGGTTAGCATTTCTGGCAATCACAGTTTCTGGCGCCGCTGACAATGTCCTGCCAGTCACCAATCACATCATGGGTCCAGCAATCATCCGCGCCGGCCGCCTCCCGCATGGTAAGGGCAAAAATCCAGCTCAACTCGTCGACAGTGGCCCCGGCATCTAGGGCCCCTTTGAAATGTTTGAGCACACAGGGCTTTGAGCGGCCCTTTATGGACAGGGCAAAACAGATGAACTGATAGGTCTTTTCGTCCACCGGCCGATTCTCGGCAAGCATATCATCCATCTTGGCAAACATGTCAGTGAACTCAGGAAAAATTTCAGCAAGCATTCTCATATCGCACTCCTTGATTGATAGTATCTACTTTCTTGAATTTTCTAGCAAAGTCAGGTGAAAATGTCACGGAGCATATAGTGGAGGGGATGAATCAATTAAAAAATTAACCGCTTTGAGGATTTCTAAATGGGCCCCTCTCTCATCACCAGAGGGTGACAACAATCGTTTTTTTGATAAGAGAAAATGATGCCAGAAAACTAAGGAGAAATAATTTCAAAAAAAATAACAAAAATATGGAACCCTTTACAGAGAGGTGAGTCTTTATTTTAAGACTGCAATAAAATGCATTCACTCCTTTCTTCATTTTTTTTCTCTCCTCACCTTCCCCAAAAGAAGGTGGAAAAAGCCGATGCTCCTCCCAAGCATCGGCTTTTTTTTGCTTTTTTTACCCCCACACTTTTTTTGCCAGCTTGTTTTTTTTCTGTTATAGTCTCGGCCTTCTCTGGTCTGACCAGAACAAACAGTAACTTCACGCACTATCATTATAAATTGGAGGAATCCCCATGAAACTTATTCTTTTAGGCGCACCAGGCGCTGGTAAAGGCACTGTGGCAAAAATGCTCACCAAGCTGGACGGTTCTGTTCAGATCTCCACTGGCGATATCCTGCGCGGCGCTGTCCAGGCAGGCACCGAGCTTGGTAAAGAGGCCCAGGGCTATATGGATCGTGGCGATCTGGTCCCTGATAGCCTTATCATGGGTATTATGGAAGGACGCCTGCAGGAAGATGACTGCAAAAGCGGTTTCCTGCTCGACGGTTTCCCCCGCACCATCCCCCAGGCCGAGGCCTTAAAAGAATTGCTTAATAAGATCGGCATCACCCTTGACATGGTTGTCGACATTGATGTGCCCCGCGATGTGATCTTTGACCGTCTCTGCACCCGCCGGACCTGTGAGAATTCAGACTGCCAGGCCATCTATAACGTTAAGAGCATGCCTCCCAAGAAAGAGGGTATCTGTGACAAATGCGGCAGCGCCATTGTCCAGCGTGCTGACGAGACCGAAGAGGCCATTGCCCACCGTCTTGACACCTATAACGAAAAAACCGCCCCGGTGGCTGGTTTCTACGAAAAAGAAGGCAAGCTCAAGTCCATCACCGGCACCTCCAGTGACGTGGTTGTTGACGGCATTAAGAAAGAGCTTGGTATCTAAAAAAGTTCGCGGCCATCACGCTGTAGACTTTTAACACCAACCACAAAGGCACAAAGCCACGGAGATTTTTTTCTCTGTGACCTTTGTGCCTTTGTGGTTTTAAGACATCCCTTTCCATCCTTATGTCGAATGCATCAATTACAATAATTGGTGGCGGCCTGGCTGGCTGCGAGGCAGCCTGGCAGGCCGCCAACCATGGCGCCCATGTCACCCTCTATGACATGAAGCCGGACACCTATAGTCCGGCCCACGAATCCCCGGATCTGGGGGAACTTGTCTGCTCCAACTCCTTTCGCTCCAATGACCAGGCATCGGCGGTTGGCCTTCTTAAAGAAGAGATGCGCCTTTTTGATTCGCTTCTCATGCAGGTGGCGGAAAAGACCAAGGTGCCGGCCGGCAAGGCACTGGCTGTTGATCGTCAGAAATTTGCCGCAGCCATCACAAAAGCCCTAAGCGATCATCCTGATATCGATATTGTCCGCCAAGAGGTCAAAGAGCTGCCCAGCTCCGGCATCACCATCCTGGCCTCCGGCCCCCTGACGGCAAGCGACCTGGCCGCCGACCTGGCCCGCCTTACCGGCGCCGAGCATCTCGCCTTCTACGATGCCATTGCCCCCATTGTTTCTGCCGACTCCTTAAATCGCCACATCATCTACCAGGCCTCCCGCTACGACGATGGCCCAGGCGATTACCTCAACTGCCCCTTCAACGAAGAAGAGTACAAAAGATTTATCCAGGCCCTTGGGGCCGCGGACAAGGTGCCCTTAAAGAGCTTTGAGAAAAAGAAATATTTTGAAGGCTGTCTGCCCATAGAGGTCATGCTCGAACGCGGCGACGACACCCTGCGTTTCGGGCCCATGAAACCGGTGGGCCTGCCTGACCCGCGCACCGGCAAAGACCCCTACGCCGTGGTCCAACTGCGCATGGAGGATAGGGAGGGCAGTCATTATAATATGGTGGGTTTCCAGACCAAACTCACCTATCCGGCGCAAAAGGAGGTTTTTCGCCTCATCCCCGGCATGGAGGATGTTGACTTTATTCGCCTGGGCTCCATCCACCGCAACACCTTTGTCTGCGCCCCCAAGGTCCTCCAACCCTCCCTGCAACTTCAAGATCATCCCCACATACTACTGGCTGGCCAGATCAGCGGTGTGGAGGGTTACGTAGAATCCACGGCCATGGGTATTCTTGCCGGACGTAATGCGGTCCGGCTGGCTCAGAATTTAGCCCCCCTTATGCCACCGGCCGACACAGCCCATGGCGCCCTGATTCGCCATCTCACTGAACCACTCAGCAAACATTTCCAACCTTCAAACGTCAACTACAGCCTCTTTCCCCCCTTTGACAAGAAAGCCTTCCGGGCCAGTCAGCCTGAGCTGCCTGCCTTGCCAAACAAAAGACGCAGACGTTCCCGTATTTCCAAGAGAGATAAAGCTGCATTTCGTAGTGCGCAGGCCATTGCCTCCATGAAGGCATGGCTCTTAGAAGCCGCCCTGTAGATAAAGCACTGCCTACTCCCGCCTTGACAAGGCTGTCCTCTTTTTTAGATACTAACAAAATACTTCTTCGGATCTGAAAATGCTGTCGGCCCATCGGCTCTCTACACTTGGCCGCGGGTTGATATGGAAGGCCCATGAACGAAAAGCATAAAGCTACTCTCATTGTCAGCCTCATCATTACCCTGTTTGCCATCTCACTGGTCTGGCAAGGAATACTTCAGCATGCGCAAATCCTTAACACCCAGATCAAGGCGGCAGAGACGGAACTGAAGTCTTCCATCACCACCATGGAGACCTTTTCCTTTACACCTTATCGTAATCGCATCAAAAATCTTCTCCAGACCAGCCCGGAAATTGTTGAGGCTTTTGCTGCCCGGGACCGGCAATTACTTTATAAATTGTCCGTACCTAAATATAGGGCCTTAAAGCGTGAGAATAGATTTTTTACAATCATGCATTTCCATCTTCCCGATGGAAAAGCCTTCCTGCGTCTCCATAAACCGGAATTTTATGGCGACGACCTCACCCTGATCCGGCCCATGATCACCGCAGTCCACAAAAACCATAAGCCTAGCTCCGGCTTTGAAATTGGCCGCTATGGTCCTTTTTTTCGTGTTGTCGAACCGATCTTTTTTCAGGGCGTTTATGTTGGGGCTTTCGAATTCGGGATCCTGGCCAACCAAGTTCTGGAGTTGCTGGAAACGAAAAAAAATCTCACCGTCACTGCCTATTTTGACAAAGATTCTCTTAAGAAGTCTTTTCTCTTTGATAAGGCCAGCGTGCGTCTCATAGACAATTTTCAGGTGATCACTCAAAACAACGAGATCTTTTACCAGATTCCAACCAACATAAACTTTTCCTCGGCCTCTCAACACCTGGACATTACCAACCATAATTACATTCTCCACACGCGCCCCATCTTTAAAAACTTTCAAAAAAAGGCGATCGGCGGCGTTCTCGTTTTACAGGATATTACTGAGACCGTGAGCAGCAAAAAGTCATATCTTTTAAAATCGATCATCTTCAGCACCTTGATGCTCATCTTGACCCTCTCTGTTGTATATTTTTATTTCGGCAAGGTGATGGGGACGATACTCCGGCAGATTGCCGAACGGGTGAAAACAGAAAAGGCCCTGCGTGTTAGCGAATCCCGCTTCCGTATTCTGGTCCACGACCTGCCTAATATTGCTGTGCAAGGCTATGATAAGAATCGCAAGGTTGTCCTCTGGAATAAGGGTAGCGAACTTCTATACGGCTACAGCCAGGAGGAAGCACTGGGTCAATCACTTGAGGACCTCATTATCCCTGAAGAAATGAGATCCAATGTTATCTCAAGCATTAATGGCTGGATCGATTTAGGTGTTCCCATCCCCGCTTCGGAACTCACCATGCGCCATAAAGACGGCAGTGCTGTTCCTGTTTTTTCCAGCCATACCCTGACCCATAAACTGAAAGACGAGCCTGAATTATACTGCGTGGACGTTGATCTGAAGGAGCTGAAAGATGCCCAGGCCAAGCAAACTTTGATGGAGCAGCAGCTCGGCCGGGCCCACAAAATGGAGGCCCTCGGTCTCATGGCTGGCGGCGTTGCCCACGACCTGAACAATATCCTTTCAGGCATCGTCAGCTATCCAGAACTCCTCCTCATGCAGCTTCCCCCCAAAAGCCCCATGCGCAAATCCCTTGAGACTATTAAAGAGTCTGGAACCAGAGCTGCTGCCGTGGTGACAGACCTCCTCACCGTAGCCCGCGGGGTTGCAAAAACTACAGAAATCGCCAACCTTAATAATTTCATCACGACCTATCTGAACTCTGCAGAATACTATGAACTCGGGCGGCGCCACCCACATATTGAGATTATTTCTCACTTGCAGACCGACCTGAAAAACATCCGCTGTTCCGGTGTTCATATCATGAAAGTCATTACCAATCTGATGAATAATGCTGCCGAGGCAATACGTGAAGAAGGGGTCATCACCATCAACACCAGCATGGTAACAGTTGAAGATTTCTTCGCCCTGGAGCATGATATTGAACCAGGTGAATATTGCCTTTTGTTCATTTGTGACAATGGGCCGGGCATTGGCCAGGAAGACCTTGACCGAATTTTTGAACCCTTTTTCACCAAGAAAATCATGGGCCGCAGCGGCACAGGGCTCGGGCTTGCCGTGGTTTGGAACACTATGAAGGACCATGGTGGCGTTGTTATTGCTGAAAGCTCCGAACAAGGATGCTGCTTCAACCTCTATTTCCCAGCTTGTGACGAAGGGTTGCCCCTCAGCGGCCACGAGGAAGATCTCGCCGACTATCAGGGAAATGGAGAAGCAATCCTTATCGTTGATGATGAGAAACAGCAGCGCGTTATTGCTGAAAGAGTTTTGAGTCTGATGGGTTATCAACCATGCACAGCCACCTCCGGCGAAGAAGCAATTGACTACCTGCAGAGTCACCAGGTGGATTTGGTGGTTCTGGACATGATTATGGATCCAGGCATCAATGGCAAAGAAACCTATGCCCAGATTCTCAAACTGCACCCAAACCAGAAGGCGATTATTGCCAGCGGCTTTTCGCAAAGTGACGAGGTAAACGAAACCCTGGCCATGGGGGCCGGGCAATATATCAAAAAACCTTACACCATGGCCCAACTCGGCCATGCAGTAAAAAGGGAACTCTTAAAAGAACAAAAAACAACACCTCCATCTTAAGGCCTGGCAAGGGTGCTGAAAAAATGGGCGTCAGCAAGGCTGTGGACGAACAAAGGTGAAAAGCTCATGGACAGAGAATGCTCTTAATTTTCTGGGCAAGCGCCGCCATTACCACCGGTTTCTGCAGATAATCTCGGATGCCAAGGGCAAGGGCAGATTCACGATTAATCAACTCACTATAGCCGGTACAGAGAATTATCGGAAAATCGCGACGTATTTCCAGCACCTTTGCAGCAAGCTCCGCACCGGTCATAACAGGCATGGTCATATCCGTGACCAGCAAATCGTAGCTGCTACTCTCTTTTTTAATGGCATCCAGAGCCAGAGAAGGATCGGCAAAGGTCGTTACATCATAGCCGAAGGTCTCCAAAACTTGTTTGCCAACCGCAAGGATATCCTGCTCATCATCCACCAGCATGATACGGCCTGAGCATGTTTCTTCTGTGGTTTTTTCAAGCTCTTTTTTCGGCAACTCATCAATGTGGCCATCCACCACTGGCAGATATACGGCAAACACCGTACCGCTTCCCAGTTCACTGCGAACATGCATCCCTCCCTGGTGGCCTTTGACAATGCCATGGACAAGGGATAAACCAAGTCCGGTCCCCTCCCCCGCCCCCTTGGTGGTGAAATAGGGTTCATATATCTTACCGATAATTTCCGGCCCTATGCCATTACCGGTATCCTCGACCTCGAGCAACACATAATGACCTGGAGGCAGGTCAAGGCCTGCTATTTCATAGCCAGGTACAAGATCAGTCTCACCAAGGGAAACTGTCAACGTACCACCCTGGCTACGCATGGCGTGATAGGCATTGGTACAGAGATTCATAATGATCTGATGGATCTGGATCGGGTCGGCATCCACCAGCGTATTGGATCTGATATTTTGCTGTATTTCAATAGTGGCCGGGAGTGATGAACGAAGGAGCTTCAAGGCTTCTTTAATGACAGTTGAAATATGCAAAGGGCGCTTTTCCTGCTCAGACTTCCTCCCAAAGGTGAGGATCTGCTCCACAAGGTCCTTTGCCCTTGCTGCGGCCTTTTCAACCTCCGTCAGATCTCTCTGCAACTTGTCAGGCGTATCCTGATGGAACTGGGCAAGTTCTGTAAAACCAAAGATAGAGGTCAGTATATTATTGAAATCATGGGCAATACCCCCAGCCAGGGTGCCGATGGCCTCCATCTTCTGGGCCTGGCGCAGCTCTCCTTCCAATTGGACCCTCTCCGACACATCACGAACAATGGCCTGAATGTAGATATCGTCACCAAAGTCAATACGGTTAAGGCTGACCTCGGCATCAAAATGAGAACCATCACGTCTCTTATGGATCCATGGAAAGAACTGACTTTCGCCAGCAAGAGCCGCAGCAATGCGATTCTTTGCCTCAGCCTGGGATGATCTGCCGCCCGGTTGTTCTTCCGGAGAAAAATCTATCGGACTGTTCCCGAGAATCTGGGACATGGTGCAATCAAACATCTCAAGCGCTCGACGATTGCAATCCCAGAAAACACCTTCTCTCAAAATTAAAACCGCATCAATGGCCGACTCGAATAAAATACGATAACGCTGCTCGTTTTCCCGCTTCTCTCTTTCTATCCGGTTGAGCTTAGTAACATCGAAGCCAACACTCAAAATCTCGAGCAGCAGCCCCTGTTTATCAACAATGGGCTTATTGCTCCACTGAATCCAAACTCGGCTGCCATCACGGCACATATTCTCATTTTCATTGAGCAGATAGTCAGCCGGGGTCGTCAGGATCCCTTGGATCATGGCCCTCATGTCCTTTCCTGACCGGTCATTTTCGGCAACAATGGTGCCCACCACGTTCTTGCCGACAATTTCATCGCGCCGGTAGCCAAAAAATTGCTGACCAAACTCATTCATAAAGGTAACGACGCCGTTAACATCCCAGCGCAGAATAATTGAGTTTGAGTTCTCAACCAGCTGCCTGTAATCCTCTTGACTCTGTCTCAGCTCATTGGTTTTTTCTGACACCCTTGTTTTGAGGGTTCTACTCCAAAAAGCCAGGGCCAGGGCCACAAGTAAAACAATTATAAGGGAGATGAAAAGCCAAGCCGGCACAGGTTCCTCAAATTGCTCACCACCGAACCAGTGGTCAAGACGCCGGTAATAAAATGATTCCTTGTCCTTTTTCCAGGAATGGAGATAGCTATCCAGAGTGCTGAGAAGTTCGCCGTTGCCGGCAGAGGCTGTGGCAAAATAGGTGGAGACCGGACTGAAGATGATGCCAGTGCCCACCAGGCCGTGCCTGTCGGCAAAGACATAGCCAAAAACGTTGGGAGCAACCCCGGCCGCCACCTCGTCCCTTTCCACCGCCCCAAAGACCTCTTCCAGTGAGGAAAACTCATGGATCTCACAGGAGATCTCAAACTTTTTGATGGTTTCCACAAAGTTTTTGCCGTTGATATCACCCCTCATGATGGCGACCGGTTTATCCTGCAAGTCGAGAATATTCTGCAGGGAGATGCCTTCCCGGACAAAGACCTGGCCCCAGAGGGTGAGCACCGACTCGTTGGGATAATCGAGGAAGGCATCTCGCTCTTGGGAATAGGCCACCGCTGTCATCAGGTCTATTTCCCCATTGCGCATGCGGTTAAAACCCTCATCCCAGGTGCCCTGCACATATTTAAGCCGCCAGCCCTCTTGGGCGGCAATCTCCTCAATGACATCAACAAACAGGCCCCGGGGCTCGCCATCATCACTGACAAAAATGATGGGTTCAACCTGAAAGACACCCACCTTTACCAGGCGATGGCCATTGCCAACTGCCTGCTGTGGAACAGCAAGCACAACAGCAAACAATAACAGGAGGAAGATATTTCTCATGGTCACCCTTTATCCAGCACCAGAAACACGCATAAAGATTACAATAATGCAAAGCTGACAACTGCCTATTTTACATTATCGTAATATTTGCCAGCAGTAATTTATTCATCCCAAGCCCGCACGCCCCTGCCAGCCCACCCCGGCATTAAAAGAGTATCATAAAGTGGCAGACTGGCATAATTCTGGCTTATATTTTTTCAAGATCATTTAACAGGCAAACTCCTGCTCACACCATTCTGGCATCAGAACATCCGAGACCAGACACCAACAATACCTCCGAGCAGGGCTCACCTTCGACCATCAACACCCAACCTTTGGCTCTGCCATGCCTTTACTTTCAGAAACCATGTTTTCGCTGCTTGACCAGAAGGGAGCCTTTGCCTCCCCAGCCAGGCCATTGGCCAACCGTCTATTCTCTGGCGCCAGCCGCAGCATAGTAAAGCTGCTTAAGAAAAATAATGAGCTCACCAAACATAGAATCTTACGCAACCAGGTCTTTGATCTTCTTGGCGTCTCTTCCTTTACTGAGGTAGAGGACCTTATCCATCATAGCGAGCGGCGCAGGGCGGTAAGCCGCCGGGCCTACGGCCTCATTGGCAACATGTTTGGCATCCACGGCACGGAACGGGAGATAATAGCCACCGTCAGCAGTTATTCGCGGACTGCTGACGGGGTCATCCGTTATCTTAAGAGTAAGGTATTAAACAGATACGCCTCCCATATAGAAATGACAAACGAGGTGGATGCCATCTCCTGCCCTGTGGATCTGCTGCTCATCATCTTTGATGACCGCTATCACCAGAAGGCCCGCTTCGAGGCCAAACGCAAACTGCTGCTGATGAATCTGGCCGGCTCCATCGACCAGAGGGAAAGGGAAACAGAGACTGAGGAGAAGTTTGCCAACTTCCTGCAGTTTCTTAACAAACATGTCTGGCTTGCCGAAGCCAAGATCGGCGAATTGGAACTGGTTTACCTTTTAAGCGATCACCGGCCTGAAGATTTCTCCTGCCTCAGACATAAGCTACTCAGCAGGTCAGAGGGGGAAAAGATAGATCTGAAAAAGGGCCAGAAGCTGACACTTCTTAAAAGAAGACGCTTCAAGTGCCGGGACAAAGAACTGCCCATCTATGTTTCTATCCGCAAAAAAGCGCCGGAGGCCAAGGTACTGAAACTGCTCCGAAAGGGTGAGGAGAATCCAGCCGTTGCTGTTGATGACGAACTGGGACTCATGGCCGTGCTCGACAACCTGCCTGACGTCAAACTCTTCCAGGGCCATCTGACCAAGAGTGCCATTGCCGCCAACTCTTTCATGGTACTTGAAGACATCTCAGATTCGCTGACCTTGAGCCACGGCCACCGCAATAAGAACATCGGCAGCTCCCCAGGCACCCGGATGCTTAAATTTTTCGCCCGGACGGGAGGGATGCGGGTTGAGTTTATTGTCCACACCAACGAGAGCTATCTTGACTATGTATATAAGCGGGACGTGGCCCATGACGAGTACGAGGTAAAGCGCATTTTTGACTCTGGCACCGCAGAGCTGCTCTTCCCCCCCGATATCTACTTCCTCAATATGGAAAAGGCCCGCAATCACCAGATATCGTGGTTCAGGGCCCAGATAGAGAGCAGTTGAGGCAAACCAGGGAAACTTAGAGCGCCCTGGCTATCATTAGGAAAACAGGATATTCGCGCCGCCTGCCATCATCCTGCTCTTTACTGATGCGGTGGGCGGTCACAAAACGGACATCGCCAAAACCACTGGAGGTGACAAGATCGGCAAGTTTCTTGTGGCCAAAGCCACAATGCTCAACACCTGTCATGTCATCATGAAAGGAACCATCCTCTTCATCAAGATCGGCTAGGGCAAGAATCCCTCCAGGCTTAAGATGACTACGACATGCCGCAAGAAATGACGCCGTATCTTTAATGTGGTGGAGGGTCATGGCGCTATAAATCAAGTCGAAATCGGAAGAAGCAAGCTTTCCCCCCGCAGAAAGATCAAAAGCAAGGGCCTCCACATTGCCAAGGCCGTGGGCTGTAATTTTTTCCTGAAGAATGGCCAGCATGCCCTGCGAGGTGTCAATGGCCACCACCTTCTTAAGCAAACCAGCAAGTTCACAGGTGACCAAACCGGTACCGCACCCGACCTCAAGGGCCTTGGCGTGCCGGGAGAGAGAAACTTCTCTTTTTATGGCCGCCGCAATAGCAGCAGCCACCTCACGGCGCTTTGGTTTGTCATCCCAGGTTGCAGCAGCATTATCAAATCTTTCTTGAGTCATCAGCTTTACAGATCGCCTCCATGAAAACGGCCCTCTTCTTTCTTCAAGGCCAGAGCGTCCCGAATAACGGAAACCAGCTCTTCATCATTCCAAGGCTTTGTAAGAAATCGATAGATAGCGCCGTCGCTAATGGCCTGGAAGACCAGCTGGGTATCGGCGTGGCCAGTGAGAATAATGCGAATGGTTTCAGGGTAGATCCGACTTACGGCACTCAGCAGTTCCACGCCGGACATCCCCGGCATTCGCTCATCGGATATAACAAGATCCACCGCTACTGTTGCCATGAGGGCCAAGGCATCTCTGCCAGTGTTGGCTGTCAAGATCTCGCACGGCTCATCACCAAGAACTCTTGTTATAGCATTAATAACATTAGGTTCATCATCAACAAGCAATATCCTTTGCATAATGGTGCTCCCCTGCCCTCAATGGAGTTCATTCTAAAAATTGACCTCCCAATATTTTGACAGCCGCCATTGCTTTAAGCAAGGGTTGTATAGCCGCGACTTACCAAAAAACGCCGAACCAAAAACAGAACAGCAAAATATTGCTCAGACAGTAACAAAGACCCTGTTACGCTGGACCTTGAAAATCCCTACAATATCATCGACAAGCTCCTGGATACCGTGATACTCGGAGCTATCAAGCAAATCGTTATGAAAGCTCTCCTCCCCCTTGTCGTCCTCTGCGACAATAAAGCCGCAACGGATGCTATCGTAAAATTCCTGCTGTTGGCTATCAAGATAAACCGTGATGTTTCTGACCATGATGTCCTCCTTGGAGAAAATTGAATATTTTCACCCAGAATAACCGAGGAGGTAGGACAAATATTGTCCTGGCAATTTTTATTTTAGGCGGAGGT
>JBDLIE010000066.1:0-13932 GCA_039715015.1 Thermodesulfobacteriota bacterium
CGGCTAGTGGTTCATGTTAAGTTTCACACCTAACACAGGAACACCCACAGGGGACTTGAACCCCACTAGTTCACGCCCATGCCGGGCGTACACAATGCGTTCAACGCCGACCCGCAAGAACGTGCGATTTTTCGAAATTAACCCAAAAACTTAGCCACGTTCCAAGTTGGCAGCCAGCCCGTTGGCGGGCGGGTTAACTTTGGCGTTAGCCTGAAGGAAAAACATGCCAATACAACAAGATTTTTTGTCTTATCATAAATCAATCGGCAGAGAACTGAAGTCATCAGAGAGAAGAATTAGAGACCTTATTGGCTCTTCTCACTGGCTAACTGATGGTGAGCATAAAGAAAGCATTCTACGGAAAGTGATTTCCGATTTTGCACCAGAAATATATAGAATTGGTACAGGGTTTGTATGCTATCCGGGAGTAGCGAATGGCAATCAAAATAACTCTGGTCAATTAGATATTTTAATAACCTCTAAGATGAACCCAACTCTCTATAAAAGTGGGGAACTTCATTTTGTAACACCTGATTGCGCAAATGCAATAATCGAGGTTAAAACGAAAGTTTCAAATGGGGAAAAACTTCGAGAAGTCTTATCGAAGCTGAGTAATGACATAGAATCTATTCGAAATAATTCTGACAACTCAACTTCTTGCTGGGCTGGTCTATTTATATACAATACAGGCCAGCTTACGGATAGAAATGTTCTTGAGATGCTTCAAAGTGTCACAAATGGTGATCGAATGAGGGTGATAAACTGCGTGGCAATTGGTGAAAATAAATTTGTACGATTTTGGGAACATGGGCATTCAACAAGCAACTTAGGCCAAGATCCAATCTGGCATTCATATGACTTAAGAGATCTTTCACATGCCTATTTTGTTAGTAATTTAATATCGCATTTATCTCCTAATTTCGATGATATATCATCTGAAGCTTGGTTTCCAGTCACTGGATCGAAAGAAATTCATAGATCTCTTTATGCAAAGTTGGCTGACAACGTAGCATTTGAATTTCAACAAGGCTAACCAAAAAATTAAGCGGACGTCGTGAAGTGTGGCGGCGCTAGACGCGGCAAGTTCAATGGCGCCGTCCGCTTATTTAGGTCGTTAGAAATAATAAGGAAGCGAATGAAGTACCGTTCAGAAATTGATGGTTTAAGAGCCATTGCAGTAATCCCAGTTATATTATTTCATGCAGGATTTTCCACATTTAGTGGTGGATTTGTTGGCGTTGATGTTTTTTTCGTTATCAGTGGATACCTAATTACAACGATAATCCTCTCTGAAATGGAGAAAGGTACGTTTTCCATAGTCGACTTTTATGAAAGACGCGCGAGGCGTATTCTTCCTGCGCTTTTTCTGGTCATGTTTATTTCGCTACCCTTTGCATGGTTCTGGTTGCTACCAAGCGATATGAAGAGCTTTTCTCAAAGCTTGGTCGCTGTTTCATCATTTTCTTCAAATATTCTTTTTTGGCTTACGTCTGGCTATTGGGATACTGCGAGCGAATTGAAGCCTCTTTTACACACATGGAGTTTGGCGGTTGAAGAGCAATACTATGTTCTTTTTCCTCTATTTCTCATGCTAATGTGGAACTATAGAAAGCGTTGGATTCTTGGTGCTTTCATACTAATCGCTGGAATCAGTCTTATCACGGCACAGTGGGGTGCATATCACAATCCATCGGCAGCATTTTATCTGTTACCAACAAGAGGTTGGGAACTTGCTATTGGTGCAGGCATCGCTTTTTATTTTCTATACCGTAAGCAGACTATTCGAACTCTCCTTTCGCATAAGTTGGTTGATGAGGTACTTGGATTGCTCGGCTTGCTGATGATATGTTATGGGGTGCTTATCTTTGACGAAACAACTCCATTTCCCAGTATTTATGCCTTGATACCAACTATTGGAACTGGACTAATCATTCTTTTTTCATCATATGAAACAATAGCTGGTCGTCTGTTAAGCTCTAAACCATTAGTAGTAATAGGCTTAATTAGTTACAGTGCATATCTTTGGCATCAACCACTACTCGCTTTCGCAAGACACAGAGCCATTACTGATCCAAGTGATCTGCAATATGCTACTATAGCTTTTCTCTCGTTTCCACTTGCCTATTTAAGTTGGAAATATGTCGAGAAACCATTCAGAAATAGAAATAGAATCAGCAAAAAGAATATTTTCTTATTTTCACTAATTGGGTCTGTCGTATTTATTTCCATTGGTTTAGCAGGGCATGTGACAAATGGATTTTATAATCGATACTCTGATAGCCAAAAAATCTTATTAGATAGTCATAAATACGATCGAAAAGAAGCGTACCGTGAGGGAGTCTGTTTTTTAGAGCCTGGTCAGAAATATTCTGACTTTAAGGATGAGTGCTTCTCTCCTGACTCTGTCAATGGCGAGGATTTAATTATTCTCTGGGGTGACTCTCATGCAGCTGCGCTATCTTATGGGTTAAAAAAAATCATTCATGATTTGATACAATTAACAGCAAGCGGGTGTACACCGATAATAGGATATAACCCAGCAGAAAGACCTCATTGCATTGATATTAATAATTATGTTTTAAGAAAAATTGAGCAGTTAAAACCTGAATTCTTAGTTCTGCATGCTAATTGGTTTAATCCATTAAATAAAATCGAATCTGGGTTAAAGGAAGGTTTGCTACATACAATATTGTATATTAGATCAGTATCCCCAAAAACTAAAATCATTATCATTGGAGGCGTTCCTCAATGGAAACCTACCTTGCCATCGCTATTGTTAAAAAGCAATATTGAATTAAGAGAAATAGCTTATGTTCATTCTCAAAACCAAAAAAAAATACGAAATGCAGACAAAATGTTAGCATTGGTTGCAAATGAAAATGAATTAACATTCATCTCTCTTTTGGATATTTATTGTAAAGATGAAGAATGCTTGTCGTCTGTAAAATCAGGAAACACATATGAACCTTTCGCATGGGATTATGGGCACCTAACTAAATCATCTTCTTCTTTAGTAGCAGAAAATATTCTGCCCACATTAATGCAAGCAAAGTGAATCTAAACCATAAATCAATGGTGTACGAAAAATTGCTAACAAACGCATGCACTCGGACAGCAAAAAGCGCCCCTCGTACCTCGCTCTGCTTTTTGCTGCCGGTGATGCGAGGCGTTAGGTTTTCACTATGAGCGGATGTTGTAATCAAGATTCTTTAGATCGGCTGCGCGAGCGACAGCGCGGAACATTACAAATTGTCCTCGGCATCAACGCCGTTATGTTCTGTATCATCGTTGCCGCTGCGTTCTATAGTAGATCAACCGCCCTGCTTGCTGACAGCCTTGACAATCTTGGCGATGCATTAACATATGGCCTCAGCCTTTACGCAGTTTCAAGGGGCGCTACCGTCAAGGCCAAAGTTGCCCTGTTTAAAGGAGGGCTCATTTTCCTTGCGGCTTTCGCCGTGGCTGCTCAAATTATTTACAAGTTATTTGTCCCAAGCGTCCCCGTCTTCGAGGTTATGGGCGCGTTTAGTCTTCTTGCTTTTGCAGCAAACTCCCTTTGTCTTTTTCTTCTGTGGCGGCACCGTCACGAAGATGTGAATATGAGTTCGGTGTGGGAGTGCTCGCGAAACGACATAGCATCAAATCTTTCTGTTTTCGTGGCGGCCGGTGCAGTTTGGTTCACCGGTTCAGGCTGGCCCGATATTGCGGTTGCACTTAGCCTCGTGTGGTTCTTAATGCGTTCCGCTATTCGCGTTATTTCTTCAGCCATGGCAGAGCTTCGTGCGGCAGCCTGACAAGTCGTCTGGGCGGACGCCGAGAAAGAAGGCGGCGCTCAACTCTATCGTTAATATTGCCACATCCAACCTCAGTAATTTCCCAATTCACCCCATGTTGACATCACTACTGTCCGGTTCCAGATACGAAATACTTCCTCCTCTGGTTCCATCATTGAATTGACTAAGGGCGAGGGATCGGTTCCCCACCCTCATCTGTAGGATTAGCCGTAAAGCGTTTCTATCCACCTAAGAGCTTCGGTGTCATTCACTTTACCAAGATACCTTTGGGGCAAACTAGGGGTCAATCCTGACCCTTTTCTCATAGTATATCGTCACGCGCCATTCCCAAGCAGGTAAAAACCTGCTCACACCATATTTACCCCTGGTGCCTTATCTATTCTGTGCCCGGAATTTCTCCATAGGAAGCCGGTGATAAACTCGGGGTGAAATATGACACTTTTCGAAATCTGATTACCATCGAATCTCAGCCACTTTCCTAGGATGATGTCGTAGGAGCCCGGCCCTCCGGGCGATAAAGAGACAATTCTGACTCGTCAGGTAGTCGTCCATCGCTCACAGGGGTGAGCTCCTACAGATCCCTATTGGTCGCTTGATGATGAGATAATGGCTGAAACATGGTGGTAATCAGATTTCGAAATGTGATTAATGACGGCAGATTAAAAGAATCAAAAGCCAGCCAATCAATCACAAGCAAATCATCAAGAAAGGCAGGAGGTGCCAAAGCTGCTGAAGGATTACAAGCAGCCTGTCCCAGAGTAGAAGGGCTGCCTTCTGGATTACCCTTGGCCTGGTAATTTCAGGAAATTAAACCCCTTTCTCAAATCTGCCTGGGACCTGAATTAGGCTTCTGGGCAAATGACTTGCTGAGCGGTCCCAAAACAGTGAGCGTGTCACCCGGCTTGAGGTCGAAGAGGTAGGAGGATATCTTTGCGGCCGGCGTTTTGGCAGCAGCTGTTGGTTGCCGTGGGGAGCTAAGGCGGATCCTCACCAGCAAGATTGCCTTTTCGTCTGGGCAGTCGACCATGGTGTAGGTCCGGGTCAACCTTGCCTGTCTTCCAGATTCTGTATTATTTTCGGAGGCAAGGGGTGGACATTCAATCTGAACAAACTTGCCCTCCCTGAATGAGGCCTCTGCATGGCCAGGCAATTCCAGGATCAGTTCTTTGGCGGAGGGGGCCGTAGGGTCGTTGGCGCGGACCGGGCACTGCCATCTTCTGACCCCGAAAAACTCGGGGGGGATTTCGATTGCCAGATCGCTTTTCACCGGGACCTGGCATGACAGACGGTAACCGGCCCGGATCTGTCGCCCGGAGAGGCGGCTCTGTTCCGTGGCTAAAAGATCTCCGCCGCCTTCAAGAATTTTTAGGCGGCATTGCCCGCAGATAGCGTTCCCCCCGCAGGCAGAGGGCAAAAAGATCCCCCCGCTAGCCAGGGCGTCTATGAGCTTGCCTCCGGACAGTACAGTAATGTCATTGCCCGGGGCACCATTGATCCGGATGGTAACCTGCCGGGCGCCCACCAGTTTGGCCCGGGCCAGAAGAATGAGGCTTACCAGGACAAGAATGATCGTGGTAAAGATGCTGATGCCGAGAATGATTTCTATCATGGTTAGCAAGAACCCTACAGTTGAATGCCGGAAAAGAGCAGGAAGACCATGGCCATCAGGCCCACCGTCATAAAGGTGAGGCCAAGGCCCCGCAGGGCCAGCGGGGCGTCGCTGTAGCGCAGCTTTTCCCGAATGCCGGCCAGGGCGGCAATGGCCAAGGCCCAGCCGCTTCCGGCCCCGAGGCCATATACCATGCTCTCGCTAAAGTTGTATTGCCGCTCCACCATGAAGAGCGAGCCGCCCAGTATGGCGCAGTTCACCGTGAGCAGGGGGAGAAAGATCCCCAAGGCGGTGTAGAGGGCCGGGAAAAATCGGTCCAGGACCATCTCCAGGATCTGGACCATTGCCGCAATCACCGCAATGGCGCAGATCAGGCCGAGAAAGCTGAGGTCCACCCCGGGCAGACCGGCCCAGGTCAGGGCCCCTTGTCTGAGCAGGTAACGGTAGATCAGGTTGTTGGCCGGAATGGTAATGGCCTGCACCACAATCACCGCTGCCCCGAGTCCCAGGGCGGTGCTTACCTTCTTGGACATAGCCAGAAAGGTGCACATGCCGAGGAAGACGCCCAGGGCCAGGTTCTCAAGGAAGACGGCCTTTACAAGGATGTTGAGAAAGTGTTCCAGCATAACGGTGCTCCCCTACTCTTTTTCCGCGTAAAAGTTTACCAGCACCTCATCTTCGTCCTTTTTTGCCTTCTCGAATAGAGGGGCTATGCTTCAAAGTCCCAAATGAACGAATCTAAGGCACTGGTAAACTTTTAGGGCCTTGAGTTTAGCCAAATTTCATAGCCCTGGTGAACTACTCTTTTTCCGCCAGTTCCGGTTTCCAGGTCCTGAGTGCCCAGATACTCAGGCCGATCAGAAAAAAAGCGCTTGGGGCCAGAAGCATCAGGCCATTGGGCTGGTACCAGCCGCCGTCCCGGACCAGGGGTAGAACTTGCCGGCCAAACAACCTGCCGCTGCCCAGAAGTTCACGCCAGAAAGCGACCGTAAGCAGGATAAGACCGTAGCCCAGGCCGTTGCCGATGCCATCCACAAAACTGTCCCAGACCCTGTTATGCATGGCAAAGCCCTCGCTTCGGCCCAGGACGATACAATTGGTTATGATCAGGCCGACATAGACGGAAAGCTGTTTGCTTAGCCCATAACTGAAGGCCTTGATCAGCTGGTCAGCCACAATCACCAGGGAAGAGATAATGGTCATTTGGACAATAATCCTGATACTGTCCGGGACGTGGTTGCGGATGAGGCTCACGGCCGCACCGGCGCAGGCAACAACCAGGGTCACGGTCACGGCCATGACGCAGGCGGTGGTTAGTTTAGTGGTCACCGCCAGGGCGGAACAGATGCCCATGATCTGGCAGGCGATGGGATTTTTATTGACAATCGGTGTCAGGAGGATCTTTTTGGCCTTGCTCATTGCTTCCCTCCTTGGCGGCGCATTTGGGCAAGGAAGGGCCCGAATCCGTCTTGGCCAAGCCAGTACAGGAGCATGTTCTCAACGCCCCGGCTGGTAATGGTGGCGCCCGAGATGGCGTCGACCTGGTGGGCGGCAACCTCAGGATCAGCATCCTTGCCGCCCTTGACCAAGCGGATATTTGGCAGCCACTCAGGATCAAAGACAATTTTTCCTTGCCATTGGGCCTGCCATTCCGGGCGGTCGACCTCGCCGCCAAGACCCGGAGTCTCGCCATGTTGATAAAAGGTGATTCCCTTGACGGTCTTGGTGTCCTTGGCCAGGGCGATGAAGCCGTACAAGGTGGACCAGAGTCCTTTGCCCTGCACAGGAAGAATAATCTGCCGGGTCTCACCGTTTTCTTTGACAAGATAGATCACACCGTACCGGGAGCGTACCTTGATTTTTGCTTTGTCAAGGGCAGTGGGGATGAGATGGCGCAGGGCCGGATCCACGACAGGCCTGCGCGGATCAAAGGCGGCAGGTTCCAGACCGGCAACCATGTCGCCGCTTTCCAGATCCACCACCACTGCCTCTACATTGTCAAAGGCCTCTTCGATTTCTTGTCTGCCGGCCTTGGCGTCTTTGAGAAGCCCGCCAGCAAGAAGGATGTTCTTTTTCAGATCAAGGGTTCTGTTCATCTCCTGACGGGGGCGCAAGAGGACGGCGGCGCTGGAGACCAGCAGCGCGCAGACGATACAGAGCAGGAAGGCGACCCCAAAGGTTTTTCGAACACTACAGACTGCCATGGCGTGCCAACCTCCTGTGCATAGTGCGCTGGACAACAAGATAATCGATGAGGGGGGCCAAACAGTTGCCGAACAGAATCGCCAGCATCATGCCTTCCGGGAAGCCGGGATTTAGGACCCGGATAAGCACGGCCATGACACCGATGAGCAGCCCGTACAGCCATTGTCCCTTGGCGGTCACGGCCGAGGTAACCGGGTCGGTCGCCATGAAGACCGCGCCAAAGGCAAAGCCGCCAAGGACGAAATGCCAAGCCGGGGTAACACCAAACATGGGATTGGTGACATTGGTGCTGGAGTTGAACAGCAAGGCGAGGGACACCATGCCGATGCAGATGCTGAGCATAATCCGCCAGGAGGCTATACCGGCGCTTAAAAGAATGGCGGCCCCTATCAGACAGGCAAGGGTCGAGGTCTCGCCCATGGAGCCCGGCATCAATCCCAGGAAGGCCTGTGCCCAGCTGACGTTCAGGCCGGCAACCCCTTCGGCTGCGGCGCGGCCCAGCGGGGTGGCGCCGGATACTGCGTCAACTGATGATGTCCACACCCTCTCGCCGGTGAGAGAGGCCGGGTAAGAAAAAAAGAGAAAGGCGTAGCCGGTGAGGGCCGGATTGAGAAAATTTCTGCCAATGCCGCCGAAGATGAGCTTGCCGATGACGATGCCAAAGCTGATGCCCATGGCCACCAGCCATAAGGGAATAGTCGGCGGCAGAATCAAGGGAAACAGCAAGCCGGTGACCAGGAAGCCTTCATGGATCTCCTGGTTCCGCTGGCAAGAGAAAACAACTTCCCAAGCACCTCCGACTAGATTGGAAACCAGAAGTACAGGAAAGAAGTAGAAAAAGCCGTGCAGGACGTTGGCGCTGACGCTGTGCGGGGAAAAACCGAGTCCCGAGGCGCGGAGCAGGTCGAACCGCCAACCAGCCGGCTCAATGAGACCGGCATGGGCCAGGGCCAGGTTGGCCTGCAGGCCGGTATTGTACAACCCTGCTAAGGTGCACGGGATCAAGGCGATGACCACCAGGCCCATGGTTTTTTTTATATTGAGACCATCGCGGACATGGGGGGCGCAAGAAGTGACCTGGCCCGAGGTGTAGAGAAAAGAGTCGAGTGCCGCAAAGATCGGTTGGTAATGAGCCAGTTTGCCCTGTTTTTCAAAAAGCGGCCGCTGTTTATCGAGAAATTTTTTCAGCACGGTTATCCTTTTTTTTCAATCCGACGCAAACTTTGACGAAGAAGCGGCCCGAAATCATTTTTGCACAGGTCCACAAAGGTGGCCAAAGCGAGATCCTCCTCATCCAGGCCCAGGCAACCGAGGGCCTTGGCCTGTTCCATGTCTTGCAGGAGAAGGGCGCGCAAGAGAAAGGTCGGTTCCGTATCCAACGGCATCACTTTTTCAAAGCGGCCGATGGGGATAAGGGGTCGCTTACTGCCGTTCACCGCAGTGGTGAGGGCAAAACTTTTTGCCGGCCACAGTGGGGAGAGAAATGCGGGTTTGACGAAAAATTTCGCTCTGCCGGGCAAGGCCCAGCCGAAGAGTTTTCTTTCACGCCCCTCGCGGAGAACGGAAACCTGATTGTGAAATCGGCCCAGGTAAGCAAGCGCTCCTTGCGCTAACCTGCCCCCTAAAATGCTTCCGGAAATCAGCCTGTTTTCTCCAGCCTTGAGTTCCCCCTCTGTCAGATCGGCAATACTTGCCCCCAGTCTGGCCCTCAGAAGACGGGGCTGCTGCACCTGGGGACCGGCCAGGGAAATCACCCTTTGGGTAAGGAGCTCGCCGCTGCTGAAAAGATGGCCAATGGCCGCCACATCCTGGTAGCCGATGGACCAGACCGTTTTTTCCATACCGACCGGATCGAGAAAGTTAATATGGGTCCCGGCCAGACCAGCCGGATGGGGGCCGGCGAATTCTCTGGTGCTGACCTCAGGAAGGTCGCTGCCACTCAAGACCGTCCCCGGCGCCTTGCAGAGAAAAAGCGGGCCGCGGGTCAATTTTTTGAGAATTTTCAGACCTTGGTCAAATCCAGCGCCATAGTTGTGCAGCACCGTTTCTACGCAAGGGGCCAAGGGATTGGTGTCCATGGCAGTGACGAATATGGAATGCGGTTCACTTCCCGGCAGCGGTGTTTTGGAAAAAGGCCTGGTGCGCAAAGCGGTCCAGAGGCCCGACTCGAGAAGCAGCTCTGTGACCTCTGCAACGCTCAAGCGCTCGATCTTCCGGCCCATATAGGAGGCAAAGGGGACGCTCTCGTCTCCCTGCACCTTGATAACCACTGCGAGCAGTTCTTTTTTCGCCCCCCATTGGATACTACTTACAGTCCCGGCCGCTGGCGCAGTGAATTTGACGCCCGGCCTCTTTTTGTCCTCAAAAAGCAGCTGCCCGACCCGGACGTAATCGTTTTCTGCCACGGCCAGGGCCGCTTGCAGGTCAGGATAGTCGGGACCAAGGAGGGCCACGGACCCAGGCAGCGGCCCCTCGCCTACTGCCTGCTCTGGCGCCCCTGAAATGGAAAGATCAAACCCCTTTTTGATTGTGATCATGGTGTGCGCTTTTTCCTTTTGAAGCGTTAGACCATAAGTCCGACACATCTCCGTTTTAGTAGTAGATATTGACAGATGCGTGTAAAGAGCGAAGCATCAAGACCTCTTGCCGGGTCAATGCAGAGTTGAAAATGTAAATTAGTATAGTAAACCGATGATGCAGATACAATGATCAAGAAAAAGATAGCTGAGAGCTCTTTAAAAGCACATAGCCACTTGCGGTCTCAAATTGAGGCAGTTGAGGAAGGAGGGAAAAGAGAGGAGGCGTCTGAAATTGAGACACCAACCTAAAGAATTTACTCAAGGCCATATTCCTTGATCTTATTGAGCAGGGTCTGACGGGCAATACCAAGTTTCTTGGCGGTCTGTGACTTATTGCCGGCTGTTTCTTCGATGGTGGTCCGGATCATTTCCCTCTCCATATCCCGCAGGGTGAGACCGCTGCTGGTGGCCTGCAGGTTACTGCCGTCCTGTTTTTTGCCATGCGGGTTGAGCTGGGGAGGGAGTTCCTTTGGGGTGATCTGTTCACCTTGGCAGAGGATGATGGCACGCTCTATACAATTTTCCAGCTCACGAATATTGCCGGGCCAAGCATGGTGCAGAAGGAGGTTGATGGCCTGGGGATGGATGGAGCGGATATCCTTTTTGTTCTTTTCTGCATAGCGTTTCAGGAAATAACGGGCCAGATCTGGAATATCTCCGCCACGATCACGCAGGGGCGGCAGGATAATGGGCACCACGCTCAACCGGAAAAAAAGATCCTGCCGAAACTCCCCCTGCTTGACCATCTCTTCCAGATCCCGATGACTGGCAGCCACCATACGGACATCAACCTTGATCGTCTTGCTGCCTCCTAGACGTTCAATCTCTCCCTCCTGTAAGGCGCGGAGAATTTTGGCCTGGGTGGGCAGGGTCATGTCGCCGATCTCATCTAAGAACAAAGTGCCGTGGTGGGCCTGTTCAAAACGGCCCTTGCGCTGCTCCGTGGCGCCGGTGAAGGCACCCTTCTCATGGCCGAAGAGTTCGCTTTCAAGCAGATTTTCATGGAGGGCGGCGCAGTTGACCTTGATAAACGGCCCCTCCTTTCTTGCGCTATTTTCATGGAGGGCATTGGCAATCAGCTCCTTGCCGGTGCCAGATTCGCCACCGATGAGCACAGTGGCATCGGAAGGCGCAACTAAGCGCAGTGTGGCAAACATCTCCTGCATGGCTTTGCTTGAACCAATGATATTATCAAAGGAAAAATTCTCCTGGAGCCTCTCCTTGAGGTGGATATTTTCCTGCTCCAGTTTTTCCACATGGAGGGCCTTGGCAATGATGAGTTGCAGCTCATCCATGTCAATGGGCTTGGTGACATAGTCAAAGGCGCCCCGTTTCATGGCCACAACAGCGGACTCCACCGAGGAAAAGGCGGTGATGACAATGACCGGCACCCGGATGGCGGCCTCTTGCAGGGCTGATAAGGTGGTAAGGCCGTCCATACGCTCCATCTTCAGATCAAGGAGGATCAAGTCAACATCATGGTCGGTTAATGCGGTAAGAACCTGATCACCGTCATCCACCTCCAGGATGTTGAATTCGGCTCCGGCCAGATTTGCCTTGAGCATGGTGCGATGGGCCTTGTCATCATCGACAAGGAGAACTGTTGTGGCGCTCGGTTCTGTCATCTACTGCCTCTTTGCGTGCCTGAAGGGAATAAAATATCGATGCGGGTTCCCTTTTCCGGGGCTGACACCACCTCAAAACTTCCATGATGCTGGTCTATAATCTGGTGGCTGACGGCAAGCCCCAGACCAGTGCCGCTCTTCTTGGTGGTAAAGAAAGGGTCAAACATTTTTTCCAGTTCTTCGTCGTTCATACCTGGGCCGGTATCCTCTATCCAAATCCGTACGCCATCCCCTTTCTGAGAGGCGCCCAGTTCTATAGAGTCACCGGCAGGAGTGACCGCCATGCTGTTTTTCAGCAAGTTGATGAGCACCTGGAGAAGGAGGTCAGGGTCAGCCTCCATGGCCATACCCTCCTCACATTCCAGATGTAAGACAAGCTGTTTATCCGTGAAATCATGTTCTAAAAGTTTGGCGGCCTTGGAAAGCAGGGAGCAGGTGTCAATCTTCTGAAAATCGGGATCGCGGGGCCGGGCGAATTGTAAGAGCGCTGATATGCTGTGATTGAGGCGATCAACCTCACCGATCATTAGGTCTGCATACTCCCTGCCGTTTTCGTCATCCTTAAAGTGCCTGCTGAAATATTGGGCAAAGCCGCGCAGAGTGCCCAGGGGGTTTCTGATCTCGTGGGCGATACCGGCCGCCATTTGGCCCAAGGCCGCTAAACGGCGGGAGCGTTCAAGCTGTTGCTCAAGGGCTTGGATATCGCGCATGTCGCGCAAGATGAGAACCGAACCAAGCTTCTTGCCTTCTTGGTCCTGGAGCCGAGAGCCGCTCACCTTAACCGGTATCTGTTTACCGGCATCCAGGGGGCAGTCAAGAGGGGCGTCCAGCAAGGGCTGGTCCAGATTCAACAGGTCCATCGGCCAGTGGCGAAACACCTCATCTATCCTTTTATGGACCAACGCCGAAAAAGGTTTGCAGACCAGTTCTTCCGCCTTAGCGTTACAGGAGACGATCCGGCTCATCCGGTCAAGGGTGATAAGACCGGCGGGCATACTCTCAATGACATTTTCAGTATAGAGCTCCATATTGGCCAGGGTGGAACGACTGACCCGTATCCCTTGATAGAGAAAGAGAAAATAAAAACCGGCGCAGCCAAGCAGAAACAGGATGGCGGCCATAATCAAGCCGTGTTCAACATCCTGCTCCCGGGCCTGATCAAACTCCGAGGTCCGTAAACCAATATAGATGACCAGTTGACCTGAATCCTCCTCGCGCATATTCTGCATCCAGCGCTGGTGCATGGTCTTCATCTGTGGAGAGATATCAGCCAGGGGTTGAAAGATAGTGGCAACCTCGAAAACATCGGCTGAGGCGATAAGGGTGGTTATTGGCTTTTCCTGGGCCAAAACCTGGCTGACATCAGGGCGCTCTTCGGCCTGGGGCCATTGTCCGGCCTTTGCAACCAGACGACCTTGCTCGTCAACAATATGGATATAGGCAACTGTCTCGGTCCTGGTTGTTTCGCTGACCAGGGTGCTTAAGGGATCATCGCCGCGCATGTAATGCATCATTGAGGTGCGGGCCCCGGCCTCAAAACTGCGAATCAAGGTCAGTCCCTGGTTGAGGAGGAACCTCTCCATGAGGGCCTGTTCGCGCTTGAAGCTGCTAGTGGTCATTATCAGTACGAGGGTGGCCAGGAGAATACTCGCCACCACAATGGACAGGGCAATTTTGGACATTTTAAATGTCTGGGTTTCCCTGGGGATCATCGCTTGTTTTCCCTAGTCATACGTATCATTACAGCAGCAGTTACGGCGGGTGGTTGGATTTATTATAAGATGTTTTGCTACCCTCTTAACTCAGGGCACACCTCTTGTTACCTGTCATCATAGCGGAATTCCAGCAAAAATGACAGTGCGGAGCTATGACAGAAAAGAACCTTTGAACCAGTTGCTGATCATGGAGGATTTCTTCCATTTCAGCCTTGATTCAAAGGAACTCTTCCCTTTAATGACGTTTCAGAGCTACCTAAGCCGATAAACCCAGACATCATTAACACGGTCATAGTGGCCCCGCCTAAGGAAAGGCCTTACAGCGAAAATGCTGTAAGGCCTTTAATATCTTGGTGGCGGGACCAGGAATCAAACCAAGGACACACGAATTTTCAGGCCTGCGTG
>JBDLIE010000067.1:0-13711 GCA_039715015.1 Thermodesulfobacteriota bacterium
TTTGGCTGCAACGCTCTTTTGCTGCTCTCTTTGCCGCATGTGGCGCAAAATTAGCAATGAGCGATCAGTAAACAATAAAGGGCCGTATCAACCTGGTTGGTTGGGTTGGCTCGGCTGTATGGGGTGACAGGTTCAGGAGAAGACTATGACTGTAAAAGAAAATTTACCCATAATGGTTTTGACCCAGGAAAACCCGCATAAGCTATTGTTTCAATTTAAATCCATCTTATGGGGATGGATTACGCTTTTCATAAGTTTCGCGCTGGCTATCGCAACGTATTTTGCCCTTTTAACGGATGAGACAAGCTGGGTTGCTTTGGGTACTTTTGTGTTATTCACACTCCTCTTCCTCTATTCGTCGATATATAGCTTCAAACTGCGGCGCTCACTGGAAATCAACAAGAGAGAACAGCTTGTAAAATACAAGGAATCAAGCCTCTATAAGAATTTGCAATGGCAAAAAGGTTTTCAGAGCTTTAAGGAAATTAAAACTTTCCGGCCACTCACCACAGCAACATCACCGGGCGGTC
This sequence comes from Thermodesulfobacteriota bacterium, assembly GCA_039715015.1. Lineage (GTDB taxonomy): Bacteria > Desulfobacterota > Desulfobulbia > Desulfobulbales > SURF-16 > BM506. The sequence continues at coordinate 531 of JBDLIE010000067.1, forward strand.
GCCGGGCATTGAATTGGTCAATCCAGCTCATCTCTAACGAGGATGAAATTTTTGACCTTGGTTATAATCAGTTTGGCGCCATGAAGCGCCAAAAGGCAGAGGAGTTGGTCGGTCGCATAGCAGCGTTAATGGATATACGGCCAGAGGTTGTTGATAACTAAAATGAGACAAGCTGCAGCAGCTGCCTGTTTATCAATAAGAATTATTAGATCTTTTGTTATTTGTCGGCGCCAGTTGCCTATGAGTTGCATGGAAATCAACTAACAGTAATTTGCCGCGCACCTAATAAAGTTTGGGCCAATCGTAACCTGTTGGCGTATTGATGGAAAAATACCGGCGTTTAGCGTCCGTTTATGGGGAAATGGAGGACTCTTTGCGGCAACAGGTATTTTCTGGAATAAAAAATGGGGTGTTTTCAGGGCCTATGTTTCAACAGGGCAAAGGTCGAAATTAATTCTTGTTGAAACTCCTGTAACAAAGCTAATCACAACCCCGGAGAGGACCGAAGAGTTTGCCGCCTGGGCAAACTCCTTTAAGGGCGTTAACCCAAATAAACGTGATGAATAAAAAATGAAATTCAGAGTTGTATAAGAAGCTCTGGAGACACCAAACTGGATTAACATAAAAAAACCTCTGTACTTGGCTAGTTACAGAGGCCTTTTTATGTTTGGAGCTATACGAGTTCTACTTATCGGGATTTTTATTTTTTTCCAGGAGATGTGCCGGGACGCCGATGGCCTTCTCAAAGATAGTGCGCTGGCTCTGGACGCCGCTCATGTTGGCGCCGGTGAGATCAGCCTTGTAGAAGAAGGCCTTGACCAGGTAGGCCCGTTCCAAATTGGCGTTTTTGAGGTTGGCCCTGCTGAGATCAGCCCAATGGAGGTTGGCATCGGAGAGGTCGGCATTTTCAAAATCAACCTTGATCAAAATGGCATCAGCAAGACGGGCTGATTGGAGGTTGGCGCCTTTGAGGTTGGCGCCCTTGAGGTTGACCTCCTGCAGGTTGGCGCCGGATAAATCAGCCCCTTCCAGGTTTACCCCTTTAAGCTTGGTGCCGGTTAGGTCGACACCGGAAAGATTGCAGCCGGGGCATTGGCCGGTATCCAGGAGCTTTTGGTGGGGTTCGGAAAGAATTTTTTCTTTAACCACCATGGCGGCGGGAACGTACTCTTTGCGGACAACCGGTTCCGGCTCCTCGACTTCATCATCATCACCGCCCACGAGACCAAAGGTGAGGGCGGAGAGAAGACCACCTTTTTCCTTTTCAGGTCCTGGGGCCTTTTTCTGCACACGTTTTTTCTTTTTGCTCTTCTTTGGAGCCGATCCTGGAGGCGGCAGGGCCAAAATACCGGCGTTGCTGTCAGCCAGGGTGTATTCTACCTGCCGTTCTGGGACAAAGGTGTTAGCCAGGGTGCCGTCATTGTTAAAGAGAAAATATTGATCTCCATCCTTAAAGACTTTGTAGCAGTTTGTTGCCCCTTCTCCCCAGAACTTGAATTTCATGCAGAGTTGATGCCTATCGTCATCGGTGGTCCAGCGGCCAAAGGTATCTTCACCCACCGAGTTGAGAGCGTTAAGCTTGCCACCTTCGGAAAAATCAATATCCGCCTCGATGGACTTATCCCAGGACACCATATGTAATGAATTGCCGGAGACAAGGGTTTCTATATTATCGGCACTGAGCGGCTTGGCGCCAGCTTTGATGGCCTCGTCAAGATTAACGCGGCCGGCGCAGCCGATCAGACTGAAGGAGAGGAAGATACAGAGAAGGAAGGTGAAATTTTTCATGGGGCTGTCTGGTTTGTATTAATAGATGAGAACGAAAGGGTAGTTATAAACAAAGGCGGGAGGGAACGCAAAAGAAAAGGCCCACGGAGTTGTGCAAGAGGCATTGTCGTCCTTCGCCGGGCCAAGGGCCTTTCAAGATCAAACCCAGCGCCTGTGGAAAGGTGCCCGCCTCTCTGCTCGGTCAAGACTGGATGGGGAAAAGAAGAAGATGCTATTTTGAGGAATTGCTAAGGAGAGCGGCGAGTTCTGCCACCGAGTTCAGCGGCGCTTTACAGCTGAAGTTTTCGCAAACATAGGCCGTGGCTTTGCCATCAATGGCCGTCATAAACTCCATAAAGGGCATATTTTTTTCAAGAAAGCGCTGGTTGGGGCCATTATCGGCCAGCAGCACCAGGGTGGTGGGAAGGTAGGAGTTGTTGATAGTTTTAAGCAGCTCCTTGGTGTCGGCGGCTCCGGGCTTACCGGCGATGATGATCTGTCTTGGTTTTTGGCGGCAAAAATCATAGGCCGCTGCCATGGCGGGCCGTGCAAAGGGCTGGTCCATCAGTCCGTTGGCAAAAAAGGCAAGGATGCCCTCAGCCTGTTGATGCCATTTTTTATTGTCGGTGATCTGGGCCAGACGCAGAAGGTTCATGGCCGCTATGGAGTTGCCGGCCGGTTCTGCCCCGTCATAATCATTTTTCATCCTGACCAGGATATTTTGGGCCGTGGAGGGCGTGTCAAAAAAGGCACCCTCTTGTTTGTCGCCAAAAAGGTTTATCTGCTGGGCAGTAAGCTCCACGGCAAGTTCCAGCCAGCGGCTGTCAAAATCAGCGCCATAGAGATCAAGGAGGCCTTGGATAAAGAAGGCATAATCATCAAGCTGGCCTTGAAAATGAGATTCGCCATCCCGGTAACGCCGAAAGAGGGTTTTATCAGTCCTATTGTAGAGATTTTTTTCAACAAAGGCCGCTGAATCGGTGGCGGCATTCAGGTATTTAACCTCCCCTGTGACACGAAAGCCCTTGGCCATGGCCGAAATCATCAGGCCGTTCCAGGCGGTGATGATTTTATCATCAAGATGGGGGCGCGGTCTTTTTTGACGGGCGGTAAAAAGGGTTTTTTTACCTGTGGCGAGGATCTTTTTGATCTCATCGTTTTTTTTGGCAAATTTCTGAGCGGTGGCTTTCAGGCTGTTGCCTGCGTAAAGGATGTTTTTGCCCCGGAACTCATCCATGGGATCAGCCAAGGCGTTGCCATCTGGCTTAACGCCATGGAAAAAGTTGAACATTGCACCGTTCTCGGCACCGAGCAGCTTGATAATATCAGACTCTTTCCACAGATAAAAAAGGCCTTCACCATGCTTGCTGCTATCATGCTCGTCAACGCTGTCAGCATCCTCGGCTGAATAGAAGCCACCCAGCTTGTCGGTCATGTCGCGCAGGACATAGTCGAGAATCTCGGTGCCGATGTGGCGGTAAAAAGAGTCGTGGCTCACCTGAAAGGCATCGAAGTAGAGGCTGGCAAGCTGGCCCTGGTCATAGAGCATTTTTTCAAAATGGGGAACACGCCACTGGCCATCAACGCTGTAGCGATGAAAACCGCCGCCAAGCTGGTCATACATGCCGCCTTCGGCCATTTTCTTAAGGCTGAAAAGGACAATGTCCCGAGCCTGGTCGTTTTTATGCCAGGCGTCATAACGGAGCAGCAGATCAAAAATAACAGGCCGCGGAAACTTTGGGGCAGTGCCAAAACCACCGAACTCACTGTCATAATTTTGGGAGGCCTGCTGGAAGCCAAGATGAAGTAGCTCTTCGGAGAGGGATTTATCTGCATCCCTGCCGGCGGCGGCCTTGCGCAGCCCGGCTGTAACAACTTCGGCATTGCCTGTGAGTCTGGCACGGTCCTCCTGCCAGATGACATTGATCTGTTTCAGAAGATCAAGAAATCCGGGGCGGCCATAGCCCGATTCAGGGGGGAAATAGGTGCCGGCGTAAAAGGGGCGGCGGTCAGGCAGCAGAAAGACGGACATGGGCCAGCCGCCGCTGCCGGAAATGGCCTGGGTGGCGGCCATATAAAGCTGGTCGATATCAGGCTGTTCCTCCCGGTCCACCTTTATGGCGATGAAATGCTCATTTAAAAAAGCGGCCACCACCTCATCCTCAAAGGACTCGTGGGCCATGACATGGCACCAGTGACAGGTGGAGTAGCCCACGGATAGAAAGATGGGCTTGTCTTCCCGCTCGGCCCTGCGAAAGGCCTCCTCACCCCAGGGCAGCCACTGCACTGGGTTAAAGGCATGCTGGAGGAGGTAGGGGCTTTTTTCGTCAATCAGGCTGTTTGGTGTTTTGCCGGCTGCCAGCTGTTCTTTGACAAATTCCGAAGATGTTGAAGCATGCGCAGCAGAACCCATAAGAAGACCAAGGCTAAAGATGACGGTGAGCAGACCGGGAAGAGACATTGTTTTTTTCTAGTAACTATTGTTACTCAAAACAATGGTGATGATCCCTTTATTGTCAATGTTAAAGTGGTAGACAAATGTTTTGCCTTGTTCGCTTGGCATAGTCTCACAAAGTTTGGGAACAGAAAGGTTGAATTGCTGGTCCGGCATGATTTCGCTCATCAGATGGCCGCTTATGGTGTTAAGAAGTTCGGACATCATGTCAGCCACTGCCTCCATAGTTAAATCCTCAAGGCCGTAAAGGTTTTCGGCCAGAGCCCAGCCAAGTTGCTGTGGTGCGGAGAAAAACATCCTGGCCTTGATGGGGGCAAGAATATCGATGGACACAGCCAGGGTGTTGGCCGGTGGAGCTTCCTCATCTGTCGGCTGGGCAGCCATAAATCCCATTTTCTCAAAGGTGTCATTAACCGACTTGGCCATTGTTTTTTCATGGGGACGCTGTTCGTTTTTCCCTATGAAAAAAAGATCATTCTCCCCACTCATCGTCTTCCTCCATTCCATCTACAACCTCTTTTACAGCTTTATAAAGCTCACTGGAGGAAAAGGGCTTTGCTAAAACATTGCTGGCACCCATGCCCAGAAGGGAACCTATGCGGGCGTCATTGCCGGCGCTTGTCATGACAAGCACGGGAATATGTTGAAGGGCCGGATCTGCCTTAAGCTCTTTCAGCAACTCTTCACCATCCATCACCGGCATTATGAGGTCGGTGAGAATGAAATCCGGCACCTTTTCCCTGGCCTTTTCCAACCCCTCCTCACCGTCTACCGCATGGATAAATTCTGCATCGTGAAAGCCTATGTTATTTAGGTATCTCTCGGCAAAAATCCGGGCGGTGGTGGCGTCGTCAACAATTAGAATGCGCATTTTTTCAACCGTTAATCGTCATAGATTTTTGAAGCTTGCTAAACTCATTGTCTATTTCAAGGATTATCATAGCCAGATCATCCTCATTGAGGTCAATGAGATCAATATAATCGGGGTCGAGCTGGTAACGCATGGCATCGGCGCCTGTCCCCTTTCCTGTCATCATGGCAATCATATCACCCAGGTGAACAGCATAGACCAGGGCATGATACTCCTTATCCGCCTGGTGGGGCTCATGATGAAAACGAATGGCAGAGGGGATGGGTTCTGGAAGCTGCCAGTGCTCTGCCAGGGCGTGGCCTGCCTGAGTGTGGTCCATGCCGAGAATTTTTTCTTCGGCAGAGGCATAATCATGCACCTCACCCCTCTCTAGGGACTCGAGTACCTCGGCTGGAGTGCCTTCAAGAAAGCTTGAGATAATGGCCTTGCCCAGGTCGTGGAGAAGGCCGCAGGTAAAGGCAACATTGCCGTTTATCGATTCCTTGCTGAACTCAGCAACCTTCTTTGAGGCCAGGGCGGTGAGCAGGTTGTGATCCCATAACTCTCCTTCCCGTCCTTCGTAACCGGCCAGATCACAGTCGTAGATCATCCCTGCTGCCTCATTCATGGCCAGGGAGACAAGGTAGTTCTCACCAATATACGAAATAGCCCGATCAATATTCGAGACCCTGCTCTGCAGGGCAAAGGCCGCCGAATTAACCAGTTTGAGTGTTTTAGCGCTGAGGGCGGCGTCGCATTTAATCACCTGGACAATATCACGCAGATCGTGATTCTCCCGGCTGGCAACCTCCAGGAGGCCAGCGGCACTGGGAGAGAGAATCTTGGTGCTCTCGACCACCTTGAGTATGTCTTTTTGGGTAGAAGCCATGGTTTACAGAGTCCAGTTGTTCTTGCCTGGTGAAGAAAGGGTGACAGCGCCGTTTTTGGCACTCACCGTTACGGTGCGGCTTAAAGTTCCACCGACCTCTTCGGCACGTGGACTTACCCCGTATTTCCAGAGAACTTTTTTTACGGCCAGGACATTTCTTTTACCGATACTAAAGACATTCCTGGGGTCCATGACATTAGAACCCCCGGCAATTTTTGCAATCATCTGCTTTGGGCCGCCGGTGCAGCCTAAGGCCATCATTTCCCTGATCAGGGCTGGAATACCGGTATCGGCAAAATAACCGGGCTGGCTTTGAGCCTTCTCAGAGTTGATGGAGGAGTCGGGCAGGGCAATATGCACCATGCCCACAACTCGAGCCTTTGGATGTATGAGAATAACAGCGACACAGGAACCAAGAGCATAGGTTTTCACCAGTTCAGGTGGATTTTTGGATGCCCCTAAATCGCCGACGCCAAGAACTAAAATGATGACCCCCGTACAGTTAATAAGGATAAGTAAGTCTTTTTATTGTTAGAAATGGAGAGGAGGATGTCAAATGGAATATGCCCAGAAGGGCTTTAAGGTGCTAAAAAAATGGAGATTAATCAGTGGGAGGGATATGGACGATGAGCATTGGTTTCTGACAATTTTTACTGACCGCTTCTGCCAAGGAACCGAAGATCATCTCTTGAAACTTGCTGCGGCGGGGGACGCCCATAACCACTAAATCGTGGAATTCGGCTTCCTTGTAAATGGTCTCCAGGCGCGACTCTGAGTTGACCACCTTACATTTAAAACCGCGGTGGGTTTTAATCTGGTGCATGGTAAGCCAGGCCTCGAGCTCTTTTTCTTTCTTTTCCACATCCTTGACCGGCTGATCATAGGGCAACAGGTGGAGAAGGGTGATGGAATGCTCACCAACCTTGGAGAGGGCCTTGACCACCGAGCTCACCTCATCAAGCTGGTCTAGAGAGACCAGGGGCACCAGAATTCTCTCGGTGTGCAAAACTCCATAAAAACGTACGACAATAACGGGGCAAACGGCAATCTCAGCCACCTGCTCAACAACCTTCTGAAAGCCGTGGATAGTGCCCTCGATGGGATAGCCGATGATAAGTCCTTTGGTGGGGTTGCGGACCACGGTGAGGGAAAGGGCCTCAGCAACATCATCACTGCGCACCAGATTTTTCTGCAGCGGGTAGCCCATGGAGTGAACTTCTTCCGCCTCTTTAGCAAAGAGGGCATCTTTATCTTCCACCTCCCGTGAGGTCGAAACCACCCGTACTGCCATGGGTTCCGCACCAATATGGTGGGCAAAGATAGTGGCAAGGCGGGCGAGACCGGTAACAGTTGCATGGTGGGCAGCGCCGAAGATAACCACCCCGTTTCGTTTATCCGGCAGGGCTAATTTTTTCCAGGTCCAGGGCAGGATACTGATTCCGGAAGTGGAACGTAATTTATCGGCACAGGCCTTGGCCGAGAGGCCCTCATAGCCGGGCATGGGCTTCATGGTCAGCTCTGTGGCTCCCACCTCCCCTGCCTTGACCAAGGCGAAACGGGCCAGAAGGGGGCCAAACAGCTCGGAGAGAACGACACCGGTAAGGACTACGGGTGTGATAATGGCAGCGATCTCTTTAAGGCTGGGAGTGGCGGAGATGAGAAAAATAAGACCAATGGCAACACCGGCTTGGGGCGCCAGGGCGTAACCAAGGAAATTTTGAACGGTGCGGGGGGAGTGGGCGGCCATGCCACCCAGGCGGGCCCCTATAATTTTGCCGCCCAGGCGCACAAAGAAGTAGCAAAGGCCGATGAGGCCCGAGGCCCCCAGGGCCGAGATGTGTAGCTGCGAACCGGCCAGCGTGAAAAAGAGAATATAGATAGGCGGTTCAAAATCATGGAGGGCCCGAAAGAGGCGGACATCCCGTTTGTCGCGGTTTATCAACGTACTGCCGGCAACCATGCCTGCCAGTAGCGGAGAGAGATGAAGGAGACGGGCCGACTCTCCACAGAGCAGGAGCAGGGCCAGTCCGGCGGAAAGCATTTCACCCCGTTGCGTAAGTTTGTGGAGAACAAAATCTATGAGGAAGCCGGTGAGCAATCCCAAAAGCAGGGCCAGGATGATTTCCCGGCAGCTTATTAAGGCCGTGGCGAAAAAGGAGTCTTGCGAGCTTGCCAGCAGGTTGCCGGCGCCAGCCATTGCCACCCCAAAGGCCATGATGGCCAGGCTGTTATTAATGGCAACAACGGCCAGCAGGTTTGAGGTGAGGGGGCCGCGGGCCTCCAGTTCGCGCACCACGTGCAGGGTGCTGGCCGGGGCTGTTGCCACCGCCACGGCAGCAAGGAGGATGGCAAGGGAAAAAAGCTGGGGGAACTGCCAGTAGGGGGTGGCGGACTGGGAGTAGAGGGTGGCAAAAAAACAAGCAACACTCACCAGGATAAAGGTGCAGCTCGTTTCCGCCAGGGCAATATAACCCACGGAACGGGCCACCTTTTTGAGTTCCTTAAACTCAATATGCTCGCCAATACCAAAGGCGATGAGCATCAGGGCGATTTCGGTGAAATGGTTGAGGTGATGGCCGGCCAGATCCTCTGAGATAAGACCAAAACCTGAGGGCCCCAGTAAAAGCCCGGCCAAAATATAGCCGGTTACAGAGGGAAGTTTGAGAGATTTGCCAAGATAGGAAACAACCAGGCCGGTGGCCAGAAGAATGGCAAAGGCAAGAGTCACATGTTCCATCCCTGCAGTTTAGCATTTTCAAATCCTCTTGTCTAAAAGGACGCCAAAGGCCCAAGGAGCGGCTGGTGATGGACGATACCCTACTGATCTGGCAAAGGGGAAAGAGGGTGGCCAGGGCCAGAACAAGGGCCATAAGGGCAAAGGCGACGCCGATTTTTATGCCGAGGTTGATTCCTTTCAACATAGGGACCAGCCTATTGCACCATACGGGTTAAGGAGATCAGATAACAAAAAGCACGAGAACTTCTCTTTTTTCGATGGTAAAAGTGAGAAATCACCTTTTAAAAAGTATAGGCATAAGAGTTTTTAAGCGTCAAAACCAAATCTGATCACCATGTACATGGCTGCATAAACGGTATGATTTGTAGGAGCCCGGCCCTCCTGGCGATCCGAAAAGGCATGCACAAACGACCAGCTCGGATTACACAGCTGGCCGGGTGCCCCGCAGGAGATAAGCGAAGACTTCGAATGCCCTTGGGGTGCTCCTACGGCATTGTGCTTCAAGATGACTGGTAGTCAAAAAAATCAATTACCAACCATGAACCTCCCCTCCCTGCCCATCAACACCGTTCTTGCCGAGCTTTGCGCCGCCCTGGCCGCTGATAGAGGGGCTGTTCTCGTTGCTCCGCCGGGCTCCGGTAAAACCACCATTGTGCCCTTGGCCCTGCTTGAGGAAGAGTGGCTGGCCGGCAGGAGGATCATCATCCTGGAGCCCAGACGCCTGGCCGCCAGGGCAGCAGCCAGGAGGATGAGTGATCTTCTTGGTCAAAAGGTGGGCGACACCGTGGGCTACCGCATCCGTTTTGAGCGCAAGATTTCAGCCCGCACAAGGATAGAGGTGGTCACCGAGGGTATCTTGAGCCGCATGCTGCAGGATGATCCGGAGCTCTCCGCTGTTGGCATGGTGATATTCGATGAGTACCATGAGAGAACTCTCCATGCCGATTTGGCCCTGGCCTTGTGTCTCGATGCCCGTCAGCTGCGCGATGACCTGCGGGTTCTGATCATGTCCGCCACCCTGGATAGCGCCGCAGTTGCCGGTTTGCTTGGCGGCGCTCCGGTTATAAGGGGAGAGGGCAGGTGTTTCCCGGTCACCACCAGCTATCTTGCCCGGCCCAAACCATGGCAGCTTGTTACGGCCATGGCCTCGGCAATCCGCCGCTGCCTCACTGAGCAGGAGGGGGATATCCTCGCCTTTTTGCCGGGCAGCGGTGAAATCCGCCGCCTGGCCAGTGACCTTGCCGACCTCCCAGAGCTTGACATTCTCCCCCTTTACGGTGATCTGCCCCAGGATAAGCAGGACAAAATTTTTGCCCCGGCCCAGCGCCGCCGCCTTATCCTCGCCACCCCCATTGCTGAAACCAGCCTCACTGTGGAGGGAGTTACGGTGGTGGTGGACAGCGGCCTGATGAAAAGGCCCCGTTTTGATCCGTCCTGCGGTCTGACCAGGCTGGAAACAGTGCCGATCTCCAAGGCCTCGGCCGAGCAGCGCGCCGGCCGGGCCGGCCGCCTGGGGCCCGGCCACACCTATCGTCTCTGGAGCCGCGACGAGCACCATAGCCTGGCTGATTTCCAGGCCCCGGAGATTATTGGTGCTGATCTTGCCCCCCTTCTTCTTGATTTAGGCATATGGGGCGTGCGCGATCCAGGGGAGCTTTCCTGGCTTGATCCGCCCCGCTCCGCCCAGGTGGAACAGGCCAGGAGCTTGCTCACCAGCCTCGGGGCCCTGGACAGTAAAGGCCTGCCCACCACCCTGGGTAAACGTCTGGCAAGGCTGCCACTTCATCCCCGCCTCGGCCTGCTGCTTGTCCGCGGCGAGGAAAAGGGCCAGGGGAGCCTGGCCTGTGATCTGGCTGCCCTGTTGGCTAACCGCGATATTTTAAAGGGCGAGGCCCGGGGGGAAAGCGCCGATTTGGAGCGTCGCCTGGCTATACTCGATCTCTGGCGCCGCAAGGGGACCAGGGAGGCGCGGGCCCGAGGCGCCGATCCTGCCGCCTGCCGCCGGGTGGACCAGGAGGCCCGCATGTACAGGGCTCTGCTCAAGAAAAGCTCTGGCCATCAGGATCTGGCGGAAACCGGTAATCTGCTGGCCCATGCCTATCCGGACCGCCTTGCCCAGCAGCAGGGCAAGGCAACCGGCAACTATCTGCTGGCCACAGGCCGCCGGGCCCGTTTACAGGGCCATGATCCGCTGATCTCCTGGCCCATGTTGGTCATCCCCGATCTTGATGCCGGCGCCAAAGAGGGCCGTATTTTTCTGGCCGCTTCTTTGGGTAAAGAGGAGATAAAGAAGGATCACCCCCAGCTCATAGAGCAGGAAAAGGAGGTTTTCTGGAACCAGGAAAGGAGGCGGGTGGAGGCTGAAGCCGCTGTCAAAATAGGCAGCATTGTTCTGGAGAGAAAGCGCTGGCAGGAGGCGCCTGCGCAAAAAATCGCCAGCTGTTTTTTAGAAGGGGTAAAGCTTCTCGGGCCAAACTCCCTGCCCTGGACCAAGGAGAGCCGTACCCTGCAGACCAGGGTGGATTTTCTCCATGAATGGCTGCCTGAGGAGTGGCCAACCCTGGCTGATGAAGATCTTTTTGCCGACCTGGCTTGGCTTGCCCCCTATGTGGATGGCATGGTGCGGGCCGCTGAGCTGAAAAAGCTCGATCTGTTCAGCATACTCTCCTCCCGTTTCTCCTGGCAGCAACTCCAGGAGATCGATCGTCTGGCCCCCAGCCATCTTGAGGTGGCCAGCGGTTCCCGGATCAAGCTGCGCTATGAACAGGAGGGCTCACCAGTGCTGGCCGTCCGCCTCCAGGAGATGTTCGGCATGGAGGAGACCCCCACCATCTGCCGGGGCAAGGTGCCGGTCCTCATCCACCTGCTGTCACCGGCCCAGCGTCCCATCCAGGTAACCCAGGACCTCAAAGGCTTCTGGCACACGACCTACCAGGAGGTAAAAAAAGAACTCAAGGGCCGCTATCCCAAGCATTACTGGCCCGATGACCCCCTCACTGCCCAGGCCACCAGCAGGGTAAAGCGCAAGAGGCGTTGAAGGTTGAAGAAAGGGGACGGGGAAAGGTGCCAGGTTCAATCGCGCCCCCTGGTCAGGCGGTGAAGAATTGTTGCAATAGAAGGTCGATCCGCCGGACCTGCGCTCACATGATGGAGGCGCACCACACCCTCCTGGTCGATCAACACGTCGCCACCCCGTTGATAAATATCAGCAGTGGTTTTTTTCGGTTTATGTCCCTTGAGAATTTCCTGGCCATAGACCCACCATGTCTTTGGTCCCCAGATATCCCAAAGAGAGGCGGCGAGCATGCCGTAATCTCGGTACAGTCCTTTGCTCTCATCGATAAGCAGTGGCCAATCCAGGCCCGTCTCTTCACAATAGCTGCGGGCGGAAGATAGCGATTCAAAGGTAACCACCACGATCTTCACACCAAGCCTCTTGAAATCTCTTTTCCTCTCCTGCAACTGCAGAAGGTGGGCCCGGCAGGGCAGTCAGTGAAGATGGCGCTGGAAGACCAACAGCAGCCAAGAGCCCTTATAGTCTGCCAGATGGTGGACCTTGCCCTCACTATCTGGCAGCTGAAAGGGGAGAGCAGGATGTCCAGTCAGGTTTGTCATATTCGCCTCCCAGCATGGTTATTGATCATCTCTTCAACCGTGGCATAAAGGCCGGAACGTGCTTGGCATACGCATCGTAGGCCGCGCCAAACTCCTTTCTCACCAGATCTTCTTCCTGCTTTGCCAGGCGAATATAGACAACCAGCAGAATCGGGAACATGACCAAGGTGAGTAAGGTCGGCCACATCAGCAGAAAACCGAACATGACCAGGATAAAACCGTCATACTGCGGATGGCGGACCAGGGCGTAAGGCCCGCTTGTGGCCAGTTGCCCTGCCTGTTGGGCCGCATGCAGTACCTTCCAGGCCCTGTAGGTCAGGTAAAAGCCCGCGATTATAAGGAGGTTGGCCACCAGATGGATGGGATTTGTATGGGGGTCTCCCTCAAGGCCAAAAATCGTGTGCCAGAGATGGCCGCTGCCATGGGCGAAGATATCGGTGTTGGGGAACCTGCTCTGCAGCCAGCCCGATAGAAAATAGATGGTGAGAGGGAAGCCATACATCTCGACGAACAGGGCCACCATAAAGGCGGAAAATGCCCCCAGGCTTCGCCAGTCAAGCCTGGTCTTTGGTCTGATGAAACTAAAGGCAAAGAGGACAAACAGTGCCGAGTTCAGGATCACCAGGGGCCAGAGGCCGTATGCCTGGGTTGTTTCTGTCATGATTCTTCCCCCTCTTTTTTTAGGTTCATCACGGATTACATAGGGAGGCTTGTTTCCTGAAGTCTCTCTCGTGTCGTTAATGTGTTTTGTTCCTTTTTGCTTGTCCAAAAATGAACCGAGCCAGCGAAGTGGGCGAAAAGGACACCCCAGCAGCCCTGGCCTTCGGCATCACTCGCCTTCCGCCGGGCAAGGGGCATTGCGGAAACT
>JBDLIE010000068.1:0-13602 GCA_039715015.1 Thermodesulfobacteriota bacterium
CGATGAGATAACCATTAAGGTCATGGAGATCAAAGGCGGCCAGGTCAAGATAGGGGTTGAGGCCCCGCACCATGTCAGCATCCACCGCAACGAGGTCTATGATCGGATTGTTGAAGAAAATAAAAAGGCCGCCCTGGAGGCTCCGGCAGACCTTTCTTCCCTTGCAGATATTTTCAAGGATCATCCCTGATGACCGATACGACTATGAATGAAGCATTCCCACCTCAACGAATTCAAGCAGACGGGTAAGAAAGTTATGAGTGCAGCAGTACAAGAACAGGTGGACAATACTATTTTAAAAGTTCAGACCAGCCGTTTCGGAGAGATTGAGGTGGAGGCGGATAAGATTATCACCATGACCGCGCCCTTTCTCGGCTTTCCAGACTCCAACCGTTTTATCATGCGGCCCCATGGCGACAAATCACCCTTCATGTGGTTCCAATCCATAGATGACCCGGAACTCGCCTTTGTGGTAATCCCTTCAGCCGCCCTTATTCCCCAGTACACCCCAAATGTTCCGGCCTCTACTCAAGATGACCTGCAAACAAACGGCAGCAAGCCTGAGCTGCTCCTCATCCTCACCATTCCCGAAGGCAAACCCTTGGAGATGACAGCCAACCTTCTGGGGCCTGTTGTCCTCAATGCTGATAAACGCCTGGCCTGCCAAATCCTTCTTGACCCCACTGTCTACGAGATACACTGGCCTGTCTTCACCGAAACTGAGAAATAACACCCTGCGACAAGCTCAGAGACCGGTCTCTGCAGCCATTGTTAAGCACAATGCGCAGGGCCGGGCCCCTGCAAATCAAACCGTCATGCAGCCATGGGGATCAATGACTGGCGGTAGTTTGAGAGAAAAGATAGTGTGGCCGGAGCGACCATACAGGAAACCGCCCTTTCCTCTCTAATTCGTGATGAACCACAAAAAGGGGGCTGATTCAACTTAATGAATCAGCCCCCTTTTTCTATTCTATATCTAAGAAAAACTAGTTTTCGAAAATGCCCTCATCAACAAGCCAACTGCTTAACATTTTATCAGCGATCTCATGGCTGGGTACGTTGTACTCACCATTTTCAATCTGCCTCTTCAGGGTGGCAACCATTTCCGTCCGCACAGAGGGAGTATTTGCTAAGATTTCACGCATCTTCTGCATATCCTTGGTACCGTTGGAAATTTCGACCTTGTCACCTGTCGTCTCTCCGGCTGGGGCCTGGGCCTGTTCTGCCTGCTGGGCCTTTTTCACCTCTACTTTTGTATCCGTCCGTACCTGGGATATGGCATCTGTCAGCTTCATGACTGGCTCCCGACCTTTTTTTCGTTCAGTCCAAATTAATAAGATGGGAAATATGAACCATCACAACCGATGATTCATTGGCGAACCACTATACACATTTCACCACTATCTAACCAGTCTATCGACCCAGGCAAAAAAAACTTTAACTTTTTTTAAAAAAAATTACAACGCCTACAGAACTAGCAGCATTCATTGCACAATAACTGTCTGATTGGTACAATCGGCCTTTCTTTTAGTCGCCTGAAAATTATTTTTCAAAGTGGCTTTTACTCATTTCTCACCACTTACTCTTTCCTCTGTGATCACCATGCCGACCCCTGTCTACCTCGTGGATGGCAGCGCCTATATTTACCGGGCCTACCACGCTATCACGCCACTCACTAACAGCAAAGGCCTTGCCACCCATGCCTCCTTGGGTTTTATCAACACCCTGCTGCGGGTGATCCGGGAAAAGTCTCCAAGCCATATGGCCGTTGCCTTTGACATGAAAGGCCCCACCTTCCGGCATCAGATTTACAGTGATTACAAGGCCAACAGGCCTGCCATGCCGGATGATCTCTCCTGCCAGATCCCCTACATTCATGCCCTGGTGGCGGCCCACAATATCCCCATTTTAATTGAGGAAGGGGTGGAGGCCGACGACCTCATCGCCTCGGCAGCCCGGGCCTTAAGCAAACAGGGCCACGAGGTCATTATTGTCTCCGGCGACAAGGACCTTCTTCAGCTCGTTACCGGCGAAATCACGGCCTGGGAGCCCATGAAGGATGTCGTCATGGACCAGGATTTCATCCGCCAGAAGTATGACATTGCCCCGGAGCTTCTCCTCGATTTCTTTGCTCTCATCGGCGACAAATCAGATAATATCCCCGGCGTTGCCGGGGTTGGCCCTAAAACAGCCGCCAAACTCCTTGCCGAGCATGGCAGTTTAGACAACCTTCTTGCCAATCTTGATCGGCTCAAAAAGTCAAAACTTAAAGACAATCTCATCGCCAACAAAGAACTTGCCCTGCTTTCTCGCACTCTGATTGACCTTAAAGACGACCTTGATGTCCCGCAAACCCTGGGCCAGTATGAGGTAAAGGATCCTGACACGCCAGAGCTGCAGCGTCTTTATAAAGAACTTGAATTCAACAAACTTCTTAAAGAAACAGGTCCGACCGCCCATTTTGACCCAAAAAACTTTCAACTCCTGACGACACTCCAAGAACTTGCCAAGCTCGCTGAAAAAATCGCCCAAAGCCCCCTTCTGGTGATTGATACGGAAACCACCTCCCTTGACCCCCTGGATGCCGAACTGGTGGGCGTCTCGCTGGCCATTAGCACCGACAAGGCTTGGTATATCCCCATTGCCCACCGAGACGATGATGACAAGCTTCTGGCAGGCCAGCTTGAACTGGCCGAGGTAATAAAACATCTCGGCCCCCTGCTTGCCGATCCCAACATCACCACCATTGCCCACAATATCAAATATGATCTACGTATTCTGGCCCATCACGGCATGGAGCTGACAGGGCCACTCTTTGATACCATGATCGCCTCCTACCTCCTTGAGCCGGGACGCCGCTCCCATAAGCTTGATGATCTCAGCCTGGAAATTCTTGATATGGGGATGACCTCCTTTAGCCAAGTGACGGGGAGGGACAAACGGCCCAACGCCTTTGCCTATGTGGGCCTGGAGGAGGCGTGCAACTATTCCTGCGAGGATGTTGCCGGCACCCTCCTTCTCTGGAAGGAACTCCATCCCCAGCTCAACAAAATCGGCTGCTGGCAACTTTTCACTGATATAGAGATGGCCCTTGTCCCCATTCTTGCTGAGATGGAAGAAAACGGCATCCTCACCGATCCCGAAATTCTCAAGCGTCTCTCTGTTGAGTTCAGCTCCCTCATTCACGATCTGGAACGCACCATCCACGGCTTAGCCGGTGAAGAGTTCAACATCAATTCCCCCAAACAGCTGGGCGTCATTCTTTTTGAAAAGCTGGAGCTGCCCCACGGTAAGAAGACCAAGACCGGCTATTCCACCGACGTCAAGGTGCTTGAAAAACTGGCATCCTACCACGACCTGCCAGCTGCGGTGCTCAACTACCGTTCCCTGACCAAATTAAAATCCACCTATGTCGAGGCCCTTCAGGAACAGATCCATCCTAAAACAGGCAGAATCCACACCTCGTTTAACCAGAGTGTGGCCGCCACCGGACGGCTGTCGAGCTCCAACCCCAATCTGCAGAACATCCCTATTCGCAGCGAAGAGGGCCAGCGGATCAGAGAGGCTTTCATCGCACCGCCCGACCACTTTTTTCTGGCCGCGGACTACTCCCAAATCGACCTCCGTGTTCTGGCCCATTATTCCCAGGATGAGACCCTGCTCAAGGCCTTTAACAGCGGCCAGGATATCCATAGCCAGACCGCAGGAGAGATCTTTCGGGTCAGCCCTCTGCTGATCACACCACAGATGCGGCGGGTGGCCAAATCGATCAATTTTGGCATTGTCTACGGCATGAGCGCCTTTGGCCTTTCAAACCAGCTACGCATCAGCAGGAAAGAGGCCCAGACCTTCATTGACCGTTATTTCGATCATTATAAAGGGGTGCAAAAATATATGGAGGAGATGGTGGCCCAGGCCAGAGAGGATGGCTATGTCACTACTCTCTTAGGGCGGCGCCGCAACCTGCCGGAAATTAAAACCAGTAATAAAACACGGCGGGAGTTTGCCGAACGTACCGCCATCAACAGCCCCATCCAGGGCACTGCTGCCGACATTATAAAACTGGCCACCATCAAAGCCCATGCCGTACTGCAGAAAAAAAAGATGGCTGCCAAGCTGCTGCTCCAGATCCATGACGAACTTGTTTTCGAGGTGCCGGCACCTGAATTTGCTGAAACAGCCAAGCTGGTCAAAGAGGCCATGGAGTCCGTGCTTGAGCTTGACGTGCCGCTGCTCGTCAACATTTCTCAAGGGGTGAACCTGGCAAAGGCTTGAGGGCATCCTGAACAATTGTCTTTTTCACCGATAGCTGCGCTGCAGCCCAGAGAAAGTAACAATGCTCGCATATACCTCAAATGCTGCGTTCCCGTAGGAGATAAGCGCAGACTCCGAATACCCTTGGGGTGCTTATTAATTTCTCTGCTTCTTGCTCTAGGCGAAAAATCCTAATTATTCAAGACATCCTTGATGAAATAGCCTGAGTTGTGTACAAAACGTCATATTCCATGGGCGCTTAAAAAAGCGCCTGCTTATTTCAAGTTTGTGTAAGGATAGAAAATATGCTCGAATTTCTGCGTAAACAGGCCCAATCTCCAGTCATGCAGGCCCTCATTGTTATCATTGCCATGGTCTTTATTTTCTTTGGTACCAATATGGGCGATAGCAACAAGCGCGATGCCGTGGCCACGGTTAATGGCGAAGCCATCGGCCTTGCTGACTACAGCAGAGAATATACCCGCATGGTTGATAGCCTGCGCGAACAGTTTGGCGGCACCCTCCCGAAAAACCTCATTAAAAGCCTGGGCATTAAAGATCAGGTCCTCCAACGTCTTATCCAGCAGACCCTGCTGGTCCAAGGCGCCCAACGCATGGGAATTTACGTCAGCAACTGGGAGATGCAGGAAGAAATCAAAAACCAGCCCTACTTCCAGGTTGATGGCAAATTTGACAATGCCCGTTATAAGCAGCTTCTTGCCCAGAACAAAATGGCCCCTAAGCAGTATGAGGAAAGTCTGCGCCTTGAACTTCTTGGCCGCAAGGTCAATACGCGCCTCACTGATTTTGCCGTCCTCACCGACTGGGAAATCGACCAGCGCTTTGCCTTTAACAACAATGAAATAAAACTGGCATATTACAAACTGCAGGCCTCTGATTTCAGCAACGATGTCACAGTGAGTGCCGATGACCTTGCTGCCTATTTTGACCAGCACAAGGAGGAATATAAGAGTGCCCCCCAGGTCAAAATAAAATATCTCGCCTTTCCCGTGGCCAAGGCCATGGAGACGATGACCATTACCGATGCTGAGATCAGCGGCTATTACCAAACAAACATCAGCACCTACCAAGTCCCTGAAAAACGGGCTGCCCGCCATATCCTCTTTAAGACCGACGGCACCAATGACGAGGCCCAGAAAACCAAGGCCGAAGATGTCCTAAAAAAAATCAAGGCTGGTGGTGATTTTGCGGAACTTGCCAAAGAATTCTCCGACGATCCCGGTTCAGCTTCTCGGGGCGGAGATCTGGGGACATTCAGCCGCGGCCAGATGGTGCCCGCCTTTGACGAGGCTGTTTTCACCATGGCCCAAAGCGAAATCAGCGACCTGATCAAGACCAGGTTTGGTTATCATATTATTGAGGTTCAGGATATTGCCCCGGCCAAGACCACCCCTCTGGAGGAGGTTAAGGAGACAATCCAACGCACCCTCAAACAACAGCAGGCCAAGGATAAGGCCTTTGAGAACGCCAATAGCGCCTACGAAAAAATCTTTCAGACCGGCAGCCTGGACAAGTATAGCCAGCAGGAGAGCATTACCCTGGAAGAGACCTCCTTTTTCAACCAGGCCACGCCCCCTGCTGATTTGGCCGGCAAGCCGCGCCTGCTTGCCCAGGCCTTCAGTCTGGTTAAAGGCGACCTGAGCTCCCTTATTGAAGAACCCGGCGGTTATTACATTATCTTTATTGACGATTTTGTCGAACCAATTGTTCCTGCCCTTGATGCGGTCAAAAAAGAGGTGACTGCCGATTTCAAGGCAGCCAAAAGCAGCGAACTTGCCCAGGCCAAGGCCCAGGAAATTCTTGCCGCTTGTAAAGGAGGCACTGAGTTCAAACAGGCAGTTAGCCAGGCTGGAGGCAAGGTTCAGGTTTCCCCCTGGTTCTCCAGAACAAAACGTGGAGTCAGCACATTGCCAGACGCCATCAGCAGCCAGGGCCTCGCCTTAAGCAAGGCTACCCCCTATCCCGAGGCTGTAGGTATCGACGGTAACGCCTTTTATGTTTACCGCTTTCAGGAAAAGCGGGCCTCTGAATCATCAAACGGCCAGGCCAAGGAGAGCTTCACCGCTTCCCTGCGCCAGGAAAAGCAAATGGCCACCCTGGAAAGCTGGCTTAACTATATGATGGAGACCGGCGACATTACCACCAACAAGCAACTCCTTGAATAACAGCTTGCCCTTGTAGGACACAGGAAAGACCCATAAAAAAAGCGCTGGAGTGATCCAGCGCTTTTTTTATGGGCCAAGCATGTTTGTTGAAAACAATTTCCTATCACTTCATTGCTGACATTTTTAGGCCCAAAAAGTGACGATTATGGTCACATCGTGACGAATCCTTTTGCCCTTCAATTTTTACAACTATTAAAAATTGGAGGACCCGCAAAAACTTTTTCTCAACCCAGGGGGGGTAAAGAACGCAAAGTTTTACTTTTTAATGAGTCATCAAATCTAAAAAAAATACTAAAAACATCTTTTGGGCATGAATATTGGATTTAGCCAATAAGGTGACTATTTTGGGGGTCTGTTTTTTGGCGATACAAAGTCAAAATTAAATTTAAGAAGGAGGTAATTAAAATGAAAACAAAAAGTTTAACTACTAGTTTTATGCTCTTGTTCAGTGTCGCTCTTGCTTTTGGAGTAACAGGCTGTGTATGTAGTAATATGAACGGCGGGGGCACCCTTGAAACGGCTACGGAGAAAAAAGCAACGTTTGCGTTCCAGATCAAGTGTGACGACTCTTCCGAGGTGCCTGTGGCCTCTGGCATGCTGCAATTTAATGATCACAGTGAAGGCATAAAGTTTCACGCTGCTGTTGATAGTTGCGATTGGACAACTGAAACGGAAGGTACATTTTATGGTACATATACTCCCCAACCTAAAAAACTTGGAAAAGGAGGCAATTTTGCCATTACTTTACAGGATGGAGGTAATGGCAAAGCAGGTATTTCAGGTGATTTTGCCTCAATTACACTTACTGGCGGCATCTATAATGGCTACTCCATTAGCGGCAACCTGTCAGGTGGAAACATTAAGGCCAAAAAGTAAAAACCTGAATAATCTTAATGCATAAAGAATTGTTACTCTAACAATTCCAAAAATTAAAAGGCGATTGAAGATTTTTCTTCAATCGCCTTTTTTTTAATTACTGAAAAAGGGATCAGGCCTGCTTGAGCGAACTCAAGCTCCAGGGCAAAGAGTTCATCGTAGTGGCAGCCTACCTTGATGATCGTTTTTTTGCCCTTGAACCTGGCAACCGACACCGTATGTTTGCGGCTGCAGGCAGAACAGCGCACCACCATGCAACCGCTATCGTCCACAGGCACGGCCAGGAGCTTGACGCCTCCCCCAGCCATGGCAGTCTAGTCCTCGCCCTGACCAGGGCCCCAGTGATGATCATGACCGAAACGGTTCATCCACCAGTCCTCGTCATCCACCTCCAAGTCAGATTCAGACATCACCAAGGGGAACTCATAGGACTCGCAGTAGGTAAGAAGGGCCTGGTATGCCTCGGTGATCTGCTGGGTTTTAGCGCGGTTTTTCTCACTTTCACCGGCCAGATCAGGGTGATATTTTTTGGTGAGATGCCGGAAAACAGTCTTGATCTCACTCAGGGTTGCCCGGTCCCCCAAGTCAAAAAGTTCCTTGGCGTCTTTTATCTTTAACCACTGCCTCTTGCTGACCATTTCTCTTTCCTACTCTGCGGTTTTCTTCTTTTTAAAACTCTTTTCTGCACCCTTTATGAGGCGGCCAATATTCTCATGATGCTTAAGCCAGATCAAGGCAGTAACAAAGAGGGCAAGATAGAAATAGTTTCCCAGACCATGGCGTAACCAGACCAGACAAGAAACTGAGGCAGCCGCTAACAACGAGCCCAGAGAGACATAGCCGGATAGGGCCACGGCAAGAACAAAAATGGCAATACCGCCAGCCACGGCAATAAGGTCAAGAAAGAGAAAGACCCCCAGGGCCGTGGCCACCCCTTTGCCGCCTCGAAAACGAAGATAGACGGGATAGCAATGACCGAAAAAAGCGGCGGCGCCACAGAGAAGAACCGTAGAGGAAGCAGCACCGGCGGCCTGGGCAACGACCATGGGCAGCAGTCCTTTGGCCGCATCAAAAAGCAGGGTAAAAACCCCAAACTTCTTGCCCGCCAGACGGGTAACATTGGTGGCGCCGATATTACGGGAGCCGGAATCACGAACATCAATCCCTGCCATTTTGCCCAGGAGCAGTCCAAAAGGGATGGACCCTACCAGGTAGGCCAAAAATATTGCCAGATAATTCATTTTCTCTACGTATCCTTAAATATTAAACATGAAGAAAGACGCAACCAACTTAACATTTTTTCACGTAGCTTTCATTGATATGCTACGATATTTTTCCTTGTCACCAATCACAATCATAGGTCTCAAAAAAAGGACAAAACCTTGGCAGATCATCAAAAATTCATGGCCCAGGCCATTAGGCTGGCCGAAAAAAGTCTAATCAATGGCGGCGGCCCTTTTGGCGCCGTCATTGTCAAAAATAACGAGGTTATCGGCAGTGGCTCCAACCAGGTGACCCTGACAAATGACCCCACGGCCCACGCCGAGATGGTAGCCATCCGCGCCGCCTGTCAGGCTGTCAGCGATTTTCAACTTGAGGGCTGCGCCATCTATGTCAACTGCGAGCCCTGTCCCATGTGCCTGTCTGCCCTTTACTGGGCCGGTGTTAAGGAAATCTATTTTGCCGCAGACCGCAACGACGCTGCGGCCATCGGCTTTGCCGATAATTTCATCTACCAGGAATTTGCAAAGGAGCCGGCAGACAGGGAGATAGCCATACACCAACTCATGCGCGCCGAGGCCTTACAAGGTTTCCTGCTCTGGGATGAGCTGGAGGACAAGATCCCCTATTAAAAAGAGGAAAGGAAAACTCGCCCCGACAAGAAAAAACCCTTTTCCCCCAGCGATAAGCTGCTTAAATATTTAACAAACTTAGAAATTCACTTTTTTCTCATAAAAAAGTACAAAAAAACCAGATCTGTTGACCTAGGTCAAAGCCTGGGGCTTGCAAGTACGATAATGTGGTCTCAACAAA
The DNA here is from genome assembly GCA_039715015.1 of Thermodesulfobacteriota bacterium. GTDB lineage: Bacteria > Desulfobacterota > Desulfobulbia > Desulfobulbales > SURF-16 > BM506. The sequence goes on from JBDLIE010000068.1 coordinate 9,351, forward strand.
AGACAAAAAAACCCCGCTTTTCTAACCTTAAAGGAGGATTCAATATGTTCTGTCAACAATGCGAACAAACAGCCAAGGGAATTGCCTGCACCACCATGGGCGTCTGTGGAAAAAACGAAGAGGTTGCCGACCTCCAGGATCTGCTCATTCACGCGACTCAGGGCCTCTGTCAATACAGTGATGCAGCCCGCACAAAGGGCATTACCGATCCCGCCACCTCACTCTTTATATGTGAGGCCATTTTTTCCACCCTGACAAACGTCAATTTCGACTCGCAACGTTTCGTCAACCTGATCAACAAGGCGGTTGAGCTTCGTGAAGAGATGAAGGCAAAGTCTGGCGCTAATTTCACCACAGCTGCCGCCACTTTCACCCCGGCCTCTGATCTTGCCGGCCTGGTGGAGCAGGGCAAGGCTGTAAGCCTTGATACCGAAGAGAACGAGGACATCAGGTCCCTTAAGCACATCACCCTCTTTGGCCTCAAAGGTGTCGCAGCCTATGCCGATCATGCCCGCATCCTGGGCCAGGAAGACGACTCTGTCTACGCCTATATTGACGAGGCCATGACCACCATCCTCCGCGACGACCTTGAGGTGGGCGAGCTGGTGACCCTGGCCCTGAAATGCGGTGAGGCCAACCTGAAGGCCATGGAGCTGCTTGATGCCGGCAACACCGGCAAATTTGGCCATCCGGTACCAACGCAAGTACCCCTGGGGGCAAAAAAGGGCAAGGCTATCCTGGTATCCGGTCATGACCTGCAGGACCTGGAGCTGATCCTTAAGCAGACCGAGGGCAAAGGCATCAATGTCTACACCCACGGTGAAATGCTGCCCTGCCACGGCTATCCTGAGCTGAAAAAATATGACCATTTTTACGGCCATTACGGCACTGCCTGGCAGAACCAGAAGAAAGAATTTGCCGAGTTCCCCGGTGCTGTGGTCATGACCACCAACTGCATCCAGGACCCCAAGGCCTATATGGACAGCATCTTCACCTCCGGCCTGGTGGGCTGGCCCGGCGTCGCCCATCTTGGCGACAAGGACTTCACCCCGGCCATCAACAAGGCCCTGGCCATGGACGGTTTCAGCGAGGACACCGACAAGGGCTCCGTCATGGTCGGTTTTGCCAGAAACGCCGTGCTTGGCGTTGCCGACAAGGTCATCGGGGCCGTGAAGGACAAGGCCATCCGTCATTTCTTCCTGGTGGGCGGTTGCGACGGCGCCAAGCCTGGCCGCAACTACTACACCGAGTTGGTCGAAAAGGTGCCGGAGGACTGCATGGTCCTCACCCTGGCCTGCGGCAAGTTCCGTTTCTTTGACAAGCAGCTCGGCGATATCGGCGGCATCCCCCGTCTCCTCGATGTGGGACAGTGCAACGATGCCTACTCCGCTATCCAGATTGCTGTGGCCCTGGCTGGCGCCTTTGAGTGCGGGGTGAACGACCTGCCGCTTTCCATGGTGCTTTCCTGGTACGAGCAAAAGGCCGTGGCCATCCTCCTGACCCTGCTGCACTTAGGGATCAAGGATATCCGTCTCGGACCCAGCCTGCCGGCCTTTATTACCCCGAACGTCCTTAACGTCCTGGTGGAGAACTTCAACATTATGCCCACCTCCACCCCGGATGAAGATTTGAAGGCGATCCTGGGATAGTTAAAAGCAGAAGTTGAGAAGTAAGAATTCAGAAATTAGAATTTAGGAACCTGAATGGTGCCTTCTGGGTCTTTATACTTACTCCTCAACTTCTTACTTCACAAATTCTGGAGTCTTAATCATGAAATGCCCCGGACAGGACAGCCGTTACTGGACAGGAAACGACATCTTTGAGAGCAAGTGCCCCAAGTGTGGGACCATACTTGAGTTTTTCAAGGACGATTCCACCAGGCCCTGCCCGAAATGCGGCTACCGGATGCTTAACCCCCACATTAATTTCGGCTGTGCTGAATACTGCCCCCATGCCGAGCAATGCCTGGGATCTTTGCCCGAAGGTCTGCAGGTAAAAAAGGGACAAACATCCTCTTTGAAAGATAGGGTCCTAACTGCCATGGAGGAATATTTCGGTGACGACCGCAGGCGCATTAACCACGCTAAAAAGGTTGCTGATTACGCCGAGCAGATCAACAAATATGAACAGGGTGACCCGGCAATAATTATGGCCTGCGGTTATCTCCACGATATAGGCATCAAAGAGGCGGAACGCAAGTTCCAGTCAAGCTCTGGCAAATATCAACACCAGGAAGGCCCCCCGGTAGCTCACCAGATTTTAACGGAGCTTGGTGTCGATGATGAGATGATTTCTGAAATTTGTGACATTATCGGCCATCATCACCACCCGAGGCCAGAAGAGACCACCAATTATAAGGTTCTTTATGATGCCGACCTCATCGTTAACCTGCAAGAGGACCAACCTGCAGGTGGCCGGAGTCAAGAAAAATTAAAGAGCATTATTAACAAATCGTTTTTTACCGAGGCTGGCCAAAAGCTGGCTCGGGAAGCTTTTCAGATTGATTGAAAGAGGTATTTTTATGAAGGTTCGCCGAAAGATAATTGAAATTAACGAAGAGCTCTGTGACGGCTGCGGCCAGTGCATTATCGGCTGTGCTGAAGCTGCCCTTGAGCTTGTGGATGGTAAAGCAAAGCTGGTTGCAGAGAAATATTGCGATGGTCTGGGTGCCTGCCTGGGCGAATGTCCCACCGGTGCCCTGAAGATTATCGAACGGGTCAGCGACGAGTTTGATGAAGAGGCGGTCGAAGCACTGCTTGAGGCTAACAGGCAAAAAGAAGACAAAAGCGAAGAAGCCCCTGTCCCTGAGACCATGGCCTGCGGCTGTGCCGGCAGCAACATCCAGAGCTTTGTGCCCCAGACTCCCTGCCAGAGTGCCAACCAGCCTAAGGCCATGACGCCAGCCGGTTCATCAGCCCTTACCCACTGGCCCGTGCAGATTCGCCTGGTGCCGCCCTCCGCCCCCTTCCTGCAAGGAGCGGATCTTCTCATCGCCGCTGACTGCACCCCTATTGCCTATGCCAATTTCCATCAGGATTTTATGAACGGCAAGGTGGTGATGATGGGCTGCCCAAAATTTGACGACCAGCAGTCCTACGTGGATAAGCTGGCTGAGATCTTTGCCACGGCCAACATCTCTTCAGTAACCACCGCCATCATGGAGGTTCCCTGCTGCGGCAGCATGCGCGCTATTGTCAGCGAGGCCATAAAACAGGCTGGCGTTGAGGTGCCAAGTAAGGAGATTGTTATCTCCACCCGCGGTGATATCCTCGGTTAGATTCTCCCCTTCCTCCTCTCCAAAAAGAAGCCCCCCTGCCACGTATTGGCAGGGGGGCTTCTTTTTTTGTTTATCGACGATTTCACCATCTACGAGAGGAGGCAAAGAGAATATGCTTTACCTTTTTCCATATAATTGAATTGATGGGTTATTTTGTAATATTGCTTATTTTATCTTTTGCTGTATTGAGCGCTTTACCCATTTTTTTCCCCGCTTTTTCCGCTTCACTTTCTTTTTCGCAGGCCACTGTTGAAAGTGATAAAAGAACCAGTGAAAACAACAAAACTGCCTTTGATTTTAATTTCATTTTATTCCCTCCTTATTTCTTTTTAGCAACTACCCATACAGCATGAACAATTCCAGGAATATAGCCAAACAAAGTTAATACAATGTTAATCCAGAAATGTTTTCCGATGCCAACTTGGAGGAATACCCCCAAAGGGGGTAATATAAGTGCACAAATAATTTTAATAAACTCCATAAAATTCTCTCTTTATTTCCATTTTGTTACCGAAACCAACTCCGCAATGAAGAGGTTCTTTCTGTTGTCTCTTCTTATTTAGTGACAGCTTTCTTCACTTGACCAGGCGCAAGAAGGTTGCAAGCGCTTAATGTGGAAACAGAAAACAAAGAGATTACAATAAGAACAATTACCTTTTTCATAACTTTCCCCTTAGGAATAATTTTATGCCAGAATTAATTTCCGGCGATAGTTAATGACATGAGCTCAAGCTTACTTTTTCGTGACAAGAATCACTAGTATCATTTCATTTTTTATTTTTATTATTGGGAACTTATTGCCGAACGCAAAGCTAAGACGCACGCCTGGCGGAGGTTGGTAAGTTCGGGTTGCAATTAAGTTGGCCGAAGCCGATAGGTAATCCCCCCGAAAAATAGTGGTGTTCAAAAGTAGAATTTTCTCGTAATAAATTTGGAGGAGATTCTAGATGAAAAAATCACGATATAGCGACAGCC
>JBDLIE010000069.1:0-13385 GCA_039715015.1 Thermodesulfobacteriota bacterium
GTTTACAAGGGGCAGGTCATTTATTTTCTGCTGACAGACATTATGTCTCGCATTCGCTCAGACAGTCCACAATGCTTTTCCCTTGCCCAGCTCCCTGCTTGTTCAGGGCTGAATGGGGGGAAGGCAAAACCAAAACATCTAAAACCAGAAGTTCCACGGTAATCCGTGATGAACATAAAAAAACAGCAGGGCTGTTTGGGGCGGCGTTTTTCCTGAAATTCGGGAAAAATGTTTTCGGAAATCCGGAAAGAGAGAGCAGAGAGATTGTTGGCAAGAGACTCAAGGTGTAATGGCTTGAGGGGCGAGATTGGCCAGGGGCTTACCTTTCCCCTTCGCAGCCTTTTTTACCCTGTCTTTCCAGATAGGAATAACGCAGCAAATCAACCGCGGTAATATCGCCCATGATGCGGCCTTCATTATCCAGGACGGCCATCTCTTTGACCCGGGCGCAGGCCATGCGTTCAAGGACCTCGTCCACGGCTTCGTCCGGATAAGCGGCGATGCTCTTTTTGTCCATCAGATGCTGGGCCGTCTCAGCGGTGATTTGCCCCAAGATGCCATGGGCATGGATCGTGCCCTCGTAATGGTGGGGATAGATGTGGCGGAGCAGGGAACCCACGGAAATAGTGCCTCTCAACCGCTTATCAGCATCCACCGCATAGACCAGCCGGGTATGGGGAAAATGCGCCATGATCCCTATCACCTCGTCGATGTGACTTTCGTAATCTATGCAGGGGATATCCCGGGGGCCGATACACGCCAAAACATCACGTATTTTCATAACGTTCTCCCGAACCGATTTCGCCTGCCCGGCCAAGGGCCCATTTGACCAAGGGCGGGGCAACCAGTTCATTGATAATGACCGAGGCCAGCATGCCATTGAGCAGCACCTCGTAGAGGTCTGCCGGTAGATAGGGGCGCACCAGAAAAATAAGCGCCAAGGAAAGGCCCGCCTTGGGCAGGAGGGTGATCCCCAGATATTTGCCGATAACGGGCGGCGCTTTAGAAATCCGGGCTCCGACAATGGTGCCGGTCAGTTTGCCGGTAAAGCGGCCCAGCATCAGAGTGATACCCAGAAGGGCCGCCACATTGAAGAGAGCGATATCGAAATGGGCGCCGGCCAGGGTGAAAAAGAGGCAGTAGAGAGGTTCCTCAATGGTTTCCAGCTGCAGGAAGAGGCCATTGCTTCGTTTGCGGCGGTTCACATAGACAAAGCCCATGCACAGGTTGGCGAGCAGGGGCGAAAAGCCAAATTGGAGCGCTGTGCCGCTCTCCAGGAAGATTGCGCCCAGGACCACGGTCATGCTGACCTCCAGCCGCTGCCTTGAGGGGATCAGGTATTGCAGGGCCAGGCCGCCAAGGGTGCCCATGGCCAGCGCTCCGCCGATTTCCCAAACGCCATGAAGCAGGCCCAGATCAGTATCGCCCACCTGGAGGAGGTAGCCGGCCACACTGACGGCCCCGGAAAAGATCATGATTGTCAGGGCATCGTCGAGGGCCACGACCCCTAAAAGGGTGGTGGTCAACGGACCGCGGGCCCGTAGTTCGTGGACCACGGCCATGACCGCGGCCGGAGCGGTTGCCGCGGAGATAGCGCCCATGAGTAAAAGGGTGGAAAAAAAGGCGGCAGGGCCATGGTCCAGGAGAGGAGGATAAAAAAAGCTTGCGGCAGAAAGGGCCAGCGCAGCACAGACCATTGCCCCCAGCCCCTGGGTAAGGGTGATCCACAAAATAGGTTTGCCCAGGGCCCTGACGTTTGCCAGCTGCAGGCTGCCGCCGATGGCAAAGGCGATAACGGCCAGGGCCATGTTCGCGACAATCGCCAACAGCATTTCGATCTGGCCCATGGCGAAAATACCGCTAACCGACGGCGAAAAAACGACACCCGCCACGACATATCCCGTGACACGGGGCATGCGCAGCCGGTTTGCCGCAAAACCGGCCAAGGAGCCGGCAAGAAGCAGGATGCCCAGTGGCAGGAGGGGATGATGGGGGAGATGATCCATGGCGTCGCACCTTTTGCGTTGCACTTGTTAGACAATCATCATACAGGCAGTTCTGCGGTAAAAGCAAGTCAGGGGTCAGGTGGTTCTCTCATCCTGAAAATCTTTTAACCCCCTCTCCCCCAGGGGAGAGGGGGAACACGGAAGATCAATCTTTGGTTTGCGGTGTTTTAGGTTGTTTGTTCCACCTGAGGATCAGGGTGTTGTCCTGCGTTAGTTCGACCCGGCTGTTCAGTTCTTTTCCTTCCCGGTTGAGGGTGTCGCGCAGCCAGCGGCCATCTGCCTGGGAGGCCCGGTTCACCTTTAAATTTCTGGTCTGGGTCGGACGCATACGCAGGGCGCTTAGCTCGCCGCTGGCAGGGTCCATACTGACAAAGTAGATCAGGGCCAGGTCACCGCGATATTGCTCATGACCGCTGATCCCCTCGTAATCGTTGAGAAAATCGCCGCAGCCATAAAGGATGGGCCTTTGACGGTAGACCTCGATTCCCATGACATGGTGGGAGGAGTGGCCGTAGATGAGGTCCACCCCGGCTTCATCGATCAACCTGTGGGCAAACTGGCGTTGCTCGTCGGAAATGGCATAGCCCCAGTTGTCGCCCCAGTGGATGGAAAAAACGATGATATCCCCGGCTTGCCTCAACACCTGGACCTGCCCTTTAATGTTACGAATCGCCTGGTCGGAAAAACGGTGCAAAAAATTTACTCCAGGCCTGTTGGCGGTGGCAGCCCAGTCATAAGGTATGCCGCTGGTCGGTGAGCCCATGGAAAAGACAATAACCCGCCCCTTACCAGGAACTTGCAGTAAGGCCGGGGCTGCAGCCTCTTTCACGTTGCGGCCGGCTCCGACCCTTTCTACCTTTAGCTTCTGTAACGTTGCCAGGGTCTCATCAAGACCGGCATAACCCCAATCAAGGACGTGGTTATTGGCCAGGACACAGAGATCTATTTTGGCCGTATTAAAGACAGGGGCGTTGGCCGGATGCATCCGGTAGTTGATGCCCTTGCCCGGCCAGTAATCTGGGCTTACGGTAATGCTTGTCTCAAGATTGATGATGCGCAGGTCCGGCGCCGTGTGCTCCAGCTCGGCAAGGGCATCTCCCCAGATATAGGAAAAATCAACGGGCCGAGGGATGGGGCCGTACGCTGCCTCGGCAATCTCTACATAGCCCCGGGCATCGCGCATGTAGGACTCATACAGGATGGGGTTGCTGGGATGCGGCAGGATCTGGTCGATGCCGCGACCGGTCATGACATCGCCGCAGAGGAACAGGGTGATATCTCTGCTGTCTTTCTGCCTGGCCTGTACCTTTTTTGTCTTCATGTGCATCCCTCCCTGCCCCTGCTTGACGGAGTGGACAATAGTCAGCCCTGCCGCCGTGGCGGCAACCATAAATAGTGTAATAACAAGGAGTCGCGAAATCACCTGTCTCCACCTAATTTTCAGCCATACAAAGAGCTGCCTTGCTGCTTTTACTCAGGCAGCAGGGCACGCTCTATTAAAACAGGGGCGTCGATCAGCCCCTGTTCAACCATGATCTTCTCTGACTGCTGCCAGGCCGGGATATCGATCCGGCCGAAGGGACGCTCCTTGGTCAACATAAGCTCTCGGGTGACAACAAGCTGTCTGGCGATGGTCTCTTTCGGGGTGTCTTGGTCGAAACGATGGACCAGGGCAACGGTCTTTTCTTTGTTGGCCGGGGCCAGGGCCGCCTGCCAGGCTTCCAGCAGGGCGCGACGAAAGGCTCTCACCGTCTCAGGCTTCTCTTCAATCATTTTCCTGGTGGTAAGCACTGAATTGGCCACGAAACGGATGCCAAAATCATCAGCCGCGAAAAAATCCGTGGTCTCGCCGGCCCGAGCCAGCCGCTCGCCAATGACAATGCCCTCGGCGTTTCGATAGATGGGCCACAGATCCACCTCGCCCCGGTAAAAGGGGGTGTAGTCGTAGCGCACGCTGAAAAGCCTGAGCGCCTCACTTTCTATGCCGTGTTTGGCCAAAAGAGCACGCATGATCGTCTCGTCGTTGCCGCCATAGGTGATGCCCACCGTCTTGCCCCGGAGATCCTGGGGAGTGGCAAAGCGCTCTTTGCCGCCCCGGTGGATCCACTGCAGGGGATTGCCCTGGAAGAGCTGGGCGATGACCACAATGGGCGCCCCCTTGGCCCTGGCCCGGATCACCTGATCGGCCGAGGCCACCCCGAACTGGGCCCTGCCTATCTCCAGCTCCTTGATGGCGTCGCGCTCCGGCCCTCCCGGCTTGACGGCCACGGCGAGACCGTGCTTGGCAAAGATGCCATGTTCCTGGCCATAGAGATCGCCGGCCACGCTGATGTTATAGAGCCACTTGAGCCGGTAGGTCAGCTCTGGGGCGGGGGACCCTTGGTCTTGGCAGCCGGAGAGCAGGGCCAGCAGGCAGAGTATGGCCCCCGGAAAAAGGGTACGGACAGACAACGGCATTATTTCTTTCCTCCCGGCAGGAGGCCCATTTTTTTTTGAATGAGCAGCCCCAGCCACTCAAGGCAGGCGAGGTAGAGCGAGGTGAAGATGCCGATCAAAAAGAGGGCCACCAGCACCTTGGCGATGTCGGACTGATAGAGGGCGATGCGCAGGCTGTAACCGATACCGGCATCGGCCCCGATGAACTCGGCGATGATGGTGCCGACCATGGCCAGGGTAGCACTGCCGGTGACCACGGTGACCAGCTTGTGGATGTTCTCAAAGGCGCGGATCTTCACCTCAAGCTGCCAGCGCATGCGGCCGGTGGTCACGTAGAAATGCTCGATGTCGGCCACCGGTTCGGTGAGGATGCCGATGAAGGAGAGGAGCAGGGGGAAGTAGCAGATAATGGCGGCGATCAGGAGACGAGTTGGCAGGCCGTCGCCCAGGAGGATGAAGATGATGGGGGCCACGGCCACGATGGGGTAGGCCTGCAGGTTGTAGGCCGCCGTCTTGATCATGGTGCCCAGCAGGTTGGCCAGGCGGCCGGCTATACCCACCACTGTGGCCAGGGCTATGGCGAGCAGATGGCCGATAATGGCAACGGCCAGGGTATTAAGCACGGCCAGGAGATAGCGCTCCATGACCTGGACAGCGGTGCTGCGGATATCGCTAAGTCCGGGAATGACATAGTCGGACAGGTCGAGGCAATACTTGGCGACAAGAAGCAGGCCAAGGCCGAGAAGGTAGATAGCCAGAAACTGGGAGAGTCGCTTATGCAGCATGGACGATCTCCAGCATGGTCCGCTCCAGGGCCGCCTGCTCCATCTCCCTTTGGGGGAAATGATCCTGGCCGCCCACCTCCACGACCTGCGGGGCCTTGGCCGGATCACGCAGGACAAGGATGCGCTGGCAGAACTTGGCGACCTCGGCCACGGAGTGGGAGATGTAAAGGAAGCATTTTTCCGGGAACATGGCCTTGATGGTCATGATGATCTGTTCCCTGGTGGACTCGTCCACATTGGCCAGGCTCTCGTCCATGATGAGCAGATCAAAATCCTGGAGCAGGTAGCGGGTGAGGTTGGCCCGGTTTTTCTGGCCCAGGGAGAGCTGGGAGAAGCGGGCATCGAGACAGGAGGTGAGATCAAAGGCTTCCACTATCTCGGTGAGCAGGGGCAGACGCTCCCTGGGGATCACCTTGCGCAGATGGGCACCGACGCTGGACCAGCCGGGCAACCGCTCGGTGTTGGCCGAGTAGAGGATGCTGATCCGCTCAGTGCCTGTCATCTCCCCCCCATAGGAGCTGATCTCGCCGGCCATTATCCGGGCCAGGGTGCTCTTGCCCACGCCGGAGGGGCCGAAGAGGCCGTGGAAGCCCGGACCGCTCAGGCCGCAGCCTAAGGCGTTAAAGATCTCCGCCTCGCCACGGGGATAGCGGTAGGTTATGTTGCTGCATTGCAGGTTCATGTCTTGTCAGTTTTCTTTTTGCCGCCTTTTGGCGGCCCCCATAAACCGTTTTAGTTCAGGGCAATGACCTATGATAGCAGTTCTTGCCGCATAATGTGAACCTGCAAAGCGAAATGGAGCCAAGGAGCCTCGGCGGGAGCCAATGGGGAGGGAATTTTGATCTTCATCTTTACGGCGGTGCGGACCAGATGATTTCGGTGGCGCGTAAGACACGATGCAGCCCCCGTAACTATAAGAAAAAAAATAATGGAGCATTCCGACAGGAAATTGAGGCGCAGCAAGTCAAAGATGCCGTTGGCGCTGAGTGCTCCTTGTTCAAACAGTATTGCCAGCAACAGTCTTGATGGGGTAAGCAATGGTTTTGTTGTGGAGATCCAGGACAATGTAGTAAATTATTTCCATAAGAGCCTCCTTGTGGGTCTGACTTGGGCGAGTTATGCGCCCCCGCCTAGCCATGATGAGCTTTCTGCCACTCACTCCTTTCACTCTTTACCATGGGGTTTTACTGAAACATGACCTTGCTTGGCCGTTTTTTCATCTTTGTTTTCATGCTCACAGGGCAGCTGGCGAGCTCTACTCTCTCTTTGGCGGCCCCTGCGGAGATCCAGAACTACCTGCGTAAAATGATTGAGGCGGAAGCAGGCAACGGGCAGTTCATCTGCCGGGGCCAGGCGATATGCGCCGCCCCGATCATTCCTCTTTTTTATGAGAGGCGCGCCTTTCAGCCCTGCTGGAGCCGTAACGGCCAGATTAGCGCCAATGCCGCCGAGCTTATCGATGCCCTCAGTAATGCCGATGCAGAAGGACTGCGGCCGGCCGATTATCACCTCTATACGATCAGGTTGCTGCTCAGCAAGCTTGATCGGCTGCAGGGAGAGGGGAACTTTCTTGCCTCTGAAGAGCTGGTTGACCTCGACCTGCTCCTTACCGATGCCTTTTTTTTGTACGGCTCTCACCTTCTCAAGGGCAGGATAAACCCTGAAACCATCGATGAGCAATGGGTCTCGGGTGATTCTACGGCCGATCTTGCAGCAATTCTGGAGGAGGCTCTTAATTCCCGAGGCCTGGCAACCGCTCTCCAAAGGCTGCGGCCGCCCCATGACGGCTACAGAAGGATGATCGAGGCCCTGGCCAACTTGCGTGATATCGCCAGCAGGGGTGGCTGGCCGGTTGTTGGAACCGGTTTTAGCCTCCAAAAAGGGGTGCGCCACCGGAGGGTTTACGCTTTACGGCAGCGCCTCATGCTTTCAGGGGATTATGATGCCTCGGTGATAACCAGTGAAAACCTTTTTGGTGAAAAACTGGATGCTGCTGTCTACCGCTTTCAGAAGCGGCACGGCCTGGAGACCGACGGCATCGTCGGCCCGAAGACACTGGCCGCCCTCAATGTCCCTGTTGAAATCCGCATGCGACAAATAAAGACGAATATGGAACGTTGGCGCTGGATCCCGCATGATCTCGGCAGGCGCTATATCCTGGTCAATATCGCTGATTTCACCCTCAAGGTTTTCGATAATTCTCAAAAGGTCCTGGAGTCGCGGGTTGTGGTGGGAAAGCCCCACCGGAGTACGCCGCTTTTCAGCGACAGCGTCGAATATCTGGTTATCAATCCATACTGGTACCTTCCTGAAACCATCATCGTTGAAGACGTGGCACCGAAAATTATATCAGACCCTGATTATTTAGCGCGGCAAAGGATAAAAGTTTTTGCCATGGGAAGTAATGAGAGGCAGGAGCTTGACCCGGCTGCGATAGACTGGGCTGGGATCAGTAAGGAGAATCTGCCCTATAAGCTGCGGCAGGAGCCGGGTCCCTTGAATGCCCTTGGCCGGGTCAAGATCATGTTCCCCAATAAATTTTCCATTTACCTGCATGATACGCCCAGGCAGGAGCTGTTTCAGAAAACAGCCCGGGACTTCAGCTCGGGCTGTATCCGGGTGGAAAATTCTGTTGAGCTCGCTTCCTATCTCTTAGGAAATGATCCCCTCTGGAGTATGGAACATATCATCGCCAAGATGGAAAGCGGCCAGCGTCAGGGCGTTACCTTGCCGGAACAGATGCCAATCCACATTCTCTACTGGACGGCATGGGGTGACGAGGAGGGGAGAATGCACTTCAGGAAAGACGTCTATGATCGGGATAAGCTGCTGGCGACAGCGCTTGACGGCATGGTTTCGCCGCCTTAGCAGGCTGTTGGAAAACTACTGCAGGCGCTGATGCTGCGTCTGCCCCTCAAGGGGGCAGCGAGGAAAATTCGGCCTAAACTGCTCACCTACTGTGGTAAGCTGCACCCAAGGCTACTCGAAGTCTGCGCTTGTGCGCCCCATGTTTCACCCTCAAGGGGTACTCACGCCTTGTCTCAGCTTCGTTTGCTACGTTTTTCAACAGCCTGCTGCCAGAAAAGATCACCAGCAACGCACGAGGCCGGTATCGACATGGACGAAGTTTGATTTTGCATAGTAGCCCACTCCTCCAGATTGCATGCCCCAGGCCACCTGTCTTAATGCGCTAAGGTCGCAGCCTGGAATGCGGAAGTCAATGGCCTTGCCGTCCATATGGAGGCTGTGTTTGGCAACGGCGCCGCTCTTTTTAGTAAGTGAGAGGTTGGTTGCGGGGGAGCGGTAACCGGAGATGATATGGACCTGTGAACCTGGTTTTATTTTATTGGTTATGGCATGCAGGAGGTTAAGCAGGTGGGGGTCGATGGCCTTGATTTGCCCGGTGCGAAAATCCCTTAAAATATAGTTTATCTCTTGCAGGGCCTCAGCTGTGTATTCGCCTCCAGTAAAGTACTCAACAGACAGTTTTTCGCCGGTATGGGTGTTGAAGAGTGAGATATCCCTGCTGGGCAAGATTATCTGGCTGGCTCTGGCAACGAGGGGATGTTTAAAGAGGCTGGTGACGGTGGTAAAGGCGCCCAGTTTAAGGAATCGCCTCCGATCAACCTGGCGGCGCTCGGCTGTAGAGCGTGCTGTCTGCCGGCGCTTGCTGTGGCGGCGTTCGCCCTTTCTCCGATCAAAAAACATAACGTTTTCACCTTCTGACATTATTAGTTGCACAACTTATAAATTATAAGGCGCAATTGCAGGATGTCAATGGGGTAAATGCTCGTAAGGGGGGCGAAAACAGCCGGTGGGCGGCCGTGTAAACAAAAGAGCGCCTTGGGGCTCGAATTGATACACAGAAATAAAAAGGAGACAAGGCCGTTGGCGGCCTTTGATGGCGGGGTGAAAAAAGGTAAATAGATTTATTTTTTAAGCCCATATCATCTAGAATTTTTCATTTTTTCACCGATATGGGAGGCTTTCTCGCAGGGGAAAGCTTTTCTTGGTTGGCAGTCGAGGAGTAATGAGAATAGAAAAGGGAGACAGACCAGGTTAAACCTGGTCTGTCTCCCTTTTACTCGTCTGTCTGCTATGCGGAAAGAGGAGTTAGGCTTTCTTTTTGCGTCGTGCTGCCGTCAGTCCTGCTAAGCCAGCTCCCATGAGGAGCATGGTGGTTGGCTCGGGAACTTCGTTGCCGCCATCAAACTCTCCGATATGGCTTATCTTTTCAATATTCTCAATATCGGTGAAGCCCATCACCCCAAGATCGATGACGGCCCAGTCTATACTGGCGAGGTTGTCGAATAGGAAGTGCGTGTTAGGATTTCCTGAATTGGTACCAGTCTTAATTAAGAAATATGAGGGTTGATCAAGCAGTGTATGGGCAAAAACGCCAGCCAGACCCTCAATACCGGTCCACCCCGCACCATCAGGAGTATCATACTTCGCGGTAAGTGTATAGCCGCCGCCAAGCACTGAATTCACCCAAGCCAACTCAGTAGCGTCGCCAGAATCAGCAAGGATAGTCTGGGCAAAAAGGTCATCAACATTTCCACCAACATCGGTAAGAGAGAGAGCTTGCGCCACGCCCGCCATCCCTATCAAAAGCGCTCCTGTTGCCAAGCCTGCCAAAATTTTCTTCTTCATTTTCATCCTCCCAGTTGTAGCTTGTTTCTCCGCCAACCCAGCAATCCATTGAGGGCAACCTCTTGATTTTGTGCCCCTACCTTTTCTGGAGTATGATAGCCGCCAGCCCATGCCGACGGCCATTTATCATCTTGGTTGATTGCAAAAAACATTCCCCGATGAGGGAGATTTAGAGGCGTGAGACAAAATTAAATAAATCCGGCTGGTTAATTTTTCCCAGCCCCGAAACCTCCGGGCCCGAGATTATGTAGAGTTACTCTTTTCCGGAAAAAAGGAATTTTATGGCCTGATTTGTGATCCTTTCAGCCCAGGAGTATGGGGAGAATTTTCCTTGGCGACAAGAGGCTCTGAAGGTTCACAGTGGCCAGTGGAGAAAAAAGGGGGGCATTTGTTTTTTGAGCCCATATCCATTTATGCTTATACATTTCTCATATAAAGAGTTGGATGTATTAGGTGCAAAATTCCCGGTGGGGGGCGGAAAGTTTTTTTACCTCCTCACCGTCTAGGTAAAATTTATACAATTTCACCGCCGCTTTTTCTGGCGCTAAATGAACTTTAAGGCCTTACTTTACGTTTTGGCGAGAATTTCAGGATGCGGTTATTTCCGAAGTCAACGACATACACATTCCCTTCGCTATCCAGGGCCATATCCGTCGGCAATCTGGGCTGGCCCGCTCCGTCGCCTTCACTGCCGATAACGGCGAGAAGCTTGCCTTCTCGGGTGAATTTCTGGATGCGATGGTTATAAAAATCCGCCACAAAAATATGATGGTCCGGATCGACAGCCACCCCGGTTGCCGTTCTGAACCAGCCGGGGCGGCTGCCGGGAATGTTCATGGCAAAAAGACCGCCCCATTTCCTGATGAATGTTTCGTCCGCCCCGAAGAGCTGAATGCGGTCGTTATAGGCGTCCGCCACCACCAGGCTGTTGTCCGGCAGCAGGGCGACATCGGTTGGATAATTAAAACGCCCCGCCCTGATCCCTTTTGCCCCGGTTTCGCCGTATTGCCTGATAAAGGAGCCGTTCTCCGTCAATACTTGAACCCGCTGATTATAAAAGTCAGCCACATAGAGCCGTCCTTTGCCATCCACCGCCACTCCGCCCGGGGCGTCGAACTGTGCCGGCCCGGAACCGGATGAGCCGATCAACTGCAAAGGCTTGCCGGCCAGAGAAAAAATCTGAATCCGGTCATTGAGATATTCGGCCACATAGAGCTTGCCGCCATGAACATCCATATGCATGGGGCGATCCAGCTCCCCAGGACCGCTTCCCTGGCTGCCGAACATGCGCAGAAACCTGCCTTGCAGGGTGAAAACCTGGATGCGGTTGTTGCCGGCGTCACTGACAAAAATTTCCCGGCCTGCTATGGCAATGCCGATGGGATTGTTGAACTGGCCGGCCGCAACACCGTTTTCTCCCCAGGCATAGGCAAAGTCATATGATGGTGTCCCGGCTTGGACAACGTGAGCACATGCGGACAAGGCTAAGAGGATGACCCAAATTACCGTTTTAATAATGCCACCATGTATTGTTATTTTCTCAAAATTTCATTCGAAAACTTAAGGTGCCGATAAAATCATTTTCCAGGGCAGTGCCATTTAAGTCCTGAACAACCGGGATCTGGATGGCAAATTCAGTAACGGTGCGTCTGGTCACATACTGGATACCGGGCGCCAGGTGCCAGGTGACACCACCTGAATTATCATCGTCAGTGCCGCTGCTTTTGTTTTTGTCCTGCCACATCAGGTTGCTTTCCAGGACGCCGTAAATAAATGCAGGCAGCCCGGAGGTGAGCTCACGGGGCCACAGCCGGTGCTGATAAGACAGGTCAAGGCGGGCCGCATCTCCGAACTCAAAACTGTTTGCTTCGCTGTTTAAGGTATAGGAAATTGCAGCATCTACCTGCCGGGCCAGGGTTTGCCGGGTCAGCACCAGTCCCAATGAGTAGTCCCATGAACCTGAACCAAGCTGCAGGGGCTGAGGCAGTCTGCCTGCTGAATCTGTTTCGTCATCGTCGCCGGTCGGCATCTTGAGAGCAGCAAAGGGCGCCAGCCGCATGGTCTTTCCTGGCAAATCTTTTTTCCAGAAAGTATATCTGGCCATTGCCGTAAAATCGCCGAGGCCGCTGTCTTGGCGATGCAGTCTGCCGAAAGCGGTGTTTACTTCCATTTCCTTGTCCAGAACCGGCAGGATAGCAAACAGGGCCAGTTTTCCCGTAACTCCATAGGCGGCGACAAGGGG
The DNA here is from genome assembly GCA_039715015.1 of Thermodesulfobacteriota bacterium. Taxonomy (GTDB): domain Bacteria; phylum Desulfobacterota; class Desulfobulbia; order Desulfobulbales; family SURF-16; genus BM506. Next base: position 12,123 of record JBDLIE010000069.1, read on the forward strand.
AAGGGCCTGGATGGTCAGGTCCCGGTCCGCGCTGGATGGGTCATCCGTTGACCTGAGAATTTTTGCCTGGACGCGGACAATTTTTTCATCCCTGGCCACCGGCAAAGCGGTGTTAAAGGTAATAGGAGCGGCAGCAGCCGTCTGGATGCCAATCAGAAAAACAGTGAAAAAGAGACAACAATGATGGCTGAATTTTCGGTTCATCATGGCGCCGCCTCCTCAATGACTTCAGGGGCGAAGGTCCACTCTTCTTTGCCTTGAGGCAAGAGCGGGCCGTTCAGCACAATAGATTTGCCGGACCCGGCCAGGGTGTTAAAGTGTGCTTTCAGGTCATTATTGTCTGTCTTGAGAGGCAGAGAAAAACCGGCAAAGCGCAGGACAAAATTGCCGCCGGAGTCTCTGTCGATTGTGCCGGTGACTCTGATTTTTATATTACCTGCGGTGAAACCGGCATCCTTGACCGCCTTCGCCACCTCCTGGTAACGAATAGATGCATCTGGCCTGGCCGTTACTGTTGCGGTTCCCGTTTTCATGTCAACGGTCACCAAGGCCACCCCGTTGACTTTTTTGAGCCTCTTTTCAACCCCAAAGGCGCAGAAGGGGCAGGCCATTCCGTCCACTGCCACGCGCAGGGACGATACGCGGCCATGGGCAAGTCCTGCAAGGAGAATCACGAGTGCTGTCAGCGTGACGGCTAAAAGTTTTTTTTGCATGGCCAGCCTCCTGTTTCCTGCTGATTGGATAGAGTGATGGCGGGTCGGGGAGCACAGCACAGTCTGTGCAGCAAATTTTCGTTATTATTTAGAAAAGGGAAGCGGTTTATTCTTTGCCCCGTGTCCATCTAGAGCTTTTTGTTTTCCCGACGCTGAGGGAGGCTTTGTCGCAGTGGGCACCTTCTTTTGGTTGGCATTCAAGGAGTATGGCCAGCACTCTGTTGGCGGTCCGAGAGGGGCCGGCGTCTTCCAGTCTTGCCAACAGGCCGGACATTAATTCGGGCAATCCGCAGCGGCGTGTTGCTCTATGTCCTGAAATGAATGGTAAGGCATTATCCAGAATACAGGAAAAAATAGAAATGGCACAAGCAGTCAATGCACCAGACAGTTTAAGGGGCAGGATGAAAAAAAGTGAACAGATTTATTTTCTCCCCCCTTTTTCCCCAAGGCGTACGCCGCCATCCTGTTTACCGTAATTGTTTTTTGCCTGCGGAACATTTTGTGCTTATACATTTCTCATATAAAGAGTTGGATGTATTAGGTGCAAAAT
>JBDLIE010000070.1:0-12250 GCA_039715015.1 Thermodesulfobacteriota bacterium
ATAGTCAGAAGCATGGTCCCACCCAGAATCTCTCTTCTCTCCTCCTCAGTTTCCGCACCGGCCCAGAATTTATAGAGGGCAACAGGGAGCTGAAAGCAGAGGACAAGGGCGGCCATATCCATGATAATTCCCAGGATACTCAGGGTGCCGTAATCTGCCGGGGAAAGAAACGCCGTATAAATGGGCAGGAGGATAATTTGCAGAGAGCGAGCCGTCATTCTGCCCAGCCAGTAGATTACGGCATGGTGAAAAAAACTTTTCTTAGCTGGCATAATTTCTGATAGAAAGAACAGGGTTTAAGGGCAAATGGTCGCCAAGAAAAAAGAACGTCGCACCGTCACCTTCAGCTTCAGGCCTCTGCAGCCATCATTTTGCCTTGTCATAATCCTCATCAGCTACCACCCTCTTTGATCCCAGCTTCAGAGATATAATACAGACCGTTTGAGATAAGGAGGAGAATGGGCAATATGAGGGAATATGCATGAGAAAGAAAAAATGCCGCTGTTATATAGGTAACAATGGATATCCTCGCACTTACGGCCAGTAGAGCAAAGGAGCGCAACTCATGATTTTCATCAAGCAGAGGCAGGGCTTGGCTACAATTTCTCCAGGCCGTCTTCAGCAGCATGATAAAGAGAACAAGCCCCACCAACCCCAGCTCCAGTCCCGCCTGAAAGTAAGAATTATGCAAAGACCGCCAGCGGCCAAACTCTATACCCATGGCATTCGTGGTGTTGCTGACCCCAACGCCAGTTAGGGGATTTTCCACAATAAGTTGCATTCCTGAAATCCATAGACTCAAACGGCCAACCCCTCCCACCTCAGGGTTTTGAATATTATAATCAACACCACTTAGAACATCTTGCCACCGCTCCTTCACCGTGTCGGCAAATGGACTCATGAAAAAACCGGCAACTAACAAAACCACAAAAATTTTATGCCAAGCTTTAACCCTCTTGCCTGTTGTGAATAGCAGAAGCAAACACGCCACAGTAAGCGACAAGATTCCACCCCGCGACCCGGTACTCAGAATCCCCAAGACCAGACAGACAAGCAACGCCCCCCAAAACAACTTCGATGTCAATTTGCCCTGCATAAAAAAAGCAACATTCATTGGAAAAACAACCGCCAAAACCATGGCAATATCGTTTGGATCATAGGTTGCCCCCACACTGACCCTGCCATATTGGGTGACCTGGGTAAAATCGAGAAAGAGAATAGCCAGGGCCAGTATCCCGCCAGCAAGCACAAAAAACTTCACCAACTTCCGCAGCTGGTGTGGAGAGCGGACGAAAGGTAACCAAAAAAAATAGAGGAGAGTATTGATGAGCAGAATTGTATACCAGCCCTCAAGGGCATGCCTCGGCCACCTGGAGAAAGGGATGACTAAAAAGCCTAGAAAAAGCAAAAGCTGCATCAATTTAAGACCAGGAAACTCACCCTCACGAATAGCCTGTGGCCCGCTGGAAACAAAAAAAGCCACACAGGTAAAGACAAAACTGACAAGACCAAGCCTGGTCCCGGCAAGAACAGGAAAAACCTCTCCAGGCCGCACCACAAAAACAAAAAATGAAAGGCAAACGCCGAAGAAATAAAAAAAATTTTGCCGGGGTATAGTTTGATCCGCAAGGGTTTGCATGAAATCTCTAATCCTTTGATGATTATGGGAAAACTATTTAGCCGACTGAGAACGGGTGGCCCGACTCAGAACATTGCCACCTTCATTGCCAACAGGCCCCAAAGCCCGATAGCACCCGTCAATTTTTTTTCTAAAAACCGTTTTCATCACAGAACGCGCTCCGCCGGCCATAAGGCCAAGCAGCAACCTTCCCGCCCCCTGCCTGCCAGCAATTTTTTCTTTCATGCGGACCCCAAAAGCCTTTTCCTCTCTCCCCGGGCCAGTAAACAAGGCGCTGAAAACCGTAAAAAGCTGCTCCTCCTGCCATCGAATTCGAGCAAGATATTTCCAGTAATCCTCCAGTTCAGGCGGTTCATAGTAGACCCGGTGACTGATGATGGAGAATCTGTCCGGCGGCACAACCAACTGGAGGAAGGTATCATCGCCAGTGACTCCTGACGGTATTCCGTCAATATTTCTTTGGGCAAATTCCTGGGCCAGACCCTGACGACGAATGGCGTACAAGCCCCCGGCCAGGAAATCCTGGCGCACAGGAATCTGCAGGAACCCTGTAAAGCGCTGCCCCCATGTCAAGCCTGCTTTTCTTGGCCAGAAAGAGCAGCCGACCACAACAGTTTGCTTGTTCTCCTTGGTCAGCAGCCCATACAAGGCCTCAATGGCACCGGCTTCCGGCACCACATCACCATCGGCAAAGACGAGGATGGGATTTTTATTTTCACTAAAGGCAACGTTCCAGGCGTTGGCCTTTGAGGGCTTGCGCAACTCCCTTAGATAGAGGTTTGACCGTCCCCGACACAAGGAACGGACGATTTCCTCAGTGTTGTCCGTGCAGCCATTGGCATAGACCTTGATATCAAGGTCTAATGTGCCGCAGTTTTCAGCAATAGCACCGATTGTTTCGGCGATATGCTTCTGTTCATTATGGGCAAGTATGCAGACACAGAGATCCTTCACGCCGCCTCCTCTTAACTCTGTTGCCTCGTCATATAACTTAAGAAATCAGCTCCATCGCTCTTCATATTCTGGCGCACCGGAGACTGACTGTAAAGCCTTTCGTAATCAGGTTCTGGCTCATTACTATAAAAATCCAAGCCAAAAGCCTCCACCACGGCAAGAATGCGGCGACTCTGCTCCGGGGTAAAATATCTCTGCCAGCCGGTGAGCGGATCGCGGCCCTTGGAGACCTGGGAGAAAGTTGCGGTTGTTGTGCTCGGCCTCTGGAGCCTGACCTTGGCCTCCTCGGGCAAAGGCAGCTCCCAGACCTTGAAAAGTTTCGTCAGCTCCTCAAGGCCTGTTCTGACAAGGCGCTCATAGCAAACAAGATGGAAAGGCATGGGCGGCTGGGCAACAAAAGGGACGTAATATTCCATGCACCAGGAGACTGCGATATACTCCTCAACACTGACAAGGCCATTGCACACCTGGCGCAGATGGGGATAAACCTGAAAAAAAGCATGATCAGCTGGTGCCTTAGCCGGCCGGGGCCAGCCTTTCTGAAGGTAGGACGCTATGCAGGCGCATGGATGACGAATAATTAAGGCCGGAGGCCGCACCGGAAAGGTATGGGCAAACCAGTCGAGCATCATGTTAGCCCGGACAAACTTAACAATCCATACTCTTGCATGACGGGCCTGTTGCAAAGTGACATGAGACATAGTCCAGCGGTTGCGGACCTTGCCGAGCAGAACCTTCTGGAGGAAATTTTCCCCCTCGGGCCAAGAGGCACCTCGAGGAACCATTGTCTCCCACTTGAACCCGGCCCGCCGGGCCGCCGAAACCTGGCCAAGATGCAGGGGCTCAAAGAGAATGGCACTTTCCGGCACCATATTCACCAGCTCGGCCAACCAGGTAGTGCCGGCCCTGGGAGCGCCGGCAATGACCAGGGTATCGGCCATATTATAGTCTTTGGGGGCATAGAGTTTGAGCAGAAACGGCACGAGAATACCATGCAATCGCAGGTCGATCTGCGTCAGGAGCTTGTGGTGCTTAACCTTGCCATATATTTTCAAACCGTTATCCCTCTCCGATAATTCATCAGGTGAAAGAAGCCATTTGCGATGGATGGCCTAAGCTCCCTGATTAACGCTCCACTTTTTCCCAAATGGCCTGTTGGCGGGCTGACAGAAAACGAAAAAAACCCTGGAAGGCAGCCAGGTTCACCACACAAAAATAATAGGGCAAATAGACCACATGATTCCTGCGTAATTCTTTTTTCAAATAGCCAAGGAGGGCCAGCAGATAAAAGCACGTCTGGGCGGCAAACATCCAAAAGTAAAGGGGAGTGGTGATCAGAAAAATGTTGGAGGCAAAAAGCGTGAGCAGCAAAAAAGGCGCCAGCCACCTCAAAATCTTGTGGGAGATAAAGGCAAACCACATACTAAGATTCAATGAACTGCTGCTTTTTAGAAAATCTGCCAGGAACTGGTAGCCACCGGCGACAATCCTGCCCTTGCGCTTGAATTCGTTTTCTGCAGAAGGGACAACTTCCTCGACGGCCTCAGCAGCTTTTTCATAGACAATCCGCTGACCACTCACAGGTGCCTGCATGGAAAGGGTGAAATCATCGAGGATGGTTTCCGGGGACAGGGTGCGAAATAAATCTCTGCGCATGGCAAAGAGAGCGCCGTCCACCCCGACCATACTCCCAAGCAGGGATTCAGACTCCTGAACAGCCGCCTCGTATCTCATATACAGGCTCTCCCCAGCCACCTCTTGATCGCCCCGCGCCCTGACCAAAACCTTAGCGCAGACGACACCGACCTCAGGATCGGCAAAGGGGGCCAGTAGGTACTGGCAGCTTTTTTCAGCAACCATCACATTGGCGTCCCCGAAGATGAGAATCTCTCCACGAGCTTTAGCGACTCCGACATTCAGGGCATGAGCCTTCCCGGCCCGAGGCTGATAGGTGATAAGTTCTAAATATTCTGATCTTCCGGCAAACTCTTCCAAGATCAGATTTGTTTTATCGGTGGAGCCATCTGAAACAATGATAATTTGATGATCTACCCCTCCAAAATCAAGGGCCAGACAGTTCTCGACTTTGGCGCGGACCACCTCTTCCTCATCATGGGCCGCTATGATCATAGTGACCGAGCCTGTGTATTTTTCTTTGCGCCAGGGTTTTGCTAAAAAAAGCGCCAGAGTAAGCGCTGCCAGAGGATAGCCAACAAAGGTCCAGGCCAGAAGGAAGAAGGAAAACCAGAGAAGAATGACAAAAAAAACCATCACCGTCCCCCTGTCAGGACATCTCGATATAAGTCCTCAAGCCGTCCAACCCGTGCTTCAATACTAAAAAAATCCTGCACCCGACGTCTGCCCTGCTCGGCAAAACGCTGCCAGACTTCCGGGTCGCTGAGGACCTCAGCCAGGCCGCGGGCAAGTAAGGAGGGATGCTCCGCGGGCACTAGCCTGCCACTTATGCCGTCTTCGATGATCTCCGGCACCCCCCCTACCGCAGTGGCAACCACGGGCTTGCCCATGGCCATGGCCTCCAGCACCACGTTGGGAATACCCTCGGAGCGTGAAGGCAGGACAACCACGTCGGCCTCGGCCACAAAGTCGCCTGGGGTTTCCGAAAAACCAGGGAAATGGACTCTTCCTGTCAATCCGAGCCGGCAGACCTGCTCCTCCATGGCCGTCATCTCCTGGCCCTCCCCCACCAAGAGCAGCTGAACATCTTCTACCTGGTCAATAAGAAGGGCAAAAGCCTCTAGGAGAACATCCATGCCCTTTTCCGGGCTGAACCGCCCCACAGAGACGACAATTTTGCAGCCATCGGGCATTTCGGCTGTTTGCCGCAGGGATCTTGAGCTACCGGACATGGGCATTGGCGAGGCGACATCCACGGCGTTATGCAGGACATGCACCCGCCTGGAATTTTGGCCGCCGAACACCTTTTGTCGTTGGGCCTTTGAGACAAGGACGGTTCGGTGGGCTGCCAACTGGAGCATATTATCTATCAGGTTGTAGATCTTCACCTTGATGTTTTCGCTGGTAGTGCCGTGCATGAAGCAAACCCATTTTACCGGACATAAAAATCTGCCACAAAAGCCAAGGAAGGTCGGCTTATAGCCATGGGTCTGCACCACATCGAAGTTCTTTTCCTTGATCTCCTGGACAACCTGACGGACCAAAGAGATATATGATCTGTTTTTCTGGACCAAAAAATGTACTGGAATACCGCGCTCCCGTACAGCCTGCAGAAAAAGGGTCTCTCCTTCATCATTATATTGAAAGTCATACAGTTGAATTTCCGCCACTTCCGGACTCAGATTTTCAATCAACTGAAATATGCCCTTCACCGGCCCGGTAACAGTGTCGGCTGCAATCAAGAGCATAACCTTGAGAGCCATATCAGACCAACCTGCCTCTGTTGTGAGCTTTCCTGTGAGAAAGAAAACTCTTCGAATCCACAGCCTCTTTGCCCATGGCGCTTACTCCCATACTCCCTGCAAACGATCCGCCGCCGGGCCGTCTGCAAATCTTCTTTTCACAGCGCACCGCACCGAATAAGCGACCCAGGAAAAAAAGGGTAACGGATCCTGGAACTCAAAATCATCACGATACACCTGCCAGTTTGTCACAGAAAAAAAATCCCTGAGAAACTTAATTTTATCCGGACTCTGCCCCAACAACGGCAGGAAGGCGCGCAAATCACCGCCAATCCAGCGCGACTTAACCCCGGTTGCAAAATTTGTGACCGATTCCACATCACCATCATGGGCGATTTGGTAGAGGAGCCAGGGAAAATCAACCCCCGAGGCAATGGCCTGGGCCACGGAGCCCCAAAACCTGGGGTTGATGTCAATAAGGAACGGAATGCCGCTTGCAGAATCGACGACAAAATCGGCCTGACAGACGCCATGCCACTTCATGGCCCCAAGAAGTTTCTGGATATTGCCTTCCGCCTGCTCACTGCGGATACTCTGGCGCATGACTGCCTGGCCAAAGGGAACCGGATACTCACGAAGCTGCCTATACGCCACCATCCCTCGCAACTCCCCCTTGCAAAAGAGGGTAGCCACACAATGGGTCTCTCCGTCAATCTTCTCCTGAACAAAAAAACGATCCCAACTATGTTCACCGTTCGACTCGGTAGCAAGAAGCCCTTGAAGTTCCTGAACGGAGGTAACCTCCTGAATGGCCCAGCCGCCACCGCCCTGTTTTGGTTTAAGCAACACAGGAAAGCGGAGTTCATGGCACAAGGCAGTGTTCGCCTGCAGTGTTGTTACGGCAAAGGCCCTGGGATGGGGGATGTCAAGCTCATCGGCCAGAGAGCCCCAGCTGTCCTTATTGTGTGCATCCAGAATCTGGTCGTACTCAGGAACAACCAATTTCACATGGTGGGCCAATTCTTCCCTATATTGGGCCACTAGAAATGTTTCCTCAAGAACGGGGATGAGGACCTCAGCCTCTAACTCCTTGATCTTGCGGAGCAGACATTCTTTAAAATCAACAGGTGCCGAAAAAGGTGATGGATAGACAAAACTCCCCTGGGCGTACCGTGAAGCCGCGGACATTGCCCCTGATTCGACATCGCCGACGAACACCCGGCAGCCACGTCTGCCGAGGCTGCGGACAATGTTATAGGCAACCCGGCTCTTGCCGGAGGTGACAATAACTGTGCGATTCTGCCCCATCGTATCCATGCTCTTTTCCCGAGCTCCTTGCTGGCCATAACGACCACAGAAAAAAACGCTCCCTCAAATACTCTTTTTCTCACCGCAACATTTTCACCTGCAATATTCGATAGGTTAACTCGGTCCGGATGTAAGCAAGCCATTCCTTTCCACTGAGACCGGACAAGGAAACCGGGACATAATTCATTGCGGACATTTCCCGGGAGAGCCTGTTCTGGATAAAAAGAATTTCATCTTTGCGAAGTCCTGTCTTCCACTTTTCAAGGCTTTTCCGGTTCGGCGCAGAGGTGACATTGGTATGCAGTTTTTGCTGATTGGCCGGAATTTTATCCCCATAGCCACCCGCCTTTTTTTTCTTGCCCCCTCTCACCTCCAGGAAGCGCAGAGTCGCCGCCACTACATCCTGCGTATTTTCTATCAAATTCTCATACCGGATACAAAAAAGGTTCTTCGCCCCTTTGTTTTTTTCGACTATTCTGGCCCGCTTGCGATATTGCCAAACAAAATAGGGCAACGAATGTCCCATGGCCTTGCCTGTATAGAGGCAGCTGGCATTTTTTTGAGAGTTATAAATGGCGCGCGGATCGCGGATCACAAAAATATTTTTTGTATCCCCAAAAGTCTTCTGTACATCTTCGAGGATATCAATATAGTATCCAGCCTTGTGTACAAAAACCTTGGCAGTCGCATCTCCAAAATATTCTATCATACAGTTCAGTAAAATATCTTTAAAGGTCAGGGGATATCCTCCTGATTTCAACTTGCGAAACAGGACCTCTCTATCTATTTTCCACTCTTGAAAGCGAATATCTCCAAACAATTCATCCAGATAGCGCTTTAAGGTATGGTCATCTGAAATTTCCTCATAATCTACGGGTATCAACCGATGGATGGCGCCGGGAAAGCCTGCTTCGATGCCAACAGAGACCTCTTCATATTCATCCAACAGCCGACAGAGAAACGTAGAGCCGGACCTGCTGAGATAGTTAACAAAAGCAAGATTCACATTATTGCGGTCCATATCTTTGGTCTCCATTCCATACGAAAGCCCCCGGCAAGAAAAAGCAAGCACGGTAAAGATGCAGCTTATCCGGCAGCGGGGCACTGCATAGCTTCGGCAAAATGATCACCACTCTCCTTGCTGCAGATTTGAATCGTTTCAATGTCACGAAAATACCTGTGGGCCTCTCCGGCAATTTTTTTGGCACTACTTGCATCGACGGCCAGATGGGTTGGCAAGGTGACCAGCCTCCGGGCAATTTCCCTGGCTCCCCTCGCTTGCGTTCGGCCCTCAACCAGATCTGCCTGCAAGGCTGGCAGGTCGCAGAGGGCGAGAGGATAGAGCTGTCGGACGCCATAGCTAGTCATGCGCCTTACTTCTTGTTGATTTGAGACCAGCAGAGGATAACGGACATAAGCGGGCATGCCTACCGCAGGTAACACATCAGCTTGCTGTGAGAAAAGCGACTGGTAGAGACGACCGATGCCAGCCCGATGTTGGTTCAATTTTTCCAGGCCAGGCAGGGCAGACGCCCCGATGCGCTGATAGAAAGAGGGCATCGTAGAGACGCCAAAGTCTGGATTGTATACTGTTTGCCCCAGACCTAAAGGCAGGGTTTCCAGTAACCAGTAGAGGCGCGGCCGGGAAAGTATCTGCACAGCAAAAGGCAGGAGCCTGTTAGTGAATTTGTCAGCAGGCAGCAACTCAAAGTCGTGGGGAAGTCCTGCAAATTCACGTTCACCTCTGGCAATCAGCGCCCCGCCGCCACCCAAGGGCAGAGGCTTGCCCCTGCCAAAACTAAACACCGAAAAATCAGCATTCCTTTGGCTCACAGTGGATGCCCCTGTCACGCTTCCCAGATGTTGGGCAGCATCCTCGATACAACAGAGCCCATGGTCGTGAGCAATTGCCACAAGACGGTTGATATCGGCCTCAACACCGAGAAGATGCTGGCCTACCACGGCCAGGGTACGGGCGGTGATTTTCTCTTTGACGTCGGCAAAGTCTGGTTGAAAGGAAGACGGATCCAGGTCATACAATGCGACCTTGCATCCAGCCTTTACGGCCGCTGCCGCCACCGAATAGCAGGTATAGCCGGGCAGCAGAATTTCTCCTCGGTCAAAAGAAGCTCGACTGCGCAAGGCCTTAAAAAGAAGGTAGAATAATGTTCTGGCATTATTGGCCAGTCCACACACTTCTGCGCCCACATGCTTACCTAATTTATCTGAAAAATCTGGCGCAAGAGGGAGAAGGCCTCGATAAAGGGCTTGCAACGGTAGCCGTGCTTCAGCAGGTGGAAGGGCAAAAAAAGTCATCTGTCGATATATTTCCTCAGATGGGGGCCGCAATAATTGGCAACCGGCAGTGGTAAATACTTCCAGATCTTTTCGACGACCATCCGGCAGCCCCCCCTTTTCTCCTTTTGCTTGGCGAGCACATGCTCCCCCTTCCGGTACCAGTACAAAGGTACAGGCTGGGCGCCCCATTGCTTCTTAAAAGCGTATGTGCCCTCATCCGGTGTTGATCGGCCAAAGTCAAAGCTGGTAAAACGGCTGTCTGCGGCATCTTCCAAAAAAGTCCAGTAAAGCAGCATATTAGGACTTAGCTTATTGAATTCACGTACGGCGGAGGCCCAGGGGATTGTCATACTATTGCCATGAGCAAGGGTAATGCCGGCGGCCACAGGAAATGAATCTTGATAGACAACCCCTACTTTGGCCCTATTACCATAGGCAGCAACAATGGAGCGCAGCCATTTTTCAGAATGAACGGGAGAGCCAAGGTCCCGCATATTTTGGGTGAAAACCTGGTAAAAATCGCTAAGAAGGTCAGCATGTCCCATTCGCCCGACAAGACCAGCTTTACGGGCCCTGTTTATCTGACTGCGCAATTTCGATTTAAAACCAGCCCATAGTTGAGAAGCATCCCCAGGAAGATTAAGCACCATACGACACTTGCCGGAAACCTGAGAAAAACGCCCTGCTCTCTCAACAACAGGAGCTGGCTGCCGCATCCGAATCTCAAGACCTGCTTGCAATTCGTCGGCCAGTTGAAGGGCCTGCCCAAGCAGGGTGCTGGCAACCTCTGTACTATCGGCCAGCAGACCGCCATAGTCACAGAACGGTAATGAAACTAAATTACCCCGCCGCCAGGGCATCTTTATCAGAGCCAGGGGCAAAACGCCGACAATGGACTGTCCCTGGTACGCAGCCAGGTAAAACGTAGGGTGGCCGTAGCCTTTCTCAACCGCCTCCTGCCAGGCCGAAGAAAGATACACCCCGCAACCAGCATGGCCCTGAACATAACTATCCCAAGCGGGCTGACCAGAAGGATTGATTTTTTTAACTTCTACCATTTCTCCCCTTGAACCAATAAACAGCGTGAACCCTCTCACCTACACTGCATTAGAGCACCTTCCGACGCCCGACTCTCCTTCTCTGGCCATTGTCCTGTCTTCATCTTCAATGCAGGGATGCCATGGTGTCGCAGCCGAGCATGTCAGCAAATGTCTCCCGTCGGCGAATTTCTTTTACGGCCCCCTCTTTATCAACCATGATGACTGGCGGACGGGGAAAGGCAAAAGAGTTTGAAAAAGCGGTAAAATAGGCACCCGCATCCATTATTGCCAGAATATCACCCTGCCTGAGGTCTGAAGGGAGAAGCTTCATCCTTGCGGTCCAATCAGCTGATGTACACACCCTGCCCACGATACTGAAAGACTTGGCGCGACGGGCATGGGCCCTTTTGACGTCAAATATCTCATGATATTGAAAATCCATGGGCAGTGTGAGATTGAGCTTGCCGGCCTCGCCAATTAAAAAAGTCACATCCTTGTCTCGTTCTTTCCGGCTGCGAATCTGGGTCAATAAAATTCCAGCTCGAGATGTTACAAAACGCCCGGGCTCAATAATGATTTTCGGGACAGGCATCTGAAGAGCCTGGCAGCGCTTTTCGATTTGGCCGCCAACATTGTCCACAAAAGATTCGATCTCTTCAAAGTTCTCTGTATCCGGGGGAATCGGCAGCAATTGCAAGGCCCGGGAAAAGACAAATTCGAGGCCGCTGAATTGTTTGCTCGTTGGCACGCCAATCCCTCCACCAATATCGAGATAGGGTACAGCGGTTTGAGTTTCCGCCTGCAGGGCCTTCATAAAATCAAGGGCTTTACGAACGTATCGAATATGGGTTTGGCTGTTACGGGCCCCGGAGGTTGCATTAAAGTGGATGCAGTTGAAGTTGAAGTTCTTTGTGTCTGATGCCAGAAGTTTTGCAACCTCAAAGGCCTCTCCACTTTTCAGAGACAGACCGAATTGACTGTTTTCATTCATTGCGAGCCGAATTCCGACATTTGCCTTGCGCCCGACCTGTTCAACCACCTGCCGTAATGCCGCAACCTCTTCAAGCGCATCGACGTTGATCGCCAATACGCCATGTTGAACAGCCTGGACAAGGCTGTCCGAATCTTTATTCACGCCGTTATAGACAATTTTTTCACCTGGCACCCCGAGCTTGCAGGCCAGCCAAAGCTCATAGGGCGAAATAACCTCCGCCCCCAAGCCGGCAGCATGAAGTTCCTCCAACACTCCGGGTATGGGGGTCGTTTTATATGAATAGAGAACCATGGAGCCGCTCATTTTTTTTTCAAGAGCGGACTTGATACTTCCCGCGTCGTCAAGAAGGCGCTCACGATTGAAAACCATTAATGGGGTACCATGCTGCTTGGCCAAATCTGCAAGCAAAACATTGCCGAGGGCGAGGTGGTTATCACGGACATCAACCCCCCATTTACCTGGGTCGGGAAGCGGTAAGCGTTGTTGTCGTCTTTTATTAAAGGCCGACAACTGCCGGGTCATGAGATCTATGGTCTTCCGTAGCAAACGACTCAGCATGCTCCTCCTCTCAGGCATCTCATAACCGATCCACGTTCTCCTTATTGCAAGCCCGCATTTCTCGCAAACGACCTGCTGCGAG
>JBDLIE010000071.1:0-12159 GCA_039715015.1 Thermodesulfobacteriota bacterium
TCCTCGGTAGCTCAGTTGGTAGAGCGGGTGACTGTTAATCACCTTGTCGGGGGTTCGAGTCCCTCCCGAGGAGCCAGATTCTTACCGCTTTTATAGCGTTTATATATAAGGCCCGATGGAGCAATCCATTGGGCCTTTGTTGTTTCTGGTCTGACAAAATCCCCTTACTTTCTCTTATAGGGATCCATATAGATCCACAGCACCGCGCCCAGCTCCACGGGCTTGGCCTCACCACTGGGGTCGGGCAGGGTGTACTCCGCCTCCAGCAAGGCAGAAAATCCCCACCAGCCCGGAAGAGGACAGGTGAAGGTGAAGATGCCGCTGGCATCCGCCTTGATCACCTGGGTGACATGGTAATCGCTGGCGGCCTGGAGTTGGCCATCCTCATTATAGAATTCCACCTCCACCTCGGCATGGGGCACGGACTTGCCATTCTTCAACACCTGGCCGCGAAAGCTGTTGCCAGCATAGTTGCCAAAGGGCCTGAGCAGAGGGACGATCTCGGTGGGCAGGCCCACTGGCTCGTGCCAACCTGTATCAGCGCCATAGGCCGCGATAATGGTCTTGGTATAATGGATGATGGACAGGTCCTCTGCCGCCTCCCAGTAGGGGGTGGGCTCCATGACAAACTGATAGACCCCTGGACGCCTGACCTTGTAAGAGGTCTGCCAGGCCAAGTGATCCATAACCTCGGTCTTCTGGAGGGAAGAGCCCAGGTCCTGACGCTTGCCATCTATTGCCACATAAAACTCGGCGGGTTTCGCCAGGTCCATGCCGATCATCTCAAAGGGATGGGAAAAGGAGAGAGTGACATCCACACTTTTTTTTTCAGGCCTGACCATGTTGGTCGACGGGATGACCATGCCGAAATGGGCCAAAGCCTGGGATGACGCAGCAAGCAGAATGGCTGCTGCCCCGACAATGGAAATTTGTTTTTTGATCATTATTTCTCTCCGTCCGCTGAAAATTCACCGACCAAGGCTTTGGCCTAAATAAACATGGAATCCGTAACACTCATAAAATTTTCGTGTTACCAGACCAGCGTTTTGGTCGGCTGTCAACAGAAAATAGCGGCAGGCAGCGAAATTCCGCTTTGCTGCGATCAACCCTATAGAGCGAGGTAAGAATGCCGATAGGGCTGGTTGGGGCATGTAGGAGCCCGGCCCTCCGGGCGATAAAGAAAGAGTACAGCGTTCCCCACCCCATGCCCAGCGCTCACACGGGTCATCCTCCGGCGAGAACGACGTCAATGGCAATATGGCACAAGAATAGAGCTAGCCGATTCCCTGCACCACATCGACAATGGCGCGGGCCAGCTGCTCCAGGTCGCCTTGCTCAATGGTATAAGGGGGCATGACATAGATTAAGCGGCCAAAGGGCCTGACCCAGACGCCGCGCTCGACAAACTGCTTTTGGAGGCGGGCCACATCGACATCCTCTTTCATCTCCACCACGCCAATGGCGCCTAAGACCCGAACGTCATTCACCGTGGCAAGCTCCCGGCAGGGGGCCAATTGTCGTTCAAGGATGGTGGCAATGGAGGAAACGCGTTGCTGCCAGGGGCTGTCGACCAGCAGCTTGATGGAGGCCAGCGCCACGGCGCAGGCCAGGGGATTGGCCATGAAGGTGGGGCCGTGCATAAAGAGGCCGGGCTCACCACTGGAAATGGTATCGGCCACCTCGGCGGTGGCCAGGGTGGCGGCCAGGGTCAGATAGCCGCCAGTGAGGGCCTTACCCAGACACATGATGTCAGGGGTCACGCCACTATGCTCGCAGCCCCAAAAGGTACCGGAACGGCCAAAACCTGTGGCGATCTCATCCAAAATGAGCAGCACATTGTAGCGCTCACAGAGCTGGCGCACTCCGGCCAGGTAACGGGGGTGGTAGAAATACATGCCACCGGCGCCCTGGACCACGGGTTCCATAATTACGGCTGCCAACTGGCCATGATGTTTTTCTATAAGCGTCGTGAAAGCGCCAAGGTCAGCCTCGTCCCAGGGCCCAGCAAAAGAACAGCTGGGCCGGGGGGCAAAGTGATGCTGGGGCAAGATACCTTGGAAGATATGGTGCATGCCGTTTTCCGGGTCGCAGACCGCCATGGCCCCGAAGGTATCGCCATGGTAACCGCCGCGGATGGTGAGCAATCTTTTTTTATCGGTGTGACCCTTGGCCTGCCAGAACTGGAAGGCCATCTTAATGGCCACCTCAACCGACACCGAACCGGAATCAGCCAGAAATACGCGCTCTAAAGATGGCGGCGCCAGGCGGATAAGGCTCTCAGCCAGCTCCACAGCAGGCCTGTGGGTAATACCGCCAAACATGACATGGGCCATCTTAGCACTTTGCCTAGCCAGGGCCTCATTGAGAACAGGATGGTTGTAACCATGGATGGCTGACCACCAGGAAGACATGCCGTCAATGATCTCCCGGCCATCAGCTAAACGGAGGCGGACGCCGGAGGCCGACTCCACCTCGTAGACGGGCAGAGGGTTTACCATGGAGGTGTATGGATGCCAGAGATGGCGGCGGTCAAAATCGAGGAGATCTTTCATAATTTCTTCCCCATTCAGCCCTGACCCTTCGACCGGCTCAGGGTACGATCTTTGCGCTATGGGGCTTCCTGTCGAAGGGTGGTTAGATCCCCTCTTCAGCCTGCTGACTGCGGATCTCGGCCAAGAGCTCCTTGGCACCATCAGCCAGGATCTTGGTACCAAGTTCGGTGCCGATGCGCTGGGCCTCGGCCTTAGGGCCGCTCTGGGTGGCGCTGATTTTCTTCTGGCCATCGAGACTGACAAGGCCGGCAGTCAGGGTTAACTCATCGCCGTTAAGGGTTGCCAGGGCAAAGGCCGGAATGGAACAACCGCCCTCAAGCTTGCGCAGAAAGCCACGTTCAGCCAAAAGACGTGCCTCGCTCTCGGCATTGTTGAGACAAGAACGCACAAGCTTTCTCTTCTCGGCACTGAGCCCGCCTGCCGCCTCAATGGCCACACAGCCCTGGCCCACCGGCGGCACAAACTGCTCCTCAGGGAAGGTGTGGACGATCAAATCCTCATACTCCATACGATGAACACCGGCATAGGCCAGCATGATACCGTCGCAGAGGCCTTCCTTCATTTTCTTGATCCGAGTCTGGAGGTTGCCACGAATATCCACGGTCTCAATATGGGGGTAGTGGAGGGCGAGCAGGGCCCGGCGCCGCACAGAGGAGGTGCCAAGAACAATTTTTTTGCCGGTATCTTCCAGGCACAGGCCGGGATTATGGCTCACCACCACATCATTGGCCTTTTCGCGATCGGTAAAGGCGATGAGCTCAAAACCGTCCGGAAGCAGGGAGGGCATATCCTTGGCGCTGTGCACAGCGATATCCAAGGTGCCGTCAGCAAGCTGATCTTCAAGCTCCTCGGTAAACACACCCTTAGAGCCGATCTTGGCAATGGAGGTGTTGAGGACCTTGTCTCCCTTGGTCTCCATGGTGATGATATCTGTTTCTATACCGGCGGCATTAAGCTTGTCCTGCACGTAATAGGTCTGCCACATTGCCAGTTTACTCTTCCTGGAACCGATCGTTATCTTGCTCATCCTTTATAAAACCCCTTCAAGAAGTATCTATAGCTTCATAGGTGGGCCACTCTCCTTCGCTTATAGGGAAGAGGCTCCGCCTTGACCTGTCACATCTTTCCATACCCTAAATGGGCCGGAAAAACATTAATTTCCTGCAGAAAGCGATGGCTGATGGGACGTGTTTGTTCCGAGATTGAACAATATAATAATTTCTGCTTACCACTGAGCTTCAGCCATTTTAGGAGTCATCCCCGCGAAGGCTGGACCTGGCTATTTACCCGTGCTCTATGGATTCCCGACTTTGCGGGGATGACTTTAGAGATGTCGATTTAATGAAGATATGCCAACATTTTATGAGCGGCTTCTGGCATTAGAGTGAAGTTCACTGGTATTCGACAGACACTTCCGGCTGTTAAAATACTTCTACACTAGGAGGGATAGGCCGGGGTGGCTCCGGCCTTGGAGGCCACATAGGAGCCCAGGCGGTTGGCCTCTTCCAGGCAGCTTTGAAGGGGGCTACCGGCCAGAAAACCGGCGATGATACCGGAAAAAAAGGCGTCGCCGCTGCCCACTGTGTCAGCAACCGTCACTGGAAAGCCGGAATGGGAACAACACTCCTCCCTGTTGATGAGCAAGGCACCTTCACTGCCACGGGTCACGGCCAGCAGCTTGAGGTCAAAGGCGTTTAACAGGGCGGCAGCCATTTCTTCTTCACTACCAGTTTTGCCGACCAGGACCTCATTCAAAACTGCCAACTCCTCACTGTTTACCTTGACCACATGGGCTGCCTCCAGGGACTCCTTGACATGCTCCATGGGCGTAAAGGGAGGACGGAGATTGACATCATAAAAAATGGTATCGGCGTGCTGCCAGAGGCTGCGGATGGCCTGCCTGCTTTCCGGTTCACGCTGGGCCAGGGTGCCGCAGACCAGATGAAAGGAGCCACCGCCAACAACGCTTTCAACCTCAGCGGCCTGGATATGGTCCCAGGCTGCTGGCTTTGCGATGTCAAAATGGGGTTCATTATGGCTGTCCATTGTCACCACCACCCGACCGGTGGGCCTGTTGGCATCGATCTGGATGGCATCGACGGCAAGGCCGATCTCCTTGATTTTATCCAAGGTGTGGCGGCCCAAATCATCATCACCAATGCGGCTGGCCACTAAGACCGGCAGACCGCGGGCCTGGAGATGGTAGGCAACGTTCAAGGGGGCGCCGCCCAGAACGCTTCTTTCAGGAAACTGGTCCCAGACAATCTCCCCAACGGAAACAATCAAATCTTTTGCCATAATCCCTACCTGAGCTTGCAACTTTTTGATACTCTGAAAAAATAGACACCGAAAATTCAGTATAGGGCACCTCGTCTTAGATAGCAAAACGAACACCAGCTTTTGAAGCTTCAGTAAGCCAAGGAAAAGCCATGATAGATACCTTGATGACATATATTCAGGAGAATCGGGATGCTGTCTACAGCCTGTTTCGCCGCTTTCAAGAGACCGGCAAAAGTTTGATGCTGCGCACCGATCTCTGGGACGAATTCAAACTCTTCTGCGCTGAGACAGAAAACGAATTGCTTTTTGACTCTCCCCTGGCCGAGGCCATTGCCCATACCCAGGAGGCTGCCCTTGTCGCGCCCTGGCTCTACCTCGATGTCCGCCCCCGGGTGGCCCAGTGGCATTATCTCTGTTTTCACTTCGAATCCATGACTCTGCAAGAAGTTCCAGCCTCGCAGTTTCTCAGCTTTAAAGAGGGTCTGGTCAACAGCGACCCGGATGATCGTATTTTAGAGATCGACCTCACTCCCTTTGAGCGCCATTTCCCCAAGATGACCCAGACCCGTTCCATCGGCCATGGCGTAGAGTTTTTGAACCGCCGTTTTTCAAGCCGCCTGGCCAACGACCTTGCCAAAGGCGATGAGCTGATCCTCTCCTTCCTGCGGGTCCACGGCTATGGCGGTATGCCCTTTATGATCAATGGGTCCATTAAAAATATGGCAGGTCTTCAGCAGGCTTTGCGTAACGGCATGGAGTATCTCGAAGATCAAGCCGGCGATGCCACCTGGAATGATGTCAGCGCCAACCTGCAGATCATGGGGTTTGAGCCGGGTTGGGGCCGTAAGGTTGACCGGATCCTTGACAGCTTCAGCCTGCTGGCCGACATCCTCGAGGCCCCGGACCATGGCGCCCTGGAACAATTTTTCAGCCGCATCCCCATGATCTTCAACGTGGTGATCGTCTCACCCCATGGTTATTTTGCCCAGGATAAGGTCCTGGGCCTGCCTGACACCGGCGGGCAGGTGGTCTACATCCTTGATCAGGTCCGCTCCCTGGAAAAGGAGATGCGGGCCCGAATCCATGATCAGGGTCTTGACATTGAACCACAGATTATCATCCTCACCCGCCTGCTGCCCGAGGCTGGTGACACCACCTGCAACCAGGCGGAAGAGAAAGTCAACGGTACTGAGAACGTCAAAATTATCCGCATCCCCTTCCGTGCCAAGGATGGCTCCGTAATCCCCCACTGGATATCCCGCTTCGAGATCTGGCCCTACCTGGAACGCTTTTCCTTAGAGGCGGAAAAGGAGGTCATGGCACTCCTGGGCCGCCGGCCCGATCTTATCATCGGCAATTACTCAGACGGCAACCTGGTGGCCACCCTCATCTCCCAACGCCTGGGTGTTACCCAGTGCACCATTGCCCATGCCTTAGAGAAGACCAAGTATCTTTACTCCGCCCTCTACTGGCAAGAGATGGAAGACCAGTACCATTTCTCCTGCCAGTTCACGGCGGATCTCATTGCCATGAATGCCGCAGATTTTATCATCACCAGCACCTACCAGGAGATTGCCGGCAGCGACAATATGGTGGGCCAGTACGAGAGTTACTCGGCCTTTACCATGCCGGGTCTACAACGGGTGATCAGGGGCATCAATGTCTTTGATCCAAAATTTAATATTGTCTCGCCGGGGGCTGATGCCGACGTCTATTTCCCATACTCAGACAAGGAAAAGCGCTTAAGTGGCCTGCATGGTGAGCTTGACGACCTGGTCTTTGGCGGTGGCAGGGCCGAGAGCCGCGGCATCTTGGAGGACCAGGACAAGCCGCTGATCTTTTCCATGGCCCGCCTGGACCATATCAAAAACCTCACCGGCCTGGTGGAGTGGTATGCCCACAACGGCAAATTACGGGAACTTACAAATCTTTTAATCATCGGCGGCACCGTCAACCCGGATCATTCCTCAGACAATGAGGAGCGTGAGCAAATTATGCGCATGCATACCCTCTTTGATGAACATGGCCTGGACGGCCAGGTACGCTGGCTTGGTGTGCGCCTTGACAAAAATCTCACCGGCGAACTCTACCGCTATCTGGCAGATAGGCGCTCCGCCTTTATTCAGCCCGCCTTTTTCGAGGCCTTTGGTCTCACCGTCATCGAAGCCATGGCCTCGGGCCTGCCCACCTTTGCCACCCGCTACGGCGGGCCTTTGGAGATCATTAAGGATGGCGTCTCCGGCTTTCACATTAACCCCAATCACCCGGACGAAGCTGCGGAGATCATCACCACCTTCTTTGAACGATGCCAGAAGGAGCCGGAACATTGGTACGCCCTGTCTGAAGGTGCCATCAACCGGGTCCAGAGCCATTACACATGGAAGCGCTACGCCAAGCGGCTGCTGTCACTGACCTGTATCTATGGCTTCTGGAAATATGCCACCAACCTTGATCGCCAGGAAACCAACCGCTACCTGGAGATGCTCTACCACCTCCAGTTCAGACCGCTGGCTGCCGGGCTTGAAAACTCCCCTGAGGATTGACAGCTTTCAGGCCATCACGCCCATAAAAAAACCGGAGCCGCCTACTGGCGGCTCCGGTTGATGTGTTGGCTAGACAAACCACGTTAAGATGTGGCTTCTTTACTACATGCTTGGGTCACAGCTTGGGTCGCCAGGCATACACAGCCCTGTCCGTTCCGGACGGGTGAAGGTATGACAGAAAGAGCAGTCAAACCCGCGGTTGCTGACATGGCCATGCATGGACTCGTGGGTTTTTGGACTCTTCTCCCGATGACACTGGCCACAAACCACGGCCTGGGTGTCCTTCAGCCTGTAACCCAGGGCATCAAGCTCTGAGTCGGTGCTTGGATCAAGGTTGCCGGAGGGATGACACTGCTCACAGGCGGCAATCTCGGCCGCAGGCGTGACGCCATGGTTGATAAGCTGATAGGTATCAGTGGTGATCAGCTCATAGGGCTCAGTGGCCTGGTAGCCCATATTCACCAGTCCCTGTTCAATGGAGGTATAGATATTACCGCTCTTCACCAGATACTCATAGGTATCAAGGGCGATGAGACGGTTATCCGCTGAGGTCATAAAGGCCTCAGAGGTCTTATACTTGAAGGGGTAGAGCTTACCGTCATTGATGTTACCCTGGGGAACTGAGGTCTGGTATGTCCCATTTTCAGCGCTGTACATCAGGGAAATATCATCGCCGAGAAGATAATTCTCACTGAGACGATTCCAGAAACGGTAGGTCGGTTTCAGATCCGTTGCCTCCACCCGGTCAGGATGGCCAGGACAGGGCTCGGCATCACTACAGGTGGTTGGATCAGAGCCATCGTGGTGGGTCATCCAGATACGATGGGTCTCGGTCGCTGTCTTACCATAGGTGGGAATATGGCAGGACTGGCAGGCAACACGGGCCACATGGCGGTCAGGCTCTACACTTCTGCCCAGGTCCGCATGACCGCTTCCTGAATCCATGCCTATATGACACTGCACACACTGGACCTCTGAGGCCAGATCCGTTGGCCGCAGGTCTGAGCCCTTACCGGTTACCTTGTGATTCTGCCAGGTATGGCAGTCGATACACTGCACATTGGCGCCGGCCGTGTTCATATGGGCATCATAGTGAGGATCGGTATTGGTTGCCAACTCCCAGGCAACATCACCACGCTTGACACCGTTGGCGCCACCGCCATAGGCATGACATTTCAAGCAGTTGGTATTCTTCGGCACATGAATATTGCGGACCATGGTGTCCGTGGGGGCTGGACTGCCCATGGAACCATCGGCCAGGCGGGTACGTGTCAGGGCGTACTCCTCGCTATGACACATAAGACAGTCGATATTGGTCAGATCTGCCTGGGGATCATCAGGACGCAGGCCGCGACCGGCATGGCATTTACCGCACACCGCCCAGTCGCCGGTGATATTGATGCAGTAGGCATTCATGGCGTTGGTCAGTTTGCCCTGCTCCGCGGTTGGACTGGTGACCATATCAGGGGCCTCACCGAGCCAACGATAATGAACGGCCTGGGCCATTTCATCAAACTGGACCTGATGACAGCCAAGGCAGTTGTTCGGATAGTCCTGATAGAGAAGGTCCGCATGGGTCCCGCCACCAGGGGCGCAGGCCGGATCAGCGCTACAGTCAGGATCAGCGCAGTCTGTAAGGCCGTCACCGTCATTATCGATGGTGTCGTCACATATCTCTGGATCGACGACAATCAAGCAGGCCTCATCAGCAGCACAATCCGAATCATCACAATCGACCAGACCATCACCGTCATTATCCGTACCGTCAGAACATTGATTCTCAAAGGGTGGTGCGGCCAACACCATGGTCACATCTGCCGCGCAAAAAAACAGCGAGGTAATGCATAAAAATGCTAACACTTTTTTCATTAATTCTCTCCCTTACTTACTGAAAATAAGTTAACTACTTGCCTATCCAACATCCCCTGAAACTTTCTGAAACTTATATATGTATCTCTTGATTTTTTTTAAAAAGAGCCGGTTCTGAAGAACATGAATATGCGGCACAATGTCGCAAATTAGCCCATAAAAAAGTTTATCTGTCAAATTTATTTGACAGATCAGCATCAAGTTCAGCCTATTCAGAAAGGCCTTTTTTGTATGTAATTTCAATAGGTAACGATTTTCGGTTAACAGTTGGTGTCAACCATTAACACCTTGTTTTTGTCAGAAGACTTACCAAAACCGGAAGGAGCAGGCTACAGGTGCTAACCCATAAACTGTTAACACCCATAGCCATGAGCAGTTTCGAAAAATATGTCTCTTAATTTTCTAAAAATTTGTAAAATTTTAGGCAATACCCTCCCTAAACAATGTCCTTTTCCAAAACCTCTTAAAACAAAAATGGCTGGAAGCCCTTAGGTGGAGGTGGGATGGGAAACAGGAAAATTTTACGCAATGAGGAACTCTGGACAGGACAGATATGTCCATACACAGGAAGGGAGCAATGTCTGCTCAAATAAACCAGCAGGACTGATGCTGAGACGGGCACTGCCTGCTTTGGCCGTGATCCGTTTTACTCACTCTTGTTGTGCGGCTAAAATAGTGATTTCTTATTTCTACCTTTCAGACAAGTCCAAAGTGGTGGAGACCGTCCATGATACCGGCGGCATAGCAATCCTGGCTAAAGTAGAGGCGGGGAGTTCCTTTCAACTTCTCCAGCTCTTCGGCATAATTACCCACCACCAGGCCGCGGGCTTGGCCACGGAGCATATCTTCATCATTTCCTGAATCCCCTGCCACCATGACGTAACGGGGCGGGAAACCATATTTGCTGATCACATAATCGATGGCCTTGCCCTTGGAGGCCCGAATGGGCAGGATGTCGAGAAACTGGCCGTGGGAGTAGATCACTTCGCAATGGATCTTGGCCTCCTCCAGAACTTTATATACCCAGGCCAGATAGTCATAATCATCGGCCATGTAATAGCTGATCTTGTGACTGCGCTGGCCCTCTGCCTCTTGGAAGGTGAGAAATTTGACCTCATCCAGGACCTCTCTGATCTTTTCAGGCTGCCACCGGTAAGAGATATGCTGCTGCCAGCCCTTGTCCGTGCGTAAATCCGGGCCGTAATACATCTCTGTTCCCACCGAACAGATGAGAACATCCGGAATGGGAATATTGTGCTCGGTCATGGCGTCCAGGGTCAAACCCAAGCTCCGGCCAGTGGCGACCCCCCAGGCGATCTTGTCCCGATTTTCATCAAGTAAGGCCAAGAGCTTTTGCAGGCCCTGGTCGTCACCGATCAGGGTGTTGTCAATATCGGTGATCAACAGGTGCTCAAGGCTGGTCAGGCGCTTGCCAAAGGAGGGAGGCTTAAGGGCTGCTTTGGGGAGAGAGGCCTTCTTCTGGCCCTCTGCTCGAACAAGGTCCGGGAAAACCGTCTGAAACTGCTCCATGCTCTTCTGGCAATGGGCCTGCCATGAATAATGGCTGAGCACACCGTTAATGCCGTTGTTGGAGTAGCTGTCCCACAGCTGGGTGTTGACCAAGATGGTCTGGATGGCGGTACCGATGGCCTCTGTGTCTTTGGCATTAACCAGGATGCCGTTTTGGCAATTCTTGACAATATCAACCGGGCCGCCGTCATCAGTGGCAACAATGGGTAAGCCGCAGGCAGAGGCCTCGATCAAGGTGAGGCCAAATGGTTCCACCAGGGCCGGATTGACAAAGACGCCCTTGGCCTCGGCGCAGAGCCGATAGAGCTCCGGCACCTCAGTGGCAAAATTATGTTTTTTGGGGATGGCCATTTTTCCGTAGAGGTCAAAACGGTCCATCTGCAACAGCATGTCAGTGAGCACGGCCTGCTCATTTTCCTCCATGGTGGTGATATTGTGGCGGATACCGGCAAAGACAGCCAGATTGGCCAGGGCCTGCAGCTCCTTATTGCGGCCATAGGCCTCAATAACACCGGTAATATTCTTACGGTGGTCAGGACGGCAAAGCACCAGGATGAAGGGCTTTTCAGGTTGGGGCCAGAATTTATGGAGCTCGGCCAGCAGCGTCACCCTGGTCTGCTTGACCTCTTCGCTCATCAAATCAGTATCAAGCTGGGAATCGTAATAGGGGTAGAAGGTTGCCATGTCGATGCCGGGGGGCACCACCTCATACCGGCCTTCCTTGAAATTATCGTAGAGGCCGTACTGTTTGTTAATCTCCTGCTGGGTGGAGGTGATGATCTGGTCGGAGCGTTTGATAATCTGCTCCTCCACCTTGATGCGGGTATCGATATGGTACTGTTTGACGATCTCCTTCTGGCTGACGCCGTCGGCCAGCAGCTTTGCCATTTTATTGCGGCCCATGGAGTGACCGGTAAAAACAAAGGGGGCATCAAAGGCATCGGCAAGTTCCATGGCCACCAGGCCACCGTCGGCGTAATGGCCGTGGAAAAGATCGGCAACCCTCTTCTCGCTCTTCATGAAACGGATGGTATTATCGACAAACTCCTGGAGGTGGGGCCAGAGCAATTCCTTACGGATATAATGGCGGCCGCCGCAGGCGATGCGGACCAGACGCGCCTTCTGGGAAAGGGGTTCAATTACCTGGCTGTAGTCCTTGGAGACCGCCTTGTCGTCGATGAGGCGGGTGACCAGATCAACCTGGGCCACGTCCTCTCTTTCGGCCAAGGCCCTGGCAAGCTCTAGAACATATTTGACCTGGCCACCGGTATCGGCATCGCGGCCCAACTCAGGATCGGTGCCACGAATAAGGCCGTGGATGCTGAAAAGCTGAAGATATAATCCTTTTTCGCTCATGTTATCTCATGAATGGAAGGCAAGAGGGG
>JBDLIE010000072.1:0-11297 GCA_039715015.1 Thermodesulfobacteriota bacterium
TTTCGTTCATTTTTGCTTGCCCAAAAACGAACCAAAAAGGGCACCCCTACCAGCCCTGGCCTTCGGCACCACTCGCCTTCCGCTGTGCAATGGGCATTGTGGAAACTCGCATTCGCTCAGACAGTCCACGCGCCCAACGGAAGTGCCCTTGGGGTGCTTTTCCCTTGCCCAGCTCCCTGCTTGTTCAGGGCTGAATGGGGGGAAGGCAAAACCAAAACATCTAAAACCAGAAGTTCCACGGTAATCCGTGAAGAACCAAAAAAAAGCCCCGCAGGAGCAAAACTGCTCTTACGGGGCTTTAAACTCCAAGATCAAGGCCCCTGCAGGGCATCTTCTTAATGCTTAAAGGAACGCTGGCCGGTGAACTTCATGGCCACCTGTGGTGAGGCTTCATTGCAGGCCTGGATGGTCTCAAAGTCACGCATGGAACCACCAGCCTGAAGGATGGAGGTCACGCCCTGGCGGATACCAACATCGGCACCGTCCCGGTAAGGAAAGAAGGCATCTGAAATCATGCAGGAGCCTGGCAGCCCGGCCCTATCTTCTTGGGTCTGGGCATCAATGGCCTCTTTATCCGCCTTGTCACGCTTGCCCTGCAGGGTCTCAAGGGCCATATCCGCATAGGGGATACCAAACTTATCAAAGCAGAGGATATCAGCGTATTTGATATAGGCCTTATGGACGGCAATCTCAGCAACACCGACACGATCCTGCTCACCTGTGCCAATACCAACAGTCACTCCGTCTTTGACGTAGATGACTGAGTTTGAGGTAACCCCATGCTCCACGGCCCAGCCAAAGAGCATATCATCAATCTCCTGCTTGGTGGGCTGGCGCTCACAGCGATATTCCTTACCCTTGGATGTTGTGACTGCGTCTTGCATATCAGCAACGCTGCGGATGGAATTCACCGCAGACTGCTGGGCAATGAGGCCGCCATCAATGAGGCTCTTGAAGTCAACAAAGCGATGTTTTTCATAATCGGCCAGCCGATCAATCCGGGCCATCTTGATGACACGCAGATTTTTTCTCTTGGCCAAAATCTCCAGGGTGCCCTCTTCAAACTCAGGGGCGCAGACAACCTCGAGATAATTCTGGCTCATCAGCTCAGCAGTGTCTTTGTCAACCGCCTTGCTCATGATAACCGCGCCACCAAAGGCGGCAATACGATCAGAACGGTTGGCCTTATTATAGGCGTCGGCCAGGGAGTCGCTCACCGCACAGCCGCAAGGGTTATTATGCTTAAGGATAACAGCAGCCGGACGGTCCACCATGTACTTGATGATATTAAGGCCGTTATCGATATCGGTGAGATTGATCTTACCGGGATGCTTACCAACCTGGAGCATGTCTTCAACTGGAATGGCGCTGACCAGTCCGTTGCCAGGCTCGATAAATTTGCAGTCTCCCAGGGCCAGGTTGCCGTTGATCAGCTCATAAAGGGCGGCTTCCTGGTCCGGGTTTTCACCATAACGGATACCGCGCTCTTCCACCTTGCCATCCTCCATGGCGATCTTCCATGTTCTCTTTTTATAAGCCAGCATCTGGTCACCAAAAGAGATGGTCATGGTTGAAGGAAAGGAATCACCAAGGATGTTGGTGTACATTTTCTTTAGATCTTTGGACATTTTCGTAAACTCCTCTACGTTATTTAAACATGCTCTCAAGCGGATACCGCTGACACGAAGTTTCTTTCAAGGAAATATCTATAATAGATCGACAGAGAAATAGCAAAGATATAGCGCGGAGATAGAGGGAGTTATTTAACCTGAAAACTGCTGTCCCAATCCTTGCGAACCGGGTCATGGCCCTTGGCCTGAATACTGGCGCACACCTCTGTCAGGCTGCGGTGATCTCCCACCGAGAATTGTTCCCCTTCAAGCTCGGGGTGGGCATAGCCACCCGGGGCCGTACAGCTGCCTGCTGAGTAACGGGTGGGCCCTAAGCCGATCATCCCGTTGCGGAAACGCTCTTCCTCACGGGTGGAGAGGACCAGGCCGACATCCGGATCATAAATGCGCAGGGCAAAGAGAAGCTGGCTGAGATCTTGTTCTGAGGCGGCAACCAGGGGCTGGAAATCACCCTCTGCCGGCCGCAGACGTGGAAAAGAAACAGAAAGGGCCGTGCGCCAGAAATTCTTACGAAGCCAGGCAAGATGCAGGCCCAAGGCCAATCCCTCACAACGCCAGTCCGCTAAGCCCAGAAGGGCGCCGATGCCCACCTCGCGCATACCAGCCTCGGCCACCCTGGCCGGGGTGGCCAGCCGGAAATCGTAATCACATTTTTTGCCGCTTAGATGGACCTGATCATAGATGCCACGCTCATAGGTCTCTTGATAGATAGCAACACCGGTGATACCGGCCTGAAAAAGCCTGGTATACTCCTCGGTACTCAGGGGCTGAACCTCAATGGTAATGGAGGCAAAACGCGCCCTGGTGCGCCGGGCCAGTTCTTCCAGATAGTCAACGCCCAGCTTGCCCGGTGCCTCACCCGACACCAGCAGGACATGATTAAAGCCGCGCTCGTGGAGGATATCCATCTCCTTTTCCGCCTCCTCCATGGTAAGGAGACGGCGTTCGATCTTGTTTTCTGCTGAGAACCCGCAATAGGCGCATTTATTGCCACAGAAACTTGAGAGATAAACCGGGGCGTAGAGCTGGATGGTACGGCCAAAGCGCATGGCCGTGATCTGGGCGGATCGGCTGGCAAGTTCTGGCAGCATTGCTGAAGCCGCTGGGGAAAGAAGCGCCGCCAGATCCTGGATACCAGGATGCTCGGCACCAAGGGCCTGGCGAACATCCTCCGTGGTACAGGGGACAATCAGCTCTGTAAGTTGGTGAAAATCAGGAATGGTTAACATGAAAAAGATATCCTAACGCAAGAAATCCAAACCCACTTCAGGGGACGAGGCAGCGGCCTTTTTGCCCTGGACACCTAGGCCGGATTCGTAGGCAGTACGACCAGCCTCCACGGCCTGGGCAAAGGCCCGACCCATGCGAACCGGATCTCCGGCAACGGCAATGGCGGTATTGACCAAAACTGCATCGGCACCCATTTCCATGGCTGCAGCAGCATGGGAGGGCGCCCCTAAACCGGCATCCACCACCACCGGCACCTTGGCCTGTTCAATGATGATCTCCACCTGAAAACGGGTGAGCACCCCCTGGTTGGTGCCAATGGGTGAACC
This sequence comes from Thermodesulfobacteriota bacterium, assembly GCA_039715015.1. Lineage (GTDB taxonomy): Bacteria > Desulfobacterota > Desulfobulbia > Desulfobulbales > SURF-16 > BM506. The sequence continues at coordinate 3,188 of JBDLIE010000072.1, forward strand.
AAGAGGCATAACAGCGGCGGCGCCCACATCCTGCAGGCGCAGGGAAAGGATGGGGTCGGCATTCATATAGGGCAAAACAATAAAACCATCTTTGACCAAAAGTTGGGTGGCCTTCAGGGTCTCAATCGGATCAGGAAGAAGGGTACGAGGATCTGGGGTCACCTCAAGTTTGAGCCAGTTAGTATTGCCCACGGCCCGGGCCAGGTGGGCCAGGCGAATGGCCTCTTCGGCGTCCCGGGCGCCTGAAGTGTTTGGCAAAAACCAATACTTTTCACGGTCCAGGTTAGCCATGATATCATCGTCAGGATTACTCAGATCCACCCGGCGCAGGGCCACGGTAATCATCTCAGATCCGGAGGCATCAAGGGCCGCTTTCATTACCTGGGCTGAGGCAAATTTACCGGTACCGCCAAAGAGACGGGAGCGAAATGTTTTATCAGCTATTTGCAGCATCTATTTTTTATCCATCTTAAGGTTAGGGGCATTACAGGACCTATACAGGTGGTCGAAGAGAATCTCAGCCGCCGCCGACAAAGCGGATCAGCTCCAGGTTCTGTCCCTCTGCCAGTACCGTGGTTTCATAGTCAATGCGATTCACAATCTTTTTATCACACTCAACCACCACCGTATCAGGGGCCAGTTGCAGCAGGTCAAGAAGTTGGCTAAGGGTACACCCTTCTGCCACCTCCTGTTCTTCACCGTTACAGATTATGATCATTTTTTACGTCACCTGCTGTCTCTCTCTTTCTAGGCCTGTTTCAGGGGCATGAGAGGTTATAACCCTGCCCTCTCCAACAGAATCCTGAGCGCTTGATTGGCCTGATGGTGGGCGGCAATTCCCACCCGGGGGGCCATGAGCCCTTCACCCGGTTTTGATTCCGACTCCCCGTCACCGACAATAAATATATAGGGCCGATGACAGACCGTGGTTATCAAATCATTTTCACCATAGCCAGCCACTCCTGAGGCCCCTACATACCCCATGGTTTTCATGTCCGTCAAGGCCAACCTGAAGGCCTCGGCTTTCATGACCGGGTCATCGAAACATTCCACCAACACATCAACACCGCCAAAAAAGCTGGGGATATTGTCCGCCGTCAGTTCGCAGTCATGAAGAGTCAGCTCCACGTAGGGGTTCATCCGTCTCAAATTTATGGCCAAAGCCTCGGTCTTTTTCATACCGATCTGATCGACAAAAAATTGCTGCCGGTTGAGATTGGTGGGATCAACGATATCATAATCAGCGAGAATCAACCGGCCAACGCCGATACGGGTCAGGGCCCCGGCCACCACAGAACCAAGACCACCAAGGCCCATGATACCTACCACGGCCTCATTAATGACATCCTGGACTCCGGGGCTATGACGAAGAGAAAGGAGGCGCTTAAGCTCATCCGGGCTACCGGTCTCTCCTTTTTTGAGGCACCAGCACTCATCTCCCTCCTGAATAATATATCCGGCTGTCACCTGGCAGCCGTTGACGATATAAAGATCGCATCCCGGAAAATCACCTGCAATGGCGGCCAGAGAAGTACCATGCGCCACTTCCCTTTCCTGCTCCTGGACCTTGATTTTCATGCCATTATTCCAAAAACATTCAACCAATCCAGCACCTTAGCGGCACCCTCTTGGCGGTTTGCCATTTGACTTCCATAATGGAAGCGATTACCAACAGTAATATATTGATTTTCACCGGCTTTTTTTCGATGATAGGAGCTACTGAAAAAGTGGCTGCGCCGCCGCCATTCCTTCAATTCGTCACCATACCTGGTCGCTGAAAAAAAATCTCTAGCCTTTATACCTTTTTAGTAATGACCTCTCACATCGTGCCGGCCCTTAAAAAAAGAAACTTTTTCCCCTTGCTGCTGGTTTTAGTAATCAGCCTGGCCCCCCTTGGCCCAGCTTCTCCGAGCCAGGCCAAAACCTTGGAGGTTGTCGAGGATATCCTCTCCTATCCTGCCGGGTTGCATATCGATTTTCTGGAAGATGTTCATTCCGCCTTTACCCTGGAAGATGTCCGCAGCCCTGAACTCCAGGCCCAGTTCCATCCATCCCAAGACGACATGCCGGGCTTTGGTTTTACCAAGAGCAGTATGTGGGGCAGGCTGACCATTAAAAACAACCTTGACAAAAACATAGAGTATTTCCTGGTCATTGACTATCCCCCCCTGGATTATCTCAATTTTTATTATCCTGTTGCAAACGGCTACGAGGCCTTTTCCACCGGCGACCACCGCCCTTTTTTGAGCAGACCAATACATTCTCGCAATTATGTCTTTCCCATCATGCTCAGTCCCGGCGAACAAGCCACTTACTTTCTGCGTGCCCAGACCAAGGGATCTCTCAATATGCCCATCAGCCTGGAGGCCCCAACCTATTATGCTCAGGAGACCGCCCTCACCCAGACCATGCTCGGGATCTACTACGGCATTCTTCTCGTCATGACGGTGTACATCAGTTTTCTCTACTTCAGTCTCAGGGATATCATTTATGGCTATTATGTCCTCTTCATCATTACCTTTCTGGGCTTCCAGCTCAGCTTGAATGGCACCGGCTTCCAGTACCTCTGGCCCAATGCCATCTGGTGGAACAATATAACGGTTCCCTTCTTCATCTTCATGAGCTACACCAGCGCCACCCTGTTCACCATCACCATCCTGGAGACTGAAAAACATATCCCCAGATACCATAAGGTTCTCAAGGCCTTGATCCCTGTGGGCTGCCTGGGCATGGCGATAAGCATCTTTGCCGACTACTCCGTGGCAATTAAGCTGGCCACCATCTCCTGCCTTACCCTGCCGGTTATGATCATTGCAGGGTTTCAGGTCATGCTCATGGGCTACCGGCCCGCCTATTATTATGCCCTGGCCTGGACCGTTTCCCTGATGGCCATTACCATTTACTCCCTGAAAACCTTTGGGCTGCTGCCCAACACCTTTCTGGTTAACTGGTCGACCCAGATCGGTACCTCCTGGGAAGTTATGATTTTGGCCCTTGCCGTAGCCGACCGTTTTCACCTCATGGAGGAGGAAAAAAAGCAGGCCCAGAAGTTATATGCCGAAAAACTGGAAGAGGCGAACACCAATCTGGAAATCTCCAACCTCAAGCTTGAAGAGCTCAACACAGAGCTTGAGGAAAGGATCTTGGACCGTACTCAGGAGCTGAAAACCTCCAATGAGCTTCTCATAGTTGAGGCCGGAGAAAGACAAATCGCTGAAAAGGAGGCCCGCGAGGCCAGTCAGGCCAAGTCGGAATTTCTCGCCAACATGAGCCACGAAATCCGCACCCCTATGAATGCTGTTATCGGCATGAGCGTCCTGGCCCTGCAGCTCCCCTTAACCAGCCGCCTGAAAAGTTATATCCAGACAATTAGCCAGGCCGGCAATTCCCTGATGCGCATCATTGATGACATCCTTGATTTTTCAAAAATCGAGGCAGGCAAGCTTGAATTCGAGCAGGTCTCCTTCAACATTCAGGATATTCTTGACAATATTGTTAACATCTTTAAGGAAAAGGTTCAGGACAAGGGAATTGAACTGGTCGTCTATGCAGACAAAGATGTACCCCGGCACCTGATCGGCGACCCGCTCCGCCTGGAGCAGGTGTTGATCAATCTGGTGGGCAACGGAATTAAATTCACAGACCTAGGTGAGGTTTCTCTCCATGTCAGCTGTGCGGAGACAAGCGCTGAGGACGCCTGCCTCCTTTTTTCCGTTGCAGACACAGGCATTGGCCTCTCCAAGGAGCAGACAGACCAGCTCTTTACCGCCTTCCACCAGGCCGACACCTCCATCACCAGACAGTATGGCGGCACCGGCCTGGGACTTGCCATCAGTAACCAGCTTGTAACAATGATGGGCGGCTCCATCATTGTTACAAGCCAGGAGGGTCATGGCTCCACCTTCTTTTTCACTGCGTGCTTCAAAAGCCAAAGTGAACCAGAAACATTCTCACCGCCTTTAAGCAAGGCGGTTTGTGCCGGCAAAACCATCTTGGCTGTCCATACCAACAAAACCTGCCGTCAGAGTTGGCAACAGATCCTTGAAGACGTCGGCTTTAATATTATCACCCTTTCCTCCCTGTACGACATCCCTCTTTTCTTCAACACCGAGCAGGGGGCAGAGATAGATATGATTCTGGCTGATCTCGGTGACGAGCCTGACCTTTTCTTTCAAGCTATTGAAACCTTGCGGGCAAAGAAGATCTCCCTGCCAACAACTCTGACTCTCACAGATTTGCAGGGCGGCCAGATCCCGAAAGCTAGCGAGATGGGGGTGGAATTTTCTCTAAACAAACCCATTAAACAACAGGACCTGATTATGACAGTGGCTCAATGCCTCTCCCTTGTAGAAGGTGATGATGACCACGTCTTACCCAGACCGCCATTAATCTTACCAAATTTCCACGGTGCCAAAATTCTAGTTGCCGAAGACAACCGGATTAATCAAAAAGTCATTTCTGAAATCTTAGATAATGCCAAGTGCCAGGTAATCCTTGCCGATAATGGCCGATTGGCCCTGGATATTCTTGAAGAGGATAGTGATATTGCCTGCATCCTCATGGATCTGCAGATGCCTGAGATGGGCGGCCTGGAGGCAACCCGCAAGATCAGGGAAATTTCTAGCCGTAAAGACATCACCATCATTGCCCTCACCGCCCATTCCATAGCCGGTGATCGGGAAAAATGCATTGCGGCAGGCATGGATGATTACGTCCCCAAGCCCATTGACCAGGATTTCCTGTATGCAACTCTGGCCAAATATCTGGAATATGAAAATAAGGAACGCAACCTCGCGGAAGAAGATCTTGCCACAAGCAACAACCCCTTTTTCCATGACAACCTTCCGGGTATCGATGTCCAGACCGGTCTAAAGACAGTAGTTCAAAACAATTCCCTCTACCTCGAACTACTGCACGATTTTGGCCTCCAGTTTCACGATGCCGAGCAGAAGATGCAAGAACTTCTCCGTGAAGATAATTTCCAGCAGGCCGAAATTCTTGCTCATAGCATTAAGGGTGTTGCCCTCAATATCGCCGCAACCGAACTGGCGCAAACGGCTCATAAGTTAGAAGAAAATCTAAAAAACAACTCCAGCCCATCCCCGGCTGTTGTCACTGATTTCTCTGCCGCCTTGGCCCGTGTTCTCAAATCAATTGCCACTTTGCCCGAAAAAAAAGAACGTGAAAGACCTCTCCCATCTCCTCAGAAAAAAACCAAAGCCTCCACCATTGACTTTACAGCCATGGCCACCCTGATAGATGAGCTGAAAACAATGCTTGCCACCAACGATCTCGATGCTGAGGCAGCCATGAACAATCTCATCGATCACCTTGGCCACCTTGAACCTCTGGCGCCGCTTCTTTTTCAGACCCGAGACAAGCTCGACATTTTTGACTTCAAGGCCGCCACGCCCCTTGTTGATCAGATAGCTGCCGCCCTTTCTGTTCTCCAAAAAAAATACGCTTAGTCAGCAAAAATACCCCTCCTTACCCCTTGTGCGGTTCCTACTCTTTCTTGATCTTCACCAAAATTCATGGTAAACAGGCCTGCTAATATTACCTATAACTGGCGACCAGATGCGTCTAAAACGCCGCATCCCCCCTTTTAAGCCAGCACTCCTCGCTTTCAACAACCCAAACCGGGTACTTATACGCAAGAAAGCAACTTGACCCAATCACCACTAAGGAGGACATCGTGGCCAAGGCAGATTCAGAAAAAATATGGCTATCAGGCAACGAAGCCATTGCCAGGGCGGCTTGGGAGGCAGGTGTTACTGTTGCATCTGCATATCCGGGCACCCCTTCCACCGAGATCCTGGAAAATCTTGTTAAATATAATGACGTGTACACCGAATGGGCCCCCAATGAAAAGGTGGCCCTGGAGGTAGGGCTTGGCGCTTCTTTTGCCGGAGCCAGGGTGCTGGTCACCATGAAGCATGTTGGCCTTAATGTGGCTGCTGATCCGCTTTTCACCGCCTCCTACACCGGCTGCCGTGGCGGCCTGGTGATCGTCAATGCCGATGATCCAGAGATGCACAGCTCTCAGAATGAGCAAGACAATCGCAACTACGCCTTTGCAGCCAAGCTCCCCATGCTGGAGCCCTCTGACCCCAAAGAGGCCTTGGTCATGCTTAAAGAGGCTTTTGAGCTCTCAGAAAAATATGACACTCCGGTTCTCTTTCGCACCACCACCCGTTTGGCCCATGTAAAAAGCCTGGTCACCGTGGGTGACCGGAACATGGGTCCTGTTGAGGTGAAGATCGACAAAGATCCAGCCAAATTCGTTATGCTGCCGGGTAATGCACGGGCCAGACGTCAAGCCATGGTCGGCAGACAGCAGGAACTGCTCTCCTTTGCCGACAGTTACCCTGGCAACCGAATTGAAAAGGGCGACACAAAAAAAGGCATCATCACCGGCGGCGTTGCCTATCTCCACGCCAAGGAGGCCCTGCCGGACGTCTCCTATCTCAAACTCGGCATGAGCTGGCCCTTGCCGGAAAAAAAGATTCGCGACTTTGCCGATTCTGTTGACGAGCTGATCATTGTTGAAGAGCTTGACCCCTTCTACGAAACCCATATCAAAGCCATGGGCATCACCTGCACCGGCAAGGATAAAATCCCGGCAACCGGCGAGTTAAACGCCGCCATTGTCAGAAAATCACTCGGCGGTGAAAGCGAAACCCTCCTACCGCCTGTGGAGATGCCCATGCGGCCGCCGAATATGTGTCCCGGCTGCCCCCATCGTGGCATTTTTTATAATCTTTCCAAATTAGACGTCTTTGTCTCTGGCGATATCGGTTGCTACACCTTGGGCTTTCTGCCGCCACTTTCCGCCATGGACTCTTGCGTCTGTATGGGGGCAAGCATTGGAGTGGCTCACGGTCTTACCAAGGCCCTGGGAGGAGAACAGTACAAGAAAACTGTGGCCGTCATCGGCGACTCTACCTTCCTGCACTCCGGCGTCAACAGCCTGGCTAACATGGTCTACAATAAAAGTCATGCCACTGTCCTCATCCTGGACAACCGTATCACCGCCATGACCGGCCAGCAGCAAAATCCCGCCTCGGGCGAAACCCTGATGGGCGAGGCAGCCCAAGCTCTCAACCTTGAGCAGCTATGCAGGGCTGTCGGTGTCGAACATGTAACCACGGTAAACCCCCACGATATCAAGGGGACCGACAAGATTCTTAAAGAGGAACTCAAGCGGGACGCCACCAGCGTCATCATCTGCCAGGCTCCCTGCGTACTCATTCCTGAGATGCGCAACAAGAAAATCACCCCCCTTACCATCTCGGTGGACAACTGCACAGGCTGTCAGGCCTGCGTCCGTTTGGGCTGCCCGGCAATCAGCTGGCAGCCTCTCACCCCTGAAGAGGCTAAAAGCCTAGGCAAACGGGAAAAACAGAAAGGCTACACCAAAATCAGTACTGAGATGTGCAATGGCTGCGGTCAGTGCCTGGCGGTCTGTAAATTTGAAGCCATCAGCGAAGTGGAGGAAGGATAATGAAACCAAGCGGCAATATATTATTCTCCGGTGTTGGTGGCCAGGGCATTCTCCTTGCCAGTGAGATCACCGCTTACGCCCTTATGGAAACAGGTCTGGATGCCAAAAAAAGCGAGGTGCATGGCATGGCCCAACGTGGCGGCTCTGTCGTGGCACATCTCCGTTATGGCGACACGGTTTATTCACCTCTTATTGATCCAGGTCATGCTGATTTTGTCGTGGCCTTTGAGACCATGGAGGCTGTGCGCTACTTGCCCTTTATGCATAAGGATACCAAGGTGGTGGTCAACACCCATAAGATTGCCCCACCCTCCGTGGCAACCGGCAAAGCCACCTACCCCCATGATATCCTTGCCGAACTGGCCAAACATAACATTGCCACCTTTAGGGTGGATGGTTTTGAGATTGCCCGTACTGTGGGTGAAATCAGAGCCGCCAATTTGGCCTTGGTTGGAGCCCTTTCCTCCTTTCTTCCTGTTGAAGAAGATGTCTTTCTTGCGGTAATGAAAAAAAGATTGCCCCGAAAACTTGAAGAAAATATCGCCGCCTTTAAAAAGGGCCGGGAGATTACCTCTTTATAGAAGACAAGAATAAAAGAAGTTAGAG
>JBDLIE010000073.1:0-9923 GCA_039715015.1 Thermodesulfobacteriota bacterium
AGGGAAAAGCATTGTGGACTGTCTGAGCGAATGCGAGTTTTCACAATGCCCCTTGCACGGCGGAAGGCGAGTGATGCCGAAGGCCAGGGCTGTTAGGGGCGCCCTTTTTACGTTTCTTTTTGGGCAAGCAAAAAGGAACAAAAGATACTAACGAGAAGAACGGCAATCTGGGGAACAGAGACCGTCATGATCAACAAGGCTCATTTTCCACTTGTTCTCATAATCAACCAAACGACCTTGAAAGACCTCACTCTCCATAACAGACCACCCATCCCCCTGATCATAACCCTCACCCTCACCCTGGTGCTGGGCATTATAATCTCGGCAGGCATGGGCTATCTTGCCATCAGCCCCACCGAGGTGGCCCAGATTGTCTGGACCAAGATGACAGGAGGCCCTCTGTCCTCCACCCTTGATCCCACCTTCGGCTATGTGGTCTGGGACGTCCGCCTCCCCCGTATCCTCACGGCGGTGCTTGTCGGCGGCAGTCTTGCCGTGGCTGGTGTCCTCTTCCAGGCCATCCTCCTCAACCCCCTGGCTGATCCATATACGCTGGGGGTCTCCTCCGGGGCCGCCTTTGGCGCCTCCCTGGCCCTACTGATCAATATATCCTTTATAAGTGTCTACTCCGTGCCGCTTTTTGCCTTTTGCGGTGCGGTGGCCACCCTTTTTATTGTTTTGGCCCTGGCCTCGGTGGATGGCCGTTTGGGTACCAACACCCTGATTCTCTCCGGGGTGATCGTGGCGGCAATTCTCTCAGCTGGTATCGGCTTTATCAAGCATCTTGCCGATGAGCAGGTGGCAGTGATTATTTTCTGGCTCATGGGCAGCTTTGCCTCCCGGACCTGGCCCCATGTTTTGTTGGTGCTTGCGGCTGGGACCTGTGGACTCCTTATTGCCTTTTATTATGGCCGCGATCTTAATATCATGGCCCTGGGCCAGCGCAGCTCAGATTCCCTGGGAGTGGATACGGCCCGGACCCGCAAGATCCTCTTGGTGGTGGGCTCGCTGGTCACGGCAATATGTGTTTCTGTCTCTGGCATCATCGGTTTTATCGGCCTGATCACCCCCCATCTGATGCGTTTTATTGTCGGGCCGGATAATAGAAAGCTTCTGCCGGTCTCCTTTTTGGCCGGGGCTATCCTGCTCTTAGGCGCCGACACCTTGACCCGCGCTGTCCTGCCGTCTGAGGTTCCCATCGGTGTGCTTACCGCCCTCATCGGGGGGCCTTTTTTCTGTTACATCTTCCGGAAGAAACAGCTCCATGGCCTTTCTTAACGCCGACAATATATCCTTTGCCTATGGCAAACGCAGGGTGCTTGAGGATGTCAGCCTGGCGCTGGAACCAGGAAAGTTTTATGGGCTGCTTGGCCCAAACGGCAGCGGCAAAACCACCCTCCTTGATCTGCTCATCGGCAACCGGCTTCCTTCTGCTGGTTCGATTTCTCTCCATGATCAGGATCTTGGCAGCTATTCACGCCGGCAACTGGCCCGGCAAATGGCCCTGGTCCCCCAGGAGTTTGACCTTGGCTTTGATTTCAGGGTAAACGAGATAGTCCTCATGGGGCGCCACCCCCACATCCCCCGTTTTGCCTCGCCCGGGCCAGAGGATTTGGCCTGTAGTCAAGGGGCCATGACAGATCTGGAGGTGGAGCATCTTGGCGAGCGGCTTATTACCGCCCTGTCCGGCGGCGAGAAACAGCGGGTTGTTGCTGCCCGGGCCCTGGCCCAGAATACGCCGCTTCTCATCATGGATGAGGCCACAGCAAGTCTCGATATCCAGCACACCATCCAGATTTTTCAGGTGGTCCGCCGTAAGGTGGAAGCGGGTGGTATAGTGCTGGCCGCCATCCACGACCTTAATCTGGCCGCAGCCTTCTGCGATAAGCTTTTTCTTTTAAGAGAGGGGCGTCTCCATGCCGCTGGGACGCCTGAGAAAATCTTGCAGCCCGCCATGATTGATGAGGTGTTCGGCATCGGATGTCAGACCTCCTTTAACGATTTTAACCAGAGTCACCAGGTTTCTTTCCAGTGGCGGCAGGAAAAGGGAGGACCTCCTCCCTCTCACCAGGGGGCGAGGGAGTCCTGAAAATCCCTTCTCCCTGGGGAGAGGGTTGGGGTGAGGGGCCCTTATTGTTATGGAGAATTACCATGTATGATCCCGCTGCTTTTTTGATTTCCATCACCGCCTTGACCAGTATTTTCAGTTTCTTCTTTGGTGGTTATTACCATGAACGGGAAAAGGCCTATCGTTTCTGGCTCAAATTTGTGGCCTATGAAAAAGAAATGCCGGCCGAGGATGAGGCCATTGATATCTGCACGGAACTGGAATCACGGGACAGGATGTTTTATCAGGCCAAGGGCTTGCTCACCATTTTGTTACTTACCATTGTTCTGGCCTTCATTGTTTTTCAGTTCTATTCCTTTCAATACATATTAAAGTCATCTCCTCTTTACGAGGCTGGAGCCCTGCGCACCTATCTCTGCTTTAATGCCATTGTCGGTTCCATTGTTATGATTAACTGCCTGGAGCTTCTCTATATCCGGGTCGCCATTGAGAAGAAGGAGAGTTTTCCCTATTTTATTTTACGAAAACGAATACTGGGCCAGGAGAGATTGTCCAAGGTCTGGATGCTTCTCGGCTGTTCGAAGCTGAAATCAGCAGAGTATAATGCCCATAGGATTCCCAAAAATTTTTATGACAACCAAGATCTCTTTTCCGAAGAGTAGATACCGGCAGTCCCCACCGCCATTACTGACGGTGTTGGGGAGATTTGCCTTGTTTTCGGTGGCCTTGGCGTGCCTTCTCAGCTTCAACGGCTGGGCCTTGGCCGCTGAATTTGTTGACGACAATGGCCGGGCCATCCAGTTTGACAGGCCTTTCAATCGCATCATCTCCCTCTACCCAGCCCACAGCGAAAATCTTTTTTCACTGGGGTTAAGCGACGAAATTGTTGGCGTTGCCAAGAATGACAGTTTCCCGCCAGCAGCCCAGGCCAAGAGGAAATTCCACTACCGCGAGGACGCGGAAAAATTTATAGCGGCCCAACCTGATTTAGTCCTGGTGCGGCCCATGATCATGCGCTCCTATCCTCAGCTTGTCGATCAGCTGGAAAAGGCAGGGGTGACGGTCATCTCTCTGCAACCTACCTCGGTGGAGGCCATGTTTTCCTACTGGCACAAGCTGGGACAACTGACGGGCAGAGAGGTTCAGGCTGCTCGGATGGTAAGTCGTTTTAAAGAGGAACTTGCCTCTCTTGGCCAGCGCACCACTTCTCTCCCCCCCTCCCAGCGAAAAAAGGTCTATTTTGAGGCCATCCACCGTAAAATGAAGACCTTTATGCCCACCTCTCTGGCCATTTTCGTCCTGGAGAGCGCCGGGGGGATCAATATCGCCAGCGATGCCAGCCAGGTGCGCAGTACCAATATCGCCTATTACGGCAAGGAACGAATTTTGGCTAAGGGACGGGATATAGACGTTTTTCTGGCCCAGCGGGGGGTGATGAACCGGGTTGACGAGGAGCTGATAAAGCAGGAGCCTGGCTTTATGGCCATTAAGGCGGTGCAGGAGGGGCAGGTCTATTTTGTTGACGAAGAGCTGGTTTCCCGGCCCACCATGCGGCTTCTTGAGGGGATCAGTCAGGTTGGTTCCATGCTTTATCCTGAGCTTTTTTAGTGACTTACAGCAGAAAGACTGTCATGAAAAACAAGAAACTAATAAACTTGTTTTAAAAGTGACAACTTACGGTCATCTCCAAGTCACCTATCCTTTTCACCTTATGAGGGTTAGTGCCTTAGTCTTTATTTTCCTGTCAAAAATGACAAGAAATCGGAAATTTTTCTTGAAATAAAAGAGTTGCATCTACTGTTAAGGTACTTATACCCCCCAAGGGGCCACTGGGCAGGGGCCGTTCATTAATTCCAGTTTAGCTGGGTGAGGGCCGCCAAGGAGACATTTATGGAAATAAGGGAAGGGAGTCGCAGCCGCAATAATATGCTCATTTTTCTCACTGCCGGGGTGGTGCTGCTGCTCATTATCCTTTCCCTGCTGCAGAGCCAACAAAACACAAAGGTGGTGAAGATCAGTGTTGGCGACAGCAGTTTTCAGGTGGCCAATATGCTGAGCCGGGAAGGGGTTGTTTATAAACCCCTTGAAGGGAAGGAGGGGATCATTGTCGATTATATTCCTGCCAATGCTTTTGCCCGGTTAAATAAAAAACACACAGGCAGCCGTTATGAGATACATTTTGCTGAGGGCAAGGTTGTGAAAATTATCTGGCGTGCCAAGGATAATCGGCAGTTGGCCAGCCTTCTTTTTGTTAAGGTGGTGGCCAAGCTCTAGGGAGTTGTCCATTCCTGCCAAAAAAGTGATGGCTGGTTTTCTATTTCAAGATTTATTAAAAACTTATGTGATATTATTTATGATTAAATGACCTCCCAAACGATTTGGTTTTTTGTCGTTTTTAGAAAAATAATCTTTGTGCCCGCAATTATCCTATGAATTCTTCAGTAGACGTTTTTTCCCCAGAGGGGGAAATAGAAAAAAAGATTTTCAGTCAGGCCACACTGTCTAAAATAGATCTTGTTCCTGCTTCCTACGCGATCTGGTACGCTTATTTCTCAAACTCCCACCCTGATCTCAACAGGGAAGTGGATGCCGTTGTTGCCTCTGGCGTTCATTTTAACACCACCCTGCACCAGGAGCTGTACAATAAATACCTGCGGGTAGAGACGGAAAGCCTTCTTGTCAGGGACGTTCAGTCTGAAACAGAGGAGCTGGTTAAAAAGGTTTTTAGCGAGATGCTGGGCGCCAATAAATCAGCACATAAGTATGGCAGCCGCCTGGAAAATTTCTCTGACCAGCTCAGCAAGGCAAAAGGGTTGGGGGAGATGGCACAGATCATTAAGGAAATGATCCAGGACACAAAGTCCATGAGCGACTCCACCCGTGAGATGCAAGAGAAGCTGGATCAGGCCTCCAAAGAAACCCAGGCCCTGCGCTTGAAACTGCAACAGACTGAGGAAGAGGCCGCCCGGGATGGCCTTACCGGCCTCAATAACCGCAAGGCCTTTGATCTGGAGATGGAGAAACTCTATGAGAAGTACCAGGCCGAAGGGCTTGGTTTTTCACTGCTCGTTTTGGATATTGATTTTTTTAAGAAGTTTAATGACGACTACGGCCACCAGGTGGGTGATCGTGTTTTAGCAGCAGTGGGCACCATCCTCATCAAAGGCTTAAAGGGTAATGATTTTTCAGCCCGTTATGGTGGTGAGGAGTTTGTGGTTATCCTGCTGGAAACCAGCCTGGAAGATGCCACCATTGTTGCCGAACAGCTCCGAATCCAGATCTCGGTGAAAAAACCATCGGCAGAGACGAAAAAACCGATGCGCAAGTTAACGGCAAGTATCGGCGCGGCTCAGGTCAACAGTAAGGATACAATCCGTTCCATCTTTGAAAGGGCTGACAAGGCGCTTTATCTGGCCAAGGACTCAGGCCGCAATAACGTAAAAACAGAGAAGGATCTTTAGGGCCTTCCAGCTGATCAATTTTTTCTTAAGCTGATTTTTCCCCTCATAATCATACAGGTCAGGAAATGTTCTCTGGAAAGAGAAGGGCGGGAACGTTTGTTCTATTTGCTGCTATATGCCCGGCTTACCATGTCGTAAAATGCCTGGTAATGCGCTGGCAGGCTGCGTTTTTTGTGGCGCATGAGATAGAAGCTGCGGGTCATGGCTGGGCTGCCCATACTGATTTCTTTGAGGCTTCCTGACGACAGTTCGTCCAGGATGGCCATCTTGGAGAGGATTGATATGCCCAGGCCTGCCTTCATGGCCTCTTTGATTGCCGCTGTGGAGCCGAGGGTGGCGGCAATCTGCAGGTCCTTTCTGGTAAAAGAACTCTTCTTAAGAAATCCTTCCGTGACAGAGCGTGTACCAGAGCCTTGTTCTCGCTGCAGAAAAGGAACCGCTGCCAGGTTGGATTGCCGGCATTGGTCGGCCAGGTGCGGGGTGCCGGCACAGATGAGCTCGTCTTCAAAAAAAGGCCGCAGCTTTAAATATTTTTGGTCAACCTTGGCACCCACAACACCAATGAGGATCTCGTGATTTACAACCATGCTACTGATAGAGGCGGTGTCGTTAATTAAAATTTCAAAAGATACCTCTGGATGTTTCTCTTTAAAGCGGGCCGCCAGCGCCGGCAGAAGATAGGTGCCTGGAATGGTTGAAGCGCCCAAAATGATATGGCCCCGAATGGTGGAGCCAGCTTCCATTAGAAGGTCAGGGATAGACTCCATCTCCTCGATAACCTGGAGGGCCTTGGGCAGAATGAGATCGGCCTGGTTGGTGGGGATGATGGTTCGTCCTAACCTGTCAAAGAGTTTGCAGTCAAGTTCGTTTTCCAGATTTTTGATGTGTTCACTGATGGTGGGTTGGCTGATATGCAGCTCTTCAGAGGCCCTTGAGAAACTACGATTCTTATATACCGTTGTAAATATTTTCAGGTGATGAATATCCATGGCCTAAATAGTAATAGAAATCGTTTTAAGAAAGAAGAAAAAAGAAGGATGGGAGAAGAGAACGAAAACCCAAATCCTAACAAATATTTTTTTTAAATTAATTTTTTGTAAATTTTTTTTGAGGAGTATATTTTTTCTTGAAAAAGCCCATGGTTTCAGAACTTAGACGGGATAAAAAAAAATGATTTTTGAGTTGTGAAGGGTTTTTGTGGAAATAAGAGTAAAAACGAGGATGGGCGAGGATGAGCGAGTAAATCGGGACGTTAAGAATTTCGTTAAAAGGTGTGTGTTGTTGTCAAATGAGAGCTAAAATCCTATTGCCGCGGGCTTTTTTAAGGTGGGCAAAAAAAGCGCGTGTTTATGGTTAAATAGAGTGTGCGTCTTTACGGATTCAAGAGGGGAGGGGGTCTGCAGTCTGTTGATAACTTAAGCCTTTTTTGAAGATTTTTGCTGGTAACCGTCTTTGACACAGCCGCTAATTATAGCTACAACTTTTGCATCATTTTTAAGCCAGTTTCAGCAGTACACACCCCCAACAGTTGCCCTTGAGTTTATATCTATGGTCTGGCAGTCAATAAAAAAACAACTTTCTCAAAAAATACCAAAAAATGCCTATTCCCTGTGGATAGCTCCTTTAAAAGGGCAAGAGATCGATGGCCAATCCCTTGTTCTAACAGGGCCGGACAGTTTTTTTTGCAACTGGGTAAACGATAAATACCTTGCAGATATCCAGGCCTGCCTGGATGAGGTGGGCAAGGGGGATATGACGATTTCGTTTGCCGAGTCTGCTCCATTGCTTCCTTCTGAAAGCGCCAGTGAGCCACGCCAGATGCGCCTGCCCACCATGCCGGTTGTTAGGCAGTTTACCAAGGCCTTAAACCCTCGCTATACCTTTGAGGAGTTTATGGTTGGCAATTGTAATATGCTGGCCCACTCTGCCTGTGATGCCATTGCCAACGACAGGGATGAATTGGGTCAGGCCATCTATATAAATGGTGGGACGGGTATGGGGAAGAGCCATCTGACCCACGCCGTGGCCCATCATATTGTTAATCACGCTCCCTCAACCCGTCTTCACTACCTGACAGCTCAACAACTTACCGCTGAAATGGTCAAGGGTATTAAGTCCAATACCATGACCAGTTTCAAGGATAAGTATCAGAAAGATTGTGATGTGCTCCTTATTGAGGATGTGCACACTCTGTCTGGGCGGACAAAGACGCAATCAGAGCTCGCTGAGACCTTGGATGTTCTGATGGAATGTGGAAAGAGAGTGGTGTTCACCAGTTCAAAATCGCCGCGGGAGATTGATAATCTTGATGAGGGACTTCGTTCCCGCTTGTCTTACGGCCTGATCACCACCATCAACCCTCCCGGCTTTAACACCCGGAAAAAAATTATTGAGCGGAAGGCAGGTAATAGCGATCTGGCCCTCAATGAAAATCTCATTGGTTTTCTGGCCGAAAACGTCAAAGGTGATATCCGCCAGCTGGAAAGTGTCATTGTCGGCATCAAGGCCCAGGCAGCGCTTCTCGGCGTCAAACCTGATTTTGACATGGTCAAGGAAACCCTGCGCAATATCATCGGCCAGCAGGGCCAGATATCCGTGGAGATGATCCGCGACTTTATTGCCGGCCAGTACAAGGTGACCATTAACGATCTGCAGTCAAAATCCCGGAAGCGGACCATTGCCTTCCCGCGCCAGGTCTGTATGTATTTGGCCCGTAGGCACACTGAGCTGCCTCTTTCTGATATCGGCCGGGCTGTAAATCGTGATCATTCCACCGTGGTTCATGCCGTGCGGACCATCACCAATAAGATTGCCCGCGATGGGTCCACCCGTGGCCAGATTGAGTTGCTTTCCGATAAGCTGGAGAAGAAGTTTTTATAGTGTGTAGAGCAAGGTTTCAGTGAGAAAGGAGTGTTTGCTCTATTAGGGGGAAGGGGTTGTCGCATCTGCGGCAGCCCCTTTTTTTTGTTCATCACGTATTACCGTGGGAGGTCTGTTGCCTGAGTTGTCTTTCTTGCTTCGAATGTTGTTTTGTTACTTTTCGCCCGTTGCACTGGCTGTTTGCCCAAAAAAGTAACGCAGCCAGTGCAACGGGCGAAAAGGGCACCCTAACAGACCTGGCCTTCGGCACCACTCGCCTTCCGCCGGAAAAGGGCATTGCCCTTCGACAGGCTCAGGGACCGGCACCCACAACTCTACCTACCCTGAGCTTGTCGAAGGGGGCTCGCTCAGGGCTGAATGGGGGAGGGGAGGCGGATGTCCTTCGGACTCCAATAATTGTCCAGGAAACGTCTTGACATAACAAGCTTTTTGGGTGAGTGTTCTCTCTAGCCTCAAATCAAGCAGGGGCCAGCAGCACCATTATTCGGATACTTAGTACCCCGTATATTCAATATCCGCCCGCACCACCCCATTAGGATATACAGCCAGTCGTCTAATAAGAGTTATGCACCAAAAGAAGCAGATTAAAGAAGCATGTGGAGAGTTATTGTGAACATCATTAAAACATCAATCTTCTTGTTAGTGCTTCTACTAAATGTGAACATAGCTGAGTCTGCTCAAGACCAAATGCAGCAAGCCATATTGTTATATCAATCCGGGGAAATTAGCGATGCCATAAAAAAAATAGATTTACTGATAAACAAAAACCCAAATGACTCAGGAGCATATCTTAATAAGGGCATAATGATCCGCGGGATGGGAGTTAAATCGAATAATTCAAAATACTATTTAGAAGCAGTTAATCTTTTTAAAAAAGCAGACAGTTTAACCAAAGACAAAAATGAAAAAATCATAATAAAAGGAAATATTGGAACAACATATTTAGAAATGAAAAAATATGATGAAGCTAAAAAATACTATGATGAAGCATTCAAATTAAGTAATAGATTTTTCTATAAATCACGTATTGCATACTGTTTGGCCAAAGAAGGTCGCTTAAAAGAAGCTTATTCAATTATTGAATCTATATCAAAAGATCAGTTGTCTGATGCAGACAGCCGAGGAAACGAAGGCTTAACACTATTTAATTTCGGAATTGTTTATTCCATTGGAAGGCAACCTAAAAAAGCAACCAAGTGGTTAGAGTCGGCTTTAAAACTAAACAAGAAGAGATTTTCTTACGGAATACGCCAAGACACAGATTTAGATAATATTAAATATAGTGCAGAATTTCAGAACTTATTACAAAAGTATCCGTTGTAGGAAAATCATAAACAACTTGCATAACAATACGCTCAAGCACGACGCGCAAAATTGCGCTTCGCTAAATCGGCTTCGGCCATCTTAATCACAACCCGAACTTGCTCAACCCCGGCTAGGCGCGCGTCTTAGCTTTGCGTTATGTTTAGAAAAAATATTCCGCAACTTGATCCTCTTTTAATATGAGAATAAAC
>JBDLIE010000074.1:0-9670 GCA_039715015.1 Thermodesulfobacteriota bacterium
AGCTGTTTAAATCGGCAATCGCAGCTGGTGAGTTGGCCGTCACACCACGGGCAGACCTCAACCGGACAGCCAAATTCGTGGAGTTCTCCTTCGCGGCAATAGCAAACAGGGCAGGCCTGGCTATTAATAAAGTCGGGAGAGTAGGGCGCAAGTCCGGTGAAGTCGCCATATTTTTTCTCGAAACTTTCCTGGTCGCCAAAGCCGTAGAAATGAAGGAGGTCTTCGGCAAGCCCTTCTCTTTCCGAGCCGCCATATTCAGCTTTGTCGTTGTTAACCAGATAGAAGTATGAAGAGAGTGTTGTCTTGACTAAAAAGAGCATCTGGCCTTGATGTTGCTCTAAAAGGATAAGCTCTTCAATGCAGTCTTCAACGGCGTCAGGAAGCTGGCTGTAAAAACTGTGGAAAATGTTAATGGCAAGGGGATCGTGGCCGAATTTATTCACCATGGTCCTGGCCAGTTTCTGGTGCTCTTTGGGGACGCCATACTCCATAAAAAGATCGAGTTCTTTAAGTTTCTGAGAAATCATTTCTTTTTCTCCCCTAATGCCTGGGTGATTGAATCATGCCAGAAACGGGTTTCGCTGGCAATGTCGTCGGCAGCAGTCAGGGCCGTGACAACAGCTAACCTTCTAGCTCCTAAGGAGGTCAACTTCGGGATATGCTCCTTTTTTATTCCACCCATAACAGTGAAAGGCAGGTCTGAGTGGGCCGAGTATCTGGCGATGGCTTCAGGGCCAATAAAATCATGGAGACCGGACTTGGTCCGGGTGGTAAAGAGTGGGCCGATGTTATAGTAGGAGGCGCCGTTTTCTTTAGCGGCGGCGGCCTGCTCTTCAGTATTGGCTGAAACGCCGATGATCAGATTCGGGCCAAGTCTACGGGCCTCAAGTGCCGGGATATCGCTAATGCCCAGGTGAAGTCCATCTGCTTCAGCTAGAAGGGCGATATCAACGCGATTGTTGACTATAAAAAGGGCACCGGCCTCGGCTGTCATTTTTCTGAACTCTTTGGCCTTGGCAAGGAGTTCTCGGTCATCGGAGACCTTATCGCGGAGCTGAACGATTTTGGCGCCGCCAGCCAGTACGCCGCTAAGCCACTCTAAGTCGGTACGGCCGCAGGCCAGTTTCTCGCAGGAGACAGGATAGACGGTTACCTGCTCTATAAAACGTTGCACTCTTTGGTTGTATGTCAATGGATATGGTGTCACAGTTACGTTTGTAAGTCGTTGAGGTATGGTGTTGAAAACGGTTATCTCTTGAAGTTTTTCAGCGTTTCTCTTATAATACCTGATTCACTAAAGGCAAAGAGCTAAGAGAAAATACAGTATTATATATAAAGCTTATCATCGTCGAGAGCGACTTCTTTCCGCATTGGCTCGGAATTTTCAATGGCAATCTCGAACGGCGTTGAAACATGCTTAGGTATTTTTGAACATACGGGGAGTTTTTCTGAAACCTCCTTTTGATAGTCGTGAGGTATAATTATGTTGATGGATTGTGTTTCAGATGAAAAAGCAGTGCTAACCCTTGATGGGAAGACCTACGAGCTTCCTGTTGTGGTGGGTACCATGGATGAAAAGGCCATTGATATCCGTTCGCTGCGGGCCGAAACTGGCTACATTACTATTGATTCCGGTTATATGAACACCGGCTCCTGCTCCAGTCAGATAACCTTTCTTAATGGAGAGCAGGGGGTTCTTAATTATCGCGGCTATGCCATAGACGACCTCGCTGATAATTGTTCCTTTGTTGAAGTCGCCTATCTTCTTCTTCATGGTAGTTTGCCGACCATGCAGGAACTTCTTAAGTTCAGTAGGTTGTTGAACTGTTTTTCTT
Organism: Thermodesulfobacteriota bacterium; assembly: GCA_039715015.1. Lineage (GTDB taxonomy): Bacteria > Desulfobacterota > Desulfobulbia > Desulfobulbales > SURF-16 > BM506. Next base: position 1,836 of record JBDLIE010000074.1, read on the forward strand.
TGATCCATGAAGACATGGTCCATTTCTTCGACCATTTTCCGCCTAACGCGGCGCCCATGTCCATTCTCTCATCCATGGTTAACTCTCTCTCCACCTTTTATCCGGAGATGAATGAGAATCCTCTGGAAGATATTGATAAGATGTCGGCTCGACTGATTTCCAAGGTGCGCACCATTGCTGCCTTTAGTTACCGGAAGAGTTTAGGTGCTCCCCTGGTTATGCCGCGTCATGATTTTAGCTATTGCACCAATTTCCTGAACATGATGTTTGATTCGCCGGTGAATCCGTATGTGGTGGATGATGAGGTGGTGGCTGCCTTAAATAAACTGCTCATTCTCCATGCCGACCATGAGCAGAATTGTTCGACGTCAACCGTGAGACTGGTTGGCAGTGCTCGGGTGAACCTCTACGCCTCTATTTCGGCTGGCATTAATGCTCTGTGGGGTCCTTTACATGGCGGTGCCAACCAAGCGGTTATTGAGATGCTTGAGGAGATTCATGCCAGCGGCGATAATTTTAAAAAGTTTATCGACAAAGCCAAAGACCGTAATGATCCTTTCCGGCTCGTTGGTTTCGGTCACAGGGTCTATAAGAGTCATGATCCTCGGGCCCGCATTATTAAAGAGGCCTGCGACCAGGTCTTGGCAGCCTTGGGAATCACCAACGATCCCCTGCTGGACATCGCAAAGGAGCTGGAGGAGGTGGCGCTGAAGGATGAGTATTTCATCGAGCGTAATCTCTACCCCAATGTTGATTTTTACTCCGGCATTATCTATCGGGCCATTGGTATTCCGCAGAATATGTTCACTGTGATGTTCGCTCTCGGTCGTTTGCCTGGTTGGATTTCCCATTGGACTGAGATGTGGAGTGACCCCAACTGGCGTATTGGTAGACCACGTCAGGTCTATGTTGGTCCTAAACAACGAGACTTTGTGAAGATTGAAGATCGAAAATAATAAACATCTAAATATAGTTTTTAAAAGCCCTGGCCTGCTGGTCGGGGCTTTTTTTTGCGATTAATTTAAGTTTATCCTCTAGGCAGCCGATAAGTGCTGTGAGTAGGGAAAATTTTCTTTGACACATGGAGACATTTTTTGAGGTTTGACTATGCTTGGCATCAATGGCATTCAATCACCCATATTACCTGTTAGCCGGCCCCAGACATCCCCTGATGGAGGTGTCGGGCAATCTGGTGGTGAACGGAATCCAGGACTCGTTGTCGACACCTATGGTGGCGGCAGTGAGGCATGGCAGAACAGGGCGCAGACCTCTGTTGGTGAAACAGCCTGCCGTTGCGGCAATTGTCCGTCTTGTGCAGCCAAAGCCTATGGGGCTCAAGATCAGCAATTAGGGGGCAGTCCACAAGCAGGAACAGGGGAGCAAGGTGCGATTGGAGATGGCGATGCGGTGAAGAAAGATGATAAGCCTGCAACATCGTCTGAATCCAGGGCTGAAAATGGTGAAACGTTATCTCAACAGGAAAAAGCTGAAATTGCCGAGCTGAAAAAGATTGATCGCGCAGTTCGAGCCCATGAACAGGCCCATATGTCTGCGGCTGGCAGCCTGGTACAAAAGGGAGTTTCATTATCCTATGAAAAGGGGCCAGATGGTCGTCGCTACGCCGTGGGCGGTGAAGTTTCCATCGACACCTCAAAGGAGGCCGCTCCTTCAGATACCATTGCGAAGATGCAGACCGTTCGGGCAGCTGCTTTAGCACCGGCGGACCCTTCCCCGCAGGATAGAAAGGTTGCTGCCGCTGCAACGGCTGCCATGACCAAGGCCCGAGGTGAATTGCGTCTGGAAAAAGTTGCAGAAGAAAACGCTGAAGGGGTTGTCGAACAAGCAGCCGAAAAAATGGCGGCTGGCAAGAGTAAAGAGGCAAATGCACACCATGAATCCCCCAATGGGTTGGGGTCTGGTGATTCAGAAAAATTCTCTCCGCAGCGCAATAATATACTACAGCGTTACAGTCCTGCCGATACTGCCCAGGCGCCAAGGCTTGCTGCCATAGCTTAAGTATAAGGTGCAACACATGGCCTTCAGGCTAGAGGCAGCCGCACATCAGCCGGTAGTTCTCACACTCGCGCCGATTGACAAAGGGGCATGGTGCCTTGTGAAACCACTGTTTTTTCGGGCACCAATACCTGTCTTTGAAAGGTTCGTTGCATCCTGACATGGTGAGTTGTTTCCTTGTTGTCTGGCCCCTCTTTACAGAGCCGTTTTCAATGGTAAATCTCCACACTTTTGCCATGGCAATCCCTCCCTGGAGTTAATGCCGGCACTCCTTTACACTTTTTTCATACCAAGCCTATCGGAAGGAAGTCTCGGGAAGTTAAGGAGTTTATTGACGGAGGGTGGGGGCTGTGGTAGAAAACAGAGTTTTCTCGTTAACAATCAGGGCAGAGCTATGCCCTGAAATCACGACCTTTATTTAAAAGGAACCTATAGCAGGGTTCCTTATGACTTTTTGGGCTGGAGAATATAATTCATGCGTACTGATATCGTTCATATCGGAGCGGGCGAGCTTACCTACGAAATTCGTAACATAGTTAATGTAGGCCAGAAGCTGCAAGAGCTGGGCATTGAAACACATTGGGAAAATATCGGAGATCCTGTGGCGAAAGGCGAGGAGATCCCACGCTGGATGAAGGAGATTGTTGCCGATTTTGCCATGCAGGATTTATCCTACGGCTATTGTCCCACCCGCGGCATGTTGGCCACCAGGGAATTTATTGCCAAGCAGGTCAATGAGCGGGGAGGGGTGCAGATCAGTGCCGAGGACATCCTCTTTTTTAATGGTCTGGGCGATGCGATCAGTAAAATATTTGGCTTCCTGCGTCGAACCGCTCGTGTCGTTGTACCGACCCCTAGTTACACAACCCATTCATCGGCAGAGGCAGCCCATGCTGGCGATCGGCCCGTTACCTATATCCTTGATCCAGATAATAACTGGTACCCCGATCTTGACGATCTCGAGAAACGGATCAAGTATAATCCGGCAGTGGCAGGAATTTTGATTATTAACCCTGATAATCCCACCGGTGCCGTTTATCCGGAAAAGATCTTGCGGGGTATGGTCGAACTGGCCAGAAAGTATGATCTGTTCGTCATCTGTGACGAGGTCTACCATCATATTGTCTATAACGGCAAAACAACCGTGGCTATTTCCGACATCATTGGCGATGTACCTGCTATTGCCATGCGCGGCGTGTCAAAGGAAATGCCCTGGCCTGGCTCCCGTTGCGGATGGATTGAGGTCTATAATGCAGATAAGGACCCCATGTTTAAACAATATGTGGATTCCATTTTAAACGCCAAGATGACCGAGGTCTGTTCCACCACTCTGCCGCAGATGACCTTTCCCAGCCTGGTGAGTCATCCGGAGTATCCCGTTTATCTCCAGGAAAGGATTGACCGCTATGAGCGCTATGCCAATATAGCCTACGATTGCTTAAAGGATGTCGATGGCATTAAGGTCAACTGTACCAATGGCGCCTTCTATATGAGTGTGGTTTTTGAAGAGGGCGTTTTGAATCATAAGCAAATTCTGCCCATCGACAATGTCGAGGTCAAGAAACATATCGAAAAACTAGTGGCTGCTGATAATGTTTCCCTTGATAAGCGTTTTGTCTACTATCTGCTGGCGGCCACTGGCATCTGTGTTGTGCCCCTGACATCCTTTGCCACGGAACTTAATGGTTACCGGACGACCTTGCTGGAGCGTGATGAAAAGACCTTCCGGATGATTTTTGAAACCATGGCTGTTAAGATTAAGGAGTATCTTGCCTCTGCCTAAAAGATACTGACCTGATAAGAGCAATAAAAAAGGGCTGGATGATATTTTCATCCAGCCCTTTTTTACTTGGTGCGAGAGGCTGCCGGCTGGCGGCCCAGAAATTTTTTCAGCCCGGGTGAGAGGTTGTTGGTAAGCGGCAGGCGCCGAAGGGCCTTTTGGCGCTTTTCTCCGTTAATATTGATGACGAGTAAACGGTTTTTGCCGTTGCCGTATTGGTTGCTAATGTCGAGAACAGCGCCGATAACAACCAGGCGCCCTCCTCGGATACGGTCCACGTAAAGATCCAAGGCCTTCTCAACCTGGTGGTCGACATTTTTTTCAACAAGGATTTGTACCTTTTTCGCCAGGGGAAGTTTGCCCTTTTTTTTGTCCTGAGCGCTTTCTTTGACCGGCAAAAAAAGGTGGTCGAGATCGGTCTGTATTGCCGTGGGTAGGGTCTCATGGTCAGTCAGGAGGATACCTAATGCCTCACTGTCTGTGTTGCCGGTTATGAGAAGCACAGGTGTGTGCAAGTAGCGAACTCCATAATCAACAGCCCCTTGGGAGACGACGAGTTGGTTTGCCAGATTACGGACACTGTATATAAGACCGCTGTCAGCAGGGAGAATAAAGCGTGGTTCCACTCTGGCGTCAGAATCAGCAAGCCAGGTAATATAGGGCGCCTGGTGAGCCATTTTGGTGTTGGAGAGTCTTGGCGGCGAGGTGGGGGACATATTTGTCTCCAGGATTTTCTTCAGTACTTCAAAAGGAGGGACACCCACCCGGTGTTTCAAAATAGGCCGCATTTGCGCGTAGGACACAGCGGGGGCCCCTAAAAGAATACAGATAAAAAAGATAATATGTGTTGTGAGCTTCGTCATAGAAGGCCTCGGTGATTAAATGGTTTGTAAGCTTCCTCATCATGAGTCTAGCAGGTTGGCGCAAAAAGAGGCAAGCAGTGCTAGGTTGCTTAATTTAGTCAGTAATTGCCAGGACCCTCTACACTCTCGCTGCCATTGTTCTATAGGCTCGCACCACAAACATCGGCATCTTTTCACCTGATCATGAGTCTTTTTTGTCTGCTATAATTTAAAAAAGCCCTGCCTTGACAAAGAAAATAGCCATACTTATTGTTGCTTCCAAGTCCGAATTTCCCCTGGGAAGTCATTGTAACTGTGTGATCCTTAAGGAAATTTAAATCGTGGCGTTTCTGTTTTGTCTTCGCAATTTTGCCAGACGTCTCATATTTGATGCTTTGCAAGCGCTTTCTTGACCCATTCTTTGGAAGATGTGTGCTGTGCAGAAGAGGCAGGAAAGCGATTTTTTATAGTTGAGTACACCATGCATGAGGAGGATCTGGTGTTGGGAAAAGAGGAAAACTTCCAGGAACCTGTAGAAGATGTTCAAGAGGCGCTGGAGTCTGCAGTGCAGGACGATTCCGAACAGGAGCCGGCAGAGGAAGTCGAGATTGATGAACTGGTTTTAGCCCGGCAGGAGTCGCAGGAGGCCAAGGATCAGTTGCTCAGGCTTGCTGCCGAGTTTGAAAATTATAAGAAGCGTATGGAGCGGGATCGTTCTAAGGCCCTGAAGTATGCTGAAGAGAATTTAATCAAAGAATTGTTGCCATCCGTCGATAATCTTGAGCGGGCCATCGAGCAGGGGCGGAAAGCCGGCAATAACAATGAACTCTTGCAGGGCGTTGAGCTGACCTTTAAAGGCCTCGTCTCCACCTTGGAAAAGTTTCAGGTTACCCCTCTGGAGTCCATTGGCCAACCCTTTGACCCTAATTTTCATGAGGCCTTAGCCATGGACCATAGTGACGAGGTCTCCGAGAATCATGTCTTGGTGGAGTTTGAGAAGGGCTACCACTATAAAGACAAGCTTTTGAGACCAGCTAAGGTGGTTGTTTCTAAAGGTGCTACCAGCGAGTAAAGTTGGATTTAGAAAAGATAAATACGCCGACAACTAACCAGTAAAATTAAGATAGAACTATATTTTTAAAGGAGTTTACCAGTCATGGGAAAAACAATTGGAATTGATTTAGGAACAACAAATTCCTGTGTTGCTGTAATGGAGGGTGGCGAGCCCACTGTTATCACAAACGCAGAGGGTAACAGAACAACACCATCAGTGGTGGCATTTTCTGACAGTGGCGAGCGCCTGCTTGGTCAGGTAGCCCGTCGCCAGGCAGTTACCAATCCCACCCGTACCATCTTTGCGATGAAGCGCCTCATCGGCCGTAAATTTACAGACCCGGAAGTGAAAAAATCCATAGAGGTAAGCCCCTTTAAGATTGTTGAGGGCAAAGGTGAGCCAGCCATTGAGGTTGAGGGCCAGACCTATACCTCAGCCGAGCTCTCTGCCATGGTTCTCGGCAAGATGAAACAGACTGCTGAGGAATATCTTGGCGAGACCGTCACTGATGCGGTTATTACCGTGCCTGCCTATTTTAATGATAGCCAGCGCCAGGCCACCAAGGATGCCGGTAAGATTTCCGGCCTTAATGTCCAGCGTATCATTAATGAGCCCACTGCCGCTTCCCTGGCCTATGGCCTCGATAAGAAAGGCGAAGAGACCATTGTTGTTTTCGACCTTGGTGGCGGTACCTTTGACGTTTCCATTCTGGAGATCGGTGATGGTGTTTTCGAGGTGAAATCCACCAACGGCGACACCTTCCTCGGCGGTGAAGATTTTGACATGCGCATTGTCAACTGGCTTGCCGATGAGTTCAAGCGTGACCAGGGAATTGATCTGCGCAGCGATAAAATGGCCCTCCAGCGTCTGAAGGAAGAGGCGGAAAAGGCCAAGCAGGAGCTCTCCTCTGCCATGGAGACAGAGATTAATCTGCCCTTTATCACCGCCGACGCCTCTGGACCTAAGCATCTCAATATTAAGTTCTCCCGCGCCAAGCTTGAGTCTCTGGTTGAGGACCTTGTTGAGCGTACCACCAGCCCCTGCAAAACTGCTCTTAAAGATGCTGGCCTTTCCGCCAGTGACATTGATGAGGTTATTCTCGTCGGTGGTATGAGCCGTATGCCTAAAGTGCAGGAGAAGGTGAAGGCGATCTTTGGCAAGGAGCCCAATAAGAGTGTTAATCCTGATGAGGTTGTTGCCATTGGTGCTGCTATTCAGGGTGGTGTTCTCCAGGGTGATGTTAAGGATGTGCTCCTTCTTGATGTTACACCTCTCTCTCTTGGTATTGAGACCCTGGGTTCGGTGACCACCAAGCTTATAGAGAAGAATACCACGGTACCCACCAAGAAGAGTCAGGTCTTCTCCACGGCCGCCGATAATCAACCCGCCGTATCCATCCATGTCCTTCAGGGTGAGCGTGAGATGGCCCACGACAATAAGTCCATTGGTCGTTTTGAGCTTGCTGATATCCCGCCCGCGCCACGCGGCGTGCCGCAGATTGAGGTGACGTTTGATCTCGACGCCAATGGTATTTTACACGTTTCCGCTAAGGATATGGGCACGGGCAAGGAGCAGTCCATTAAGATCACCGCCTCAAGCGGTCTCTCAGAGGATGAGATCGAGCGCATGAAGCAGGATGCCGAAGCCCATGCTGATGAAGACAAGAAGCGCAAAGAACTTGTTGAGGCCAAGAATAGTGGTGACTCGCTGGTCTATGCCACAGAAAAGAGCCTCAAAGAGGTTGGCGACAAGGTTGACGATGAGACCAAGAAAAATGTCGAAACCGCCATGGAGGCCATGAAGAAGGCCCTTGAAGGTGATGATGTCGAAGCCATTAAGGCTGCCACTGAAGAGTTGACCCAGGCCTCTCATAAGCTTGCCGAGATCATGTATGCCCAAGCATCTCAGGATCAGCCTGGTCCGGAAGGGCCAGCGGCTGGCGGTGATAAGGGCGACGATGATGTTGTTGACGCCGATTTTGAAGAAGTCAAATAACGGTTACTTTAAAAGCATTTAAAATGCCTAAAGGGTGGGGGAGAAATCCCCCACCCTTTTTTTATATTCACACGGATTACCCTGGAAAGTTGTCACCTTAATTTTTCGCCCGTTTCGCTGCTCCTTGCCTAAAAAGTAACCGGGCCAGCCC
>JBDLIE010000075.1:0-9385 GCA_039715015.1 Thermodesulfobacteriota bacterium
GCAGCGTGGAGGGCTGCGCCTGAGGAGATGCCCGCTAAAATGCCTTCTTTCTTAGCAATCTCAATGGTCAGCGCCACTGCCTCCTCGGAGGGTACCTGGACGACCTCGGTCAGTACCTTCTGGTTTAGTATGGCCGGGATGAAGCCGGCACCGATTCCCTGAATACGATGGGGGGACGGTTTGCCGCCGGACAGGACAGCTGATTCGGCAGGCTCAACGCCAATTATCTGTACCTGGCGTCGCTGAGAGAGGACCTCGCCAACTCCTGTAATGGTGCCACCTGTGCCGATTCCGGCCACAAGAATATCCACTTTGCCCTCGGTGTCTTCCCAGATTTCTTCGGCTGTGGTTCGACGGTGGATATCAGGGTTGGCCGGGTTGTTAAACTGCATTGGCAAATAGGAGTCAGGGATTGCCGCGCTGAGTTCTTCCGCCTTGGCAATGGCGCCTTTCATGCCTTCGCCACCCGGAGTAAGAACAAGTTCAGCCCCCAGTAACTTAAGGAGTTTGCGGCGCTCCTGGCTCATGGTCTCCGGCATGGTCAGGATGAGGCGGAGCTTGCGGGCTGCTGCGGTGCTGGCCAGGCCGATACCGGTATTGCCGGACGTTGGTTCAATTATGGTGGTGCCGGCGTTGATTAGACCTTCTTTTTGGGCCGTATCGATGAGGTTGACGGAAATGCGATCCTTAACCGACCCGCAGGGGTTGAAGCTTTCGAGTTTGGCGACAATGTTGGCATGGCATCCCGTGGTTACGTGGTTAAGGGTTACCAAAGGAGTTCTGCCGATAGTGGCGGTGATGTCGGGATAGATGGGCATGGCAAATCCTCAGGTTGAAGTTTTCTGGTGAAATCAGGGTGCTAATTTTCTAGTTAGGAATAATTACTAAATAATTCTTGAAATGCGCGAAGTTCTCTGGTAGATATTTCACAATACTAAATAATAACAAAACGTTTTAAAAATTTACATAAGAGGAGATCGATCATGAAAGACGGTGAAAACGGCGCTGTAAGGCAGAAAGATGGAAGCTATGCCATTGTTCCCCATTTTCCCCTTGGTTTAATAACCCCAACCGACCTTCGCAATGTTGCTGATGTTGCTGAAAAATATAAAGTTCCTGTTTTGAAAATTACCAGTGCCGCTCGTATTGCCATGGTGGGTTTCAAGGAGGAGGATGTTGAGCCGGCTTGGGAAGAGCTTGAGCCTGGTGTTGGTCATGCCGTTGGCCTCTGTGTTCGTTCCATCAAGGCCTGCCCCGGGACCACGGTTTGTCGCCTTGGCAAGCAAGATGCCCTTGGCCTGGGTATGGCCCTTGATAAGCGTTTTCATGGCTTTGAGTTGCCCAATAAGTGCAAGATGGGTGTTTCCGGCTGCATGAATAATTGTGCGGAAACCCCAGTTAAAGATCTGGGCTTTGTCGGCAAAAAAGATGGCTGGACCGTTTTGGTCGGTGGTAACGCCGCCTCCCGCCCTCAGCTTGCGGTTGAGCTTTGTAAGGGGCTGACTGATGAGCAGGCCGTTGAGCTTGCTGATAAGATTCTTAATTATTTTAAAGAAAATGGCAAAAAATCAGAGCGGATGGGGCGTTTTATCGACCGCATCGGCTTTGATCAGTTCAAGGCCGATGTTTGTCCGGAGTACGTTTAAGACGGCAAAAAAACTACTGCGCGCCGGAAATTCTGCGTCAAAATTTAGCTGAAAATGCTCACTTACATTTGTAAGCTCCGCTTCTCAGCTAAATTTTTCCTTGTCTTTCGGGCGCTCGCTACGTTTTTTAGCCGCCTTTGCTTGGATATTATTGATTGCTTTCCTGCTTTGCAGATATGGGTTAAACACTGTTGACAAATGTGATTATACTGCTATATTATCTGGCTTCTTTTAAAGAATATGATGGGCCTATAGCTCAGCTGGCTAGAGCCACCGGCTCATAACCGGTAGGTCCCTGGTTCAAGTCCAGGTGGGCCCACCACCTTTGTAAAAGAAATAGACGTATGGGAATATAATTGGCAGATTGGGCACAATCCCTAACTAACTGGTTTGAAATAGATAATATCCGACACGGTCTTCTCGGTCGGTTTGAGACTAAAGGTGTAACCTCTCAGGGGTTGCACCTTTTTTTATGGGCTTTTGGGAGACGGCATGGCTGAAAGTCTTACTGTCAGAGACCTTCTGGATTTTCTGGACGGCTATGCGCCTTTTTCCTTGGCGGAAAGTTGGGATAACGTTGGTCTCATGGTGGGAAGTCCCGCTGCAGAGGTGAGCGGCATTTTTATCTCCCTTGACCCCACCCTTGATCTATTTGCCGAAGCTAAAGGCGCCGGTTGCAATACCATCATTTGTCACCATCCCCTTCTCTTTCAGCCCCTCAAACAAATTCTCACCAACACGGTGCAAGGACGTCTTTTACGTCAGGCCCTTCTGGACGACCTGCAAATTATTGCCTGCCACACCAATCTTGATGTGGTCCCTGCCGGGGTAAACGATGCCTTAGCGGCCAAGGTCGGTATGGTGGACACCAAACCCCTCATTGATCGAGAATGCGCCACCAGTTGCGGTTTTGGCAGAATTGGCACCTTGCAGAAGGCCATGGAAGGCGGCCAGTTTTTGCAGCACCTGGAGGCCTCTTTGGAGCAGCCTGACATTATGGTTGCCGGTGTTCTTCCTGAAACAATTGATAGGGTGGCTGTCTGTGGTGGTAGTTGCGGTGAATTTGGCCCCCAGGCTCAGGATGGAGGCGCCCAGCTTCTCATTACCTCCGAAGTGAAACATAGCCAGGCGCGTTGGGCTGAAGATGCAGGGTTTTGCCTGATTGATTGCGGCCATTACGCCACTGAAAACGTTGTGGTGCCCGTTTTAGTTGAAAAAATTTCGTCCTTTTGTGGTGAGCTGGTGCCTGTCAAGGCAACCAGGACTCAGCACAGGCCGTTACGCAGTTATGCAAATTAATATATAGACTTTTTTAACGATAAAAATAGTGCCGGACATTCGGCCTTTACCAGTGAGGAAAGGATAGTGAAGAAAGAGTTAGGGAATCTGCTGGAGTTGCAGGACATTGACCTGCGTATCCGTAAGCTTAATGAAGAGATCGCCCAGGGGTATGGTGATCTGGATGAGCGTCAGGGAGTTATCGACGCCCGCCGGGAAGAGGCTGCTGAGCTTGGCGAACGTTTGGAGGTGGTGGAAAAAGAAAAGAGCGAGGTGGAGCATGAGCTTGAGGAGGAGACCATCCGTCTTAAGACGCGCCAGACCAAGTTGATGAACGTCCAGACCAATCGTGAGTATCAATCACTTCTTAAGGAGATTGAAGGCACCAAGGCGGACAATAAGCGGCGGGAAGAAGAAATTTTGCGCTATACCGAAATCGCCGAAGCCATGGTCGTTAAGATCGAGGAGCTGAACAATACTTCAGATGCCGAGCAAGGTCTGTTGGCAGAGGAGAAGAGCAAGGTTGAGTCCCTGGCCGCAGAGCTTGAGCAACAAAAGGCTGAAATCGACAAGGCGCGTGCTGCAAAGGCTAACAAGGTGAAAGGTCCCATCTATAAGCGCTATGAACAGCTTCGGGAACGGCGTAACGGCATAGCCATCGTTGGGGTGACCGGCGGTGTCTGTCAGGGCTGTTTTATGAACATCCCGGCCCAGCAGTTTAACGAGGTGTTGCGCGGCGACCAGCTCCACACCTGCCCGACCTGTCAGCGCATGATGTATCATCAGCCTGATGAAGAAGAATAGGCCAGCGTTAAAAAAACACTACGCGCCGGAAATCCTTGTCTTTCCGGCGCTCGCGACGTTTTTTGCCAGCCTTGTTTGAATATGGTAGGAGCCCGGCCCTCCGGGCGATAAATATTAATCGCTCACAGGGGTGAGCCCCTCCAATTTGACATCCCAGAGCAATGACTGAAACAGAGTAGCAATTTAAAAAAGATTTTAAGTGGGTGCATGATCGCTGGTCGTCTTGAGCGGCCAGAGGAAAGTCCGAACTCCGCAGGGCAGGGTGGTTCGTAACACGAACCGGGGGTGACCTCGGGAAAGTGCCACAGAAAAGAAACCGCCCCTTCGGGGGTAAGGGTGAAAAGGTGAGGTAAGAGCTCACCGCTCTGGTGGCGACATCAGGGGCACGGTAAACCCCACCCGGAGCAAGACCAAATAGGAAGGCGTTAAGGGCTGCCCGCCTGAGGCCTTCGGGTAGGTTGCTTGAGATGCCGGGCAATCGGCATTCTTAGAGAAATGATCATGGCCTGCCTTTTCGGCAGGTACAGAATTCGGCTTATAGCCCACTTTTTTTATTTTTAAGGATGAGGAGTGAATTATGAAGGATAGACCTTTAATTCGTTCCTCATCCTTTTTTTGTAGCATAAAAGGAGAGTGCTTAAAATGAACATGGCGATCATTCCGGCCGGTGGGATCGGCACTCGTATGGGGCTTAACATGCCCAAGCAGTACTATGAACTCCTGGGAGTGCCCGTCCTTGTTCATACCCTGCGGGCCTTTGAGGCCACTGCCGATATTGAAGGGGTGATTGTCGTGGTTCCTGAGGACCATCTCCAGGCCACTGAGGCCCTGGTTGACAGCTATGGCTTGGCCAAGGTGCGGAGGGTGGTGGCCGGTGGTATCCTGCGCCAGGATTCCGTGGCAAATGGCCTTGCTGCAGTTCCTGCTGAGACAGAATTTGTCGCCGTCCATGATGGGGCCCGGCCCCTGGTGACCCCGGAGTTGATCAGCAGCTGTCTGCAGGTGGCAAGGGCGAAAGGCGCGGCCATGGCGGCCATTGCCGTCAAGGATACTTTGAAGGATGTTGCGGCAGACGGCGTGATTAAGTCCACTGTTGACCGTCGTTCCCTCTGGCAGGCCCAGACTCCCCAGGTAATGCGGGCTGAGAGCCTGCGCCGGGCCATGGCCGAGGTGGAAGTGGATTTTGTCGGCACGGACGAGGCCGCCTTTCTGGAGGCCCTGGGTGAAAAAATGGTGGTGGTGGAAGGTTCGGAGCGTAACATCAAGATAACCCGGCCTGAGGATCTCCAGATTGCCGCCGCACTCCTTCAATCAGACAACGGTGCGGATGTCATGGACAAGACGAAAAAAAGAGAGCGCATAGGCCACGGTTATGATGCCCACACCCTGGTGGAGGGCCGTGACCTGGTTTTAGGTGGTGTCACCATCGACCATGAGCGCGGTCTTTTGGGCCATTCGGATGCCGATGTCCTCACCCATGCCATGTGCGACGCCATCCTCGGCGCCTTAGGCCTTGGTGATATCGGCCGTCATTTTCCCGATTCCGACCCGGCTTATAAAGGGATTTCCTCCCTACGGCTTCTTGAACATGTCATGGCCCTGGCCGAAGAACAGGGCTACCGGCTCGGCAATGCAGATGCCACCGTGGTAGCCCAGCAGCCCAAGCTGGCTCCCCATTGGCAGGCCATGCAGGAAAATCTCTGCAAGATCTGCAAGGTGGAGGCCGGCCAGATGAATCTCAAGGGGACCACCACCGAGAAGATGGGCTTTGCCGGACGCGGCGAGGGTATTGCCACCCATGCCGTGGTGCTCATGGTTGGTCAAGACTAGGGGGAGCAAGGAAATATTCCGCCTCACAGGTGTGGATAGCCCCCTCTGGTTTCAAGATGCTTGAATAGAGGCGAAAGGAGTTGACCCGGAAAGGAGGCTGTCTGAAAAGGTTGTTGCCGGCCAGATAGGTCCCCAGCCGTGGCCCCGGCCTTTTGTGCAGCCTGGCAATGGTAATATGGGGAGAGAATTTTTTCTTCTCCAGGGGGATGTCGAGATGACGGACAACGCTGTCCACCTTCTTTCGCAGCTCAAGAAGGGCGGTACTTTTTTTAAGTCCCACCCAGAGAACGCGGGGTTTGCTTAAGCTTGGAAAAACGCCCAGGCCTTTGATATGGAGGGGGAAGGGTTTACACCTGACCTCGTCTAAGCGGCTGTCCAACTCGGCAACAAGGGGATGTTCCACCTCGCCGATAAAACGCAGGGTAAGGTGGATCTGCTCATCCGGCACCCAGCGTGCCCCGGGCAGTCCGCTGCAGAGGAGGCTGACCTCCTCCTTGATTTTGTCCGGCAGGTCAATGGCAATAAAGAGTCTGGGCATGGTTGGTTTGTATATTTTCCGCTGAAATTTGGCCAACGTGTCTCTTGAGTGGCATTATTGACTTTCAGACTATGATAGAATAATAAGGTTTCTTCAAATCATGCCTGAAAAATGGCAAGGAAACAAGGCTGCCTTTAATAATTTGGTTTTGCGTCAAAAATCTAATTATTAAAGGTAGCCATCCGAGAAAAATTAATGACGACCGCCCACTCCCACCAGAAAAATATATGTCTCTCCATCGCTGAACCGCGCCTGGTCGATGCCCTGGCCGCGGCGCAACGCTTCGAAGAGAAGGCTGATATCATTGAGGTCCGCCTGGATCTTCTTGAGCAGCCGGCGGTGCAGCCCTTTATCGACACCATCAAGACACCCCTTCTTTTTACCAACCGGCCCCAGTGGGAAGGCGGCAATTGGCCGGGAACTGAGGAGGAGCGCATCGCTCTGCTTGTCGAGGCCATTGCAAAGGGCGCTGCCTATGTGGATATTGAACTCTTAGCCCCGGAGGAGAGTCTGCGCCCTATTGTCGACACCGCCGCCCCTACTCAAACCAGGGTCATTGTCTCCTGGCATAATTTTGATGAAACTCCTGATGACAAGGTGCTTTTGGACATCTTCAGGCGCCAGCTTGGCAGCGGTGCTGATATCGGCAAGATAGTCACCATGGCCGATGATTATAGCGATAACCTGCGTGTTCTTGCTCTTCAACTCCTGGCCGTTCGGGAGCAATTTCCCCTGGCCGCCTTCTGCATGGGACAGGCCGGTAAGATCAGCCGAGCCGCCACCCTTGAACTTGGCGGTGTCCTCACCTATGCGGCTGTTGATCGCCAGAGCTGCACGGCCGCCGGTCAGCTCAGTGTTGATGAGCTGCATGCCATTCAGGAGCTTGTCCGATGAAAATTAATGGTGCCACCACAGTCCATGGCATCATGGGCAACCCTGTCAGTCATAGCCTCAGTCCTGCCATGCATAATGCGGCCTTTGCCGCTCTGGGTGCAAACGGGGTCTATGTCCCCTTTCCGGTGGAGGATGTGGCAGGGGCCATGACAGGATTCAAGGCCCTTGGTGTGCGTGGGATCAGTGTTACCATTCCCCATAAACAGGCGGTTATAGAGTATCTTGACGACATTGATCCGCTGGCCGAGAAGATAGGCGCTGTCAACACCCTGGTGCTTAACGATGGCAGGGTAAAGGGTTATAATACCGACTGGCTGGGAGCCAATCGGGCCTTGGAGGACGAGATGACTCTCTCTGGTGCTTCGGTACTCCTCCTGGGTGCAGGTGGCTCGGCCCGGGCCATTGGCTTTGGGCTTCTTGAGGCCGGAGCTCAGGTCACCATTGCCAGCCGTACCCCCCAGCCGGGACAAGCCCTGGCAAAAGTGCTGGACTGCCCCTGGCATCCCCTGCTGGACATTCCGCAACTAAAGGCCGATGCTGTCGTCAATGCCACCTCTGTGGGCATGGGCAAGATGGCGGATATGAGCCTGGTGTCCCGAGATAAGGTAGCAGACTTTCCGGTGGTCATGGACATTGTCTACGCTCCTCTGGAAACCCGGCTTCTTAAAGAGGCCACAAAGGCGAGGTGCCGTACCATTGACGGCCTCAAAATGCTTCTCTATCAGGGAGTCGCGCAATTTGAGCTATGGACCGGTGAGCCAGCTCCCCTGGCTGTTATGGACCGGGAGCTCAAAGCAGGCCTCGGCCTATAAATAAAGAGCTTGTTTACTTTTTTTGTTAACTGAAATGTACATATTTGAATTATGCATGAAATAATCCCTCTTAAAACCGTTAATGCTGATATCACAGTGCCCGGCTCCAAATCCATCACCCAGCGGGCCTTGATTGCTGCTGCCCTGGCCCAGGGAGATTCCACTCTGATTGGCCCCTTGGCCAGCGAAGATACTGCTTACACTTCAAGCGCTTTACGGGCTATGGGGGTTACGGTTGAGGAGGGAAAGGATGCCTGGACAGTCAAAGGCAGCGGCGGCAAAATCATCACCCCTGCCGACGAGATATTCCTTGGCAACAATGGCACTGCCACCCGTTTTCTCACCTCTTTTGTCGGTCTGGGCAAGGGAGCCTTTATCATTGCCGGTGAAAAACGAATGGAAGAGCGGCCCATCGATCCACTGATGACAGCCCTGTCTGGCTGGGGGGTGGATATCAAGTCCATTAAGGGGACGGGTTGTCCACCGCTGGCCATTAATGCCAGTGGCATTGAGGGTGGTAAGACGATCCTCCCTGAGGGCAAGTCCAGCCAGTATCTCTCTTCTCTTTTGCTTGTTGCTCCCTATGCGCGCCAGAAGGCAATTCTCAATGTTGAGGGTGAGGTGCCATCCAAGCCCTATGTGACCATGACCCTGGCCGTGATGCGGGCTTTTGGCGCTGAACTTATGGCCAGCGACGAACTTAATCATTTTGAGGTCAATCCCGGTACTTACCAGCCCACCACCTACCAGGTGGAGGGCGATGCCTCCAGCGCCTCTTATTTCTTTGCCGCTGCCGCCATCACCGGTGGCCGGGTGCGGGTAAAGAACGTGCCCAACCCCTCCCTGCAGGGCGATACTGCCCTGGTGGAGATGTTTGCCAAAATGGGTTGCACCGTTGAATATGGCCATGGTATCACTGTTACCGGCCCCAAGGAGCTGCGGGGGGTTGAGGTGGACATGGCCGACTGTCCCGATGTGGCGCCCACTCTGGCCATTGTCGCCTCCCGCGCCAAGGGCAGGACAGTGATCAAAAACATTGCCCACCTGCGCATTAAAGAATGTGATAGAGTAAACGCGGTTGCCACCGAGCTTGCCAAGATGGGAGCCAAGGTGGAGGAAAAGCCCGATGCCCTCATAATTGAAGGCATTGGGGCCAGTGGTCCTTTGCACGGGGCCGAGATCGACACCTATAACGATCACCGCATTGCCATGTGTTTTGGCGTGGCAGGCCTGGTGACCCCCGGGGTGAAGATCAAAAAGAGGGAGTGCGTTGTGAAATCATTCCCTGATTTTTGGGAGCGCTTTCAGTGGCTCTATTGAAATTGTTTAGGTTGGGGGCAAAAGTTTAAAAAAATGAAGGAGGAAATGTAATGAAGTTTAAAACGGCTCTTGTGTTGGTAGTTCTTTCTCTGATGTTAAATGGTTGTTTCTTGACCAAGATTGTCACCGTGCCCATGCGTGTCGGGGCGGCAGTGGTTTCCATCATCCCTGTGGCAGGAAATACGGCCCATGACGCCATTGATCAGGCGGCAGAGATAGTAGACGAGGTACCCATCTAATATCTGGCCAGAAATGGCCATTTC
>JBDLIE010000076.1:0-9364 GCA_039715015.1 Thermodesulfobacteriota bacterium
CTGCCCTGGGGCTATAGATAAACAAAACCCTTAAAACAAGGGATTGATCTTCTATTTTCTGATTGACGACTGACAGACATATCAGTTTCTGCAATGCCCATTGCACAGCGGAAGGCGAGTGGTGCCGAAGGCCA
The DNA here is from genome assembly GCA_039715015.1 of Thermodesulfobacteriota bacterium. Classification (GTDB taxonomy): domain Bacteria; phylum Desulfobacterota; class Desulfobulbia; order Desulfobulbales; family SURF-16; genus BM506. The sequence goes on from JBDLIE010000076.1 coordinate 135, forward strand.
GGGCTGGTAGGGGTGCCCTTTTTGGTTCGTTTTTGGGCAAGCAAAAATGAACGAAACAACATTCGAAGCAAGAAAAACAATACAAACAACAGACCTTCCCACGGTAATCCGTGATGAACCTTTTTTTATCTATGCAACTTTTCTTCATTAAAAAAACATCCGCCTAATGGCAAATTTCTTGCTTCTCAAGAGTTCGAAAAAAATAGACACGCTCAAATCATTCATAGTGTGCATCTCTCCTCAAATATTAGCGCCGCAAACTAGAGTTCTCCGGCACTGCTTAATTTTTTTTGGGATACATCCATGGGTGACACCCCAAATTATCTGAATTGAATTTACTTGGCGAAAACCACAAATCCAACATGCAACAGGAGGTGATAACTGAGAGATTTATTGGAAGGAAAACTTTTTTAAAAGTATTCAAACATCAAAAAAAGGAACAGAACCATGAATAAACCAAAGAGTATTAATTGGCTATGCGGGGCAGCATTATCTCTTCTCTCTTTCTCAGTTTTATCCTCCGCCTCAGCCGTTCAAGCCCAAACACCCCAAGAGCAATTAGGAGATTTTCTATATAATGACCTTGCCTTGTCCGAACCGGCTGGCCAAGGTTGCGTGAGCTGCCATGACCCCAACTTCGGTTTTGCAGATCCTGACCAACATCTGCCGGTATCGGAGGGGGTTATCCCAGGCCGGTTTGGCTCCCGGAATTCCCCCAGTGCTGCCTATGCGCTGTTCTTCCCTGAGTTCACTTTAAAAGGAGGTATCCAGGGTGGTCAATTCTGGGACGGCCGGGCCCTCAACCTGGCGGAGCAGGCCAAAGGGCCTTTCCTGAATCCTGTTGAAATGAATAATACCTCACGCGCAGAGGTGATCAGCAAGATCGCATTCCGGCCTTATGAACTTCTTTTTGAGCAGGTATGCGGCCCCAATGCCTTTGATCCTGCCAATGTAGACACTTCCTACAATTGCATGGCCGATGCCATTGCCGCTTTTGAGATGACCTTCATATTTCGCGAATTTAGTTCAAAATTCGACGCTGTTGAAGCCGGTTTGGTGGAATTCACCGCTCAGGAAGACCAAGGAAGAGCCCTCTTCTCAGGCCGCGGTAAATGCGGACACTGCCACCCAGCCAAGGCCGGCGGCAACAAGCCAGTGGTCTTTACTGATTTCAAATTTCATAATATCGGCATTCCAAGCAACCAGGAAGTATTACGGCTGATTGATAACCCTACGTTTGTGGATCTGGGCCTCGGCGGTCGTGAGGACATCAGCCTTCCAAAAGAGTTCGGCAGGTTCAAAACGACTCATCTACGGGACGTTGAACTTACCCCTCCCTATATGCATAACGGCGTGCTGGCAACCCTGAAGCAGGTCGTCCATTTTTACAATACCCGCGATGTCCTCGCCGAGTGCGACCCAGCCCTGGGGAGCGATGATCCAGGCTTCGGAATCGACTGTTGGCCTGCGCCTGAGGTCCCGGATAACCTGGACAGCAGCTTTGTTGGCGATCTCGGCCTCACCGACGCAGAGGAGGATGCCATTGTTGCCTATATGCTGACGTTTACCGATGGCTACGTAGTGCCGTAGTTCACCTTCCATAAACCAAACAATAAGGCCCCATGGCACTATTCCTAGAAATAGTGCCATGGGGTAACGCTCACGGCCAGACATCATTCTCCACAAAAGCAAATCTGATTATCATCGAACCTCAGCCACCTTCCTGGGATGATGCCGTAGGAGCACCCCAAGGGTATTCGAACTCTTCGCTTATCTCCTGCGGGGCACCCGGCCCTCCGGGCGATAAAGAGACAATCCTGACTCGTCAGGTAGTCCATCGCTCACAGGGGTGAGCTCCTACAGATCCCTATTTGTCGCTTGATGATGAGATAATGGCTGAAACATGGTGGTAATCACAAAACCAAAAGAGGACTTGACCTCTTCCTCATGCCACGCCCCAGAAGATTGGTGGAGGGACTGATTAAGTTTAAAAGGTGGGCATGGGCATCTTGCCCCACTTGTGGTTGTTCGAGAGTGTCACCACACTCAGAATCTCATGAAAGTCGGCATCAACATCCACCAGCAGCACGGGTAGGCGCTGATGCCCCATGGCGAAGAGTTCCAGGTCCGTGACCAGTTGCCCCTGGCGGTCCCTGACCTGGAAGAAGACGAACCGTTCGATATCGTAATCCTCTTCCACTTTCCCAAGTTGTTTGACAAAGTTGTAGAAAATCCGAAGAAACTTTGCCAAGCCGCCACTGAACTTGCGTTTGTTCCACTCCAGGATTTCCGGGAAGCGCTCAATCATTTCATCAGAATATCGCCGTTCCTCGTCGGTCACCACGGCGGTCAGAAAAAAATCTCCCGGCATCAAATAGGCCAGATTGGAGCCCCCTTTATCAGCAAGGGCCGCAACAACTTCCGGCTCCTGACTGATGGCCTCATAAACCTCGCGAACCTCAGCAACGGGCCGCTCAAAGACCGGGGCCAGGGTAAAACTTTGAGAAATTGTCACCACCGGCAGCTGCCGCACAGTATAACTTCTAAGCCCATACGCCAGCATCACAGCCATGGCCAGGGTTACCAGGTAGGTTGCCAATATTCCCAGCCACTTCGGCTTGATCCAGCCAAAGAGCAGCTGATAGAGCTTAGCGCCCGGCTCACCCGGCAGGAACATGGGGGTCTGGGCCATATAGCGTTCATAGGACTCCCCCGCCTCCTGCTTCATGCGCCATTCCTCGTTGCGGGCCAGGGCGTAGTAGACAAAGAGCATGGTGATGTACATGACCAGAATAATGAAGCGGGGCCAGTATAAGAGCAGGCCAAAGCCTGAAATAGCCAAAAAGAGGTATTGGGGGTGGCGGATCTTTGAATAGAAGCTGAACTTAACCACCCCATGGCCGGTGAACCGTCCGTAATAAAGCGGCAGCGCTGCACTGAAAAAAAGAACCAGGCCGATAACCAGCAGGACTTGCAGATAGGAGATGGCGTTAATCAGCAGATCGCTGGTAAAGACCATGTGGGGCAGGAAGAACTCAGTGGTCCAAGAGGTCAGGGGCGAGGCGCTCAACGAGTCCAGAACAGGGCCATAGATCGAATAAAAATAGAGGGCAAATGGCGAGATCATGATGACGATCTCCACCCCGATCAGGCAGTAAGCCACAATCGTACCGAGCAGTAACAGCTTATGTCTTTTGGGCGAACTCATGGATCCTGCCCCCTGGTGACGTGCTGAGACAACAGCGCAATTTCAGAGATAGCAAAAAAAATGCCGTCTTAACAAGGTTGAACTAAATTATCGCCAAAGCGACCGGTCAGAGTCAAGCTATAAACAATCACGGCCCAGGAATTCGGCAAAGAGGTTGCAGATCTCATCTTCTTGATGACCAGGGGACGCATTTTTGCAGGAGCACAAGGCCAGGCAGGGCAATGATGGTGCAAAAAATGAAAAACCAGAACCAATCAAGGTGACTGGCCAGAAAGCCGCTGCCTGAGGCGAGGATAACGCGAGGCACCCCCATGATACTTGACAGCAGGGCATATTGACTGGCAGTGAATTGCCTGTTGGCAAGCCGGGCCATGTAGGCCACAAAAGCGGCCGTGCCCATGCCTGCACTGCTGTTTTCCATTGCCACTACCACGGCCAACCAGCCCAGGTCATTGCCTATGGTGGCAAGCAGGGCAAAACCTGCGGTGGACAACATCTGCAAGAGACCAAAAATCCACAAACCCCGGCTAATGCCGATACGCAGAATAAGGGCCCCGCCCATGCCGGCCCCGGCAATGGTCCCCCAAAAGCCGCAGAGTTTAACGATGGCGCCAATCTCACTCTTGCTGAAACCGAGTTCCAGATAGAAGGGCATGGTCATGGTCTGGGCCATGGTATCGCCGACCTTGTAAAGCAGGATAAAAAGAAGAACCCAGGCGATTCCCGGGCGTTGCAGCAACTCACTGAAGGGAGAGAAAAGGCCTGTCTTGGTTAGGGGGCGTACTCTCTCTGGCTCCCGGCACCACAGGGTAATCATGAGGCCTGGCAGCAGGCAGCAGGCAACAGTGAAAAAGGTGCGCTGCCAAGAGAAAAAGTCTGCCAAAAAAAGGCCGCCAGAACCGGTGATGAGCATTCCCAGTCGATAACCGTAAACATAATAGGTTGAACCAATACCCAGCTCGTTGTCCAGAAGATCCTCGCGGCGGAAGGCGTCAATAACAATATCCTGGCTGGCACTGAAAAAGGTAATGGTTGAGGCTAAAATAGTAAGCAGAAAGAGGCCGCCTGGTTGATCGCTTGGGTGGCAAAGCCCCAGGGCAGCAATGCTGACAATGAGGCTGGCCTGGATAACCAGCAACCAACCGCGTCGCCGCCCCAAAAAGGGGAGAGTGATATGGTCAAAGATAGGGGCCCAGACAAACTTGAGCGAATAGGGAAGGCCAACCAGGGCAAGGAGGCCGATCTTCTCCAGGGAAATACCAGATTCGCTGGTCCAGGCCTGGAGCAGGGTAATGGTGACCATCAACGGCAGGCCTGAAAAAATACCCATTAAAAAGGCCAGGCCAAGTTTTGGGCTGAAGAGTTGCTGCAGAATCATAGTCAGGGTGAACAGTGAGTGAAAAAAACAGCTTGTTATTTTTAATAATCAGAGGCGCCCCAGCGGCTGGAACATAGATTGCCGGCCATCCTTCGTCCCTCCTTTACAGCCCTTGCTTAAGGCCTGATTTGTGGAGGTGATATTGCCTGGTTGCGTTTTAATATTTTTTCTGCATCTAATATATAAATCTTTGTATGCATTCTATAATCTGGCGGGATCGTTCTCCAAAAGTAGCAAAATGCGCCAAAAGTGCTACTTGTTCATTTTTTTTGTGAGGACATAGATGGATAATGGGGTAGATTGAGAAAATAGACACCAAAGTAATGTAAAATTTCCATATTACTGGAGGTGTTAAGGTGCAAAAAATCCCATATGCAGGGTAGTGATATATTTTTGTTTCATTGTACAGAGGCATAATGAAGACAGAGTATATAAAATTATTCCAGCAGAAATTTAATTATTCTGGTCAGATCTTACCTGGCTCCTACAGCGCGGCCTTAAAAAATAGGCTGGCTAAGGCGATCATGCTCATTGACGCCATGGAGAGATTTGGCAACCCTACTATCCCCTATATCGCGGCCTGGCGGCCAGAGAGTAATCATATCTGGTACGAGTTTTGTGGAAAACAATTCCATGAAATATTGGCCGGCAGCTCAGCGGAACTGGCGAACGCCTTTCGGGAACAGATTGTCAGCCGTAGTCTCTATCGTCAGCAGGGAAACCCTTCCACCATTGTCAAACTAAGCCGGGACAAAGAACAACTCAGTCGTCTGCGGCCTGCCCTGCGGCGCACGGTTATGCGTGCTGGTGAGGAGGAAGCCGTCTACAAGATTGAGGTCAATGGCACACCTGTCTGGTTGAAGGACGTGGCCAAGATAGAGATTTTTGCTGAAGATAACATCATCCTCTCCTTTGGTTCTCTTATTGATGTGAGCAGTGAAATGGCCCTGGAGGAAGCCCTTGAGAAGGCCCAGCAAGAGCTCAAGAGCCACAAGAAAAATCTTGAATCGTTGGTGGAGAAGAGGACCAAGCAGTTGCACAAGAGCCAACTGGAGGTGGTATCCCGCCTCACCCAGGCCTTAGTGTATCGCGATGACGAGACTGGTCTGCACTGCAAACGGCTGAGTGATTATTGCTCTGTGATTGGCTCAGCCATGGGCTTGAGTAAGGGATCGCTGTGGGCGTTACGTGAGACTGTTCCCATGCATGATGTGGGCAAGGTCGGCATTGCTGACGCAATCCTCTTGAAAAACGGGCCCCTCAGCCCAGCCGAATTTGATACCATTAAGACCCATTGCCAGTTGGGGGCTGATTTGCTCCAGGGTGGCAACTCTCAACTTCTCCAGGTGGCGCAGGTCATTGCCCTCACCCACCATGAGCGCTGGGATGGTTCAGGCTATCCCCATGGTCTGCAGAAACGGGAGATACCGCTTGCTGGTCGGCTAACAGCCCTGTGTGACGTCTTTGATGCCCTGACCTCTCCCCGAAGCTATAAGGAGACCTGGGGTTTTGAAAGGGCAACCGATGAAATTGGCAGAATGCGCAATGTTCATTTTGATCCGCAACTGGTTGACCTGTTCATGGAAAATCTACCAAAAATTCGGCGGATATACAGTGAAACTGTGCCGGAGAATGAGAAGTATGGCGGTATGCGTCCCGCCCATAAAGGTTCTGCAATAGGGGGCTGAAGCCGGACCTGGTCTTGCCTCGAAATTAGCTTCCCGCCCCTTTATTGCCACCGCTCTTGGTTATATGCAAACGTTAATTATGCGCGTCATTAAAATCTATATCTGTCACCAAACTACGAGATAAGGAATGGGAGGCTGAAGAGACGCACCTTCCTCTTGCCCTTTGCCCTTTTCTTCATTAACCTGCCCCCATGTCCAAAGCCACCTTCACCCCCCTGGATGTCTATAGGATCCTGCCGCAGACCAACTGCCGGAAATGCCAGCTCCCCGCCTGCCTGGCCTTTGCCGCGGCAATCGTGGCTGGCAGCAAGAAACTCAAAGAGTGCCCGGACCTTGACCAGGCAGCCATGGCCGATTTCTCGGCCCAGTATGTGAGCCCTGAAAACAAGGGCGAGAACCAGGCCGAGTTCCTCGACAAATTGCAGAAAAAAATGATTGGGCTTGATCTTAGCGTGGTTGCCCCGCAGATCGGCGCAACCATCAAGGGAGAGACCATCATCATCAATTCCCTGGGCAAAGATTTTGTCCTGGACCAGCAGGGCAACATGACCTCGGAATGCCACCTCATCCCCTGGGTGCAGGCGCCGCTCCTCTCTTACATCACCCACGAAAGCCATGCCGACATCAGCGGCAGCTGGATATCATTTCGGGAAATCAAAGGGGGGATTGAATGGCAGGGCCTCTTTACCAGCCGCTGTGAAGAACCGCTGCGCCAGCTGGCCGATGACAACCCGGACCTGCTGACCGATCTGATTACGCTGTTTATGGGCAAGAGCATTGACTGGTACGAGGCGGATATTGCCCTGATCCTTTACCCCTTACCCAAAATCCCCATCCTCATCTGTTACCAGGCCCCAGAGGATGACCTGCAATCAAAGCTCACCATCTTCTTTGATGCCTGCTGCAGCACCAATCTCCATATCAAATCCATCTACACCCTCTGCGCTGGACTGGTGCAGATGTTTGCCAAGATTGCCGAGCATCATCGCTGATTGGCGGCCCCCTGCCGCACCTGCTCCCCATGATGTTCGAAGCAGGCAGACGCCCCGGTTTACTTGACCAGCAGCATCTTGAAATTCTCCTTGGCGGTCAAGGCGTGCGATAGTTTCTTCGGCAAGGATATCTTTTCGCCGGCGCTCACCTCATACTCTTTGCCGTCAATCGCTACCACGGCAGTCCCTTCCAGCACCTGAACAAAGGCGTCAATGGCGATGGTGTGGGCCTTCAGTTCCTGGCCTTTCTGGAAGGCAAACAAGATGATGACATAATTTTCGCCCTTAAAGATCGGCTTTTTGGCAAAGCCCTTGCCGGAATAGTCAATTGCCTGGGTCAGCTTGGCAACACTGGACCCGGCCAGAGGGTTTTCTGCTCCGGCCCATACCGCTGCCGGTGCTGCCAGCAGCAAGCCGGCAAGAAAAATCATTACAAAAAGTCTCATTTTTCTCTCCATAATTTTATCAACAGGATTGGACTTTATCTGATGCTGCGGTAGATTTTTTTGGGGGGGGGGCTGATGAGCGCCGAGGCGCCGTGCAGTAAAAAAATCCAGCCGCGCCCTACCTAATCTCTTTACTAACAGGTTCTTTTCCCCGGCGATTGACGGCGTATTCTCCCGGGTTGCCAATGAAAGGCAACGCCAGCATCCAGGGCAAGGTCAGGCGCTTGGCGTCCCTGAACTGTGAGAGGCCGATCACCATATCTTTATGGCCGGCAGCAGGTTGGCTGCGATAAGTACCGAGTAGACGATCCCACCATGGAAAATTGAAACCGAAGTTGCTGTTGGCTTCCCGAATTATGACAGAATGATGGACCCGGTGCATGTCAGGCGTGACGACCAAGAGCCTGAGCAGCCTGTCGATATTAACGGGCAGGACTATATTGCCGTGGTTGAACATCGCTGTGCCATTGAGTAACACCTCGAAAATAAGTACAGCCAGGGCCGGCGGTCCGATCACCATGACCGCAGCCATTTTGAGCCCCATGGACAGGATGATTTCTATGGGATGAAAACGCAAACCGGTTGTCACATCAAAATCGAGATCAGCATGATGCATCATATGCAAACGCCATAAACCCGGAACAGCATGAAACATGACATGCTGGAGGTACATAACGAGATCAAGCAGTAACACGCCTACCACTATTGCTAACCAGTATGGAAGATTATAAGCATTCAACAACCCCCAACCGCTTTCCCTGGCCATCATCGCCACGTTGATGGCCATAAGAGGAAATAATGCCCGAAGTGCTACCGAATTAAGCAAGACGATCCCCATATTGCTTAGCCAACGCACAGTTTTTGAAGTCGTCAAAACACGGCGCGGCGTCAACACCTCCCAAATGGCCATTATCGCAAATATACCGAAGAAAAATGTAAGCCTGACTGAAACTTCGTAGTTCATAATCTCCTGCGCAATTCTTTAATGGCTTTCTGCAAAATGGGCTGGGGAATATTCAGATTTCATTTAATACACAATGAGCAGCGATCCTCGTGCTATTGTCATTTCCAAAATGACATACACCGAGGTTTATCGCAATTTTTATGCCGTTTTGCCGAACCGACAATATCCAAAATAAACTCATCAAATTACTGGTTTACCATCGTGTTTCGACACTTCTTTATTTTTGTAATTTTTCTGATTTCCGTTTTTCTGGACAAAAAAACCCGCCTTAAGCGCTATTTTCATCACAAAGAGGAAACAATTTATGTTTTCCTAAACGTTTATTTGGAAATGGGGGGGGGCTCAGGCCACTGTTGTTCACCGATCATTGGGACTGACTGCCGAGAGGTGGGAACTGGAAAGAGCCCAAGTGACTGAATTCAATTCAGCCTCCTGACCTTAAAGATGAGGAGCTACGCCACCCATCTAAATCATTGTTTTTAAGTCTGATTAGAGAAATCCGTCCCCTTTTGCATATTTACCCCTCACCCTAACCCTCTCCCCCAAGGAGAGGG
>JBDLIE010000077.1:0-8791 GCA_039715015.1 Thermodesulfobacteriota bacterium
CGATGCAACCTGTGGTGATCCCATGGGTATGGGCTGGAGCACCCTCGGTGACTGCGTGGACTTCATGGCCAACACCTTTGATGCGGGCATGGGCTTTCCGGCCGGCACCGCAGCGATGATGGGCATGAATGACGGCATTGCCGGTCTCCAGGGCTTCACTGTCCGGGAAACCGTCTCAGGTGCAACCCTTAACTGTAACCCCTTTGCCGGCGCAGCCAGCATGAGCCCCTTCCCCGGCTACAGCGTCAACAACTGTATGCCGAGCAACAACCCGATGTTCACCATGGGAAGCTGTGTGGGAGCGGTTCCAGCCAGTGGCATACCTGGCCAGTGCGACGCCAATAGCTTCCGCGCCAATGGTGCCTGTATGGACAACGCCGATTGTAACGGCGTACCCTTCAGCGCTGAGGAATATGCCGCTAACCCCAACGGTCTGCTCTATCAGAGAAGTGAGGTCCGCTCCCACTTCAAGATAGCCCTCCAGCAGTCTGATGACGGAGCTGGCCCCAAGGTAACCTGGCCGATCAAGGTTGAGAAGAACCCCAGCAATCCCAGCCATGTCAACGCCTGGGATCAGGCGCTGACCGACTGCAAGGATATGTTCGGCATGCCCGCTCCTTGCGGTGATGGGATGTTCATCGACACCACGGTCCACGCCAATCAGCTCCTTGGTTATGACTCTGCCATGCTCGCCTTCCTCCTGGCCCCGAAAACCAGAGACAATTTCACCGTCACGTCCTCAGCAGGGCCTGGTGGCAGCATTGCTCCGGCCGGTGCCGTTGAGGTGGACGCCAACACGGATTACACTGTCTATATCAGCGCCATTGCAGGGTACCATATCGCTGATGTTCTGGTGGACGGCGTTTCTGTTGGTGCGGTGAGTTCGTACACCTTTAACGCTGTCTTGGCAGACCACACCATTGCCGCATCCTTTGCGGAGAACCCCAGCTATACCATTTCGGCAACTGCTGGCCTTAACGGCACCATCAGCCCTGCCGGCGATACGGTGGCCCTGGGCGGTACGGACGTGACCTTCACCATCACCCCGGCTGCAGGATACAAACTGGCAAGCCTGACCGTTGATGGCCAGCCCCAGCTCTTATGGAACAGCTTCACCTTCCATGATGTTGCGGCAAACCACACCATCAACGCCACGTTTGAACAGGATGTTACCTACACCATTACGGCCACGGCCTATTACGGCGGCACCATTACGCCGGCCGGTTCCGTGGCAGTGAGCAAGGGTGGCAGCCAGACCTTCACCATCACCCCGAATGCCGGGTACAAGGTGGGCCGTGTGGTTGTTGATGGCAGGTATAAAGGTGCAATCACCAGTTACACCTTTGATAACGTTACCTACAACGGCCATTACATCAAGGTGTGGTTTTATCGTCTCTAAGTGACGGCTACACTGTTAAACTTCAACCAAGAAGGGGGCGGTCCGTATGGACCGCCCCCTTCTTTTTATTGGCCTCAGCCTCGACAAATTATTTAAGAGTTCCGGCCACCCATCCACTTGCAAGCAGCACATTTCCACAGAAATAGTCGCTATGGAGTCATCCTTCTTAACCCCTGTGTATAAAAATCTCATTTTTTTGATGGCCCATTAATTTCCCAGGAAAATATCAAACAAAAGGCAGGGTGACAAAATAAATACTCATCCCACCAATCACCACACCTGCCCCTTTCCTAAACCAGCCCGCACCCTGTCCGAAAGTTGAATTTCCAAGAAGCCTCTTTACTGTGGCCGCGGAACTGCCAGCTACAGCAATGGGAATGCAGTGACCGATGCCAAAAAGGGTTATAAGCATAATGCCGGTGGCTATTTTTCCCTGCACCGTAATAATGGCCAGGATTGGGGCGATGAACCCAAAGGTGCAAGAGCCGGAAAGTACGCCATAAGCCAACCCTAGCACCAGAGCCCCAAAAGCCCCCCGAACATGCAGTTTGCCCACCAAGGCGCCAGGGATGGAGCATTTGGCCAGCCCCAGCATGTCAACCGCCACCCAGAGGAGAATCAAGCCAATAAGGATGCTCCAGTATGATCCGACATCGCCCAGCATCCGGCCCAACAATGAACAGACAATACCCACCGCAGCGATGGTGATGAAGAGGCCGATGGAAAAAAGCACCGCATATTTCGCCGCCTGTTTTCCTTCGACAAGTTCATTCTGGCCACCTACATAGGCGACGATAAGCGGGAAGGAGGCCAGGTGGCAGGGGCTGAGTAGAACAGAAACCATACCCCAGAGCAAACAGCCCACAGCTGCCACCAAGCTGCCCTGGGTCATCCACTGGTTGATGGTGATAAAAATGCTGTCCATTATTTTGCCTCTCCCCTATGCGTAACGCCCATCTTGTCAAACTGAGCGATGATGTCTTTTTCGGCCATAAAGCCAACATGGCGATAGACCTCGTTGCCCTCTTTGTCAAAAAAGATCTGGGTGGGGATCACCGACACCTGGAATTTTCTACTCTGAGCCGGTTCCTGCCAGACGTCAATCAAAATGATAGCTGCCTTACCTTCATATTCTTTGGTGAGTTTTTCAAGAATCGGAGCCATCATCTTGCAGGGGATGCAGGTATCGGCGCCCAAGTCCACCATGGTAACCATGCCTGGCACCGGCACCTGGGCGGAAGATGCTGTCAAGACTGGTGCCCACAGAAACAGCAGGGCAAGGAAAATGAGAATAAGGCCTGATTTTTTCATGGCTAGTTCCTTTCAAGTGGGTTGTTTGGGCCAGCAACTACCGGCCTCTTGGTCGTTAACAGCACAGCAGTCATCTTGTTCGATCTGCAGGGTGGCATGGTGGATATCAAAATGGTGACGGAGCTCTTGAGCTGTCTCATGGAGAAAGGCATCATTGCTGCCTCCCGGCATGACCAGGTGGGCAGTCAGGATGTTTTCGGTGGTGCTGGCTGCCCAGATGTGGAGATCGTGGACGCAATGCACCTCCGGGAGTTCTTCAAGAAAGCCAAGCACTGTGTCTGAGTCGATATGGCCGGGCACCCCGGCCATGGAAAGGTGGAGGGAGTCTTTCAATAATCCCCAGCTGGCAACAATAATAATCGCGGCAATGATGATGGAAAGAGCCGGATCAATCCAGGGCAGGCCGGTTGCCCGGATGGCAAAACCGGCTGCGACAACTCCCACAGAAACCGCAGCATCGGCAGCCATATGCAGGAAGGCGCCCTTAATATTAAGATCATCCTTTCTGCCTGAGAAAAAGAGGAGGGCTGTGGCTGTGTTAATCACCACTCCGATGCTGGCCACCACGATAACGGTAAATCCTTGCACCGGCAGGGGCGACATCAGGCGTTGCACTGCCTCCCAGATGATGATACCCACTGCTCCGTAAAGCATGAGGGCGCTGATCAGCGAGGCGAGTATAGTGGCCTTCTTGAAACCAAAGGTGCGGCTTGCCGTTGCTGCTTTGCGGGCCAGCAAGCTGGCCCCCCAGGCCAAAAGCAGGCCCATAACATCGCTTAGGTTATGACCGGCGTCTGCCACCAGGGCCAGAGAGTTGCCCAAGATGCCGTAGGTGACCTCAATAACCACAAAGCCCAGATTGAGAGCCGTGCCAATGGCAAAGGCCCGGTCAAAATGGGCTGGAGTATGACTATGGTTGTGGTTATGGGTCATCGGGGTTTCATCCTTTTACTTGTTTTCAATGACCGGCCGCCGCACGACCTGTACAGTGTTAATATAACAATAAGCCCAGGTCTGGGACAGGTTAATCCCCGCAGGGCACTATTTTTTGGCCCGTAGCAGCGAAAATAAACTTCTGCCATGTAATGCTCTGTCATAGTCACAGGAACCCGTCAATGCCAACATGGCGAAGCTGAAAAAATAGTCCGCGAAGAATGGATATCAGAGGATGAAAATAGAAAAAAATTACCCAACGGCCAGAGACGAAAAAAGGGTTTGCAGCTAAAAAAGCCACAAACCCTTTAATGTCTTTGGTGCCGGGACCAGGAATCGAACCAGGGACACAACGGATTTTCAGACTACTCTTACCCCTTACACTGAAAACCAAAAACGATCATATTTGCAAAGGGTTGCCGCAACAGCCAGCTATTATCAACGATAATCAAACGGACTGGGGAGGTTGTCAAACGGTGTTTCTTATTGGCCCTTTGCAGGCAAGAAGTGAAGTCATGACTTTGAGCTTCATTGACAGCTTCACGAAACTCATAAAAATTACAAAAAGACCAGACCACGACCAGAGAAGCTGGCCGGATCTTGAAACCACATCCTCTGGTCTCAGAAAAAGCTCTACTCTTCGACATGGCTGAACATGGCAACGCAGGTTCCCGAATTTAATAGTGAGTGTAATTCAAAAATCTAGCGAAGAAGCAAAAAAGGACATATATTATAAAATAATATTTTTCAGTACCACTTTGCCCTTGAGGATAATCACATGACCCCTGCCACCTCAGTTTGCCCGACTACTGTTAAAATCGATTCTGCCATGAAAGGCCGCTTACAGGCCCTGGCCAAGGCCAAGCGTCGTACGGCCCATTCGCTGTTACTTGAAGCGGTCGAGACGTTTATGGACAGAGAGGAAAAAAGAGAGGCGCTCAGAGAGCAGGCCATGCAGGCATGGCAGGAGTATGAGCTGACTGGGCTGCATGTCACCCATGCTGAAGCGGATGAATGGCTGGCAAAACTTGAGAAAGGCCAAGTAGAGGAGCCGCCACAGTGCCATCCGTAAAATGGGCCCAGTCTGCCCTAGATGATGTGCACCGGCTATACAAATTCCTGGCAGAAAAAAACATCGAGGCCGCTCAAAAAGCAGTGCAGGCCATTCGTTCATCCCTGAACATTCTAGCTCAACACCCAGAAGTCGGTAGGCCTGCTCATAACATGGATCCGAATTTCCGGGAACATATCATTTCTTACGGCCATAGTGGCTATCTGGCTTTATACCACTATGACGGTGAAACTGCTGTCATCCTCGCTGTCCGCCATCAATTAGAAATAGGGTCTATGGCAGATTAAGTCTGTGTCACATCAATATGTCCACTCCAAGACACCACCAGTTAGCCATAGAGCTGGGATGGATAATCGTACAAATATTTCTTGTTAATGCCCCCGTGGCTCTAAATGGTTATACTGCAACATGTGGCCATGCAGGACACGTATTATCTCTATACCATCTGTAATTTCTTTATAATAGACCATATAGTTCTGAAACCTTTGGATAGGAAAAAAACGCAGCCCTTGGAGCCTGACCCGCTTCGCTCTATACAAAGTCCCCATTTTAGGGGAGCTGATAATGAGCTCAAATGTTGACTGAGCGGCTTCGTACAAACGATTTGCCGCACCTTCGTTATCTTCAGCAATATACAGCCATATATTGATCAAGTCATTCTCAGCTGCAGGAGTGATTAAAATTGAACTCATCGGGCTGCATCAACCTTGCTGCGACTTACGAATCGCTTGAGCTCTTTCTCGTAATCCCGACATATCAAGCAGCTTTGCTGGACCACTTTCAAGCCCCTCCATCAACAACAATTCAGTCTGCTCTCGATCATGACGGATAAGATCTCGAAAGTAGTCACTTGCGCTCTGATACTCTCCCATCTTAATACGTGTTTCTACAAAAGTACGCATCTCATCCGGCATCGAGATATTTAATGTCGCCATCATGCACCTCCTTGGTTGCAGTTCCTCTAGATACACAGTAACACCGATGGCAATCTTTGCCAACAGCTTGCTTCCAAGAAGCATGTTGGCCAGAAATATTTTTTAAAGATCTCTAAGCTTCAACTAGTTAACAACTATTCATAGGAAAACTTGAACATAGAATACTTATCACAGAAACCAACCACTAGGCTTGTGGCGTGGCTTATTGCCGAGAACCTCGCTTTACGCCAACAATTGTTCAGTTATCAGGCGAGAAGTCCACGTCCTAGATTGGCCTGCTTGGGCCGGTTATTCTGGGTGGTTTTGGCTCGATTTTGGAGTGGTTGGCGATACTGTCTCCTTATCGCCAAGCCCGACACTATTATCAGGTGGCATCGTATGGGGTTCAGGTTGTTCTGGCGGCACAAATCAAAAGCAAGCAAAGGCGGACGGCCACGAGTTGACCCGAAGATTCGTGTCCCGGCACGTAGAATGGCAACAGAGAACCCATTATGGGGAGCGCCGCGTATCCATGGCGAGTTGCTCAAGCTTGGCTTTGATATTTCCGAGCGGACTGTCTCAAGGTTAATGCCGAGTCGCCCGCGAAACAGGTCTGGTCAATCGTGGAAGACTTTTCTCAAGAACCATCTGTCCTCGACCTGCGCCATGGATTTCTTCACCGTACCAACGATCAATTTCAGGATCCTCTATGTGTTGATAATACTGAGCCATGACCGGCGCAGAGTCGTTCATTTCAACATTACCGAGCATCCGACAGCAGCCTGGACACTGCAGCAGGTACGGGAGGCCTTTCCTTGGGATACAGCGCCTCGTTTCTTACTTCGCGACAGGGATGGAATTTACGAGAACATCTTCAGTCGTGGCGTGAAAAATATGGGGATCAAGGAGCTACTTTCACCACCAAGGAGTCCGTGGTGTAATGGCTATGCTGAACGGGTTATTGGGACGATCCGGCGGGAATGCCTGAATCACCACATCATCCTTAACGAAAAACATTTACATAGAGTTCTGAAGGAATATCTGGGTTATTATCACCAGGATCGTACCCACCTGGGCCTTGACAAGGATACTCCGCAGGGTCGGAAGGCTGAGAAGGTCTCCCAATCAGGCAAAGTTATTAGCTTGCCCAGGTGCGGCGGGTTGCATCATCGCTATACCTGGCGACAGGCTGCTTGACACAGCCCCCCTTTTAATCAATCTTCTTGTTATTGTCCTCCTGCTACACTACTCAGAAGCAAGGGCTTGTTATGTTGCCCGTCTTTCTGAGAGCGGGTGCAACTGCTCTCAATTTTCCCATGAAAGGACTCTCTTTGCTCTTGCCTCCTCGCTGAGCGGGGAGACCTCAACTGTTTTATTGACCAGACAGGTAGGCACTATGCAATCTTTTGGGCTCGGGTGGAGTTTTGGCGAAGGACATGACTTCTTCGGCAGCGATCTTTTTAATTTATATTAAATATAATTAATTCTTTTTAATTTTATTTAAATATTCCCTTAGAGCCACTCTGCCAAGCTCTGACACGTTCCCACCAAAAAATTTTGCCGCTACATCATCAATCTCCTCATGCCATGAGAGGGGCAGCAAAAAGGGCTTATTTTTCAGAGGCTCATTAAATTTGGGCTTGCGCCCAGCGCCCCGAGGATTTTTTTTAGTTTTTTTGACGGAGGAACCAGCTGAGCTCTTTTTCGAATCATCATGATCTTCCCTGGCTGCGCTTATCCCAGCAGCTATTTTCGAGGCACTCGGCTTTGCCGGGGACGATGGCTTCCTTTTTCTCATTTCTTTATCCTTTAATGATCTTAATAATTTCTTGCGCGATCAACTCAACTTCACGGGCGGCTGCTCTGGCTGGTTCAAAAAGCTTTTTGTTGTTTTTAACGCTTCTTGCGTAATCTAAAAGGGTTGATCCATCCTCATTAAACCCCCTGTAAACAGGGCCGCGATACGACAGGTACTGGCCCAGGCAGTGAATTTCTTCTGGGAGCCAGGCTCTAAAGTAGTTCTGAACGTTAACAGGTTTAGTTTGCTGGTGAATAAAATTGGGCAGTACCCAGAACGGCACCTTGTCCCAATAAGGCTTGATCGCCGGCAACAAATTGCGAGTGAAAGCTTTCTCATCGTTGACGCTGTCACTCATGGGCAAGATGACAATACTACTAATATTAAGAGCTAGGGACGTGGCGAACTTGCGCACTGATTCACCTGGAATATCCATAATGATAAGATCGTGACTGTCGGCAAGCTTGATTAAAGTTTCTTCCACCTCCCTGTCGGAGGACTCGGCTAAGTAGAAGAAATCTACCTTGTCCTTTTTTATTTTCCTCGGATCTCTAGGCTCAAAAAAATCTTTAAGCGTCCTTTGCCTGTCTAGCTCAACTAAAGCTATTTGTGAAAAATGCTTCGCAAAGATTCTGGAAAAGGCCAGCAGCAAAGCAACAGTGCTTTTCCCAACGCCTCCCTTGGTTTGTGCCATCGACAAAATCATCTATTCACCTTCACCGTACAGTTGTCATTTAATATAAATTTACCAATATTCGATACCGATACAAATTAATACTATTTAATTTAAATTAAATTAATATTAATTAAATAGTATTAATTTAATCAGACCTTAACCAAACAGCTCACCAGGCCTAGGGCAACAGAAACATTGAAAGGTCAAGCACTAATGGGATGGGGAAGATTTTTTCAGATGCTCGCATCTGCTTGAGATTGCAACGCTGATATTGGGAGATCCCCAATACTCTTTATATGGTATACCTAAAAAAAATACTGCTGCAATAAAAGCTCCATTGCTTATATATTCTCCAACCCACTTCTCAACTCGATGTTTTAGACCATAGCTACTGCCGATTCGGTCATTGGGGGTCTTGATTGTTTTACACAACAATAGCCATTCACAGCTTGCACGAAACTCGTCAACAGACAGCCTTAAGCGATCATGGCCAGATTCAGCATAATTCTTTTTATCTCTAAAAGTAGCCAATCCCCAGACAAGTAATTCAGGGTGGGCTGCCATAACCTCATTAAGTGCATCTTCAGGCGTTGATTGTTTTTTCATTTCTTGCCAAGAGCTGTATCCATGCGCTCTAGCAATGACATGTTGGCATTTGCCCAGATTTGGATTTCGAATTAAAATTTGC
>JBDLIE010000078.1:0-8664 GCA_039715015.1 Thermodesulfobacteriota bacterium
AAAACAGCTAACATCGTTTCTTTTTCTTTCTAGACAGGGCCATCTCTCTCAGCCTCCGGCTAATTCTTGACCTCTTGAACAAATGATTTATGATGGCCCCAGAATTTTTCATCGCCATTTACCCTTATTCAATCAGCCATGAGGATTAATCATGTCTTTACAAGAACAGATACGCACTGACCTGAAGGAATCCATGAAGGCCAAAACTGAGGCTAGGACTTCCGCCATCCGCATTATCCTTGGTGAATTCCAACGGCAACCTAAGAAAGAGCTTGCTGACCCAGAGGTGGTCGCCATTATCCGCAAACTCATCAAATCTGAGACTGAACTTCTTGCCGCCTCAAACAAAAAACCTGATGATTCCAATTATATAGCTATCCTTGACGCCTATTTGCCCCAACAGGCCACTGAGGAAGAAATCAAAAAGTGGGTCGCCGACAATATCGATTTAAGCTCCTTTAACAACAAGATGCAGGCCATGAAACCGATCATGAATAATTTTGCAGGCCGCACTGATGGCAATACCGTCAAAAATATTCTCCAGGATCTATAAAGATCTGCAGTCCTAAAATGACGACATTACTGCTTAAATATCTGTCCCTTCAGATCGTCTTTTTGCTGGCCTTGAGTTTCCCGGTGCCGGAGATTCTGGCCGCCACTCCCTATGAAGAATGCCTCCTTCGCTCTTTTGCCGAAGGTGATGATAGCCGTACTTTAGGTGAGATAAAGGCCACTTGCCGTGCTGAGAAAATCAGCCCGGCCGCAGAGGAAGAAAACATACTCCCCTCAACCTATGCCGAGACATTTTCTGTAAGTCCTCACAAGCAAAATTACATCTTGCTCTTTGGCCATAATACCGCTCCCAACCTAACACCATACGATGACCCGGATGTTGTTGTGGATCACGACGAAATCACCTTCCAGGTCAGTCTCAAATTTCCCATTGTTGATTTTGAAATTGGCGGCAAAAAAACCTATCTGATGGCCGCCTACACCGCGCGATCATTTTGGCAGGCCTACAACAAGACCCTTTCCAGCCCTTTTCGGGAGACCAATCACGAGCCCGAGGTCTTTGTCCGCTATCCTCTTAACACAGACATCCCAGGCATTAAGAAGATGTTTCTCATGGCAGGCTTCGTCCATCAGTCAAACGGGCGCAGCCAGCCTCTTTCGCGGAGCTGGAACAGACTCTATCTTGACCTGGTTGTCGAAGGTGAAAATTATAAGTTGAGCATCAAGCCGTGGTATCGCCTGCCAGAGGAAGATAAAAAGTATATCGGGGCCTCCGAGGGTGACGACAACCCTGATATTAACGACTATCTTGGCTATGGAGAAATAAGCGGCGCATATAAGGCATGGAACCATACCTTCAGCTTTATGCTCCGAAACAATCTTAGTTCTCACGAGAATAAAGGGGCCTTGGAGCTTGGCTGGTCTTTTCCAATGCCTTTCATTGAAACCGATGAGGCCAAAGGCTATATTCAATATTTCAATGGCTATGGAGAGTCTTTGATCGATTACAATGCGGCTGTGGAACGAATCGGCGTTGGTGTCATCCTGGCCGACTGGTTCTAATGAAAAGCTGTCTAAAAGCTCTGGTGGAGCGAATGCTCCCTTGGCAAGGCTTAACTATAAAAGCGCTAACGATTGTTAGCGCTTTTTTTAATGGCCATGCATTTTATCTCCCAAACTAATTTCTTCAATGGGGCCTTGGTATGCCACATGAGTGATACCTTTCCGCTTAAGAGCGCGGGCTGGTTTTTCCTTGATATGGGCAGAAAAAACAAGATCGCAATCGCTGATAATATCAGCCACCCAATCCATCATGTCCTGGTCAAAAAATTCTTCAGGTAACGGTTCTGAATGGCGCTCAGTAACAAAGGAGGGGTGGTCTTGTTCAATCTCATATATTAAAAATCGACTGGCATTGCCAAACCAGTCGTCCACCTTAATCGTATCGTTTGAAACAACGGCTATTCTCATTCGAACCCCCTATCTCCAGTATCCCATCCCCCCTCTTCCCAAAGTTCACCTAACAAATAAAGAGCTACAATTTATGTGCCATTTTTCAAAACGGCACATAAAAACACAAGCTGTTGTATTTATCTCAGAATTTTTTTAGGCTGCCCTTACTCTTCTTTCAGAAAGTACAATATTTTTTAAATCCTGAGCTGCCCGTCCAATTTTTTTTACATCACTGCCTATCTCCTCTTTTTCCATAGAGATTTCTTTTTAACGTTCATGATAGAAGTGCTACACTGGCGAAAACCCCCTTTTTTAAATTCATTTTTTTTCACACCCACCATGCCCCCCTCACAAAAAGCTCACCAGCCCACGAGATTGCTCATACTTCTTCTCGCCTTGGTTCTCTTTGGCTTTTTTTCCATCATTGCCAGTCAATTATTTATCCAGCGCCTCTCACAAAAAACAGCCCGTAGGGCCGCTGTTCAGCATGCTCAGGTCCACCTGGCCGAACATCTAGAAATGCTTATCAAGGAGATACAGGCTGATTTTTTCTTGCTATCCACCGTAAACAATCGTCCCGAGCAGGAGGCCACAAAGAAAAGAACCCTGATTAAGACAGACAGGGCGTTAGAAACGCTAGACCTCCTTGAGCATGGGGGCAGCATTATCCCGCCAGAAACGATCTCCTTACTTTTCAATGGGACAGGGGACACCCTTTTCGCTTTCACTCCAGAAAAAAATGCCGCGCTTCATGACAGCATAAAAGATATTAAAAATCTCCTAGTACAAATCCAGAAAGACCTCGACCGTATTGACCTTCTTTTGGTGACCCATAGCGCCTACATCTCTGAAAAACCATTGCAGAATATCGGCCCTCTCATGGCGATACTCAATACAGAAAAGGATATCTTCACCAGGCTGCGCGACCAAAGCGATGGATTCATTTCCACATCCCAACGTCTTTTGGAGGACATTAAACAAAAGAGCAAAATCAAAATTAAAAACTACCACCTCATCGGCTTTCTTATTGCTGGGGCTACCTTCATTCTCGTCGCCTTTCTTGGTTCCAGATTAATCCTGCAAATCATCAACACCAACAACACACTGAGAATTACCCGTGCCAATATGGCCTCTGAGTATAAACGACAAAAATCTCTCAACTCCATTTTTGCCATTACCCATGCCTCCCTTACCCTCAAGGAAAAAATGGCACGGTCGCTGGATCTCATTCTGCAATCCCTTTCCTCCCGAAGCCTTGGTGAGGGTGCCATTTTTCTCTGTGACCATAATCGCCAGAAAATTACCCTTCAGGTCCAGCAGGGGATGAGTAAAAAACTTAAATGCATGCAACAGGACTCCCCTTTTGGATCATGTCTCTGCAGTGGTGTTGCCGTATCCGGCGAAATCATTGAGTGCGGCAGCCATGACCCACGGCACCGCATGGACTATGCCGGCATGCTGCGCCATAATCATTACTGTATGCCTATACGGGTGGAAGACAAAACATTGGCTGTCCTTCTTATCCATTTAAAAAATGATATTTTGCTGCCTCAAAGCGACAAAAATTTTCTGGATGCAGTGGCCAACTCCATGGCGGCATTAATCAAACAACAGATGTCAGAAGAGAAGCTGGCAAAGAGTGAACTGGATCGCCTCGCTCTTTTTGAATCCTCCAACGAAGCTATCTTGCTGTTAAAGAACAATGAAATTATCCAATGCAATAAGGCAGCAGCCCTTCTCTTTGGACTGAAGAACCAGGGTGAAATAATCAGCACCTCTCCAACTGACCTCCTGGCCCATTATGATGAAGGGGCTTCGGTGCAGACCTTTCTTTCCCTGATCACAGTGGCCATGCAGCAAGGCACTGCACACAGTGAATGTTTGATGACCAGAAAGGACCGCACCACCTTTGAGGCGGCTTTGACCTTTACCCCCATCCTCCTCTACGGCAGCAATGTATTGTATCTTGTCGTCCGTGACATTAGTGGCAAAAAAGAAGAAGAGCATTCCCTTTTAATTGCCAAAAAACATGCGGAAAAGGCAAGCCTTGCCAAGTCTAATTTTTTAGCGGCAATGAGTCATGAGATAAGGACCCCTCTCAATGCCATCCTCGGCATGACCCACTTGACCTTGAATAAGGCCCTTGATTCGGAACTCCATGAAAACCTGGAGACCATCCATACGGCAGCAAACTCCCTCATGTCCCTGGTCAATGACATTCTGGACATCACTAAAATTGAGGAAGGTCAACTTCTCCTTGAAGAATCACCCTTCTCACTTCAGGATATCACCTCCAAGATTAAGGCAATCTTCAGTGAGCAATTCCGTTGCGCCAATGTCGCCTTTAAAATAAGGATTAGCGACCACACCCCTCTCCACCTCGTTGGTGATGAGCTGCGCATCACGCAGATCCTCAACAACCTTCTCACCAACGCCCTTAAATTCACCGAGCAGGGCGAGGTAGTTGTCACCTTGAGCTCTCCCCACCATGATAAGGACAATGCCGTCATCCAATTTATGGTGCAAGACAGCGGTATCGGCATTTCGGAGGATACTCTGCCCATAATTTTCGATGAATTTACCCAGGGCAGGGCCTCCAGACAATTTGGAGGTCTGGGCCTCGGGCTTTCCATTTCAAGAAGGCTTGCCGATATGATGGGAGGCAACTTATGGGCCACCAGTACCCCTCATCAAGGCTCCACCTTTTATTTCGAAATAACACTTCCCCGCTCCTCTGAACAAAGCGTGCTCAGTGATGAGGGCCATAAGGAAACTGGCTTTTTCCCCCAGGCGAAAGCCCTCCAGGGTGCCTGCGTTCTGGTGGTTGAGGATAATGACATTAACCGCAAGGTAGTCATGCAAATTCTGGAAACAGTGGGTGCCATTCCCGAATATGCTCGAAATGGCCGCGAAGCCGTTGCCAAGATAACTGATCATCATCAGGCGGTACTCATGGATATAGAGATGCCCATACTTGATGGCATCCAGGCCAGCCGTGAAATAAGAATGAACAGTGGTTTTGCCGACATCCCAATTATTGCCATGACTGCCCATGCCATGGTTGATGACCGCAGACACTGCCTTGAGGCCGGCATGAACGACTATCTCACCAAGCCCATTGAGCCGCTCCACTTCATCGACACCCTTGAAAAATGGCTCGACCCTCAAAGCAAAAGCGGCCTTGTTCATAAAAAGAAAGGAGTTGTTGGCGATTCAGACCAGAGGGCCTCGTCGGCCACGGAAGAAACGATTATTCTCGACATGGCAACGGGTATTGAAAAAATGGGAGGAAATACAAGTCTTTACCAAGAAATATTGGCAGACTTTTTGGCCCTGCACACTGACACTGCTTCTCAAATTGGCAAGGCCCTGGTGCAAGGGAAGAATGATGAGGCCCTGGCCACAGCCCATCTCTTAAAAGGTGTTGCCTCGACCCTGCGGGCCTATGACCTTCAAGCCCGGGCTAAAGAGATGGAACAGATGCTTCGCCGTGGGTCCGCCGATGCAGAAGATATCGAGAAGGCACTTGGCGAACTCACCTCCTCATCTAAAAAACTGATCAGCAGGATCAAAAAGGCGAGAGAAGATACCGAGCCAGCTATCTCTTAGAACGTGTCTCCCCAGCCTTTTAGCTCCTGCTGATTGCCGCCTTACAAAAACAATCTACTGCCAACCTGATAGACCAGGGATGAGATCAAAAAGGCAAAGACGGTGTTGAAGGTCATGGAGAAAACTCCCCATTTCCAGCTTCCCGCCTCCTTGACGATACAGGCCACGGTGACAAAACAGGGGGCGTAAAACATGACAAAGATGATCACGGAGAGGGCCTTGACCGCATTCCAGCCCGGGTCCTTGGCCAGGGTCGTTCCCAAGGAGTCGCTGGCCTCAGGGTCGACTTCGCCAAGGGAGTAGGATGTGCCCAGGGTGGAGATAATCACCTCCTTGGCGGCAAAACCGCCCACCAGAGCAATATTTGTCCGCCAGTCAAAGCCGGGCAGCCAGCTCACCGTTTCCAAACCCGTACCGATCCTGCCGGCCACCGAATAACGCAGGGCCGCCCCAGCCTCCTCGCTTGCCACAGCCAGAAGCTCTTCCTGAATGGCAAGGGCCGCAAGGCTTGGCTCACCAGATCCCTCTAGCTGGGCCAGGAGCTCAGCAGGGGCCTGGGCGGTGATCTGCTGGCGCTGGCTCTCAAAGACTTGCCGGTCAGCCTCCGGCAGGCCGGGAAAGGTCATCATGGCCCACAGTAGAATGGAAATACCGAGAATAACGGTACCCGCCTTCTTAATATACTGCCAGGTCTTCTCCCAGGTATGAATGAGCAGCCCCTGGAAGGTTGGAAAACGGTAGGGTGGCAGTTCCAGGACAAAGGGGGTGGAATCCCCCCGTAAAACAGTGAGCCGCAACAGCTTGGCCGCCACCAGGGCCATAAGCCAGGCCAGCAGGGTAAAGAGGAACATATAACGCGCCTGATGTTCGCTAAAAAAGGCGCCCACCAGCAAGGCCAGAACCGGTAGTTTGGCGCCGCAGTTCATAAAAGGCACGGTAAGCAGGGTTGCCATCCTCTCTTTGGGTGAACGCAGGGTCCGGGTGGCCATAACCCCCGGCACCGCACAGCCGCCGGCAATACCGCCGGAAATGATATAGGCCATTACCGAGCTGCCGTGGAGACCGAAGACGCGGAAAACCCGGTCCATCATAAAGGCGACCCGGGCCAGATAGCCCGTATCTTCCAACAGGGCAATGCCGAAGAACATAAACATGATAAGCGGCACAAAACCCAGTACCCCGCCAATACCGTCAATAATCCCGGCTATGAGCATGGATTTGAAATAGCCCTCAGGGACATAGGTGTCTGCCAGGCCGCCGAGCCAGGAAAAAAAGGTCTCGCACCAGGCCACCGGCACCTCGGAATAGGTAAAGGTAAAATTATAAAGCCCCAGAAGGATCAGGAGCATGATCAACGGCCCGGCAAAGCGATTGGTCAACACCTTGTCGATCCGATCAGAGGTGTAGAGCCGGTCCTGGTCCATGGTGCGGTGCACCACGTTCTGCTTGACGATGGATTTAATGAAGCCGTAGCGGTGATCGGCAATCATGGCATCCGGCTCGCTGCCCACGGTCTGTTCAAGATGCCGGGCAACCTGCTCAACCTTTTCCACGAGCAGCCCGGACATCTCAACATCAACGCTGTCACCGATACTCAGGTGGCGATCATCCTCTTCCAGGTATTTCAAGGCGGTCCAGCGGGCTGGGTAGTCTTTGGTAAGAAAATCACGGCCTTCAATCATCTCGGTGAGATCAATCATGGAGGCATCAAGATCCTCACCATAGGAGATCGAAGCCGGTTGCCATTTGCTATGCTCGCGGGCATGGTCGATGGCCGTTGCCATCAGCTCAGAGATCCCCTGACCGGAACGGGCGACAATGGGACAAACCGGCAGGCCGATTAACTCACTGAGCCGCTCATGGTCTATTTCAATGCCCCTCTTTTTTGCCACATCAACCATATTGAGGGCAATGACCATGGGCACCCCCATTTCCATAAACTGACAGGAGAGATAGAGATTGCGCTCAAGATTGGCGGCATCGACGATATTAATAATGACCCCGGGCCGCTGATTGATCAAATAATCCCGGGCCACAACCTCCTCCTCTGAATAGGGGGAGAGAGAATAAATTCCAGGCAGATCAACAAGACGACAGCGCTGGCCATTTTTTGCATAATGGCCCTCTTTGGTGTCAACGGTCACTCCGGGGTAATTGCCGACATGCTGACGGGAGCCAGTGAGGGCATTAAAAAGCGTTGTTTTACCGGCATTGGGGTTGCCGGCCAGGGCAATGGTTAATTCCTTACTCATCGTCTACCTCTACTTCAATACAGTCAGCTTCATTATTTCGAAGGCTTAAGGTGCCTCCCATAACCCGCAGGGCAACCGGGTCATAAAGGGGTGCCCGGCCTTGGATCGATATCTCCGTACCCGGCACCAAACCCATATCACGGATACGCTGACCAAGTTCACCGCCAACTTTCACCGCTGAGATAACACCCGTTTGATTCTTTGCCATTTTTCTTAAGAATATTTTTGCCATCTCTTAAACCTGCGACTCCTCATTTTCTTTTTTCTCATCGCGAAAATCGGCAAGAGGCGGGCATTGCTCGTCACTACTGCCGCAACCGCAGCTTTTTTGGGCACAGCCCGAGCAGCCAGGCTTCATGAATTTCCGCACTACGTAGATGAATGCCACCAGAACAACAGCCCCGGTGAGCAGGATATCGATATTCATTTTCCCTCCTGTGCAACTTGCTTTTCACTGTAACTAGAGCTTGAGAAAATAACGGTGCCCTTCGTAAATTGCAACATCTTTTTTTAGATAAGCCGATATTTTTTAGGCCACCCTAACTTACTGGCCAAGACTTAATGTTTCTATTTGACAGGAAAGTAGATCATATGATGATAATGACGAATGTTTTCAAGAATAAAAAAACACAAGGAGGCACGTCATGTGGGAAGTCATCGTTGATAACGACAGGTGTACAGGCGCAGAGCTTTGCGTCGAGAACTGCCCCACCGGAGTATACGAGATGGAGGATGGTAAAGCCGTCCCGGTAAATGCCGAGGAGTGCATTGGCTGCATGACATGCATAGAGGTCTGCCCCACAGGCGCATGTCTGGTGACGGAAATAGATTGAAACAG
>JBDLIE010000079.1:0-8555 GCA_039715015.1 Thermodesulfobacteriota bacterium
TGTGTTGACTCTTTTGCCTTGGACCACGCGCTACAGCTTGCTTTTTCCTGCCTGAGCCCCAGTGATGTTATCAAAAAAATAATGATCCCAGTCTTAAACGGGCTAGGGAACGGCTGGAGCCAAGGTAAGGTGGGTATCGCAGCGGAACATCTGGCAAGTAATACCTTTGTTCAGAAAATAAAAAACCTGATTGGGGCCAGCCAAGCTTCCAGTGGGCTGCAGCCAGGCTCCCCCAAAGCCCTATGCGCCTGCTTCCCTGGCGAAGATCACACCCTGGGCCTTGTCAATGTTGCCTATATTCTAGCCAGCCAAGGTTTTCAAATCGTCTTTCTTGGCAGCAACCTGCCTTTCTCAGACCTCGGCCATGCTATTTCCCAGACCAAGCCGACCAGCGTCTGGCTTTCTGTGACAGATCCTGCCCTCTACCAACGCTACCTATTAGACTTAATTCTGCTTGCCAAAAAATATCAGCCGCTCCCCTTTGTTCTTGGCGGTCAAGCCCTTACCTACGATAACCCCGCCTTGCAAAATGCCGGTTGCATGCAATGCCTGCAGCCCTGCGAGCTGCCAGAAGACCTTATGGCTCTGCCTTTTGTTTGACAAGCAACCTGTTTTCTCTCTACACAAGCCAAGCAAACCTTCCCTCTTGCTAGACAGCGCTCCCGCGGTACCTGAAGAAAAATTTCAGCCATTTTTTAACGGTGGGTGAGAAAATCTTAGGCGACAGGAAGGAGCCTGCCACTCTCTTGTTAATTTCTGCAAGGGTTGGATAGGGATGGATGGCCCCGGCCAGGCCGGAGAGTTTCATCTTGCTGTTTAAGACTGCCACCCATTCCGAAACAAGCTCACCGGCATGGGGTCCACAGATCTGCACGCCAAGAGGTTTTTCGCGGCTGTCTAAAAGCATCTTAATTTGCCCCTGCCCTGCATCTTCGGCCAAGGCTCGATCATTGCCGGCAAACTCCTCCACAAAGAGCGTATAGTCGATGCCCGCCTTTTGGGCCGCCTTTTCATTCATACCAATGGAGGCCAGCTCCGGGTCACAATAGGTTGACCAGGGCAGCCAGGTATAATTGGCCTTTCTTGGCAAATGAAAAATGGCGTTGCTAATCACAATACCCCCTTCATAGCCGGCTGCATGGGTAAACTGATAGGAGCCGGTAATGTCACCTGCGGCGTAGATATGGGGCTGGCTGGTGCGCAGACGCTTATCAACAACAATGCCGCGCCTGGAAAACTCCACATCAATGGCCTCCAGGCCAAGACCCTGAATATTAGGACTACGCCCCAAAGCCACCAAAATGGTTTCAGCCTGGACCTCCAGAATTTCTCCAGCCTTTGTCTTGATGGTTACCTGGCGCTGATCGCCCAGATTCCTGACCTCTTCAACCCCGACCTCCAGATGAAAAACAACGCCTTCCTGGGCCATGTTTTCCATGACCAGGTCGGCCATATCCTTATCCTCCCGGCTCAAAATCTGGTTGGAACGTTGAATAACCGTGACCTCGCTGCCCAGGCGGGCAAAGGACTGGGCCATCTCCACGGCAATGGGGCCGGCGCCAAGGACAATGAGGGACTTAGGGAGGCGATCCAGGTAAAATATCTCTTTATTGGTGATATAGGGTGTGCTCTCCAGGCCCGGGAAGGGCGGGATCGACGGAGACGACCCGGTGGCCACAACCCACTGTTTAGCAGAGAGAGTTCTTCCGTCAAGGTCGAGCTGGTGCTCATCGACAAATCGCGGCCTACCAAAGGCTACTTCGGCACCCAGTTTATTGAAGCGCTCCACAGAGTCATGTTTCTGAATCTCGTCGATCACTCCTTTGATCCGGGCGGTAACCCTTGAAAAGTCCACCGGCCCAGGCGTCACGGGCGGCAGGCCAAACTGCTCCGCCCTTTTCATAGCCTGAAAAACGTGGGCCGATTTAATCAGCGTCTTACTGGGTACGCAGCCGTAATGAAGGCAGTCGCCGCCCAACATCGGTTCTTTTTCAATGAGGATGGTCTTGGCGCCCAGCTGGGCCGCGCCCGAGGTCACCGTCAACCCTGCTGCTCCGCCGCCGATAATACCGATATCATAGTCAAAATGGGCCATCACACACTCCTTTTCCAGTAAGCTTATTTGTTATAGCTAGTGAGCAGTTGATCTTCTTGTTCATTCCATAAAATATGATCGGCCAGGTCAATTTATTTCTACGCGGCAGCCAGACAAAGACATACCCTTGCTTTTGATGACTGAGCTGCCGCAATATGGTATAGACGTGGTTTATAGATTTTTACCGGAGCAACTTGCCATGAAACCCCATAGCTTAAACGAGCGGGAAGAAGAGCTTGATGTCTTTTTTGGCATCATCAACCGTTTTATAGGATACTTCACCCGCGATTCCATCCAGGCCTCGCAAAACGATACCAGCAGCGAATATCCCTTTGTGCCCATGGACAGCCGCCAGGCCTATGCCCAAATCAGCCTGGTCCGCGACCTGCTGCGCCAGGAAAAAAAAATGCGCCCCGGCGTCTCTTTTATTGATGTGGGCTGCGGTATCGGCAATGTCATGCTCATGGCCGAGCTCATGGACTTTACTGTCTACGGTATTGAAAAGGACGAATATCCCTACAAAATCGCTCAAAAACTCATGGGTGAAGAATGTGTGGCCCAGGACGATATCTGGGAGTTTGACCGTTTCGGCGACTTTGATGTGATCTATTATTTTCGGCCCTTTGCTGAAAAAACGATGCAGACCGCCTTTGAGCACATGATTGAGGAAAAGCTCAAGCCCGGTGGCATTCTCATCGCCAATCGCAAAATGGACATGGAGATTGACAACAACCCTGGCTTCCGGCGCTTGGCAGAACAGTGGCCGGTCTGGCAGAAAAATCTATAACAAATGCTATTTAAAGGGGGAGACAATGCATAAAGCCTCATTTTCCGTATCCACCAACAGCTCTATGGAACTTGTCGACATCACCTCCCAGGTCAATGGGGTCCTTAAGGAAAGCGGCGTAGAAAGCGGCATCTGCCACCTTTACAACCCTCATACCACGGCGGCGCTGACCATTAACGAAGGTGCCGACCCCACCGTGCAGACCGATATCATCATGGCTTTAAAGGAGATCATCCCCTTTGAGCTCCCCTTTCGCCATGCCGAGGGCAACTCGCCCTCCCACGTCCTGGCCTCTCTCTTTGGAGCTTCAGAGATGATTTTTATCGAACAGGGGCGCCTTCTGCTCGGCACCTGGCAAAAAATCTACTTCTGTGAGTTTGACGGGGCCCGCACACGAAAGGTGCATGTCCGTATTCAGGCTGATTAGAGAAATTAGAACAAAAAAGGCGATCAGCCGCTGATGCCCTTACGCAGCACCTCAAGCTCCCGCTGGCGCACATAACGCAGGACCTTTTCCTCGACCGTGCTACTTAGATAAAAACGAACTCCGAAACAAAAGAGCATGGGATGCTGCTGGCGGACAAATTCCCGGACCACGTCCCCCTCCTCGATATGAATGGTAAGAATACCGTTTTCAGCGCCGGGAATCTTGTCATGACAGGGCACGGACAGAATAAGGTCTTTGAGATGGTTGCCGTGCTGGGGGATTTCCGTGTCAAATTGTGAATACATCAGCATGCCTCCGGCACTGAGGTCCTTCACCTTAAACTCGTGCTCCTCCCTATTGTATAAGAAGGAGACCCGGCTTTCCCGGGGCAACAGAACCCGGTAATGGCTGCGGCGCTGGAGCATAAAAAGCTCCCGGGGCAGGTGACATAACAAGGCATCGCCGGTGGTTTCCTTGACCATGGTGACAAAATGCATCCAGACCTTGGCCTCATTGCGGAAGACCACCCTGAATTTATTATTGTCAGGATTCCAATCTTTTGGTTTATCAATGAATATGTTCTGGTCATCGAAATCATAGAGAAGGGTGCTGCCGGACTGGTAACCTTTACAGAGAAGAGTGACGATCAGTTTGCCTGTTTTCAGAAGTTCCAAGGTTTTAAGGATAATACCAGGACTTTGCGTAACCTCATAACCCCCTTCCATGGGCACCCAGCCTATTTTCAGGGCGGTGGTGTTATCTAAATTGGTATCCAAAGCCATTGCTTCTCTACTATAATGAAGACCTAAAACGTGATGAATAAAGATATGGACATAAACGAAATCTGTTTCGGCATGGGCCGTCAGACAGACGAAGAGTCACTGAGCCTTTTTATCCGCCAATTTGCGTCCCCAGCCGTGCTGGAGACCCTCATCCCTCGCCTCTCTGATGAGGAAATAACTCAAACCCTTGATTTTTTAAGCAAAATCATGGGCAGCCATTTTAAAGAAAGCGAGTACCATACCCTCTTTCTCGGCAGAAAAGGGTAAAAACTCAAGTCCGGGCAGGAATTTTCATCATCCTCTTTCCAGGCTAAGCTCCTGTTTTTGTGTATAGTATCATTTTAAAAATAAAATTTCATATCAGAAAATAATCACCAGGCACAAACTGCCTTAAGGATAGACAGGAAAGGAGAGAATGACCTGTGAAACATCCCATCATGCGCAACCTCAGGGCCTACCTGGATGTCATCCGTCAGGATGGCGATCTTCTAGAAATTAACGTTGAGGTAGACCCCTACCTGGAAATCGCGGAAATCCATCGCCGCGTCATTGCCCAAAGGGGGCCGGCCCTGCTTTTTACCAATGTCAAAGGCAGTCAATTCCCGGTGGTGACCAATCTTTTCGGCACTGCCCGGCGGATGGAACTGGCCTTTGGCAACCGGGCCCAGCAATTTGTTGCTGACCTGGTCCGCGCTGCCGAAACCATGCTGCCTCCCAGCTTCAGCAAACTGTGGTCCTCGCGGCACCTGGTACCCCAAGCCATGAAGATCGGCCTGAAAAACGTGGCCCATGGCCCTCTGCTTGAATGCTGCCAATCCCCCTCCCGCCTAAGCGAACTCCCCCTTCTCACCTCCTGGGACACCGATGCGGGCGCCTTTGTCACCCTGCCTCTGGTCTATACCGAGCACCCTGGGGGACGCGGTCATAATCTCGGCATGTATCGCATTCAGCGCTATGACGATCAGACCACCGGCATCCACTGGCAGATTCATAAGGGCGGCGGCTACCATTATTTTGAGGCGGAACAACGCAACGAATCCCTGCCCATGACCCTCTTTATCGGCGGACCACCGGCCCTGATGATGGCGGCCATCGCCCCTCTGCCCGAGAATCTGCCGGAGCTCATGCTGGCCTCCCTGCTCATGGGTGAAAAACTGCCGGTGACCAGAGATCCTCTGGGCAGTCACCGCCTGGTGGCAGAGGCGGAATTTGCCGCCTGCGGCCATGTTCCACCCCATATGCGCCGGCCGGAAGGCCCTTTTGGCGACCATTACGGCTATAACTCCCTGACCCACGACTATCCTGTTTTTCAGGTAGACCATCTCTATCACCGTAAAGATGCCATCTACCCGGCCACCGTGGTTGGCCGCCCCAAGCAGGAAGATTTTTATATCGGTGACTTTCTCCAAGACCTGCTCTCCCCCCTCTTCCCCCTGGTAATGAGCGGTGTCAAACAGCTCAAAACCTTTGGCGAGGCAGGTTTTCACTGCCTGGCAGCGGCCCGGGTTACGGACCGCTACCCCCGCGAGGCCTTTGCTTCCGGGCTGCGCATCATGGGTGAAGGCCAGCTATCGCTGACCAAATTCCTGATCGTCACGGACGGCGATATCAATATTGAAAACTTCAAGGAGCTCTGGACCCATGTCCTGGAACGGGTGGACTGGAGCCGCGACCTCTTTGTCTTTGCCAATGTTTCCCAGGACACCCTGGACTACACCGGCCCCTCAGTCAATAACGGCTCCAAGGCCCTTCTTATGGGGCTTGGCAAGGAGCCCAAAAACATCCTGCCCCTGACCTTTAACGGCGATCTGCCCCAGGGCTGCAGCAAACCGAGCCCCTTTCTGCCCGGCACTCTGGTGGTGGAAGGCCTCCCCTACGAAGAGGACAAAGAGCTTGGCCAACGGCTGGCCAGCCATGCCGGCTTAGCGGCCTGGCCCGTTATCCTTCTGGTGGATTCCACCAATGAGGCCACGGTTAACATGCAGGAATTCATCTGGACCTTCTTTACCCGCTTTGAGCCCGCCGCCGACATCTACGCCGCCTCCCAGGGGGTGAACAGGTTCCATGTCGGCCTCCAGCCCCCCATTGTTTTTGACTGCCGCATGAAGCCCTGGTACCCCCATGTTCTTGAGGTGGATGAGGCCACAAAAAAACTGGTGGACGACAAGATGATGGATATTCTGCCAGCCAAATGGCGGTAGCAGTTTGACCTGCTCCGCCATCATGGACTAGGCTAGGATAAAACCCCTTAAAAGGTATGCCATGAAGATAAAGCGCTCACAAGGCACCGGTAAAGCCCCGGCGGCTGACAAGGCGAAAAAAACAGCTCAGTCCAGTGCCGTGGATTTCCGGCACCTGCTCCAATCCCAGCTGGAAGGAGTGATGGATGCCAGCGGCACCGCGCCCACCACCGAGGTCCAGGAACGTCAACAGGGCAGCCCCGAGCTCCGCCTCCAGGGCGTGCAGATGGCCGAGGCCACCATCACCTCCCTTGATTCCTTTGCCAAAGCCCTTGATGATGCCACCCTGAACGCCAATGACCTTGAACCCTTTATCGTCGCCCTGGAAGAAGAAAACCAAGGCCTCCTTGACATCAAAGAGCAACTCCCGGACGATGATCCCCTTGGCAAACTTATTGAACAGGTGGCAGCCGCATGTTATCTGGAAACAGCCAAATACAGACGCGGCGATTACGACGAATAAGCCCAGAACCACACCCCCGATTTTCCACCCTGAAGAGATTCAGGCTGACGGCTTGCGCAAAATCGCCTCTTTATCGCCCGGAGGGCCGGGTGCCCGGCAGGAGATAAGCAAAGACTTCGAATGCCCTTGGGATGCTCCTCCGGCATCGTGCATGGGAAATGGCTGAAGATTATTATTTGTAATTTACAGGACCGGCTTTGTCAGGCCCAGAGATAAGCCCTGGGCCTACCGAAAGATTCCCACCATGAAAGAACGTTTACAAAAAATATTGGCCAGGGCCGGCATCTGTTCCCGACGCGCCGCTGAAGAGCTCATCCGCGCCGGCCAGGTGAGTGTAGATGGCAAGGTGGTTACTGAGATGGGCCTCAAGGTTGACCCCAAAGTGCAAAAAATCATGGCTAAGGGCCAGCCTGTCCAATTTTCAGAAAAAAAGGTGTATATCCTTCTTAATAAGCCGGAAGGCTATGTAACCACCCTCCATGACCCCCAGGGACGGCCCATAGTGACCTCCCTGGTAAAAAAGGTGCCGGAGCGCATCTTTCCGGTGGGCCGCCTTGATTTTGACAGCAAGGGCGCCCTGATCCTCACCAACGACGGTGAGCTGGCCCAACGGGTTCAGCACCCGAGCTTCGAGGTGAACAAAACCTATATCGCCAGGGTGACAGGTAAACCAAGCGCCGACAAGCTCAGCCAGCTTGAAAAGGGGGTCGAGGTAGAGGGGCGTCTCACCGCCCCAGCCAAACTCAAGGTCAGAAAATCCACCCCCAAAGAGTCGGTGATAGAGATCACCATCCATGAAGGGCGCAAGCGCCAAATTCGTAAAATGTTTACTGCCATTGGCCATCATGTTACGGAACTGACCCGTATTTCCTATGGCAATCTCAAGCTGGGCTCAGTCAAACCCGGTAAGTTCCGTTTTCTCTCTAAATCTGATATCTCCCGTATTTTCCGTAAAAATAAAAAAGCATCCTCTGCCAAAGGGCGGCGTCTTGGACAAAAAAAGAGAAACAAACCAGGCAGCTAGCTCAGAATCACGGCTTTTTTAACCTGAGGAGCGCCACATCATCCTCTACAAAAAAGCCTTTAATTTCAACATATTATACTGGCCCCAGCCAGACAACAGCCTAAGCCTCTGTTATCGGGTCATTCTCACTTCTATTTTCAGCTTTACTTTCAAATATCGGTCATTATACAATCAAAATTGTCTGGGGAAATCAGTCCTCTACCATAGAAAGGTCAATGAGCTGTAATGAGGCCGAAAATGAACTGCTTGAATATCCGTTTTTGCAGGAGAACATCATGAACAAATCTGAATTGATAGAGGCCATTGCCCAAGAGATGAACATGACCCCAAGAGAGGCCAGTGATGTTGTAAGCACCATTCTGGACTCCATGTGCGATACCCTTGTGCAAGGAAATACTATTGAGATACGGGGCTTCGGCAGTTTCGTGATAAAGGATTATGAATCCTATCTGGGCAGAAACCCAAAAACCGGCGAAAAAATCAAGGTGCCACCCAAGCGCCTCCCCTTTTTCAAAGTGGGCAAGGAGCTTCGAGAGAAGGTCAACTCCAAGCTGAGGTATGGTTCGGCATAAACTCTCTCCCTATAAAACAATAAAAAAGGCCTGATTTGAATAGTTCAAATCAGGCCTTTTTTATGGTAGGAACAATGGTCTCAATGGTCATCCATTCCGGCGTCCCCAAGCCTAGGCAACACACCCAAAAAACAGATTTACTCTGCTATCCCCTGAAATTTGGTG
>JBDLIE010000080.1:0-8529 GCA_039715015.1 Thermodesulfobacteriota bacterium
TGACTCAAACATCCGGTTTCTAACTGGATATCATGCGCCGTATGAGTGATATCTGGTTTCCTGATATCACTCATACTACGATATTTATAAAGCCATCGGCAACCTTAACCGTTTCATAGAAAAGACTGGTTGGGGCTTCCTGTCAGTGTCAGATTTAATAAAGCCTGATTCGGATATTTGTCCGTTCAGATCTGAGCAACTACAAATAATAAAGAGTGGCTAAATACCTTAGGGCCGAATTTCTTGGGGACAGATGTAGAATGTGTCTCCTCAACGTCTTATTCGTCAGTCTTAGAGGGCAAATATATTCTTTTTTTAATCGGTTTCGTTTTAGATTTAGGCCTGGGGACGCTGTCTGTAATTTTTTTTGGGAACTGGGTTTTCAGATAGAGGGCCTCCACTTTCTCCCTGGCCCATGGTGTCTTGCGCAGGAATTTGAGGCTCGATTTGATGGTGGGGGTCTTGGTGAAGCAGTTGATGGGGATTGTCTTGCCCAGCCGGTGCCAGCCCAGGTGGTCAACGAGGCGGGAGAGGATCATCTCCAGGGTGATGCCGTGCAAAGGGTTGTTGGCCTGGGGCGTGCTCATGGGGTATCGCCGTTCAAGGCCAGGTAGAGCTTGCGGCCTACCCAGGCATCGGTGGCTGCATACTGCACCTGCTGTTTGCTGAGTTCATCCTTTGCCCAGTTGGAGGTCTGCGCCCCCTTGGAGATACGAAAGCCCAGGAGCACGGCAGCCAGGCCACGCAGGCCATGGTTTTTGATGTTTGCCTTTTTAGCCAGATCGCCCAGGTCCACGAAGCCTCCGGCCTC
Organism: Thermodesulfobacteriota bacterium; assembly: GCA_039715015.1. GTDB lineage: Bacteria > Desulfobacterota > Desulfobulbia > Desulfobulbales > SURF-16 > BM506. The sequence goes on from JBDLIE010000080.1 coordinate 812, forward strand.
GAAAGGAGAAAGTTTTTTAAGTTCGCGGATGTCGAAGTTCAGGCCCACCCCGGCCTTGATGATGGCCGGATTGGCCAGGAGATCACGCAGTGGTTGGGCCAGGCCCAGATGTTTGAACTGGAAGATGAAAACTTCCTTGTCGTTTGCCAGCTGCAAAAGCGAAGGCAGATAGCTCTCCCCCTTTCTATAGGCCGGCCTGGTTTCTGTGTCAAAGCCAAGGAGGGTGTGGCCGGCAAGCTTCTCCATTGCCGCAGTCAGCTGGTCCTTGGTCCGTACCACGTTTACCGGACCTGTCCAGCCCTGCATGGGGCAGGCGTTTATCTCATCCTTGCTCATCCGGCGGTCAAAGCCCGGCCGGCCTGTTTCTCTGCGCGTCATCTATTTTGTAATCCGTCTTAATGTCTTGCTGCCTGAGGAGCAGGTGTCGTCAATGATAGGGCCATCATAAGCTGCTTTGCTTTTTTTTGCACCGCCCGAATTACAGACATATGGTGGGGAGGTTAGGTTTCTAAGAATTCCAAGACAGATCTTTTTTTTCACAGTACCCTGAACCCCATGAAAATACGTAAACTCAGCCCTGAAAATTATGGCAAGGTTGCCGCCTTATTGCGCCAGGCATTTCCTGAGAGCACCTATGAGGTGCAATTGGTCGAAAACTTACACAAAAATGGCAAGGATGTGCATGAATGGGTCTGCATCCATGCGGGTAAGGTCATCGCCTATATTGCTTTTTCCAAGGCTTATAATGGTCCTGAAGTGTGTGGTTTGCATTTGGCGCCGCTGGCCGTGAAGCCGGAGTTTCAAAAGCAGGGGGTGGGCTCTGAGTTAATGGGTTTTGCCTTGCGGCAGGATGCTATCAAGACCCAGACCCTCTTTGTTTTGGGTGATCCCGGTTTTTATCGGAGGTTTGGCTTTGAGCCGTGTGCCCAGCCTGTTTGCCCTTTTGATGAGAATAATGCCCATTTCTTAAGTATCCGCAATGACGCCTCCAGTCAGTTCACGGTGGGCTATGAGCCGGAGTTTAATATCAGCGCATAAAACAACCGGCTTTGGTCCAAAATCCCCGCGTCCCATTGCTTCCCCTCCTTGACATTTAACAGTTGGCTTCCCATATTTTAGTAATAATTGCTAAAATATAAAAACGGAGGCCGCCATGAATATCACCATCAAAGAAAAAGCAGATGCAATGCTGAACGCCAAGCTTGAGCTGAACCAGTTCCTGCGGATTGGCGTAACTGCAGGGGGCTGCGCCGGTCTGACCTATAACGCTGAAATTGCCAGTGTGATGTTTGACGACGAGTGTGTGGTCCACAGCGTTGGGGTGATCCGGATCGTTGCCAACAAGGAGACGGCAAAATATCTGGACGGGCTCGTTGTCGATTATTCTGATGACCTGATCAACGGCGGTTTGCAGTTCACCAATGCCAGCACGAGCAACACCTGTGGATGTGGTCAGAGCTTCAGCCTGACTGGTTTCCCAGAGGTCGAAGGCGGCGCGTGTCATAACTGAACGGCCCTCCCTTAGGTCCGAGGCAGGCGCAACCTCCTCGGACCTGTTCGCCTTTTCTCCGCCTGCTTAAGGGGTGGCTGGCCCTGCTTGAGTTGCGCCTTCTATCTGTCAATTCTCTTTTTACAGAAAAATAGCGTGGGCGTTGGACTTATGGCTGCCTCTGTTGTGAGCGGTTCACCCATGTACCCCGCCCCATTATTCTCTTTCAGCACCATTTTCTACAGGCAGGAGCGACTCAGTTTCCTTCAGGCGCAGCAGGATGGTAACCGGAACGGTGAGGATGACGATCAGGGCCAGTTTGAAGTAAAGATTGCTGATGCTGTAAAGTGAAAATCCACCGGCAACAAAGATCATCAACAGGGCAATCCGCTTAGAACGCCTGGGGATGGATCTGCTCTCCTGCCAGTTTTTTATCACCGGCCCGAAAAATTTATTGGCCAGCAGCCAGTTGTGGAGACGGGGCGATGACCTGGCAAAGCAGGCTGCTGCCAGCAGGAGGAAGGGGGTTCCTGGCAGGCCGGGCAGGAAAAAACCAAGACAGGCAAGGAGCAGGCACAGCAGGCCGAGGCCGAGAAAGGTTATTCTGCTGATTGGGTTTGTGCTGGGATCTGCCATGATGGTCCTTGAAAACGGGAAGGAGAACTTTGTTACAGCGAAATTGTAACCCGTTTAATTTGCCCGGCGCAATGAAACTGTTTCTTTTTAGCAGCCAATTTCCTATCTTAGACTTGAAAACAGCCTGATTTTTTAGGGCCGCTGTCTGCCCTCCTGTTGGCGAGCCAAAGGACCTTTTGAAGCAATGCCCCAACCAGATTATGAGCAGAGTATCGTCAATTTGATGGCCTCCATTGCCACGGCCTATGGGGGAGAGGAGGGTGCCTATCCGCCCCTCGCGGCCCTTGCTGGTCGCATGGGGGCTGATCGGCCAGTGGTGCTTCTCATTGTTGACGGCCTGGGTGATATCTTTTTAAAAGATCACGCGGACAGCTTTCTCTGGCAGCATCGCCAGGGCCGCCTGACCTCAGTCTTTCCTCCCACCACAGCATCGGCCATAACCAGTTTTTTTACCGGGGTTGCCCCTCAGCAGCATGCCATCACGGGCTGGCATACATATTTCAAGGAGTTGGGGGCCGTGGCCACAGTGCTGCCCTTTATTCCCCGCTATCGGGGTGCCAGTTTTACTGAGGCTGGTGTGAGGCCGGACCAGATCCTGGATCACACCTCGTTGCTGGCTGACCTGTCAATGCCTTGCCATGTTGTTTTGCCTGATAATCTGGTTGATTCCGCCTATAGCAAGACCCTCTGCGGCCCGGCTAGCCGCCACGGTTATGACAGCATGGCTGCAATGTTTAACTGTGTTAACAGTTTGCTTGAATCAGGCAGTTCCGCCTTTGTCCTTGCCTATTTGGCTGAGTTCGACAGTCTGGCCCATGAACATGGTATTGGCAGTGACGAGGTAGAGGGGTATTTCCAGCTCCTTGATGATAGTTGCCGGACGTTCTTGCCTTCTTTTGTGGAACACGGCTCCACGGTGCTGGTCAGCGCCGACCACGGTCTGATCGACACCGAGCCAGGTCATGTCATTGCCTTGGAGGACCATCCCCAGCTTGCCGCCACCCTGACTCTGCCCCTCTGTGGCGAGCCGCGCTGTGCCTATTGTTATGTCCACTCTGACAAGCGCCACGATTTTGAACGCTATGTCACCGGGCAGCTTGCTTTTGCCTGCCAGTTGCACCGCAGTAGCGAGCTCATCGACCAGGGTTATCTGGGCATGGCAACCCCCTCGCCTCGCCTGACAGAACGAGTGGGCGAATATGTTTTATTGATGAAAGGGAACTATATCATTAAAGATCGCCTCATAGGTGAGAAGAGGTTTCACCAGGTAGGCGTCCACGGCGGCCTCAGCGCCGAGGAACTTTTTGTGCCATTGATAATGTTGGAGTAGGAGATCATATTTTATGAACTTTCGTATCCTTGCGTCGTTATTTTGTTTGGTAATTTTAAGCGGTTGCGCCGGTAAGGCCCAGTGGAATGCCGAAATGCCCTACGAGCCGAATGCAAAGGCAAAGGTGGGCGACATCCTTCACATGTCCACCGGCCATTACATAAGCGAGGCGCAGATGCTGGCCAATGCCACCGTAAATCCTTTGGTCTATGTGGGGGAGTTGCATGATAACCCAGCCTCCCACCGCCTGCAGCTTGAGGTCCTTAGGGCCATGGCCAAGCGTCATCCTGGCAAGCTGTCTCTGGGTATGGAGATGTTTACCACCAAACAGCAGGATGTCCTTGACCGCTGGGTGGCCGGTAAGCTCAGCGAAAAGGAATTTCTGCGGCAGAGCCGCTGGTTCACCGAGGGCTGGAGTTTTGATTTTGGCTATTACCGGGCCATTCTCGAATTTTGCCGGGATAATCGTATCCCTGTGGTTGGGCTCAATGTCGATAAGGAGTTGGGAAAAAAGGTCAGCATGACACCTTTAGAGGAATTGCCGCCGGAGGTACGAGCCCAGCTGCCTGAGATGGATATGAGCGACCCTTACCAGCGCGCTATGATTGAGGCCATGGTTGCCGATCATGCCTCCAGCGGCAAGATGGTGGAGAGTTTTCATCGCCGCCAGACTCTTTGGGACGAGACCATGGCCCAGTCAGTGGCTGATTACCTGCACACCAACCCAGGCATGAGCATGATGGTCATTGCCGGCGGTTGGCATGTGGAGTACGGCTTTGGCATTCCGCGCCGGGTATTTCGCCGCCTGCCCCTTGCCTACACTATTATCGGCAGCAGGACCATCAAGATTGCGGAGGGTAAGGATCCCCAGTTGATGAACGTTACAATGCCGCAATTTCCCATGCCTGAGGCCGACTATATGGTCTATCAGGAATATGAGCTTCTGGAGAAGAAAGGCGTCCGCCTTGGTGTTTTGCTGGACGATAAGGGTGATGAACGCGGGGTACTGGTGGCAGGGGTCATGCCTGGTTCGGTGGCCGAGGCTGCCGGGATCAACAAGGGAGAACGGATCATCAGCTTTGACGGCGTGAGCGTGGAGGATAATTTTGACATTATCTACGCCGTCAAGAATAAGTCCCCCGGCGATACCGGCCACTTTGTCATTGCCGGCGAGGATGGTGAGCGTAATGTTGAGGTCACCTTTGTCGCCCACAAGAGAAAGCATCACGGCAAATAAAAGTTCGCGGCCACAAAGATTTTCTATGCCTGCTTACCATGGCCCATGGTTGCCTGAACGGTAATTTGCAGGATGAGCCCTGTGAGCGATAAGGGGCTCTCTTATGCTTCTGGCGGCTCCCTTATCGCCCGGAGGGCCGGGCTCCTACAGGATCATACTTCCTGCCGGCAGACTACCTTGTAAAAGAGGGCCTGCTCTTCCTTCTAGAGGGCGGGGAATTTTATCTTAAGAGATTCCTTGTTCCCTTTACGCTTGGTTTTCACCTGCAAATCAAAATTGCCGCTGCGAAGCCCGAGGGCCAAGGGCATTTCGCCTTTATCCGTGTCGATGTGGAGGATGGCGCGGATAATCTCCACTATTTTGGCGAACTGGGCGGCTGATGGGGGTGGCAGGGTAATGTCTTCAACATCTTTTATCCTGGCCGTCACCTCATCATCTTGCCTTTTCAGAATGAGTTTGGGGGCCTTTACCGTAACAGTATGCATAATAGCCAGGGAGAGATATTTAATGGCGCTCTCGTCCATGTCGCTGGGGCCCTGACCGGCCATGCCCTGCAGCTGTTTCGGGAAGTCGGTATCCATATAACAATCACACATCTCCTGTAGCTTTAGGTGATAATTTCTGTCAGCTATGTCCATGATGACCTCCTTGCTTGAGAGTAATGACGGATAGCCTGCAAAGGCCATTGTTGAAATACCGTACCTGCAGACACGGGTTTAAAAAGGCCTGGTTTGTACGGCATGGTGCAACTCTATATAAAGAGTATAAGCATACAAAATATTTTTTTCTAATTGAATCTTGATGATGGCGAGGTGTTATGGATGTTTATTGTCCTGTCATCATTGACGGCGCCCTGTTTCTCCGGGTTGATAAGATATCTTAGGCCTTTGAATTGTTGTCGGAATATGGAACAGTGCCTGCTGACCTGATTTCCCTATAAATAACAAGGCCATCCCATGTCTTTTTTTGAGATTATTGCAATCCTTACCACCCTGGCGGCGGTTTTTGGGTTTTTAAATGCCCGGACGGTCAAGCTGCCAACTACCATTGGCATCATGGCCATCGCCCTGGTCTTCTCACTGCTGCTTATTGCGGTGGGCAGCAGCCTTCCAGCCATTCAGGAATGGGCAGTGCAGCTCATCCGGGGGATTGATTTCAGCGAGGCCCTGATGCACGGTATGCTCGGGTTTCTGCTCTTTGCCGGGGCTTTACATGTCAACCTCGATGATTTGGTGGGGCAGTACCGGGTGATTGGTAGTCTGGCCACCATGGGCGTTGTTGTCTCGACATTTCTGGTCGGCACCATGCTCTGGTATGCCCTTGCCCTGACCCCGGTTGCCATGTCCTACGGCTATTGCCTGCTCTTCGGCGCCCTGATCTCCCCCACCGATCCCATTGCTGTCCTCAGTATTCTTAAGTCGGCCAAGGCTCCCAAGAGCCTTGAGGTCAAGATAACCGGCGAGTCGCTTTTCAACGACGGCGTCGGGGTGGTGATTTTTCTGGTCATCCTGGAGATTGTCAGGATGGGAGGCCCATTCAGCGCTTCCCATGTTGGATTTCTCCTTCTGCAGGAGGCAGCGGGTGGGGCGCTATTTGGTCTGGTTATTGGCTATCTGGCCTATAAGATGCTGAAAGAAATTGATGACTACCAGGTGGAGGTGATGATTACCCTGGCCCTGGTCACCGGTGGTTATGTGCTGGCCGAGGCGCTGCACCTGTCAGCACCCATTGCCATGGTGGTGGCAGGTCTGCTCATCGGCAACAGGGGCCGGAAATTTGCCATGTCCGACAAGACCAGGGAGGATCTCGACACCTTTTGGGAGCTTCTTGATTCTGCCTTAAACGCCATCCTCTTCACCTTGCTTGGTCTGGAGATCATGATTCTTGACTTCAGTCCCTTGCGTCTGGCCCTGGGCCTGGCGGCGGTCTGTATCACCCTGGTGGGACGGCTGGTCAGCGTCTCCGTGCCCATCACCATCCTTAAACGCTGGCGCACCTTTTCGCCCAAGGTGATCAGAATCTTGACCTGGGGCGGCCTGCGGGGCGGCATCTCGGTGGCCCTGGCCCTTTCCCTGCCCAGCGGTGCGGAACGGGACCTGATTTTGATCATGACCTATACGGTGGTGGTGTTTTCCATTGTTGTCCAGGGCCTGTCCATCGGCAGGTTGGTGGCCGGTGATGTCAGCGCCGAAGAGGGGCCGGGCAATGGGGCCCGTTGCATAAGGAGAAAAGGATGACCATTGAACTTTTTGACGGCGATATCACCGGTCTCAAGGTGGATGCCATTGTTAATGCCGCCAATAATTCTCTGCTGGGCGGCGGCGGGGTTGACGGGGCCATTCACCGGGCCGCCGGGCCGCAGCTTCTGGAGGAGTGCCGGGCCCTTAAGGGCTGCCAGACTGGTGATGCCAAGGTTACCAAGGCCTATCGGCTGCCCTGCAACTTCATTATTCACACGGTGGGACCCGTCTGGGGCGGCGGCCAGAACGACGAGGCGCGCTTACTGGCCTCCTGCTATCAACGCTGCTATGCCTTGGTGGCCACCCATAAGATCGTCAGCATCGCCGTGCCGGCCATCAGCACCGGGGTCTATGGTTTCCCTAAAGAGCAGGCGGCCCGGATTGCCGTGGCCGAGACCCGGCAGGCCTTGGCTGCTAACCCGGCCTTGCACCGGGTGATTTTTACCTGCTTTAACGCAGAGAGCCGCCAGGCCTATGAGCTGGCCCTGGGTGGCCCATAGGCTTTGTCGCCTAAGGAGAAAAAGAGGTTAATAGAAAGTCTGATTACCCTTAATCTTCAGCTATTTTTGAAACACGATGCGTAGGAGCACCCCAAGGGCATTCGGAGTGTCGCAGATAAGCGAAGACTTCGGGCCCTCACCCCTGTGAGCGATTATAGGCAATCTTTTGTTTGTGCCTGACCCTTACATGTGGATGCCCAGGCTTGATCTGAAAGTTTCCGCAACAAGGTACAGTCAAAACTGACATTCACAGTAACCTTCAACGAAGGGCAGTTTGAAATTGCCA
>JBDLIE010000081.1:0-8309 GCA_039715015.1 Thermodesulfobacteriota bacterium
CGCCGAAATAAAAATAGCGGAAAAAACCAAAACCACGGTCTGCCTTATAGGTCGCTACAGTACCGCGATGCCAATTGTCACCATCGATGTCAGAGGAAAAGGGCAGCAGGCCTGGGACCAGGAAGCCTGAGAGGTAGATGTCGGCAGACTCACGCAATTCATGGCTGACATTGTTAAAACCTATAACCTCCACCCGGCAGCCCTTGTTTTGCAAGGCTGTTACCAGGCGGATAAAATCGCCATCGCCGGTGAGGAGGATAATGCGGTCGAGATTACGGGACTGCAAGATGGCATCAATGGCCAGATCCATGTCGGCATTGGCCTTGGTGGTGACGACACCCTCATCATCGACATAATGTTTGACATATTTTTTAATGACCTTGAATCCGCATTTGCGCAAAACGTCATGGTAGGCATAGAGCTTGTTGCGGTACTCGGGGTCCTCTTCAGTGCGCTTCTGGTCCTCGGCAAGATAGGAATTGGCTCGCAGCATGATAGAATCATTGGTGCTGGCCAGGTCCACCAGGATGTCGTAGCGCATGCCATATCCGCCACAGAGACGGATGTTCTCAGCATCTACATAAATTCCAGTTTTCAGCATGGTTTCAGTAAGTTTGTCTAAGGTTTTTATAAGTTTTCGTGATTGCTTGTTTTATTTTTGTGTAGGTATGGGGGGGAGATTGCTTGTCGATCTTATTCCCATTCAATGGTGCTTGGCGGCTTGGAGGAGACATCAAAAACAACCCTGTTGACGCCACGTACCTCATTTATAATGCGGTTAGAGATGCGGCCAATCAGTTCATAGGGCAGCTTTGACCAATCGGCGGTCATGGCATCCAAACTGTCAACGCAACGCAGGGCAATCACATTTTCGTAGGTCCGTTCATCACCCATAACGCCTACGGTCTGGATGGGCAAGAGCACGGCAAAGGACTGCCATACTTTATTATACCAGCCGCTTTTTTTCATCTCTTCCAGGACAATGACATCGGCCTGGCGGAGAATGTCCAGCCGTTCACCCGTTACCTCGCCCATGATACGGATGCCCAGGCCCGGTCCAGGGAATGGCTGGCGGAAGACGGCCTCATCAGGAAGGCCAAGCTCAAGGCCAAGGAGGCGAACCTCATCCTTGAATAACTCCCTGAGGGGTTCAATGAGGTCGAGCTTCATAATTTCAGGCAGACCACCAACATTATGGTGGGATTTTATAACGGTTCCGCCGTCTAAAGCAACACTTTCAATAACATCGGGGTAGAGAGTGCCTTGGGCCAGATATTTAACGTCACCAAGCTTCTTAGCCTCTTCCTCAAAAATTTTAATAAAGCCAAAGCCGATTTTTTTACGCTTAATCTCCGGGTCGATAATGCCGTCTAATTCGCTCAGGAAGTAGTCGGTGGCGTGAACATCAATGACCTTGAGATGGGTGGTTTCATCAAAGAATTTAAGAAGAGAAGCGGTCTCGTTGGTGCGCATCAGACCGTTGTTGACATAGATGCAGGTGAGCTGGTCACCAATGGCCCGGTGGATAAGGGCTGCCGTTACTGCCGAGTCAACGCCGCCGGATAAAGCACATATCACCTGGTCGTCACCAACCTTCTGCTGGATTGCTTCCACTGTGGTGTCAATGAAGGAGCCCATGGTCCACGAGGGCTGGCAGTTGCAAAGGGTGAAAAGAAAATTACGCAGGACATCGGTGCCAATCAGGGTGTGGGCCACCTCTGGGTGAAATTGAACACCGACCAGTGGTCTGCTCTCATGACGGATGGAGGCATAGGGAGAATGTTCACTCTGGGCCGAAGCGCTGAAATTGTCCGGCAATTTTTCAATACGGTCGCCATGGCTCATCCAGACTTGGCATTCCTCATTACTCTTGTCGAAGTTAGCAAAAAGGCCACCGTAATACTCAATATCGAGAAAAGATTTACCAAACTCGCGCTTGGCCGCCTGTTCGACCACACCACCCAACTCCTGCACCATGAGCTGGGCACCGTAGCAGATACCCAAGATAGGCAGGTCAAGATGAAAAAGGGCTGGGTCACATTTTGGGGCTCCCTTATCATAAACTGAGCGAGGGCCACCTGAGAGAATGAGGCCGGAGGGGTTCAGTTCTTTGATCTTTGCAAGATCAGTGTGGTAAGGATGGATTTCACAATAGACCTTTTGCTCCCTAACCCGGCGGGCTATGAGCTGGGTTGTCTGGGAACCGAAATCGATGATAAGTATTTTTTCGCTATGGATATTCATTTTTTTTTATATTGTTGAAGTAAGTTTTTTGAAAAGTTCTTAATCATGTATAGCAGGCTGTTAAAAAACGTAGCGAGCGAAGCTGAGACAAGGTGCCGTGAAACAAATACCCTTGCGGTAAAAAATGAGGCGCAAAATCACCCCAGGGGTATTCGAAGTCTGCGCTTATCTCCTCCGGGCACGCAGCTTGTGAGCATTTTAAACCGAATTTTCCTTGCTACCCCCGTGAGGGGTAGACGCAGTATCAGGTGAGTGCAGTAGTTTTTCAATAGCCTGTTAGCCGAGCCGATAGTTTGGCGCTTCCTTGGTGATGATAACGTCATGGACATGGCTCTCTTTGAGGCCTGCCGGACTTATCTTCACAAAACGGGCCTTGGTATGAAGCTCTCTGATATTAGCAGCCCCCACATAGCCCATGCCGGAACTCAAACCACCCATGAGTTGATAAATGATGTCAGTGAGCGGACCTTTGTAGGGTACCTTACCTTCAATACCCTCAGGTACGTATTTTGTGCTCTTTTCTTGGAAGTAGCGGTCGCTGCTTCCCTGTTTCATGGCTCCCAATGAGCCCATGCCACGGTATCCCTTGTAGGTCCTGCCTTGATAAAGAAAGGTGTCGCCCGGAGACTCGTCCGTGCCGGCAAAGAGGCTGCCTGCCATGATGGTGTCGGCTCCTGCACCAAGGGCCTTGGTGATATCACCTGAGTGTTTGATGCCGCCGTCGCCAATAATGGGGATGCCATACTGGGAGGCGATTTGGGCACAATTATGAATGGCTGACATCTGTGGCACACCGACACCGGCAACAATACGGGTGGTACAGATGGAGCCCGGCCCAACACCGATTTTAACGCAATCGGCCCCAGCCTTAATTAGGGCCTCGGTGCCTTCTGCCGTGGCGACATTTCCGGCAATAACCTGGAGGTCGGGGAAGGTGCTTTTCACCGCCTTCAGTGTATTAAGGACATTCTTTGAATGGCCATGGGCTGAATCCAGGCCTATGACATCGACACCGGCGTCAACAAGTTTAGCAATGTTTTCCATGGGAGTGCCAATGCCGATGGCAGCACCCACCCGCAGGCGGCCCAGGTTATCCTTGGCGGCATTGGGATATTTTCTGATTTTCTCGAGGTCCTTAATGGTGATCAGGCCGGTGAGGCCGCCCTTGTCGTCCACCACCAACAGTTTTTCAATACGGTGTTCATGGAGCAGGGCCTTGGATTGTGCCAAGCTAATACCTGCCTTGGCAGTCACCAGATTTTTTGCGGTCATAACGTCCCTGACCCGCAGTCCTTGGTCGGAGACAAAGCGCAAATCGCGGTTAGTGACAATGCCCACCAACTTTTCGTTTTTGAGAACGGGAACCCCGGAAATACGATAGGTGGCCATGATCTCCTGAACTTCTGCAACAGTACTGTCTTCAGCAGTGGTGACCGGGTCAATGATCATGCCTGATTCAGACTTCTTGACCTTCTTGACCTGGAGAACCTGCTCGTCTATAGACATGTTTTTATGGATGATGCCTATACCGCCTTCCCTGGCCAGAGTGATGGCTGCTCGATGTTCTGTTACAGTATCCATGGCCGCACTGACAATGGGAATATTGAGGGTGATTTCTTTGGTAAGCCGGCAGGAGAGGTCAACGGCATCGGGCAGCACTTCAGAAGGGCCGGGCATAAGGAGGAGGTCGTCAAATGTATAGGCGTGTTCAATGGTCTCTGATAACATTTTAGTTCCTTTAATTAGAGCTCTGTTGGCGTGCTTCCCAGGAGAGAAGGTGCCGTAATCTTAAGGTTATTTTTTGGCAAATCATATCTTTCTGAGCAGCTGAGACACCGGGTCTTTCTTTTATGGGGCAGAACAGGCAAAAAAAGGTTTGCTTCCCGCCCCATGTGCCAGTATACCATCATCTGGTTTTTATGTCGGAGTGTCTCGGTCAGAAAGGCCCCTTGTTGTCACACTTTGATTTTGTTTAATAAAAAGAAACGGCCTGCTTCCATCGCAGGCCGTTTCTAGCAATAATTTCCTATGTTGTATATCAACCCTGAAAATCCCCAGTCAAGACTGATTGAAAAAGCAGTTGATGTTCTCAAACGCGGTGGCATCATCTGTTACCCTACGGATACGGTGTATGGTATGGGGTGCGACATGTTTAACCAGAAGGCCGTTAAGCGCTTGCATCAGATTAAAGGCCGTCCCAAAAAAAAGCCTTTTAGTTTCATGTGCTGCAGTTTGAAAAAAGTCAGTAACTATTGCTCCTTATCAAATGCTGCCTACCGGGTGATGAAAAAGAATCTTCCCGGCGCCTACACCTTTGTTTTACCCACCTTGAAGATTGTTCCCAAAATTATGATCACCAAGCAAAAGACGGTGGGGATTCGAGTTCCGGAAAGCCCAATTTGTCAGATGCTTGTTGAACTCCTTGGAAATCCTATTGTTACCACCTCAGCTGGAATTGAGGGTGAAGAGCTGCCTGCGAACGCCTATGAGGTGGAACAGCTCTTCGGCAATCAAGTGGATGAGATCATAGATGGCGGCGACGTCTTTCCCATGCCCTCCTCTGTGGTCTCTCTTGTTGGCTCTGAGCTTGAAGTGCTCAGGGAGGGTAAGGGCGACACCTCCATTTTCCGTTAAATATTTTTCTAGAAATGGCTATTTAGCCCGACCTCTTCGTCTATCTCAAACAGATAGCGAGCCTGCGAGACCTTCGAAATATCTCATTTCAAGAAATACATTGATTCTTTTAAAAAACTGACCCTTGATTACCCTTTCTTGACCAATGGATCCTTCAGGGATTTACTCATGGTAAAGTGAATGGTCTTGCGGGGCGGAATATGCATAATTTTGCCGGTACGCGGGTTCTTGGTGGAACGGGCCTTGCGCTGGCGGATACTGAAACTGCCAAAGCCTCTGATCTCAACACGGCGTTCTTCGGCAAGGGCTTCGGTGATTGTGTCAAGCATAATATCAATGGCCTGACTTACATCTTTTTTGAGGTAGCCATCCATCTTTTCGGCAACCGCGTCAACAAGGTCTCTCTTTAACATTCTTTCTTTCTCCCAAGAAAATAGTAGACCTGACAGTTCGTTTTTAATTCTGTCAGAAACTATTGTTTAACTGTTCCGTGCAAAACTGTAATAAATTCATTGCAATACTTGTCTAAAAGCCTGCCCTTACCAGTATTTTCAGGGGGTAACCAGGGAGGCTGAGCCGTCCCATTCATAAGAGAGAATGGGTTTCGACAGCGACAGGTTGCTAAAAATACGCTGTGGGCTTTTGCCCAAGAGCATGCCGAGCATAGAATCTTTCTCTTCAGGTGGGTAGACAAGATTGGGAAGCTCTTCGTCCATCCTGGCAAGGCTTGCTGCCAGACGAATGGCATCGTGGAAATTGCCAAGCTCATCAATTAAGCCATATTCTTTGGCCTGTTCGCCTGAAAATATTCGGCCGTCTGCTATCTTTTTTACATCTTCAATATTCAAGGCCCTGCTTTCGACAATGTCGGAGACAAACTGGCCATGCACCGAATTAATGAGGTTCTGGAGCAGGGTTATCTCTGCCTCTGTGAGGGATCGATCCGGAGAGCCCATATCTTTGAACTCACCGCTTTTTACAACCTGGCTCTGGTAGCCGATTTTTTGAAAAATCTTCTCCAGGTTGGCAAATTTTATAATAACCCCCATGCTGCCGGTGAGGGTGCCAGGGGCGGCAACAATTTTTTCAGCACCAAGAGCTGCATAAAAACCGCCGGAGGCCGCCACGGAACCCATGGAGGCCACCACTGGTTTTGTTTGGCTCAGGCGCTGAATGGCCATGAAGAGCTCCTGGGAGGCGCCCACAGCGCCACCAGGGCTGTCAATACGGATGACAACGGCCTTGATCCCATCTTTCTGGCCAAAGCGCTGGATATGGGCCAGGGTTTGTTCCGCCTCAGTTATGACGCCTTTAACTTCAATAACCCCGATGGAGTCGCTGACTCCAAGGAGATAATTGCTTTTTTGTTGGATGATGGTGGAAACAAAAAAGGTTACCCCTCCAAAGAACATGATAGTGAGCGCGGCCATGAAAAAGAGGCCGGTGAGCACTGGATGCCGTTGGTGGAATAACCTTTCTGATGACATAAGATTTCAGTCTGAGAATGAGTTCCTACTCTTCTTCCTGGTCCACATCAAGCTTGGACTGGAGAAGGTCACCCAGGGTTGATGGGCCGGCCTGTTCCTCTTTCTGGTAGTCATTCATGCTTCCTTCCCCAGGAGCATCGGTCAGGGCCTTGATGGAAAGGCCGATCTTACGATCCTTGGCAGAAACATTGATGACTTTTGTTTCCAGGCTGTCGCCGACATTATACATGCCAACCGGAGTGTCGATCTTCTCTCTGCTGATTTCAGAAACATGAACCAGACCCTCGATGCCTTCCTGGACCTCAACAAAGATACCAAAGTCAGTAACGTTGGTGATCTTGCCTTCCACAGCGGTGCCCACTGGATATTTCTCAATGGTGGCCTGCCATGGATCGGGCTCAAGCTGCTTGATACCCAGGGAGAAACGTTCGTTCTCGCGGTCAATCTTCAGGACGGCGGCCTGGATGGTGTCACCCTTGGCAAACTTCTCTGAAGGATGCTTAATGCGCTCGGTCCAGGAAAGATCAGAGACATGGATAAGACCGTCGATGCCTTCCTCGATACCGATGAAGATACCGAAATCGGTGATGTTCTTGATCTTGCCTTCAATGATGGCGCCCACAGGGTAGTTCTCGGCAACCAGATCCCAGGGGTTGGGCTGGAGCTGCTTCATGCCCAGGGAGATACGCTTAGCATCGGCGTCAATGTTGAGGATGGCAATTTCAACTTCATCGCCAACAGCAACAATCTTGGAGGGATGGCGGGTCTTCTTGGACCAGGACATCTCAGAAACATGGATGAGGCCTTCAACGCCCTCTTCCAGTTCGGCAAAGACGCCGTAATCGGTGATGCTGACCACCTTGCCCACAGCCTTGCTGCCCACAGGGTAACGCTCATCCACGGTGGACCATGGATCATCTTTAAGCTGTTTAACACCGAGGGATACCTTGTCGGTCTCTTTATCGAACTTAAGGATTTTAACCTCAACGTCCTCGCCAACTTTGAAGAGCTTGGATGGATGGGAAACGCGTCCCCAGGAGAGATCGGTGATATGGCAGAGGCCGTCAAGACCGCCCAGATCAACGAAGATACCGTAATCGGTGATATTGGTAATGGAACCGGTAACAATAGAGCCTTCGGCCAGGGTGGAACGCATCTCCTCGCGGAGTTTCTTGCGGGCCTCTTCAAGGATGGCGCGGCGGGAAATAACAACGTTGTTACGTTTTTTATTATATTTAAGGATCTTGAAGTCAAAAGAGTCGCCGATCAGGGCGTCAAGATCTTTAACTGGACGGAGATCAATCTGGGAGTAGGGCAGGAAGGCAGGTACGCCGATATCGACGGAGAGACCACCTTTAACACGGTTGTCAATGCGGCCCAGAATGGTGCCGTCGTCTTCCTGGATTTTAGCTATGTCTTCCCAGACTTTGATGCCGATTGCTTTTTCGCGGGAAAGGCGCAGGCCGCCTTCTCCTTCACGTCTCTCGACAAAAACGTCAAAAACGTCACCGATCTTAACTTCGACCTGTTCTCCATCATGCTTGAATTCACCCAGCATGATTTCGCTTTCTGATTTGTCGCCGCAATCAACGATGGCGCAATTTTCATTGAGGTCTACAACGGTACCCTCAACAACATCGCCGACGGATACTACTACGAGCTCCTCTGCATCAAAGAGTTCGGCAAAGCTCATTTCTTCTGTGGTTTCTGTTTCAATGTTGCCCATGTGACAAGTTCCTTCTAACCGATGAATAAGATCCTTAAAACCAGTGGTTAGCTCTATGCGTTAAAAAAACAAAATGCCATCCTGCTCGCAAAAAGCAGTTGGCACCTTGAAGAAAAAACACGTTGCTGGTTCCAGGTGAAAGAGGACTTATACCAAAGGGTAGAGGGAAAAAGCAACCAAAAATTATGGCTTTGGGGCTGTTTTATGTTCTTTTTATT
>JBDLIE010000082.1:0-8143 GCA_039715015.1 Thermodesulfobacteriota bacterium
CAGCTGTTCGTCACACATTTAGACTTTTTATTCTAAACTCAACCCAAGCAAGGAGGTAGGGTAATGAAAAAGAGGTTAACACGGCAATTATTTTTCACTGTTACGTTTATGACAGCAATGTTTGGCGGACAGTCGATTGCAGCACCGCTACCGGGCGGAACGCTGGATCCGACAACTATTCCGCAGTACGTAACTCCGCTTGTTATCCCGCCTGTAATGAAAGATAACGGCATAGCCAACAAATATGATATTGCCGTCAGGCAGTTTCAGCAGCAAATTCTGCCCGGTGGTATCTGGAACACCGTAACGGGCCGGACTGATGTTTTCCCGGCCACCACTATCTGGAGCTACGGCCCTGAATTGGACGCATTGCCTGATTCTACAGCGCTTGGTGGCGGTGTTGGAATTGCGCCGGCCCTTAATTCACAGTTCAACTACCCTGCCTATACCTTTGAGACCATCTCGAATGATTCGGTTGCTGTACGGTGGATCAATGATCTGGTCGATTCGGTCACCGGTGATTATCTGCCACACCTGCTGCCGGTAGACCAGACCCTGCACTGGGCCAATCCGCCTGCCATTGGCTGCCGAGACGGCTCTTCCAGAACAGATTGCGCCACTAATAATCCAGCTCTCTACACCGGACCTGTACCCATTGTAACGCACGTCCACGGCGCCCATGTCGAAGGCCACAGCGACGGTTATCCCGAAGCATGGTGGCTGCCCGCTGCCAACAACATCCCAACCGGTTATACTACGGAAGGAACGATGTTTGATGACTCACTCGGTCAGGCCCAGGGCCTTAATTTGGGCTATGCTGATTACCTGTATCGCAACGACCAGCCAGCGACCACACTCTGGTATCATGACCACTCGCTCGGCATGACCCGTTTGAACGTCTATGCCGGACCGGCCGGTTTCTGGCTGATCCGCGGCGGGGCATATGATGCCATGATTGATGGCAAAAAAGGAAAGCCGGCCATTCTGCCGGGTCCGGCGCCGGTGGCGGGGCAGGATGTCTTGTCGCTGAACATCCCTGGCAACCCAGTGAGGAATTCAATCCGTGAAATCCCCATTGTCATCCAGGACCGCTCCTTTAATGCCGATGGATCGCTGTTTTATCCCGGCAACCGGGCATTTTTTGAAGGCCTGAACGTCCAGGGAACAGCCGGCACACCGGATGAACAATTGCCTGGCGAGGCAGAATTGCAGATCCCTTTTGTCCCGAACTCAGACATTGCGCCAACCTGGAATCCAGAAGCATTTTTTAACGTCATGGTGGTCAATGGCGTCAGTTGGCCGACCCTGGAGGTGGCGCCAGCCAAGTACCGTTTCCGGCTTTTGAATGGCTGCAACTCCAGATTCTTGAACCTGGCCTTGAAGTATGAGAAAGCTGGTTCATTTCATGGCAGGGACAGGGAGCTGTCCTTCTTCCAGATCGGTGCTGATCAGGGCTTTCTGCCCAAGGTGGTTGAGATCTCAACCGGTTTTGCCACACCACTGCCCGGGGATGGCACTAAACTGAAGCGCAAGAATCGCATTCCAACCTCTGACCCACAACAAGCGTTGCTCATGGCTCTGGCCGAGCGTGTCGATGTTATCGTTGATTTCAGTAAACTGCCGAATGGCACCAGGGTAAGGATGATCAATACCGCCCCTGATGCGCCCTTTGGCGGTTTTCCGGATGTGCCGGCCGACCCGGCCACCACGGGCCAGGTCATGGAGTTCGTTGTCAATGTCGCCCTCCGCCAGCCTTCTGATAAGATGGTGACAGAACCCAACCGTTTGCTGCCTGTTAGCGAGCCTGGTCTGGGCATGGCCGGCACCACACGGCAGTTGTCGCTCAACGAGGGCGAATCTGAAGAGCTTTGTGTTGATGTGGATCTGGCTGGCAATGTTGTTCATGTTGCCGGCACTCCGCCCGACTGTCCGGCACCCAGTGTACCCTTTGCTCCGAAGGAAGCACTGCTTGGTTTGGTTGATTTGACCGATCCGGCGATGCCAATGGGTATTCCGCTTAAATGGACTGATAACACTGAGGGTACGGCCGTTCCCATTACCTTGGAAAATGGCTTGGAGAAAATGATTTATGTGACCGAGAACCCAACAGTTGGCGATGTGGAAAGTTGGGATGTCTACAACTTTACTGCTGATGCGCATCCCATTCACCTCCATCTTGTACGCTTCGAGGTAACTGACCGGAGAGCTATCCCTGGCTGGGAGCCGGTGAATCCGGTCGTCCAACCCGGAGAGACGGGTATGAAAGATACGGTGATTTCTTATCCAGGTGAGATCACCACGGTCAAGGCCTTTTTCGACCTAGCCGGTCTCTATGTCTGGCATTGTCATATTGTTGAGCACGAAGACAATGAAATGATGCGGCCCTATGTGGTTTCACCGTAACTTTGTCTAGGCAATAGATGCCGCAAGAGGGGCTGCCCGCAAGGCGGCCCCTCTTTTGTGGAGGGGAAGAACAGGAATGAAATATCCGATTATTACCATAGCCATTATTTTATTGTTTTCTAGCTTTTCTGCGGCAGGGGAATTATCACGTCAAACCTCCCAACTTGAGCAGGAAAAGAACAGAATTAGTTACAGCCTGGGATATCAGATCGGCAGTGATTATAAAAAACAAAAAAAGACCATCGATTCCCAGGCCTTTTTGCAGGGGATGCGTGATTCCTCTTCTGACACACCACCGGCTATCGCCCAAGAGTCGATGACTAAAATGCTGGTGGCCATGAAAAAGAGAGTAATGGCTGAACAAAGAGAAGAGCAGCAGGAAATACAGGAAAAATTTCATGCCATCGCTGAGAAATTCTTTGCTGACAACGCTAAAAAGGAAGGCCTTATTGTCTTGCCAAGCGGTCTACAGTACAAGAAAATCAGGTCGGGAACCGGTAAAAAGCCAGCCCTGGCTGATCGGGTCACAGTTCACTACAAAGGAACCCTCCTTGATGGCACTGAATTTGGCGGCACCCATAACAAAAAAGAACCGCAATCCTTTTATGTTAATGGGGTGATTCCAGGTCTGACAGAAGGTCTACAGCTCATGCAAGAAGGGGCTAAATGGGAATTTTTTGTGCCTGCTGCACTGGCTTATGGCAGACGTGGAGCTTTAGCAGACCGGGCCGTCATCTTTGAGCTTGAGTTGCTTTCAATTGAAGCACCAGAATAAAATATCCGCAAATATGAAAATCACTAAATTATCATTACAAGGGAAAAGAACTATGCTGCACAGCTTTCGAACCATATTAATCACGGCCCTGTTAACCAATAGCTGCTTTGCCGGTGAAGTTGGTCTTTCAGGTGCGCAATCACGGTTGAGCTATAGTATTGGCAACCAGATCGGAGGTGATTTTAAACGGCAGGGAATTGATATCGGGCCACAGATTGTTCTTCAAGGCATTCAGGACGCGATGGAAGGCGTTGCCCCTGCTATGAGCGAGGAAGAAATGCAAAGTACTCTTGTGGCCTTGCAGAAGAGTGTTATTGAATCCCAGAAAAAGAAGGTGGCTGAAGTGGCAGCGAAAAATCTTGAGGCTGGTAGGACTTTCCTGGTCCAAAACGGCAAAAAAGCAGATATCATCACACTGCCCTCCGGGCTCCTGTATAAAATTATCTCGGAAGGAGCTGGTGAGTCTCCGTCTGCAACAGATGTCGTTGAGGTGAATTATCTTGGAACATTGATAGACGGAACTGAATTTGACAGCTCTTACAAAAGGGGTAAAGCCGCTCAATTCAGGGTAGATAAGGTTATTAAAGGCTGGACAGAGGCATTTCAACTGATGAGGGCGGGAGGAAAATGGCAGCTTTTTATTCCACCAGAACTTGCCTATGGCAGCAGAAGAGCAGGAGGCATTGAACCCAACAGCACCCTTATTTTTGATGTTGAATTGCTCGCTATCTTAAATAAAAGATAACCTTTTGTTCGGCTCGTTTTTGTAGGTGGAAGGGCAGTTCTTGTAAGCCCTGAAACCTCATTTGATTTGCTGATATTTCTATTTTTCAAAATTGCTCATAAAAACATTCAGGATAACGACAAATTACGTACTCTTCACCAATCAGAATAATAGGCCGTTCCATTTTGAATTGTTCATCCATTGGAGATGGGCAATAGGAGTAAAATATAATTTTGGAGGAAAAAGTCATGACTGAGAAATGCGACATTCAGGGAACATGTTCTACCGAAGCTAAAAAACACGGCGCTCACGGTCACGGAAAATGCTCAAGCCAAGCGACAGTCTGTGATTGCGGTGATTGCTGTGACATGCCGGGAAAGCTCCTCGCCTTGGCCGACGAGGCCTGGTATGAATTGTTAAAGGACAAAATCAAGGGAGAGATTCAGGAGTCTTGCGGCCCCAGGCTGGACAAGCTTGCCAAACTGGTAGCCGAGACGAATAATGCCAAATGGGCCCATGAAATTATGGGTAAGGTCAAATGCGAAGAGTACAAGGGAAGCCTGCATGCTATGTTCACCGAAGAGTGCACGAAGTGATACAGCAGGTGCCAAGGGCAGGGGGAAGTATGATTTTTAGTTTCATCGCTGGAAGATGTCACTAAATGGCAAGAGGCATTTGTGGTCATTTAAAACCCGCAGCCAACCGCATACCATAGGTACCCAAACCAAAAGGGGTTTAGGAGAATATCCCCTAAACCCCTTTTTTATATTGGTACCCCCAGCAAGAATCGAACTTGCGCACACGGATTAGGAATCCGATGCTCTATCCACTGAGCTATGGGGGCGCACTGATGCCACTTATATAACTGATAGAAAATGGAGAAACAAGCAATTTTGGGGCTTTGGTCCATGTGGGTTGGAGTGAGATTGAAGTCGAGATTTCATGGATTTGGTGGAACGGGGTGTGTGATCAGGCCATGAAGGCCACCGAGGCCCATTTGAATCAGGGCCACTTTAATTCTATCCAGCACCAAAAGTGGGGGATTTACGCCCCAGGTTAAGCTGCTGCGTCAGCGCCGCCAGGGGTGATTCAACTCCAAAAAAGGCTGAAGCGCAATGCCGAAGGAGCTCACCCCTGTGAGCGATAAGGGGGGCTTGAACAAAAGATCGCCTCTTAATCGCCCGGAGGGCCGGGTGCCCCGCAGGAGATAAGCGAAGAGTTCGAATACCCTTGGGGTGCTCCTACGGACCAAGCCCTTACACAATCATGTGCCATGGTGATCAAGTATTGGCTGAAGTTCGCTGGTAATCACAATCTTTTTTGGTGGAGCTGTTTTTTTGACGTGCTCTTTAGTAATGTAGTAAGCTTTCTCAGCATCTCCGATAAGCAGATTTCCTTTCATAAAAGCTCTTTTTTTGCTTGATACCACACTATGTATAAAGAACATTTTGGTTTCGCATCAGCTCCTTTTTCAATCGCCCCAGACCCCCATAGTCTATACATGAGCGAGCGGCATAAGGAAGCGTTAGCCCATCTTTTCTATGGCATGAGAAGCGACGGCGGTTTTGTTATGCTCACCGGGGAAGTTGGAACAGGAAAAACGACTATTTGCCGTTGCCTTCTGGAGCAAATTCCAAAAGCTACTGACATAGCGTTTATTCTCAATCCCAAATTAACAGTTGAAGAACTGCTGGCCACAATTTGCGATGAGTTCGACATTGATCATCAGGAAAACCAGAACAGCATCAAATTTTATGTTGATCGCATAAACAACTTCTTATTGCATTCGCATGCAAGCGGTAGGAAGGCCGTGCTCATTATCGATGAAGCCCAGAATCTCAGTACTGATGTTTTGGAACAGATCCGGCTCCTTACCAATCTGGAAACGAACGAACGAAAACTTCTGCAGATCATTTTGCTGGGCCAACCGGAGCTTAAAAAAATGCTGCAGCAGCCGGAGTTGCGCCAGCTCGCCCAACGAATTACCGCCAGGTATCACCTTACCCCTCTATCCGAAAGTGAAGTGGGCTCCTATATTGCTCACCGATTGGTAATAGCCGGTGGGCGCGCCAGAATCTTTCCTGAGTCAACCATAAAAACCCTCTTCAGGTTAAGCAAAGGTACCCCGCGCCTCATAAACATTATTTGCGACCGCTCCCTCCTCGGCACTTACGTGCAGGATCAGGACAAAGTAAACACTGCAACCATCAAAAAGGCAGCACGAGAAGTTTTCGGGGAAATTGTTGACCGGCCGCCGCATACAATAAAAAAATCAGGCATGCTCATAGTAGGGCTTTTTATTCTGCTCAGCGGTTCTGTACTGGCAGCAACTCATTATAAGCTAATAACAGGGATAGAAACTTTTTTTGAGCAGGATCCTGTGGAGCAAATGGCACCCATTGAACAACCGGTGGAAGAGGTTGGACAGGTGGCTCAAGTAGAAGCGGTAGAGCAGATCGGCCCTGAACCGTCTACCTTAACTGAGCAGATGGCGCAGGCACCACAGACGACATCAATTGAGTCGGTGGAGCAGCAGGGTGTTGACGGTGAAGGTAGTATGCAGCAAAAAAGCACTGCCAACGCTATCAACCCACAGTCCTTGGAGGTTTCTTCACTGGAGTGGCCTGATGATGTGCCGCTTACCGACAGCAGGGCGATGGCCTGTCAGGCGCTTTTTGCCAGCTGGGGTGTTGATTATGTTCCAGGGGATGTTGCCTCTGACTGTGCCGTTGCCGAATTACACAACTTACGCTGCCTCAACCGGCAAGGTAGTTTTAACAGTTTGATCGGTCTCAATAGGCCGGCGGTATTAACCTTGTATGATGATAAAGGCGAACGCTTTTATGCAGCCTTGATCTCTTTCCACGGCCAGACCGCTGACTTTGTCATTGGTCCAGAGCGTAAAAGTGTCCCTGTCGAAGATATCAAAAGGCGATGGATTGGTGAATATTTCCTGTTATGGGAGAAGCCAGAAGGATATTCAGCTGCCGTTAAGCCGGAAAATCAGGCAGCCAATGTGGATTGGCTAGATAAAAAACTGGCCATGATCCAAGAGCGGCCTGCCAGTTCCAAGGCTCCCGTACTTTACGATGACATTCTGATCAGTCAGGTGAAACAGTTTCAGTTTGAAAAAAACCTTGTACCGGACGGTATCGTCGGCCCTCAAACAATAATTTATCTTAATTCGGCATACAGCAGCAGAGTGCCCAAATTAACCGATATGCACGAGGATAATTAATATGTCATATATTCTCGAGGCCCTTAAAAAATCAGATCAACAAAGGCCACAGGAGAAAGTCCCAGACCTAAACACTGTTCAGGTAGAGCTTTCTCCGGTTAAGAAGAAAAAAGCTTCGTGGCTCTTTTTCCTTGCGGCAATTTTGCTTCTGAATGTGATTCTTGTCCTGTTTGCCATCATGCGCCAAGATCAGCCGGCAACAGGGCCCCAAGCCGTCGTACATAATTCTGATCGTTATGAATCAGCAACGGTTCAGGAAAAACAGAATAATATCGTTCCGCAATCAGCGCAGGTACTCTCTCCTGTCATCCCGGAGCCTTCCCCTGCCGATCCTGTTGTCACAGTGGATGATAAAAGCAGAGTTGTAAGCCTGGAAGAAAGTGGTGCCGCATCCTCGCAGGAACCTTCCGTCGCAGCCCCCGTGGTCCATGCGAGGGATACAGAAAAGGCGGAGGATAAAATGGCCGGGGGAATTAATATTGCCGGAGGGCAGGAAGAGGCGCATGTTGAACCGGTTCTGAATCCGGAAGAAGAAGCTACTTATAAAGAGGCTGCCAAAGAGACCGTACCGGCAGCGCCGAGCACTATTGTGCCCCAGGAAAATTTTGACCTCGCCACGGAACTTGAATCCTCAGAAACAACCACTCTTCCTGAGGAACAAGCCGAAAATCCGGAGATAAATCGGGCGCAGCAAGCCCTGCTTGCCGAGCCAGCACCTTCCACTTCTATTGCCCCCAAAAACAGTTTGTCAAGAAAAGCGCTTCCCATTTATCAGCTTCCCACCTCCATAAGGCAGCAACTTCCGGAAATTCACATTGCTGCCCATGCCTTTTATAAAAATAAACCGTCCTCTCGCTTTGCAAGCATCAACGGCAAAATGATGCGGGAAGGTTATACTCTTGCTCCAGATTTGAAGGTGGCTGAGATTTCTCCTGATGGGGTTATTTTCAGTTACCAGAAATACATCTTCCATGTGCCTGTATTTTAAAAGAACAGGTGGGCA
>JBDLIE010000083.1:0-8011 GCA_039715015.1 Thermodesulfobacteriota bacterium
AGGTCGGTGAGCTCAAGGCCGAAGCGGATATCTGGACGATCAGTGCCGTAGCGGGCCACGGCCTCATCATAAGGCATACGCGGGAAGGGGATACTGACCTCCATATCCTTGGTGGCACGGAACAGGGCCACCATCATCTCCTCACCGATACGGTACATCTCTTCCTCGTTGATAAAGGAGAGTTCCATATCCACCTGGGTAAATTCGGGCTGGCGGTCAGCGCGCAGGTCTTCATCGCGGAAACATTTGGTGATCTGATAATAGCGGTCCATGCCGGCCACCATGAGCAGCTGTTTGAAAAGCTGGGGAGACTGGGGCAGGGCATAAAATTTACCGGCATTGACCCGGCTGGGGACGAGATAGTCACGGGCGCCTTCCGGGGTGGAGCGGGTGAGCATGGGGGTCTCGATTTCCAGGAAGTTCTCGTTGTTTAAAAAGGAGCGGATGGCCTGGGCAGCCTTGTGGCGCAGGATGAAATTATCTGCCACGCCAGGCCGGCGCATGTCAATGTAACGGTATTGGAGGCGCAGGTTGTCAGAGACCTCGGTGTCCTCATCCAGGGGAAAGGGCGGGGTCTTGGATTTATTTAAAATGCGAAGCTCATCCACCATGATCTCAATGGTGCCGGTGGCCAGCTTATCGTTGACCATGCCGTCCGGGCGATTGCTCACCTTGCCGCGCACAGCCAGGACCCACTCGCTGCGCAGGCCATGGGCCTTGGCATGGACCTCGGCATTATGCTCCGGGTTAAAAACAACCTGGGTAATGCCCCAGCGGTCACGAAGATCTATGAAAATAACTCCGCCATGATCGCGGCGGCGCAGCACCCAACCCATGAGGATTACCTCCTCACCACTGTTGACATTGGTGAGGTCGTTGCATTTATGAGTTCTAACGAGATCGCCCATGGATTCCATTGGCTTGCTCCTGTGTGTTGTAAAAGGATGAAGGAAGAAGGGTGAATATGCCATCACGCCTTATTCGTCTTCGCGCTTATTTTTGTTTATATACGAGTAGGAGCTCACCCCTGTGAGCGATAAAGAGTGCCCGAAGCACAAAACTTTTTCGCCCGGAGGGCCGGGCTCCTACAGATCACCACAAAACAAAAAGATGGAAATTACGAGATAAATTCCATCTTTTTAGTCAAATAATTTATCGGCCAGCTCCAGACTCCAGTCGTTGACGTCGCCCCCCAAGGCCACATCCTGCTGGTCCCGGTTCTCCATATTGCGCAGCACGGCCTGGCCATTGGCCAGTTCCTCGTCACCGATAATCAGGGCAAAGCGGGCCCTGGCCTTGCCTGCCTGTTTCATCTGGTTTTTCAAGCTGCGATTTTGGTGATCCATGGCAATAGAAAGACCGATGGCCCGCAGGGCTTGGCACATTTTAAAGGCCTCGTCCTGGGCTGCAGGACCAAGGGCGGCGATGAAGAGATCAAGATCTGCCTCAAGGATTTTTTCTTCTTGCTGGTCAAGAAGCAGGGCCAGGCGTTCCATGCCCATGGCAAAACCGATTCCCGCCACCTTAGGGCCACCAAGCTGGGCCACCAGGCCGTCGTAGCGGCCGCCGGCCCCCACGGCACTCTGGGCGCCGAGATCATTGGTCAGCAGCTCAAAGGTGGTGCGGGTATAATAATCAAGGCCGCGGACCATGAAGGAATTTATAGTATAGGTGACATCAAGGAGATCAAGACCCTTTTTCACCTCACTGAAATGGTCGGCACAGTCAGCGCAGAGATGGTCAAGGATGGAGGGCGCATTTTTGTAATGGGCCTGGCAGTTGGCACTCTTGCAGTCCAGGACCCGGAGCGGATTAGTCTCGCGACGGCGCAGACAGTCATCGCAAAGATCGTCAATGCCGCCGATAAATTTTAGCAGGGCCTCATTGAATCCAGGCCGGCATTTAGGGCAGCCCAGGGAGTTGATCTCCAGGCTGGCGGAAAGACCCAATTCTTCCATGATCAGGGCGGCCATGGCCATGAGCTCAGCGTCCACCCTGGGCAGATCAGTGCCCAGCACCTCCACCGAGATCTGGTGGAACTGGCGCAGCCTGCCCTTCTGGGGCCGTTCGTGACGAAACATGGGGCCGATGGTGTAGAGTTTTTGTACAGGTTTGGCGGCA
Source organism: Thermodesulfobacteriota bacterium (assembly GCA_039715015.1). Classification (GTDB taxonomy): domain Bacteria; phylum Desulfobacterota; class Desulfobulbia; order Desulfobulbales; family SURF-16; genus BM506. The sequence continues at coordinate 2,122 of JBDLIE010000083.1, forward strand.
TGGAGGCCATTTTCAATGTAGGCCCGGAGCACCGGAGCCGTGCCTTCGGGGCGCATGGTCAGGGAAGAACCGTTGCGGTCGGCAAAGGTGTACATCTCCTTTTCAACGATATCGGTGGTCTCGCCAATGGAACGCTTGAAAAGTTTGGTCTTTTCAAGGATGGGAACCTTAATCTCACCACAGCCGAAACGGTGCAAGATATCACGGGCCGTGCCCTCGATAAACTGCCAGGTCTCAACCTCCCCGGGAATGATATCTTTGAAGCCTTTTAACGCCTTAACTGCCACCCTCGACCTCCGTCATGGTCATTAAAAAAACCTGCCTAAGCCAGCAGGTCGAAATTATACATGGAAAAACGAGAGAATGTATCCCAGGAAGTAAGGAAAGTCAAGGGAATGTGCGCTGTTGACAGGTGAGGTTTTCCTCTCTTTCTGGAGAGGGTCAGGGTGAGGGGAATGGGGCTTTGAACAGTGGTGAAGCAAACAGGTTAACCTGCCACTATCTCACAAGGAAAATCAAATCAACAGGTTCAGGCCAGATTTTCGTGGTCAACTTTCAGGCAGCGGTCCATGATCACGGTCAGACCTGCTTGCCGGGCCTTGGCAGCGACTTCTTCATTGACAATGCCTTCCTGCATCCAGACCACCTTGGCGCCGATTTCCACGGCCTGGTCCACCACCGGTCCTACCTCTTTCGAGGCCCGGAAGATATTGACCACATCGATTTTTTGAGGGATTTCAGTCAGGCGTGGGTAGCATTTTTCGCCCAGTATCTCACTCTGGCCTGGATTTACCGGGATGATGGTATAGCCGGCTGCCATCAAATAACGGGCCACATCATTGGATGGTCTGTTTTCCTTTGGTGACAGGCCAACAACAGCAATGGTCTTGGTCTTGGTTAGAATATCTTTGATTTCAGCAAAATTCGTCAGCATGCTCTTTCCTTGCAGTTGAAATAAAAGCGGCTCATGGGGTATGGTTGGTCACTGTAGTCAACAATAGAGAAGTGAACAAGGACCAGGCCGCAAAAAATAGGCCATCCTTAGCCAAACTATCCACGGAGGAAAATCCATGTGCCAGATGAGTGTTGTCCTGGAAAAAGATGGGGACCGGGAGGTGATCATGGAAAATGTCACCCTGCTTGAAGCAAAGAGTGAGGGCATTGAGGTCTCTACCCTTTTTGACCCACCTAAGCTCGTGCCCCGGGCCACTGTAAAAAAGATGGACATGAACAGCGGTACAGTGACCCTGGTACCGGCTCCCTAATAGGAAATGATAATGAGTGAAAAAACAAATCTAGAAAAACTACGCATTCTCCTGCCCCACTGGGTGGAGCATAGCCATAGTCACCAGGATGAATTCAAGAAATGGGTGGTGATTGCCCGTGATGAAGGGCAAGTAGATGCCGCAGCTGAGATTGACAAAGCCTTGGCATTGATGGCTGAGACGGACAAGGTTCTGGAAAAGGCCTTAGAGTTGCTTGGCGGCAAGGTGGAAGGGCACCACCATCATCACCATTAGCCAGAATTAGTAGGAGGCCGCCCCTGCCTTGCCGGGCTAGGCTCGTCGGAAAGCCAGACGCACAGCCTGCCTGTCATTTTCTCTAGCTGTCCATGGCATGAAACACCGAGTACTTCAGCCTGCCGGCGAGCACCGGGACCAGCCAGTATTTTTCCGGTGTCTTTTGGATAGTCTCTCGCAAGCTGGCGCTGAGCCAGTGTGAATCCTCCAGCAAATTATAAAAGGCTGAATCTACGCCGATAAAGCCGTCAAGGATATGGACCAGGGTATGGAGAACCTTGCTTGGGTAGCCCTGGGCCAGGTCCTTGAGTTCTGCCAGGCGGCTGACCCCGGTGTCTTCCAGTTCAACAATAAGTCCCTCGGCAAATTTGCGGTTTGTTGCCACCCCCTGATTAATCTGATTCCAGAATGAAGTATCAGCTCCACTGATGATGGAGTCGTCATGGATGGTCACGGCATCATAGCGGATGAGTTCCGTATGCTCCAAAAAATTGAGGACCTTGCGGCGCGCCTGCTCCTGGCCTTGGGCCTGGACAAGAAAAATATGTTTGATGCTGTCGCTGCTCATGGAAAGTAGGGGATTTTTCTGGGAATCTCCATAAAGCTTGTAACACTGTATTCGGCGCTGAGTTCAGGATTTTTAAAGGCAATAAGTTCCATGCCAACCCCATCAGAGTGTTCACGGTCAACAGTGGAATCGCCTATGTAAATAGCCTCTTGGGCAGTGAGGCCATAATGGGCGAGGATGACCTCTAAGGCCTCAGGGTGGGGTTTGGGGTTGGTGACATCAAAGGTGGTCATCACCTTGCCGAAGTATTTTTTTAGGCCGAAAATTTCCAGGATATCCTTCATGGTGGTGGTACGGCTGGTGGAGATGGCGGCATCAATACCATTATTCTCCAAATATTCGAGAAACTCGATCAGGTCCGGCTCCATGGTCATAAACTTGAGATAGGGCTGGTAATCGAGGTCTGCCCGGTATTTCTCGGCCTTGTCAATATCATCCGGGTGGTTGCGCAGGAGATAGCGCACCGAGCGCATGACATTGTGGATATGGACAAACTCAAGCTCTTCGGAGGTCATGGGGGGATGGCCCAATTCTTCGAGAATATGGTTATAATAATGCTTGTTGGCATTTTTGGAGTCGAACATGACTCCGTCACAGTCAAAAATGACCAGCTTTAGCTCTTTCATTGTTATCCTTTGTGGTTTAACCTTTAATCCACTGAAATCGACTCACACCATAACAAAAGTAAAAAGGTATGGAAACCACAGACTTTCTCATTATCGGCAGCGGTATAGCCGGTCTTTCCTTTGCCATCAAGGCCGCCCGCCTGGGTTCGGTAACCATTGTCACCAAAAAGGCCAAGGTGGATACCGCCACCAACCTGGCCCAGGGCGGCATTGCCGCTGTCTTGGCCGGCCATGACTCCTTTGCTGCCCATGTGGCCGACACTCTGGCCTCCGGAGCCGGTATCTGCGATGAGGAGGTGGTGCGCCAGGTGGTTGAGGCCGGCCCGGAGCGCATAGAGGAACTCATCCGTCTGGGCGTCCAGTTTAACCGTGAGGGCAATGAACTTGATCTGGGCCAGGAAGGGGGGCACTCGGCCCGCCGTATTGCCCATGCCATGGATGCCACCGGCCGCGAGATCGAACGGGGCCTCCTGGCCCAGGTGGAGGCCAATCCCGCCATCCGCGTCCTTGAGGACCACCTGGCCGTGGATCTGCTCATCGCCTCCAGGGCCGGTGTCAATGTCAGTGGTCCTTGTCTTGACCGCTGTCTAGGCGCTTATATTTTAGACAGAAAAGACAACTCCATCACCCCCTACAAGGCCAAGGTAACCATGCTTTGCACCGGCGGTACCGGCAAGGTCTACCTCTATACCACCAACCCTGACATCGCCACCGGCGACGGCATTGCCATGGCCTATCGGGCCGGGGCCCGGGTGGCCAACCTGGAGTTTGTCCAGTTCCACCCCACCTGCCTCTTTCATCCCAAGACCAAGAATTTCCTTATCTCGGAAGCGGTGCGCGGTGAAGGCGGCATTCTCCTTGATGAAAAGGGTAATGCCTTCATGGATAAGTATGACCCTCGGGCCGATCTTGCCACCCGCGACACCGTGGCCCGCGCCATTGACACTGAGATGAAGACAAGCGGTGACGATTCGGTCTTCCTGGATATCAGCCACAAGCCCGCCGATTTCGTCAAAAATCGCTTTCCTACTATCTACACCACCTGTCTTGGCCTAGGTATTGACATTACCAAAGAACCCATTCCTGTGGTGCCGGCGGCCCATTATATGTGCGGCGGCGTGGTCACTGACATCTGCGGCCGCACCAATATCGATAACCTCTATGCCTTGGGAGAAACAGGCTGCACCGGCCTGCATGGCGGCAACCGGCTGGCCTCAAACTCTCTGCTTGAGGCCGTTGTTGTCGCCCATAATGGCGCTGAACAATGTCGTAAGGATTGGCCGACAATCGCCAGCCTTGATGGCGTCAAGATTCCTGCCTGGACCGTGGGCCAGGCCGAAGAGCTTGAAGAGTGCGTGTTGATCAGCCATACCTGGGACCAGATACGGCGCCTGATGTGGAATTTTGTCGGTATTGTCCGCTCGGAAAAACGCCTTCTCCTGGTGCGTAAGCAGCTGGCGCCGCTCATTCAGGATGTCCATACCTTCTTTGACGAATATCTCCTCACCCCCGACCTCATTGAACTGCGCAATATCGCCCTGGTTGCCGATCTCATCGTCCGTTGCGCCCTGTCGCGTAAAGAGTCACGCGGCCTCCACTATATGGTGGATTATCCCCGGCCGGATGATGAGAATTGGCGTAAGAACACGGTGTTATAAAGAGACTTAAGTTAAGAGGTGTAGGGGCACAAAAAGAACAACAGGTCGCTACCCGCCGCTGTGCTAAAATAAGCGTGCTTCACGCAAGGAGGCGCTAGACATATCGGCCTGGCTTTAAGCCACTTCCCTGGTTTATTCTGCCGTACACCTGAAAAGAGACTCGCTTACCTAAACATGGATGGCCCGGCTTCTATTTGGTTATGCCTGCATGCGTGGTTCCTGAGCCTGTCGAAGGATGGATGGCTCGTTTCGACAAGCTCAACGAACGGCTTTACAAACGCAAAAAGGCCCTGCCTGGAAAACCAGGCAGGGCCTTTTTGTATGAAACATCAATCAGACTGTAAAAGTCAGATTAGAATTCCATGGCCAGCTTATGGTTGAGGACGTATACGTCTTCGGTATCACCAAAAGGACCAACACCGGCAAATTGATAACCCTCGAAGAAGTCGCCGGTCATCAAGTAACCGAAGTCAACAGAGTAGGTCAGGTTGTCAAGCAGAGCGTAGGAAACGCCGAGGTCGATCTCCCAGCCATACTCATCGTCAATTTCCAGGGTAGGAAAAAGAGGATCGAATGTCCACTCATCGGTATCAGCCAGAGCGTAGGCAATGGCTGTATGAAGGCTGAGTTTGTCGGTAACGGCGAAGTCGGCATGAACACCAAGAGACATGATGCCGTGGAAGGCCATGTCTGCATTGATGCCGTTGACGTCGTTGCTCAGCATCCCGGTGTGGCGACCGGTGAGAACCTGATACGGCTGGAACTGCTCGCCAAGACCGCCATAAACATGGAACATGGCAGATTCGTTATCATTATCGGTGCTGTCGCCGTCACCAGAAGCATAGAAGAACATCAGGCCGACATCCAACTTATCCATGGTCATACCAACATCGGCCATAATGGCAAAGGTGTCGGTATCAACATCATCAACTCCAGCTGTGTCACTGTCAACGGTGCCCCAGTCATAGGAGAATTCCATCTCAGTGTACACGTTGCCCATGTTCTGGTTGTAATAACCCTTGATGCGCTGTCTGGTGGAGTCCGCGGTCGTTACCTGGTTGAAATCCCAAAAGTCGTAACCAAGAGCGACCCTCAGATCCTTGGTCTTGTACCAGACAGAGGCCTCGTAAAGATCGGAGTCTTGATCAACAACATTGTTGGGGTCAAGAGAATCTTTCTCAGCGGATTTCTGGGTGAAAATGCAGGCGCCAAGAGGCTTGGGCAGGAAGTTGGGGAAGTACATGATACGGTTGGCATAGGAGTCGGTGCTCAGGAAAGAGCCCTGCCAGAGACCGGCAGAGGTACGACCAACGCGGAGCTTACCAATGGGAGACATGTATTCCATGTAGAGATGATGAACCTTGACATTGCCACCGTCATCTACTTCAAGGTCATGCCCATCTTTAGCGGAGCCGAACTTGTCGTCAGCCAGGTAGATCTTGGACTTCATAACGATCTTGTCATTGACCTTCATAACTGGCTTGATGATGAACTCATGGTACCAGTAATCATCGTTGG
>JBDLIE010000084.1:0-7771 GCA_039715015.1 Thermodesulfobacteriota bacterium
ACAACTTTGCATAGGTGTAACATCTGAGCGTTCAACTGGCAGAGCCGCTGAACTCTGACCACGCCCACAGGACGTGGTTTTCTACAATGGAATAAAAAAAGTGGCTTAATTAGGTGACCAATTTTTCGGGGGATGGGCAATAATTCGTACTATCAAGGAGAGTGCCTTATTTTCCAGTTGTTTTCGAACTAGCTGCTTGATATCTTTTAATACATAAACCTTTTCCTAAGCTAAAATTCTTTTTGGTTGGTGCTTCTATCATTTATTTGCCTTTTACTTTTTCAACTCACTGCAGCAGTGATCATTCCCTATATAATTCTTTTCAACTTTTTTGGTCCCAGGTACTACTTTTATAAAAGAATCGCGATTATAAAAACTCCCAGGGAGGCTAGTTATGGCGATAAAAATTGGTATTAACGGTTTTGGACGTATAGGCAGAAGCATCTTTCGGGCCATGGCTCTCTATCCGGAATTTACCGATATGGAGGTGGTGGCCATTAACGACCTCACTGACAATAAGACCCTGGCCCACCTTCTTAAATATGATTCTGTGATGGGGCCTTTTTCCCAAGCGGTGGAGGCCACTGACAAAGGTGTCATGGTCAATGGCAGGGAAATCGTTATCACCAATCACCGTAATCCGGCTGATATCCCCTGGGGTAAAAACGGCGCCGAATATGTGGTGGAATCCACCGGTCTGTTCTGCACCGATGAGCGGGCCGGGGCCCATCTTGAGGGCGGCGCCAAAAAGGTGGTCATCTCGGCACCGGCCAAGGGCAACCTGCGCACCATTGTCATGGGGGTTAATGATCACGAGTATGACCCGGCCTCCGACCATATTGTCTCCAACGCCTCCTGCACCACCAACTGCCTGGCCCCCTTTGCCAAGGTCATCCTCGACCGCTTCGGGATCAAGAAGGGCCTGATGACCACGGTCCACGCCTATACCGGTGACCAGCGGCTCCTGGATTTCCCCCATGGCGACCTGCGCCGGGCCCGGGCCGCCGCCATGTCGATGATCCCCACCAAGACAGGCGCTGCTGCTGCCGTTTCCCTGGTCCTGCCGGAACTCAAAGGCAAATTTGACGGCCTGGCCATCCGGGTGCCCACCCCCAACGTCTCCATTGTCGATGCTGTCATGGAGGTGGAAAAAGAAACCACCGTCCCCGAGGTCAACCAGGCCCTGAAAGAGGCGGCCAACCGCTATCTTGGCTATACGGACGAGCCCCTGGTCTCCATTGACTACCAGGGCAACCAACACTCCTCCATTGTTGATGGCGATTCCACCAAGGTGATCGGCACCATGGTCAAGGTCCTCTCCTGGTATGACAACGAATGGGGCTATTCAAACCGGGTCCTTGACCTGATCCAACTGATGGATGACCAGAAGATGCTTTAAAAACGAGAAGATGAGAAGTAAGAATTTGAGAAATAAGAAGAAGGACGAATATTAGATTAAAAAAAACACCTTCTCCTCAACTTCATATTTCTCATTTTCACACATTCTCAACAAAATGCCCTCACTCACCGAAACATCCGACGCCCTCAGGGCCAACCTTGAGGAAACCGCAGTTGACCATGTAGAAATCGCTGCCGAGCATCTGCTGCTCTGCGAGCTGGTCAACGAGTATCGCGGTATCCATAGGGGCATAGAAGAGCTTCTTCTTGAAATAAGCCACCCCTACCGGAACTGGGCCCTGCTGCTCCCCAGACTCCGGGCCTTTGTCCTCAAAAACAGCCAGATATACTGCCGGAGCGAGCAGGGACCAGCCGCTTTCCAGCAATTCACCTCCCTCTTTCTGCAGGTCATTTCCGAATCCACCCGCAACGAGCAGCTCCGCGGCCTGGCCGTGGAGTCCCTGCTGGCCTATGTGGAGCGTTTTTTATCGCTGATCAAACCCCAACTTGCCGACTACCAGGAGGTCCTTGATCATTTTTTTCAGACCATGGCAGAGCTTGACGATCAGGCCATCATGTTCATGGTCCAGGGCCATCATCCCATGAAAAAGGTGGCCACCAATCTCCTGGCCTCGGCCCGGCAAAACAACTTTGATCTCACCGCCACCACCGCCCTTTTCCATAAGGTCCTCAGCCTCAATTACACCTACTGGCTGTCTGAAGAAGACCCCCTGCCCTGGTTCCAGGAGGAATGCGGGGAGATGTGCAGCAGTTGGGAGGCAGGTGAGCTGTTCAGCGCCATATCCCATGAACGGATCCAAAGCCACCTGACAAGCCTTGCTGGTCTCGCTGATACCGATCAGCCGCAGACCCTGGAAAAGCTCCTGGCCCTGCCTGCCCATATGGATATCGTCCGCCTCTACAAGGACATCCCGGACAAGCTCATTGCCACCCCTACCACGGAAGATGAGGGACTGCCGGACAGGTTCACTGAGAACCGCAAACTGATCTTTCTCTTTAGGATCATGAAAACCTCCGGGCTCTACCTCATCCATGAGGAAAGCCTGCGCGAGATCAACCGCAGTCTGGTGACCCTCATTCACCAGCAATCCTTTGAGGAAATTGAGAGCTTCCTGCTCACCACCATGCAGCTCCTCAAGGATAACGTCAAACGTTACCCTCACACCGCCCTCCAATGTATCCAGGTGCTTGGCACCGAGGCCTTCCAGCGCGGCTCCAGTCGACTGGCCGAGACCTTTCTCTGGGAGGCCGTGCGTTTTGGTTTTCAATATGCCAATGTCAGTGGTGTTGACGATGAATGGCAGCCCATCACCAATCCGGCCCACCTTGCCAATATCCGGGCCTGGCTCCATCTCATCATGCAGGAGCCTAAATGGTGCGCCACCCTCTTTTCAGCGCTGATCATCAACGTCAACCTTTCCGGCACCTGCGTTAAGGACACCGATCTTTTTCAGCGCGACATCACCAACCTGCTCAACCACCCCATTGAACCGGTCTATAACCTGGTCAAACAGTTCAGCAAGCTGATGCCCGTCTTCTTTAATGAGATCGGCGCCGAGGGCAGGCTGCGCGATGTCTCCACCGACATGGACGAAATCCATAAGCGCAAGGACATCCTCATCCATTTCCTGCGCAAACAGAGTCATGTGGAAAGCTCCAACCTGATCGTTGGTTTTATCCAGGCCATCATGCGCTTCTGGCGCACCCTGGACAAGTCCCATCTCGCCGACTATCTGCCGGCAGAGATGCTGGCCCAGGTCCAGACCAAAGGCGTTTTCGTGGACCAGCTCCACAAGCTGACCAAACGTATCTTCCAGCTTGCCCACATACATGAGGAAAAAGACCTGCTCCTCCTGGACAGCAAGCGTCTTAACAGTTTCCTCAACCTGCAGATTGACCTCAGTGAAGGAGAGCGCAACCGCTTTCGCCTCCTGGTGGAGATGTACAAGCTCCTTGACCAGAAGTACAATCTGGGCTTCCAGGAGATCAGACACCAGCTTGAAGAGGCGGTGAACGGCGGCTTCCCGGAGCTCCAGCCCCTGCTGGAAGATCTGGCCCTCTGTGACACCTTCCAATGCCTCAATTCCCTGCTCACCCATCTTGAAAAATTAAAGGAGATCATCCTGAGTGACGATGTTTTCGAGGCCCGGGAGGATATCTTCCACAAGCGCCATATTGCCGTGGATATTCCCTCGGTATACGGACGCTACCGGGAGAAAAAATTTGACGCCCTGAGCCTCTCCTTCCGCCTGGAGAACATGGCCAATATCTACCTGGAGAAACTGCCGTCCCTGGTGGAGAGCAGCTTTATCACCAAATCCACCTTTATCCGGGTGGTGAAATGTCTGCGCCTCTACCTAAGGGCCTTGAAGGTGGACGGCATCACCAGCCGCCGTCTCGACACCTATGTTGGCCTGCTCTCTAACTCCCTGGCCCTGTCCCGCTTCTCCTACACCCAGTATCTCGACATCTTCAGGGGCCTTTCAGAGGGGGTCAAAGATGTCATTTACGCCTATTACACCAATATCCATCAGAACAACCTTTCCATCATCATTCCCCAGATCGGCCCCTCCAACCTGCTGGCCAAATACCGGAACATGCTCCAGGCCGATGGCGAGGCCGGCACCTCTGCCAATAATGTCCACCAGCTCTCCGAGGCCTTCATGCGGGAGATTATTGCCACCACCTTCGGCCTCCAGCATCTGGACAATTTTATCACCAACATCTATCACACCCTGGAGAGACAGCGGGAAATCCTGGATGAGGACCAGCTCGATCTGCTGATGAGCTACAATCCAGACAAGATCATCCATCATTTTGACGAAACCAACGCCATGGCCAACAACCTCGTCCTCCTTGGCAATAAGGGCTTTAACCTCACCCAGCTCAGCCATGACGGCAAACCGGTGCCGCCGGGATTCATCATCACCACCGAGATCTTCCGCTGCTGGAGCGTGGTACACAGCTTTGCCCGGGCCCGGGAGAACCTGCTTAAACGAATCAAATCCTCCCTGGAGCAGCTTGAGGTCCAGACCGGCACCACCTACGGCGACTCAGGCACCCCCCTGCTTGTTTCCGTACGCAGTGGCGCTTCCATCTCCATGCCGGGCATGATGGCCACCATTCACAATATTGGCCTTAATGAAAAAATTGCCGAGGCCCTGGGCACATCAGGCCGGAAAAAATATCTGGCCTGGGATAATTATCGCCGTTTTTTGCAGTCCTGGGCCATGACCTGCGGGGTGGAACGGGAAATATTCCAGGCCCTGATGAACGAGGCCAAAGACAGGTACTCCATCACCAAGAAGGCCCAATTTTCACCGGGCCAGATGCGGGAACTGGCCCTCATGTACCAACAAAAGGTGCGCTCCTTAGGTATCGGTATCCCCGACGATCCCTGGCTTCAACTCATTGCCGCCATTGAGATGGTGCTGACCTCCTGGGATACGGCAAAGACCAAGGAGTACCGTAACCTTATGGGGGTCTCCGATTACTGGGGCACCGCGGTTATTGTCCAGGCCATGGTATTCGGCAATAAGGACGAAAGCTCCGGCAGCGGCGTGGTCTTCACCGCCCATCCCTACCGCAAGGTGCGCCGGGTGGCCCTCTGGGGAGACTATGCCAGCGGCGACCAGGGCGAGGATATTGTCAGCGGCCTGGTCACCGCCTGCCCTATCTCTGTTGAGCAGGCAGAAATTGATGGCCGCCCACCGGAAGAGAGCCTGGAGAAAAAGGCCCCGGAGGTCTACCAAGAACTCCTGGCCATTGCCAGAAATCTCGTCTATGAAAAAGGCTGGAACCCCCAGGAGATAGAATTCACCTTTGAAGGTCCCAAGAAAGAGGATCTCTTCATCCTCCAGACCCGGGACATGATCACCATCAAGAAGAGAGAACGCCTTCATGTTTTTGAGGGGGGGGGGGAATTTGCCAGGGCTATTCTCGGCAAGGGCATCGGGGTGAGCGGCTCAGCCCTTTCCGGCCGCGCCGTGTTTACGGTGGAGAATATCGAAAAGTTACGGCGCCAGGACCCCCATGCCTCTCTTATTCTGATACGACAGGATACGGTACCTGAGGACATCAAAGAAATTTCCCTGGCCGATGGCCTGCTTACGGCCAGGGGTGGCCAGACCTCCCACGCCTCGGTGATCACCCTTCGCCTGGAAAAAACCTGCGTGGTTGGCTGCCAGTCCATGAAGGTTTACGAGTCCCAGGAATATTGCGTCATCAATGAGCACACCATCCGTTTTGGCGACTGGATCTCCATGGACGGCCGCAAGGGCCTCTTTGTCAAAGGCCAGCATCCAATCAAAGAAGAAATTCACATCCTGCCAATGTAGAATCGAGTTAGCAGAAAGCAGTGGTCCGTCGGTAGACGAAAAAAGATTCATCACGGATTCCCATGGAACCTTTGGTTTTAGATGTTTTGGTTTTGCCTTTTCCCCATTCAGCCCTGAACGAGCAGGGAGCTGGGCAAGGGAAAAGCACCCCAAGGGCACTTCCGTTGGGCGCGTGGACTGTCTGAGCACCCACAAAACGGGCATAAACTTCGCGAGTTTTCACAATGTCCCTTGCACGGCGGAAGGCGAGTGGTGCCGAAGGCCAGGGCTGTTAGGGGTGCCCTTTTTGCGTTACTTTTTGGGCAAGAAAAAAGTAACAAAACTACATTCGAAGCAAAACAAAACAGGAAGCTGACCTTCCTCCTCTCATCCATGTTGGACCTAAAAAAAGGGGCCACCGCAGCTAAAAAGCTGTAGTGGCCCCTTTTAAAATTCAAAAAAAGAACAGAAACGGTCTACTTGTTTCTAATCCTTACTGGTAAAAATCAGTCCTTATTCAAGGCTGGCATCTTCAAGATCCACGTCGCCGCCCTCTACCTCGATATCATCATCGCTGTCAACATCGTCGCTGGCAGCCTCCGTGCTCTCTTCATCGCCATCCTCATCGCCTTTACTTTCTTCATTCTCAATGGCGGCAAGATCCTTGGCAGAGGGCATCTCAGGCATATCCTTGGCAGCCCTCTTCGGCGGCTTGGTCATTTTAGAAGGGGGGAGGACAATGGCTGTGATCTTTTTGAGCTCTTCATCAATGCCAAGATCCATGAGGCATTCGTCACAGTCTTGCACATGTTTTTCCATAAACTCCACCATCCGGGCTGGAGCAAGGGTCTCATTCTGAACCTGAACATACCAGGATCGGATCATCTTATTTAATCGCTGACATTCCATAATAATCTCAAGATATTATCTAAACTCAACCACAGGCCATCTTCTCACAGCCCGGACTTTCATGTTTCGTTAAAAAGCTTAGCAGGGTATGCAAAATACGCTTTCAAAAAAACGTTGCTTCACAAACCAATAAAAACTATTCTAGCCACTCTGATCGGAAGTGGAAAGGGCACTGGTGGCCCTCCCGGATTTCAAATCCGGTGTACCGGGTTAATAGCCTGGTAGGTGGGTTCGATTCCCATGCACTTCCGCCAGTTCTTTACTTCTGCTCCTGCTCCTCTCCCTTACCGGCCATAAGCTCCGCCACCCGGCGGGCGATATTACGTATGCGGCCGATATAGCGCGTTCTCTCTGCCACGGAGATTGCTTTTCTGGCATCAAGAAGGTTGAAGGTGTGGGAACATTTCAGGCAATAATCATAGGCAGGCAGAGGCAGGGCAGCCTCAACGAGTTTTAATGCCTCGACCTCGCATGAGTCAAAATAGCCGGTGAGGAAATCGACATTGGCATGCTCAAAATTAAAGGCGGAAAATTCTTTTTCAGCCTGTAGGAAGATGTCGCCATACTTCACCTCACTATTCCAGGCGATATCGTACACCGAGTTAACGCCCTGGAGATACATAGCAATACGTTCCAGTCCGTAGGTGATCTCAACGGTTACCGGATTAAGCTCCAGGCTGCCTGCCATCTGAAAATAGGTAAACTGGGTGATCTCCATGCCGTCAAGCCAGACCTCCCAGCCAAGACCACTGGCCCCCAGGGTGGGTGACTCCCAGTCATCCTCAACAAAGCGGATGTCATGCTCGAGAAGGTCGAGATTAAAGCTCTGCAGACTTTCAAGGTACAGTTCCTGGGAATTGTGGGGCGATGGCTTCATTACCACCTGATACTGGTAATAATGTTGGAGACGGTTGGGATTTTCGCCGTAGCGGCCATCGGTGGGACGCCGGGAGGGTTGGACGTATGCCGCCTTCCAGGGCTTTGGCCCCAAGGCTTTAAGCAGGGTGGCCGGATGAAAGGTACCAGCCCCCACCTCCATATCATAGGGCTGCATGACAACACAGCCCTGCTCAGCCCAGTAGCGGTTTAACTCGAATATAATATCCTGAAAATACATGGATTATTGC
>JBDLIE010000085.1:0-7363 GCA_039715015.1 Thermodesulfobacteriota bacterium
CCTCTGGCCCAGATGGCCACAAATATTGCTGCAACCCTGAGCCACGCTGCCCCTGACAACCAACACCAATTCCAGAAAAATCTAGCCCTCTTTCTTGAGCGCCTTACCCGCCTTGAAACGGATGTGCGCCTGACCTTTGAGCCGTTTGAGGGCCGGAGTTTTCTGGTCTTTCATCCCTCCTTCGGCTATTTTGCCGACAGTTTCAACCTTGTCCAGGAAGCGGTGGAAATCGAAGGCAAAAGCCCCTCGCCCCGCCAGCTGGCGGCCATTATTAAAATGGCCAGAAAAAAAGATATCAGGGTTATCTTTGTCCAGCCCCAGTTTGATAAACGGGCCGCCAAAAGTATCGCCGAGGCCATTGGCGGCCAGGTGTTGACCATGGACCCGCTGGCCGCTAACCTCTTTGAAAATCTCCGCGAAATGGCAGAAAAAATTGCCACTGCCCTTGGCAAGTGATACAAAAAAACTCAGGCCTTTTTCCAGCGGCCAGTCAAGGAACCTTAACCTGATCAGCAAGCCACTGTGACCAAACCCATCCTCGCCTTTGACAACGTTTCCTTTGCCTTTGATGGTAGCGAAGTGCTCAGCAATGTCACCTTTGCCGCCCAAAGCCACGAGTCCATCTGCGTGGTGGGCCCCAATGGCGGCGGCAAATCCACCCTGATCAAACTGGCCCTTGGTCTCCTTGAACCTTTGAGCGGCACCATAACCGTCCTTGGAACTGAGCCGGTGAAGGCGCGCAGCAAAATCGGTTATATGCCGCAATACCTTCAGTACGACAAGAGCTTCCCGGTGAGCGTAGCTGATGTTGCTCGCATGGGCAGGCTGAGCAACCATCGTTTTGGTTTTTACAGCAAGCGTGATAAACAGATCACCATGAGTGCCCTTGAAGAGATGGGCGTAGCTGACTTGGCTAAACGTCCTTTTGGCGCCCTTTCCGGCGGCCAGCGCCAACGGGTTCTCATTGCCCGGGCCCTGGCCTGTGAACCTGAGCTTCTCCTTCTTGACGAGCCCACTGCCAATGTTGACCCGGCTGTAGAAAACCAGTTTCTTGAGATTCTCCACGACCTTGCTTCCAAAGTAACAGTGGTCACCGTCACTCACGATCTCGGCTTTGTTTCCCAACTTGTTGACCGGGTTGTCTGTGTCAACCGCTTTGTAAAAATCCATCCAACCAGTGAAATCACCGGTGAAATCATCCAGGACATCTACGGCGGCGACCTGAAAATGGTACGCCATGACCATTGCTGCTCAGAAGGGGGCCATCTCCATGAGCGATTTTTTTAATACCCTCACAGATCCCTCCATAAACTTTTTGCGCTACGCCCTGATTGCCGGCCTCCTGGCCTCGGTGGCTTTTGGAGTAATCGGCTCCTATGTGGTGGTGAAACGGATCACTTATATTGCCGGGGCCATTGCCCATTGCGTCCTCGGTGGCATTGGCGCCGCCCTCTTTTTCAGTCAGCGCTCTGGCCTCCACTGGCTGACGCCCATGACCGGAGCGGTGCTTGCTGCCTTGGCAGCCGCCCTCATTATCGGCCTGGTCAGCATCCACGCCGAAGAACGCGAGGACAGCGTCATTTCAGCCCTTTGGGTCACCGGCATGGCCGCCGGTATTATGTTCATGGCCAAGACCCCCGGCTATATCGACCCCATGAGCTATCTCTTCGGCAACATCCTGATGATCTCACAGACCGATCTCTGGGTCATCCTGGCCCTGGACACCTGTGTGGTCACTCTGGGCATTCTCTTTTACAATAAGATGCTGGCGGTCTGCTTTGACGAAGAATTTGCCCGCCTGCGCGGGGTGCATACCCGTTTTTATTTTCTGCTCCTCCTCTGCCTGACAGCATTAACCATTGTACTGATGATCCGCATTGTTGGCATTGTCCTTGTTATTGCTCTTTTTTCCTTGCCTGCCGCGGTTGCTGGACATTTTTCATCCCGTCTCTGGCAGATGATGGCCATTTCCACCCTGCTTTCCATGTTCTACGTTGCCGCTGGCCTGGCCGTGAGTTACGGCCCCAATCTGCCCAGCGGTGCAACCATTGTCATGATCGCCGGGCTCAGCTATCTCCTCGTCATGACCGGCACAATGCTCAGGAGAAAACGCCATGCCTAAAAAACATCTCGTCCTGGTGGGAGCAGGCCACGCCCACATGACTGCCATGGCCCACATCAGCGACCTTCAAACACAGGACACCAAGGTTACGGTGATAGGCCCCTCTTCCCACCATTATTATTCCGGCATGGGCCCCGGCATGCTGGGTGGCACCTACACGCCGGCCGACATCAGCTTTCCGGTAGAGCAGATGGTGAAGGCCCAAGGAGGCACTTTCGTCAAGGACAGCTTAGAGCGTATTGATGCCGACAACCGTTCCCTGCGCCTGAGTTCCGGGGCCACCATCAGCTATGATGTGGCCTCTTTTAATATCGGCAGCCATATCCCTGATGCCCATGTCTTGAAAGCAGGGGAGGTCTTTTCCGTCAAACCCATTGAAAATCTGCAGGCCGGACGCCAGCGTATTTTAGATCTAGCTGGCAAGGATGTGGTGCAGGTGGGGGTGGTTGGTGGCGGTCCGGCTGCTCTGGAGGTTGCCGGCAATAGCTGGGCCTGCGGCCAGGAAAATGGCGGCAAGGGGTGTCGGGTGCGGATCTATGCCGGCAAACATTTCATGGCCCGGGTACCTGCCAAGGTTCAAAAAAGCTGCGCCCGGATCATGGCCAAACGTGGTATTGAGATTATCGAGGGGAGTTATGTCGCCGAGATCAATAATGGCGAGGTGACTCTTGAAGATGGCCGGTCATTCAAGGATGACCTCCTCTTTACTGCGGTGGGTGTGCAGCCTAACCCGGCCTTTAGCAGATCAGGACTGGAAACCGGTGCGGATGGTGGCCTTCTGGTCAACAAATATCTGCAGAGCCCTCAATATCCGGAGATCTTCGGCGGCGGCGACTGTATCTCTTTTGCTGACCAGCCTCTGGACAAGGTGGGGGTCTATGCCGTGCGCCAAAACCCCATCCTTCTTGCCAACCTCACGGCCCAGTTAAGCGGCCACCCCTTAACGCCCTTTGACCCTGGCGGCAGCTACCTCCTCATCTTCAACTGCGGCGGCAACCAGGGTGTTTTCCACAAAAACGGTGTGACTTTTAAAGGCAGGCTGGCCTTTTGGATTAAGGATTATATTGACCGGGCCTTTATGCGCCGCTTTCAGCCCTGATCAGGGCAACCTGTCACCCTTGCCTTTCAGGCTAAAATTGGCGCGGAGCTTGCCTCTGTCATCGTACCAGCGGTAGGCGCTCTTACTGCTTTTAACAAGCCTGCCACATCGGGTCTGGTCTATAGATTCATTTTTCTTATGGCGAATGGTGGTAATGCAAAGGGTGCCCTTTTTATTCACCTCCCATTTGCCTGATTTGGAATGCTTGGGATTAAATTTGATCTCCAAGGTGCCACCCTTTTTAAAATAAGCGTAATAGTCCTTTTCCGCGGCATTGCCACGAGCAAGCTCCACGACAAAAAAAGTTTTCTCGCGGAGTTCTTCAGCCATATCCACCTTTTTCTTTTTCTTGTTCGGTGCTCCTGCCAGGCAAGAGTTCACCACCCAGAACATCACAAAAAAAATGAGAAAAAAAAGCTGCGTTCTTTTCTTCATGTTAGCATTCCTCCGTTGATTAGGTGTGCCCTGCTGAGGCAGGGGTATTTGTTGTTGATAAAAGGGGCTGTTCAGAAGTACTTTTCTCTTTGTATCATGAAAAGGGAAACAGCCTCTGCGAATTTATCAAACAATGCTGTCTGTTCAGCAAGCATGGCAGCCCAGGCATTCTTGCAGAACATATCCTCAAAGATCCGGAGAGGGGGAGGCGACGATCAGCTCCTCTGCAACTGCGGCAGTGGTGAAGGTTGCCTCCACAAGAGCAGTATCACCTGCAAGGGCACCTGCCTTTCTGGGTCAAGGGTTATACTGCCCGGGCCTTTATACGTTGTTTGCAGCCCTGATCAGGGCAACCTTTCGCCCTTGCCTTTTAAACTGAAATTGGCCCGGTGCTGGCCATCACCATTGTACCAGCGATAGGTAGTGTCGCTGCTCTTCACAAACCTTCCACATTTACTGGAATAGATGGCTGCCTTCTTCAGCTTGCGGAGGGTGGTCGTAACACAGAGAGTGCCCTTATCATCCACCTCCCACCTGTCATACTTCCAATGTTTAGGGGAGAATTTTATAGCCAAAATGCCATTGTTTTTAAAATAGGCGTGATAATCCTTTTGCGCCTTCTTACTCTGGCCCAGTTCCACGATAAAGAAGGTTTTCTCCCGAAGTTCGTCACCTACATCAAACGTCTTTTTTATCGTACCTGCCTCTGCCCCCAAGCAAGGCAAAGCAGAAAAAAATGTTACAAGAAAAAATAGAAAAAAAAGCTGTGCCCCTTCCTTCATGCTATCATTCTCCCCGTTGATTGGGTACAACCTGCAGGTGTAGGAATACTCACTTCTGGTTACAGCAGTTTCGGTTCTTCTGCCCTCTTTGTAGCATGAAAGAAAAAAAGTCTCCGACAAATTATCACTCAGCCCGTAAAGATCATGTTCAATCGTTTTGCCGATAAAGCCCAGTCCGTACAAAAAAACTGCGTTGACTGTTCCATATGCGTTAAGAAATGCAGGTTCCTCAGTGAGCAAGGCAGCCCTCGCAGTCTTGCCGAGCTTTTCCTTAAAGAACCAGACAGTGAGATTGCCTTTCAATGCAGCCTCTGCAGCCTTTGCACAGCTGTGTGCCCCAAGGATGTCGACCCGGCCAGTCTCCTTATGGCCCAACGCTGTCAGGTGGTGAACCATGACCAAGGTCACTATGGCCAGCACCAGCCGTTGCTTGCCTATGAAAAAAGAGGAAGTTCCCGGCTCTTCTCCTGGTACGGCCTCCCCGAAGGCTGCGACACCATTTTCTTCCCGGGCTGCGCCCTGCCAGGCAGCCGGCCACAGAGAGTTCTTGATGTTGTTGACCAGCTCCAGAAGGAGATCCCAAAACTCGGGGTGGTCCTTGATTGCTGCACCAAACCTTCCCATGATCTGGGCCGCCAGGATTATTTTCAGACCATGTTCTTCGGCCTGCAAAACATTCTTAAAAAAAAGGGCATTAAAAAGGTACTGGTTGCCTGCCCCAACTGTTTTCGGATGTTTAAGGAATATGGCGACCAGGAGGTACAGACCATCTATGAGCTGCTCAAAGCCCCCTCACGGTCAACTTGCCAACAAGAGCTGACTCTACATGACCCCTGTGCGGTACGCTTTGACACCCATGTCCATGCGGCGGTCCGCAACCTGATTGAGGATGCCGGCTTCACGGTGCAGGAGATGAAGCACCATGGCACCAAGACCTTATGCTGCGGCGAAGGTGGGGCTGTGGGTTATCTTAATAAGGAGCTGGCCCAAAGCTGGACCGAGCTGCGCAGGCAAGAGGCCGGAGAACAAAAGGTCATCACCTACTGCGCCGGCTGCAGCCATTATCTTGGCAAGAGGATGGATACCTGCCATCTTCTTGACCTGCTCTTTGAACCCAAAAAAACCATGGCAAGAAGCGTCAAGGTGGCACCTTCCCCCATGACATACTGGCATCGCTACCGCCTTAAGAAAAAACTGGCCCAGGTCCTCGCTCCCCAAACAGCATTATGCCGTGAGGATATGGAGGGATGAGCGAGTTAAAAATTGGCAACCTCGGCATCTCGCCGCCCCTGGTCCTTGCCCCCATGGTGGGGGTGAGTCATTCGGCCCTGCGCACCATTATCATGGAGCTGGGCGGTTGTGGCCTGCTCTCCACTGAAATGCTCGGGGCCCGCAAACTGCCCTGCTGCAATCCGAGCCAGGACCCCTTTCTGATCCGCAGTGAGATAGAGCGGCCCCTCTCTTACCAGATGTTGGTGGCAAACCCTGAAGATGTAGAGGCGGCCATGTCCGCTTTGCACCGCCTTGGCGCTGATGCCGTGGACCTTAATCTGGGCTGCCCGGCCCCCACCATCCGCCGCAAAGGGGCAGGGTCAAAACTTGCCGAGGACAGAAACTTGGTGCGTGCGGTGGTGGCGGCAGCCCGGCGGGCCACGAAGCTCCCCCTGTCTGCCAAAATCCGCTTGGGTGGTGAACTTAATAAGGAGAGGCTACGAGATTTCTGCCAGATGCTGGAAGGAGAGGGGCTTGACTATCTCACCGTCCATGGCCGCCTCCAAAAAGAACCCTTTACAAGAAGGCCGCGCTGGGAGTGGATCGCTAAGATCAAGGAGTGGCTCACCATTCCGGTGATTGCCAATGGCGGCATTTTCAGTGTCGAGGATGCCAGGAAATGCCTGGAGATAAGCGGTGTGGACGGCCTGATGATCGGCAGAGCCGCCCCGGCCACCCCCTGGCTCTTTGCCGAGATTAACCATGCCCTATACGGTGGAGCTGCCTCCCCTCTTATCGACAAACCCTCTATTTACAAACGCTTCGTCTCCATCCTCGAAGAACGCTTCCCGCCTGGCCGCCACCTGGGCCGCCTCAAGGAATTCACCCATTACTACAGTAAGAACTATCCCTTTGGCCACCACCTGGCCATGGCCGTACAGCGTAGCGAGACCGTGGCCGAGGCCATGGCGGCGGCTGAGATTTTTTTTGCCCGACACGATAAAAACAGAGACTCATTCTTTTAGCCACGGAATCCACGGAAGTCTTTGTGGTAATGCAAAAAGGCTCTAACGATTTTAACCAATTAAAACAGCCGTGGATTCAGTGGCTATTTTTAATCCTTTTCAAACTTTTGAAGATGCGCGATAAGCTTGCGATGCCCAGAGGGGAAGGCGTAGTCAGTCAACTCAGCCTTCTCCACCCAACGCGCCGCCTGGGCGGCATGCAAAATCGGCTCGGCCTGGCCCGTCAATAAATCACAAAAAAACCCGTGCAGGGTGACACGGTAGTTCATGTAGGAATGCTGGACCGTGGCAATCTTCTCCCCTGGGGCCACAGCTAACTCCGTTTCTTCCATGTACTCGCGGACCACGGCCTGCTCTGGCGTCTCACCCGCCTCCAGACAGCCGCCGGGAAATTCCCAGAGGTTGGCCCAGACATCATCGCCTCGTCGTTTCTGAATCAAAAATTTATCCTGGCGCTGGACAAGGCCGCAGGCCATAGTAATGAAGATAGTCTTCTTGCGGGCAGGCAGCACTGGCCGCTCGCCAACCGTGCCGACCTTCAGGGCCTGGCAGCCATCCTGAAAGGGACAAATTCCACAGCTGGGGATGCCCGGCTTGCAAACCAGGGCCCCAAATTCCATCAAGGCCTGATTGAAATGCCGTGCCTGATTTTCAGGGAGAAGCTCCTCCACCTGGGTGCGGATAAGGG
>JBDLIE010000086.1:0-6746 GCA_039715015.1 Thermodesulfobacteriota bacterium
TCCAAATCTCCCCCATCCTCATAAATCAATTTACAGCTTTTCTCGAACAGAGCGGCGTACCACATGGGCATCACCCTTATTACCTTAAATGGTTGCGTTAATAGCTCGATTTCTGCCATCGATATGGCTTTAATCAACATGGGAGAAGCTCACTTCCAGCCTTTATCGAAAAACTCCAGGAAAAAAAGCAGGCAGTGCATCTGAGGAAGCAGGCTCACCATGCCGTCACTTTATTTCTAGCTATGCAACATGGTTTGGGAGCTGTTTTTACCAGTAAGATCAACCCGGTAAATTCCAGCACCGACGATAAAGGAGAAACTACACCTAGTAGTTTGGTTACTGGAAAAACATCATTAAATCAACCAGTTTTAACTTCAGCCATTTTTGAAACACGGTGCTGTAGGAGCTCGGCCCTCCGAGCGATATGGTAGAGGCTTGAGCTGAAAATCGCCTCTTATCGCTCGGAGGGCCGAGCTCCTACAAAGCTGGTCCTTCAGGCAACCGCATGCCTGGAGACTAGTGCTAATCAGGATTGATAATGACGGGGGGGAAGCGTCCTTGCTACCTCTTGCAGCTTTCTATGGCGTCCATCTCCATGGTGAAGATTTTGGAGATGGCATCCTCTATGGAGGTGCTTCTCTCAAACCAGAGGCGGAAGCAGTTGGCCTCTAAGCCCCATTCGGCGTAAGTCAGCTCCAGTTCGGCCCTTATCTGGCCGAGGAAATCGGCAAGGTCCTTCTCCTTATCGGCCTCCGAGTAGATCATATAATCGCAATGCTTGCGAAAGAGGATGATGGAGCCTTCGTAGCGTTGGCGTTTCTCCTTGAAGCAGGCCACGGTTTCCTTGAGGCGCTGGCCGATTTCGTCATGGACCTGGCTGGCGATGATAAAGCCGTACTCCTGTTGGAATTTGCCAAAGTCTTTAAAGTTGATGAGCTGCAGCTCGTAGCCCTTGGCGCCGGTTTCGCCCAGAATGTTAAGGTCATCAAGGACCATGAGGTATCGGTAAGTGTAGAGTTCGCTCAGGGTGTCGCGGAAGAAGGTGTCGCGCCGGTAATTTTCGATCTCCTCCATAAAGCCGGCGGTGGGGTAGAGAAAGACGTCTTTCAGGACCAGAGAATCGTTAACCAGCTGGGAGAGGGCAGCCACAGGCCTGCTGTCGAGATGGCCCAGCTCCACCTCATGTTCCACCACCCGCAGGGCGTTTTTCTGGCTCAGGGACTTCTTGTATGGCCGCTTGGCGGTTAAGGCCTCAAAGACGTCGGCCACCGAGGTGATGCGGGTGAGGATGTCAATCTCATCGCCCTTGAGGCCACAGGGGTAGCCGCTGCCGTCGAGGCGCTCATGGTGGCGGAGGATAATATTGGTGATGGAGTCTTCATGGAGGCGCTTTGCAAAAAATTTGGCGCCAATCAAGGGGTGATACTGCATGATGCGCCTATCTTGATCATTGAACAGGTCAGGCTTGAGGAGGATGTCGTCCGGGATCGCTGTTTTGCCGATATCATGGACCAGGCCGGCCAGCTCAAGAATCTCCATTTCTTTGGCCGAGAGGCCCATGATGCCACCTATCTGCTTGGCCAGGCAGGCCACCCTGGTGGTATGTTCGTAGGTCGGGTAATCACGGTTGGCAAGGACCTCGTTCATGATCTCAAAGAGGTCCTTGATGAGCATGTTCTTGTCGTAACTAAGGATGTTTTCCACGGATCAACCTGCCTTGTTGCTACTTGCTTTATTGCGCGCCTTCATGGCGTACATCTCATCATCCGCCTTATTGAGGAGCTGGTCCATGGAGACTCCGTCCTGGGGATAAACGCTCATGCCGATACTGAGCTGGATAGTGATTTTGAACTTATAGCAGGTAATCTCCCGCCTGATTTTGCCTATTATTTTGTCCTTAATGGTGTCAACGTCAGCCTTGGTGCTGATCTTGAAGATGCCGACAAATTCATCGCCGCCAAAACGGGCAACAATATCATCTTTGCGCAGCGTTTTTTCCAATTCAGCAGCCACTCGTTTGAGGACGTGGTCGCCGGCATCATGACCATAGGTGTCATTGATATCTTTAAAGCCGTCAAGGTCGATAAAGGCCACTAAGAACATGTCGCCATGGCGCTTGGCATCCTTAAGCCTCTGTTGAAGGTGTTCCAGAAATAATGAGCGGTTGGCCAGGCCGGTGAGATAGTCGTGGCCTGCCACATGTTGGAGTTGTTCCTGAAGGGCCTTGAATTTTGATATGTCCCGGTTGCTGCCGCGAACACCCAGGATATCTCCCCTGCTGTTTGTTACGGTCCGGCAGACATGGTGAATCCATTTGGCTATGCCGGTTTTGGTCCGGATCTCGAACTCAAGGGGCTCGACAACGTTTTCCCGGCTCATGGTGTGACTATGGTCCTGCCATTTCTGCCAGTCGGCCTGGACAATGATTTTTTTGAGAAGGTCCTTGTCTTGATAGAAGTCGTTGGGGCTATAGCCGGTAATCAGCTGGCAGGAGGGAGACACATATTTGTAATCGCCAGCCACCCCCTGCCAATACTCCCAGTCGTTGGCAAATTCCGCGATGACAAAGAGGGTTTCTTCCTGTTTGAGGAAGGACTCTTCCAGGTCTTTGAGTTTGTCGGTCACTACCTGCAGGGAGGAAATAGCCGAATGGATCTCTTTTTTATGGGCGTCAAAATCTTTCAAGGTCAACTCCCGTGGCTATGCGGCCTGGGCCGGCAGAAAAGGATAGATGTTTCTGAGCATATGCACACCTGAAAGTGTAAGCGCTGGCCCTGGGGCTGTCAATATAGCGGAAATAATTAAACTCTTTTGCCTGCCGTCTCCCACTGTCTCCCTTTAAAAACGAAAAGGCCCGGCAGCTTTTTAAGCTGCCGGGCCTTTTGTAACTGGTGGTTTTGTTGCAGCAGGCTTTACCAGTTCTCACCGAGCAGCTCAAAATGCTTCTGGGCATGGTCGCAGGCCGCGCACATGTCCGGTGCTTCGTTGCCCTCATGGAGGTACCCGCAGTTGCGGCAGCGCCAGGTTGTTTTGTCGTCACGTTTAAAGACGCGGCCCGCCTCGATGTTGGCCTTCAACTCCACATAGCGCTTTTCATGCTGTTTCTCGGCAACAGCAATGGCCATGAAGATGTCGGCGATATCGTCGAAACCCTCCTCGCGGGCGATCTTGGCAAAACCTGGGTACATGTCTGTACACTCATAATGTTCACCGGCGGCAGCCTCTGCAAGGTTCTCGGTGGTGGTGCCGATAACGCCGGCCGGAAAGGCGGCGGCGATCTCCACGGCTCCGCCTTCAAGCAGTTTAAAGAGGCGCTTGGCGTGCTCTTTTTCCTGGTCTGCGGTTTCGGTAAAGATATCAGAAATCTGCACGAAGCCTTCCTTTTTGGCCGTGGAGGCAAAATAGGTGTAACGGTTACGGGCCTGGGATTCGCCGGCAAAGGCGGTGAGGATGTTCTTTTCGGTCTGGGTTCCTTTTAGTGAAGCCATGTCTCTTTCCTTCCTGTTTAAAGTTGATATGAAGCCGGTTGTAAAATAAATATTCTGGGCAAAAAATATTGCTGCGCAACCCTGCGCTATTTGAGGTGGACAAGGTTTTTAGATTTAAATTGTAGAAATTTACACCTGGTCTGACAATTTAAAAATTTAAGTTCAATCAAATCTGACAGTTCCACTCTTTTAAGGTGAGTAGAAATCTCAACCCTGAGATGTTCTGCTGGTTGACAATAGACAGTATTCACCTGCACTGGGAGAATTGGCAGAGATTTATGCATCTTCGATGCGGCTCTTGTTATGTTCCGGTCCAGCGGACGGCGACACGCCGTCCGCTGGACAGGTTATTCGCGGACTATTTCTTCGCCGCCCTCGCAGAAGCCCTCGGCGACGTCTATGCTGCGATCAGGCAAGGTCGAAACGGTCGAGGTTCATTACCTTGTTCCACACCGCTACAAAGTCGTGCAGGAACTTCTCCTGGGAGTCCTCACATCCGTAAACTTCGGCCAAGGCCCGCAGTTGGGAGTTTGAGCCGAAGATGAGGTCGACACGGGTGCCGGTCCACTTGAGCTCACCGCTCTGGCGATCGCGACCCTCGAACAGCTCCTCGTCTTCCGGGGTTGCCTTCCACGTTATGCTCATGTCGAGTAGATTCACGAAGAAGTCATTGGTAAGCGTCTCTGGCCGCTTGGTAAAGACGCCATGCGGGGAGCCGCCGAAATTGGCATTCAGGACGCGCATACCGCCAACGAGGACCGTCATCTCAGGGGCGGTCAGGGTCATCAGTTGGGCCCGATCAACCAGCAGTTCCTCTGCCGATACGCTGTATTTGGTTTTCTGGTAGTTGCGAAAGCCATCTGCCGCCGGTTCAAGAACGGAAAATGATTTCTCGGCGGTTTGCTCCTGGGAGGCATCCGTGCGTCCCGGCCTGAAGGGCACAGTCACATGGTGGCCGCCATTCTTGGCAGCCTGCTCAACACCCGCACATCCGCCCAGGACAATCAGGTCAGCAAGCGATACCTTCTTGCCGCCAGACTGGGCGCTGTTGAACGCCTCCTGGATTTCCGCAAGGGTCTTTAGCACGGTTGCAAGTTGCTCAGGCTGGTTGACCTGCCAATCCTTTTGCGGGGCAAGACGGATGCGCGCCCCGTTGGCGCCGCCGCGCTTGTCGGAGCCACGAAAGGTGGATGCCGAGGCCCAGGCGGTGGAGACCAGTTGGCAGACAGCCAGGTTTGAAGCAAGGATCTTGCCCTTGAGGTCGGCGATGTCCTGGGCGTCGATTAGCTCATGGCCGACTGCGGGTACTGGGTCTTGCCAGATCAGTTCCTCTGCCGGCACCTCTGGGCCGAGATAGCGCGAGCGGGGGCCCATGTCGCGGTGGGTCAGCTTGAACCAGGCCCGGGCAAAGGCGTCGGCAAACTCCTCCGGGTTGGCGTGGAAGCGCTTGGCAATGGGCTTATAAATAGGGTCCATCCTCAGCGACAGGTCGGCGGTGGTCATTATGGGTGCCTGTCGTTTGGTGGGATCGTGGGCGCCCGGCACAGCGCGTGCCGCTGCTGGATCAGCCGGAATCCACTGGTAGGCTCCGGCAGGGCTTTTCACCAAATTCCAATCATAGCCGAACAGGGTGTCGAAATAGGCCATGTCCCACTTGGTCGGGGTCGGGTTCCAGGCCCCTTCGATGCCGCTGCTGATCGTGTCGTCCCCCTTGCCGCTCGCGAAACTGCTCTGCCAGCCGATACCCTGTTCCTCGATGGGGGCGCCTTCAGGTTCAGGGCCGACAAGGGCGGCATCGCCGGCACCATGGCATTTGCCGAAGGTGTGACCGCCGGCGACCAGGGCAACGGTTTCCTCGTCGTTCATGCCCATGCGCCCGAAGGTCTCGCGAACGTCTTGGCCGGAGGCCACCGCATTCGGTTCGCCGTTAGGCCCCTCCGGGTTCACGTAGATCAGGCCCATCTGCACAGCGGCAAGCGGGTTATCAAGGTCCCGATCACCGGAGTAGCGCTGGTCACCGAGCCAGGTATCCTCGCTGCCCCAGTAGGTGTCCTCTTCCGGCTCCCAGACATCCTCGCGCCCGCCACCAAAGCCGAAGGTCGTGAATCCCATCGACTCAAGGGCGCAGTTGCCGCTGAGAATCATCAGGTCGGCCCAGGAGATCTTGCTGCCATATTTCTGTTTGATCGGCCAGAGCAGACGGCGTGCCTTGTCGAGGTTGACGTTGTCGGGCCAACTGTTGACAGGCGCCAAGCGCTGGTTGCCGGAGCCGCCACCGCCCCGGCCGTCGCCAATGCGGTAGGTGCCGGCGCTGTGCCACGCCATCCGGATGAAGAGCCCCCCGTAGTGACCAAAATCGGCTGGCCACCAGTCCTGCGAGTCGGTCATCAGCGCATAGAGGTCCTTCTTTAAGGCCTCCAGGTCGAGTTTCTTGAATTCCTCAGCGTAGTTGAACTGGTCGCCCATGGGATTGGACTTGCTGGAGTGCTGAGCCAGAATGTTAAGGTTCAGCTGGTTCGGCCACCAGTCCCGGTTCGAGGGTCCCTTGCCTGTTACTTGTTTGCCCGTTCTGCCCGTTACCGGGCACTTGCTGTTTTCACTCATCAAGCTTCCTCCTTTTGTTGGGTAGGTGGCGATCCGTTCATCTTATAATAAGCGGAATCAAGGTTGGAAATCTTATTTTCTGCTATTTTTTCTTTAGTAATAAATATTATTACTGTGGTGGCAAAAAAATATGCTCAGCTTAGCTCTTGCTGCTGCATGTCTTACAGATACCTTCGAGAACAGCATTACGTTTGAAAATTGTGCCCCAGCCGACAAGGTCATCTGGTACCTGGGCATCGTCAAAAGTTTCCCAGGTAAAGTCCGTAATTTCCCCGCATTTGCTGCAGACGGCATGGTGGTGTCTCACCATTTCAGCCTCAAAACGGGCCTGGCTTTCAACGGTTTGCACTCGGGTTATGAGGCCATGCTTTTCAAAGGTAGCCAAGGTCCGGTACACCGTATCCAGAGAGATGGTCGGTAGTCTTTTAATGATTCGCTTGTAAAGCATCTCAGCCGATGGATGATCATGGGCCTGGGCCAGCTCCTTGAAAATCTCAAGGCGTTGATGGGTGACCTTTAAATCCGCTTTTCGGCAGGCATTTTCAAACTCTGTCATCATCACAGCCAGATCATGTTGGGAGGGCGCATTCATAGTTTTCAATAAATAGTAATAATTCTTATTTGCATAGTATGGATTTTGTTGTTGGAAGTCAA
>JBDLIE010000087.1:0-6559 GCA_039715015.1 Thermodesulfobacteriota bacterium
CGGCTCGCCAAGGCCCCATCGGCTATGGCAATATTGACATGCTCCTGTATATAGGGCTGATACGGCTTGATGGCGATGTCTGCTACTTCAAAATCAAGGAGGTAAAACAGGGGGGTGACCCCGATCTGGCCCTGGCCCTTGATCCCTCCTGTTTCGTTGAGTTGCAAGGAAAAGGTGAAATCGGCCCTGTTGTCAGGGGCGGTGGAAAAATGAGTCAGCCTGAGGTTAAGGTCGTCCACCTGGTGCAAGGGTGGCCGGGCCGCGCCCGTGGCGGCATCATGGAAACGACCACTGCCACCTGCCACTTCGAACAAGTCTATGTCCACCAACAAGCCGGATTTCTCCTCTTTGGCCTCTTTTATTGGCGCCTGAGGCGCTTCTTCTGCCTTGCCTGTCCCCAGCAGGGCCACAGGCAAGATCTGGCCATTATCCTGACGCCACGCCTCCAGGGCCAGATCTTGGAAAGCGACCTTTTTCAGATGAACCTTCTTGTCCAGGAGATTGGCGTCAGCAAACTCCAGGGTGAGCCGGGGGAGGCGCAGGTAACTGCGCTGTTCGCCATCCACCACCTCCACCTCACGCACGATCATCTCGCCGGTGAGGGAAAGCCTTGAGCCTTTATTGATGAAATTGACAAAGGACATTTTGATATCAAGATCGACAAGGGCTGAACGCAGAGTGATCCCGGTTTCATTAGGGATATAGGCCAGATATGAGGGGATATCGATCCCAGCCATCTTGAGCTCCACAATGGTTTCCTGGGAGTCGGCAAACGGCTTGACCAGGCCGCCAAGTGCCATTTGGGTCCCGTTAATAAGAGCAGAAAAGGAGGGCTGGACGTATGTTTCAATATGATAGGGCAGATTAGAGACGGCAGGAATGGCCACGGTCAGCTCGTCAATCTGATGGACGGTGGCCTTGGGCTTGTCGTCAACTTTGACCTCGCCATCGGCAATCTCGATATTATTAATGGAAAAGAGGAGGGGGGCCCCCGGCTCTCCATCTCCGGCCTCTGATTCTCCGGCGCTGCTTAACAGATCGCTAAAACTATAGATATTATCGGCGTGCCGGGTGATATGTATCTGGGGATGGGTGAGGGAAAGATTCTTGACAATAATGGCCCTTTTGAAAAGGGAGGCGGCCTGCAGGTTGACAAGGAGTTCGTCAAAGGCGACAAAATGCCCTTTCCCCTCTTTTTGGGTCAGGTTGAACCCCTGAACACGCAAGTTCAGGGTGTATGGGTTTATCCTGATTTTGTCAATAACGACCGGCCTGTTCAGGGCCTGGGGAATTTTCTTGACCAGGGCATACTTCACAAGAACGGGGAGGACAAAAAATCCGCACAAGGAATAGGCCAGCAAGGCAATGGTAGACCAGAAAAAAATCTTCCTGGTTCGATTACGGACTGTCAACAAACTGCTCATTTGTAGCTTTGCCATAATGCTTTCCCCTTATTATTGCGGCTGATTTTTTTCAGGCCATCATCACGGGTCCCGGATACGCATTAATTTTTTTGCCAGGACAATAGACTTGCTCACCTGTCAGGGAGCATGATAAAAAAAATAATGACTGAAGAACTTTCTACCCTCCAAAGCCTTTACCAGGTTGTTCTTGAGTTCCTGGTAACCTACAGTTTCCAGATCATCGGCGCCATTATCATCCTGCTGATCGGCATGAAGATGGCCGCTTGGATATCCGGCTTTACCGCCAGACTTTGCGAAAAGCATGGCCTGGACATCACCCTGACCAAATTCCTGGGCAATGTCAGCAAGATCGTGGTGATGACCTTTGTGGTGATCATCACCATCGGCAAGTTCGGCATTTCCATTGCACCGCTCATTGCCGCGGTCAGTGCCCTGGCCTTTGGCGCCAGCTTTGCTGTTCAGGGACCATTATCCAATTATGGGGCCGGGCTGTCCATCATTCTTTCCAGGCCCTTTGCGGTAGGCAATACCATCACTCTCCATGGTGTCAGCGGCGTGGTGGAGGAAATCAGGCTTGCCAACACCATCCTCAGCACCGCGGATGGCGAAGAGATCATGATTCCCAATAAGCATATTGTTGGCGAGATCCTCAAAAACTCCTTTGCCAACACGATCATTGAGGCCTCGGTGGGCATCTCGTACAGTGATGATCCAGCCCGGGCCATTGCCGCGATTGAAAAAATCTTGGCTGCCAGCCCCCAGGTCTGCACCACCCCTGGCCCTCTGGTCGGCATTGACGAGTTTGCCGACTCCGCCATTACCATTGCCTACCGCTGCTGGGTTCCCACCAAAGAATACTTCCAGAGCCGCTATCGCATTAATGCCGCAATCCATCAGGCCTTTCAGGATATCCAGATCAGTATCCCCTTTCCCCAGCGCGATGTTCACCTTGTCAACTCCCAAGAGGTCGCCCCATGACAGATGGCCTTAAGAGTTTTTTTCTGATCCTTATCATGACCCTGCCCCTTGCCCTTATGGGATGCGGGGATGAACCCGGTCCAACCGAAAAGGCGGGCAAAAAAATTAACCAGGCCTTCACAAAGGGCCCAGACAAAGCGAAAGAACTTACCAAGTAATCTGGGCACCTTGAAAAGGTGTCCTTAGCTGTCTCGCAGCAAATGCCTTGGGGGGTGCTCCCCCCTGACCTGACAACTGCGTGGCGCCATAAACAGATGCCGCTGTTTCAACAAAAAAACATCCACCATGGGAGAGTGCCATGAACAATGCCGACAAATACGCAGACCAAGCCATTACCCTTCTCATGACTTATGGCCCCCAACTTCTCCTTGCCCTGCTCACCTTGGTTATTGGCTGGAAACTGATCAAGGTGGCCAGCAACCTTCTTGACAAGGCAATGGATCGCCATAACGTTGATTTGACTCTCCAGAAATTTGTCTTAAGCATCACCAGCATCATTCTGAAAATTATGCTTCTGATCAGTGTGGCTTCCATGGTGGGTATTGCCACCACCTCGCTGATCGCCCTGCTTGGTGCTGCCGGTCTGGCCGTGGGCCTGGCCCTCCAGGGCAGCCTGTCTAATTTTGCAGGCAGCATGGTCATCCTCTTTTTTAAGCCTTTTGCCATCGGCGACATTATCGAGGCCCAGGGTTACACCGGAAAGGTTCAAGAAATCCAGATGTTCACCACGATCATCAACACCCCAGACAACCAAAAAGTTATCATCCCCAATGGCCTGCTCTCCAATGGTTGCATTAAAAACATCTTTGTTGAAAAAACGAGACGGGTGGATTTGACCTTTGGTATCAGCTACGAAGATGACTTGGTCAAGGCCAAAGAGGTCTTAGGCCAGCTCATTGCCGCCGACGCCAGGGCCCTTAAAGACCAGGCCTCAGAGATCTATATCGCCGCCCATGCCGACAGCTCCGTTAATATTCTGGTAAGGATTTGGGTCAAGTCCGAGGATTACTGGGATGTTTACTTTGATATGCTTGAGCAGGTTAAACTAACCTTTGACAGGGAAAATATCACCATCCCCTATCCCCAGCGGGACGTGCATCTCATCCAGCAGCCGGAAAGCCCGGCAGGGAGCTAGGCTTTTCCCCCAGGCTCTCCCGTCTAATTTCTGCAGAGCGGGAGAGAACCCCAACATCGTCATCCACATAATCAAAGACCATGGCCTTTTTGCCAGGGGCCGGGCGGAGGATGCGGCCCACTACCTGCAGCAATCTGCCGGTGAATTTTATTGGCGTTGTCAGAAAAAGGGTAGCCAGCCCCGGGCAATCAAATCCTTCGCCAATGAGTTGGACGGTGGAGATCAAAATCTGCACCTCGCCGTTATGAACCTCTTCCACGGTAGCGCTGCGCTCCTCCGAGGAGGTACGACCGGTGAGGACCTTGGCATGGACACCACGCTCCGCCAGCATCTCGGCCAGCATCTCACAATGGGCCACCCGGTCACTTACCACCAATATCCCAGCGTCGCTTTTTCTACTCTGGGCCTCTACATCATCGACAATCTGCCCGTTTCTATGCTCATCAGTAGTGAGGGCCTTCATCAGGTCCTGATAATTATCGCGGAACCGGAAGGTAAAGGCGGTGGACTGCTGGATCAATTCCGGTTTGAGCACTGCACCCAAGGCGGTCAACTCCTCATTATCTACCCTGTGCACCAAGTCACCGAGGAAAATATTTATGAGCCGAGACATGCCATCACGCCGAAAGACTGTGGCTGACAAACCGAGCATATAGGTACAATCAAAGGCCGTAACAACATCGGTGAAGAGCGAGGCTGGGACGCGATGGCATTCATCCACACAGATCTGACCAAAATGTTCAGTCAATTGGGAAAGTTTGTTGCGGGCCGTATTGACAATGGCCACGGCAACAGGGGCAATCTCAAAATGACCATCCCCGATCAGGCCCGGATCAAAACCAAGAAACTGTTGAATCCGTTCTTGCCATTGGTAGAGGAGTTCTTTGTTATGGACAATAATCAAGGTGGGCTGCTGGCGCTGGGCAATGATGGCTAGCGCCATAACCGTCTTGCCGGACCCTGTTCCTGACTCCAGAACGCCGAACTGACGCCCAACCACCGCATCCACGGCCTCCTGCTGATAGGGTCGCAAGGTGGCCGAGAAAACAAAATCGACCTGCGGACAGCTCCTCCTCTGGTCAACAACCTCGGGGTTTCCCCCGTCAAACTGGCGAACCAGCCGAATGGCCTCGTTGGCAAAGCCCCGCGGGAAAAAGAGCCCCTTCTTATTCTCCGAATAGAAGGTGAGCTTGGGTTTCAGCCTTTTCCCCACCCAACGACCATATTTGACGGCATCCAGATATTTAGGATTGTCGATGGTAAGTTCTTTTTTAACGGCCCGCATTGCTGCCGGTGAGGCTGCGCGCAGCCAGCATTCATGACTCACGGTCACAACCGGATTTATTGTTTGGAGATCAGCCACATTAGAACTCAAGTATGATTTACAGCGCCGTTATATCCTTTGACAATTCGGCAGGAAAATAAATTTTGTATGGGATCCATGTCTGAATTCGCTGCCCATGGGCTATTTTGTACATCAACTATGCTGAAGCTGCCACCTATCTGTGGCCAGGACGCCGGCATCCCACTGATGGTAATTGAGGCCAAAATATTCCAACATTAACATGACCAGGGTGTAGGGTTCTTCACAGGTGGAACAGCCTGCGAACCAGGTCCGAAGATCCTTGGAATGTCTTTTTTGCAAACGTGTTGTAACTTCCGGCAGCAGGTTTTTTTTAAAAAACTCAAAATGGGCCTTTTCGCGATAGAAAAAAGAGTAATTCGCAAAAATGCGATTAATCAGGTTGGCAAGGGCCAAGGTCTGCATCGGCAGACGTACCGTAAAATAAAAAGTTGACCCTTTACTCTCCGTGCTCTCAAGCCAAATTTCACCTGACATCAGCTTGACCAACCGGGCGGCAATGGTAAGGCCGATTCCTACCCCTTGATACTTTCGGGTAGAATACTCTTCAACCTGGGTGAATGCCTCAAAAATCATGGTCTGATTGGCTTGAGAAATACCGCAGCCACTATCTGCAATGGCAACCTCCAGTATTAATCCATCATCTGTACTTCCCTTAAGACTGGAGCGCACAGCCACAAAGCCATGCTCGCTATACTTAATGGCATTTTCCAGAATATTTGAGATGATTTGCTGAATAACGACATGATCCCCATGCAGTTCGGCAGGGATATCATCGGCTATTTCACAAGTCATCTGCAGACCTTTTTCTTCAGCCTTTGGCCGGAACTGCGCCAAAATGGATGTGAAAAAATCCTGGATATTAAAATCATCTGGATGGAGATCTTTCTCGCAGGTTTCCAGGTTTGCAAAATTAAGCAGTTGGGAGATCAGAGCCATCAAGCGGTCTGACGACTTCTGCACTAAGTTGAGATACCCCTGCTGTTTGTCCGTAAGGTCCGTTGCATTCAACAAGGCCCCAAAACCGACAATACCGTTCATCGGGGTCAACAGTTCATGGCTGATGGTGTTCATAAAATCGGTCTTGGCCCGGCTTGCCACCTCGATGTCGGCTTTTGCCTTAAGGAGATCCTCCTCCGCCTTCTTACGCTTGGTGATGTCTCTGAGGAGCCATACCGCGTGACTGGCTCCCTTGAGTTCAAATGCGGCGAGGGATAGCTCCACCGGAAACTCATCACCGTTTTTACGGATGCCGACAAATTCCAGATTGGCACCTGTAGCAGCACCGCCCTGCCCTTGAACCTGCTTCAAGCTCTGGTCCACAGCTTCATGGAACCTGGGAGTAACCATCATCCCCTGGAGATTTTCGCCAAAAACCTCACTGGAGCTGTAGCCAAAAATACGCTCGGCTGCCTGGTTCCAACAGGTAATGATGCCATCATTATCCAAAACAGGGTTTTAGCTATCTGATTACCATCGAATCTCAGCCACTTTCCTGGGATGATGCCGCAGGAGCACCCCAAGGGTATTCGAAGTCTTCGCTTATCTCCTGCAGGCGACAAAGAGACAACTGTGACTCGTCAGGCCGTCCATCGCTCACAGGGGTGAGCTCCTACAGGTCCCTATTTGTCCCTTGATGATGAGATAATGGCTGAAACA
>JBDLIE010000088.1:0-6436 GCA_039715015.1 Thermodesulfobacteriota bacterium
TTTATTTTTTGTTTATGAGAGGGTGTTGTGCAAAATAGTCAGAGAGGATCTGACCATGGTCAAATGCCAGGGCAGGCAGGCCGTCAGGGCGGAAGATTTTGGCTAGGGCGGCATCGTCGCCAGCCTGAAGATTGCCATGGCCCTCGGCAGAGTAGATCGTGGTGATCGTATGCAGACGGCTGTCTCTTGCCGGGTCTGAATAGGCGTGGAATTGGCGGAGATTGCTGAGCTCTAAAGCCGTCTCCTCTTTGGCCTCACGTACAGCAGCCTGCTCAAGGGTCTCGCCATAGTCGACAAAACCGCCGGGTAAGGCCCAGCCATGGGGTGGGTTCTTGCGTTCGATCAGGACAATGCCTCCCCGGTAAGAGATGATAATGTCGACCGTTGGCACCGGGTTGCGGTATTTCAGGATTTGGCCGCAGTGCTGGCAATGCATGTGTTTGCAGGAGGGTTGTTGTTAGCCTGGTTGTCCAGGGCGCAGAGGGCTTCAATGTCGGCCCAGCTTCTGACGGTGGGCAGGGAGTGGCGGTTTTCGTTCCAGGGTTGGTTGTAGACAATGGCAGTGATGCCGTGGGCCGCTATCTCCTCACAGGTCTCAAAACGGTCATCAATAAAATAACTGATGCCAAGATCCTTGATATGGTCCACCTTGCCGTTGTGGTCGCCCATGGCCACCAGGCGGGCTTCAGTCATGACCTGGGGGCCAAGGGTAGCTGCAAGCCAGTCATAAATAGGCGTTCGATTGGGACGGGCCGTGACAAAGGTCAGCGGTGCGTAGCTGGCAAACTTTTCGAGCACAGGCACGGCATTCTCCATGGGCAGCAGCTTGTTTTTTACCGGGGCATCCAGCAGGCGCAGGAAAATTGATTCTATGATCTCAGGATCAATGGGCAGGCAGTTTTCCACCGTAAAGTCGGTGATCTGTTCAGGAAGCACGGCGATATTATGCTCCTGGTCGGCCAAGCGAATAAAGGCCTCCATGGTGTCGGCAACCACGCAGTCAATATCAAAGCCGATTTGTTCAGGGGGAATGGGGTGCTGAATTTCGTGCATGCTGTTTATTACCCTGTTTGCCTGGAAAGAAAAAGAAGTGCCATCCTAAAAAAAAATCTATCTACTAAAAAAGATGGCAAAAGAAAGGGAAAGATCCACGTAAAAGTGAGGAGTTGCCTTCAGTCTCAATATTTTTCAAATATTTATGATGATGAAAATTCCCAATGGAGATCAAGTGTCTAGGGTCAATAAATACGTAAAAATGCGGATGGGAGGCCAGGCTCTTCTTGACAAAATGAGTGCTTGGGGGCATATTCGCACCATATAAAATGGGGCGGAGCATTCTGTGAAAAAGTTTTTCTCTCCTCTCTTTTAACATTAACACAGTGTAATATTACCCGTTGCCGGGCAACAATCGGTTCGGCACATGGGCACTGCATTTACTATTCTCAACCTTTTTTTACTTTTATGAAACTTCCATCACTGACAATCGCCGGTATGACCGCCCCTATTCCCCTTGTCTTAGGCGGCATGTCCGTTCGCGTTTCTACTTCTGCCCTGGCAGCCCCAGTTGCCGAATGTGGAGGCATCGGCACCATTGGTGCCTCGGTGATCCCTTTGGAAGAGGTTAAGGCTGAGATTCGTAAGGCCAAAGAGATGACCAGGGGGATTATTTCGGCAAATATTATGTTTGCCATGAAGAATTTCCATGAGACGGTCATGGCGGCCATTGAAGCCGGGGTAGACATGATTGTCACCGGTGCTGGATTTTCAAGGGATGTATTCAAGATCGGCAAGGAGACCAACACTCCCATCGTGTCCATTGTCTCGTCGCCGGCATTTGCTAAACTGGCAGAGAAATTGGGAGCAGCCGCCATTGTAGTCGAGGCCAAAGAGGCCGGCGGTCATCTGGGGACAGATGTTTCCCTGCGGGAGCTTTTTCCTGAAATTCGTAAGGTGGTTACAAAGGTGCCCCTCATTGCTGCTGGTGGTATCACCAATGGCTATGAGATGGCTGAAATGATGGATAAATATGGCGCTGACGCGGTTCAGGTTGCCACCCGTTTCGTCATGACCAAGGAGTGCCCTGTTGATGATCGTTTTAAGCAGGCCATGCTGGAGGCAAAAAAGGATGATGTCGTCCTCACCTCCTCACCAGTGGGCATGCCCGGCCGTGCACTTAACACGCCCTTTGTTCGCCGTCTTGCTGAAGGTGCGGACATGAAGAGCAAGGAGTGCCGTTATAAATGTCTGAAAAAATGCGACCACCATTACTGTATTGCCGAAAGATTAATGGCGGCCTGTGAAGGTGATTATGAAAACGGTCTCTTCTTTTCAGGCGAGAACGTCTACAAGATCGACAATATCCTCACTGTCAAAGAGGTCTTTGACCAATTTGTCCGCGAGGCGGAGTCAGTATATAAAGAGTAGTAGTTATGCGCCAAGCGTATGCAGCGTCGTTGAACACCAAGACGCCGCATCTCCCTCCCGTTATTATCCCTTTTTTCTGCATTTACCAAACAGTGAAGCTGCGTTTGCAGGATGCACTCTGCCTGGCAGGGAGCGTCTGGCTCCGTCACCTCTAATGTGAGAAGTATCAGTGAGTAGTTCAAATAACACAGAACGTCCCTATGAGGAGATTACCCCTCTTGTTTTTGGGCCGGAAGACCATGCCATCCCCCTTGAGGTCTTTGACCGTGATGCCATGCAGGTCATGCGCCGCCTCCGTGAGGAAGGGCACACGGCTTATTTAGTCGGCGGTGGGGTCCGCGATCTTTTTCTCGGCAAAACGCCGAAAGATTATGACATCTCCACCGATGCCCGCCCAGGCCAGCTCCGAAAGATTTTTCGCAACAGCCGCACCATTGGCCGCCGTTTTCGACTGGTTCAGGTCTTTTTCCCAGGCAACAAAATTATAGAGGTCTCCACCTTCCGTTGTCGCAGCGAGTATGACCTGGAAGGCAAAGACGTGGTGCTTGCCGCCAACAACACCTATGGTGATGAACGTGATGACGCCTTTCGACGTGACCTCACCATTAATGGTCTTTTTTACGAATTCGAGGGCCAGACCATTATTGACTATGTCGGCGGTGTTCAGGATCTCAAGGATCAGGTGGTGCGGATTATTGGCGATGCCGAGCGCCGCATAACCCGTGACCCGGTGCGGATGATGCGGGCCGTCCGCCATGCGGCCCGGAGCGGTTTTCAGATCGAAGAGCAGACCTGGGAGGCTATTAAGACTCACCGGCAGGCATTGTCCGTTTGTCCTGTCTCCCGAATCAGGGATGAGCTTTTTAAGGATTTACGGGGCGGCGCCAGCTCAGCCTGGCTGAAGCTCGCCGCTGATTGCGGCCTGTTTGGGGTCCTGATGCCCTGTTATCAAAAAAATCTTGACCAGGAAATGGTGAGCTCGTTGCAGAGCAACCTGGCGGTTTCTGACCGTTTGTGGGGGAAAGGGGTCGTTTTTGAGGATGATCTGCTCCTGAGTCTTCTCCTCCTGCCCTGGGCCCGGAGAACTTTTTCAGAGTTGTCGACATCTTTGAGAATAGGCGAGGCTTTTGATCTTTCCCGGCGCATCCGCGATCAGTTAAAGAAGAACCTTCTCCATATTGATATTAAGAGGGCTGCCAAGGAAAAAATAGCCACCAAATTAGGCCTGCTGCCTCTTTTTGAGCACAATGTTTCCGCCAAAGGCTGGCCCAATTGGCTCAAGAAAAAAAGTTATTTCAAAGAAAACCTGCTTTTTTATTTCCTCAGTGCCGAGGCCCGTGGCGGGGAACTGGTGGATGAAAAAATATGCCCCAAGCCCGTCCAGCGCCGGCCCCGACCAAAGGCAAGGTCGGCAGGCAAAAAGTCAACCCGGCGAGGACGCGGTCCGTCCTGGGCCAAGAGCAAACAGAAGGGCGGGGTGTT
The DNA here is from genome assembly GCA_039715015.1 of Thermodesulfobacteriota bacterium. Taxonomy (GTDB): domain Bacteria; phylum Desulfobacterota; class Desulfobulbia; order Desulfobulbales; family SURF-16; genus BM506. Next base: position 3,907 of record JBDLIE010000088.1, read on the forward strand.
CGGCTTCAAACGCTAACAGGATGTTAAAAGACTACTGCGCTAGGAAATCCTGCGTCAAAAATAGCTTCAGAATGCTCACTTACGGCTGTAAGCTCCGCTTCTTTAGCTGTTTTTGCCTTGTCTTTTCGTCGCTCGCTACCTTTTTTATTCACCCTGCCCGGTGATTTTGTTTTGTGGAGGCACAGTGCCACGTGGGGGAAACCTTTGTGTCTCTGTGCCTTTGTGGTTTAGGTTGGAGCGAAGAGAGAACCCCTGTCATGGTGAACGACATTGTTGAAAGCACCCTATAGCACAGAAAATATCGCGGCCAGTTCAACCAGGGAGTTGATGGCAACGGCCCTTGAGGTGAAGCTGGCCAATCGCCAGGATTCTTTTTCTCTTTGCTCCATCATTAATGCCAAGTCCGGCGCCTGCAGTGAGGATTGCCGTTTCTGCACCCAATCGGCCCATTTTGCCACCGAAACGCCGGTCTATCCCCTTCTTGACAGCGATGAGATTGTCGCCGCAGCCCAAGAGGCCAAAGAGAACGGCGCAAGTCGATTCTCGCTGGTGACAAGTGGCCGTGGTGCCTCAGCCCAAGAGGTAGGGGAGCTTGCCAAGCGCATAGTCGCCATCCGTAATCAGGTTGATATCAAGGTCTGCGGCTCTTTTGGGATCTTGGCGGCTGACCAGCTTGCCATTTTGCAAGAGGCGGGCATGGACCGCTATCACCATAATCTCGAAAGCTCCAAAGAATTTTTTCCTTCCATCTGTAGGAGCCATACTTTTGCCGACCGGCTTAACACCATCAAAGCGGCCCAGTCGCTGGGTATCTCTGTGTGCAGTGGCGGCATAATCGGCCTTGGCGAGAGTGAAGCCGATCGTGTCTCCATGGCCACCACCCTGGCCGAACTGGAAGTTGATTCCGTGCCTTTGAACTTCCTGATTCCTCTGCCCGGCACCCCCCTTGCCGACCTGAAAGCTCTGAATGTGGAGGAAATACTGCGAGCCATTGCTCTGTTTCGTCTTCTTCTACCCGCCGTGCCGCTGCGCCTTGCCGCCGGTCGTGAGTCGGCCCTGGGGGATTTCCTGAGCGCCGCTTTTCTGGCCGGCGCCGATGCCATGATGATCGGTGGTTATCTCACCCAGCGGGGCCGCACCCCGGAACAGGATCTCCAATTTGTCAGCAGGATGCAGGCCCTATGGACCCGTTAGAATGGCTGGCCAAGAGGCGGCAGCAGGGTAATCTCCGCAGCTTGCGTCCCTTGGTCCGGTCAAGGCAGGGTGGTCTTCATCTTGCCGGTCAGAATCGATCTCTCATTGATTTTTCGTCCAACGATTATCTGGCCCTCTCAGGCCATCCCCAGGTTGTTGCCAAGAGCAGGCAGTTTCTCGATGACTATGGGACCGGCAGTGGTGCTGCCCGCCTCATGAGCGGTGACCTGGATCTTCATCACCATTTAGAAGAGAAGATTGCCCGTTTTAAAGACCAGGAGGCAGCGCTTCTATTTGGCAGCGGTTACATGGCCAATAGTGGCGTGATTCCGGCTCTCGTGGGCCGCCATGACCTGATTTTTTCAGATAAACTCAACCACGCCTCCATTGTTGATGGCTGCCTGCTCTCCGGGGCCCGCCTTGTTCGCTTTCGCCATAATGATATGGAGCATCTTGCTGAGTTGCTTGCCGCAAAAAGGGGCAAGGGGCAGGCCCTTATCGTGGTGGAGTCTCTCTACTCCATGGATGGCGACAAGGCACCGCTTGCCCAGCTTGTGGAGCTGAAAGAAAGGTATGACTGCCTTCTTCTGGTGGACGAGGCCCATGCCACCGGTATTTTTGGGGCCACCGGTGCCGGGATTGTTGAAGAGGCCGGGGTTACGGAGCAGGTTGATCTTGTCATGGGCACCTTTGGCAAGGCTCTGGGCAGCTTTGGCGCCTATGTGGCTACCAGCCAGGCCTGGGTTGATTATCTCATCAACAAGGCGCGCAGTTTTATCTACTCTACCTCCCTGCCGCCGGCGGTGATTGGCGCCAGCCTTGGAGCCTTAGATGTCGTAGAAGATGACCCAGGCCTTGGGAGCAAGCTTTTAGAAAGGGTGGAGTTCTTTCAAAAAGCCCTGGCTGTTTATAACCTGCATGTGGAGTCAACGAGCCAGATCGTACCGCTTTTGGTTGGGGCAAGTGAGGCTGCTGTGGAGATGGCAGCCAAGCTTGGCGAGGCGGGTTTCTATGTGACCGCGGTGCGACCGCCTACGGTGCCGGACAATACGGCGCGGCTTCGTTTTTCCGTGACCCTGCATCAGAGTAAGGAGGATCTTTCCTCCCTTGCAAAGCAGGTTGCGGCTCTTAGCTAATTTGTTGCATCTTCAGTTACTGTAGGAGCCCACCCCTGTGGGCGATAGGTTAGCTGAATCACATGGCTGCTATTATCGCCCACAGGGGTGGGCTCCTACAATAAACAAATAAAAAAGGAGATACTTGGTTGCTAGTGAACCAAATATCTCCTTTTCTTCAGCCTTCAGCCTTCAGCCTTCAGCCTTCAGCCTTCAGCCTT
>JBDLIE010000089.1:0-6425 GCA_039715015.1 Thermodesulfobacteriota bacterium
CGGAGATGCAACGAGTGACCGTTACCTTGAGTTCGACTGGCCGCGTACTATCCATCGCCTATGACATGTCGAAATCAGCAGAATAACAAGCCAATTCGGTGAAGTTACTACTGTGAATGTCAGATTTGATAATGCCTTATCGTCAAAACTGGCAGTTCATGCCTAAACAACTACAGATAATCACAGAAAGACTTGAGCAGGGCTTGGAAATCAGCTAGCTGTCGATTTCGCCGCCGCCGACTAACTCCTCACCATCATAGAGCACAGCAAACTGCCCTGGGGTAATGGCGCGCTGGGGCTCGGAAAAGAAAAGCCGATAGCCGGCATCGCTTTTTTCAAGCCAGGCCTCGGCGCCCTGGTGACGATAACGAATCTTCACGGTGAATACTTTGGGAAGGGCAGGCTCTTTAGCAGCCAGCCAATTGAACTGGGACACAGTAAGGCTCTTTCCCCATAAATCCTGGTCCGAGCCGACAATGACCAGGTTTTTCTTGGCATCAAGGCCAACCACATAGAGCGGTTGTGGGGCTGGGATCCCTAATCCCCGGCGCTGGCCGATGGTGTAGCGATGGATACCCTGGTGCTGACCAAGAATGGTGCCCTGCCGATCAACAATCTCCCCGGGCCGGGGCGTTTCCGGGCCATAGTCGGCCAGGAAATCCTGGACCGAACACTCCTTTAGAAAACAGACGTCCTGGCTCTCCTGGCCGCGGAAATCTGTGAAGCCAAACTCCTCCGCCAGTCCATAGACCTCTTCTTTGTGGAGTTCGCCCAGGGGAAAACGCAGGCGGGCCAGTTGTTCCTGCTGCAAACCGCAGAGAAAATAGGACTGGTCCTTACCGGCATCCTTGCCCTTAAGAAGCTGGTAAGCGCTAGCGCTCTTCTGGATCCGGACATAATGACCGGTGGCCAGGGCCTCGCAGCCCAGCTTTTCGGCCGCGGCCAGGAGCTGGCCGCATTTTACCATGGGATTGCAGACCACACAGGGATTCGGGGTCCGGCCCTGGAAATAGCTACGGGCAAAATAATCAAGGACATGGCGTTGAAATTCCTGGCTGAGGTCAACCACCTTGAGCTCCACGCCAAGGCGGTCTGCCACCTCCTCCACCCTGGCCACCTGCTGATCGAGGTCCGGCTGGGCCAGGGCCATGAACAGACCACAGACCTCATGGCCCTCACGGGCAAGGAGACGGGCCGTCACCGTACTGTCCACCCCGCCGCTCATTGCCACAGCAATTCGTGCCATCTTCTTCCTCATCATTACAAAGGGGGTCTCGCCCCATTAACGGTAAACTTGCCGGATACAGAGTTCTTCACTTAACAACAAGCTCCCAGTCTGACAATTTTTTTTAGGCCCCAGGATGAGTTTCAAGGGGCTTCAGATCAACCAGGGTGGCGCCCCAACTGCCGCCATCCTCTCCAGCCAGCCTATAAGAACGCACAGCTGGTTCCTTGTCCAGAATGCCATGGACCAGACGACGCAAGACCCCCTTGCCCTTGCCGTGGATAATCCGCAAGGCATAAATTTTCTTATCCTGGCAGAGCCTGATATATTCCGGGATAAGTCGTTTAATTTCGGAGGGCTGGAAGGTATGGAGATCCAGGACACCATCCACTGCAAGCTCCACCACATCCTCACTGTCAATCCCTGTACTTTCCATTTGCAAAGCCGTCCTGTATTGTCTATAGATCTTCCTTGCTAAAACTGTGTACCTAAAAACCATACTAGAAGATCACTAAGCCATGAGCAATACACCATTTACGGCCCTTGTTGTCCGCCAAGAAAACGACGCCTTTATCCGCAGCCTTGAGACCCGTCAGCTTGATGACCTGCCAGCCGGCGAAGTGCTGGTCCGGGTCCATTACTCCTCCCTCAACTATAAAGATGCCCTTTCCGCCATGGGCAACCGCGGAGTGACCAGGCAATATCCCCATACCCCGGGTATCGATGCAGCCGGGGTGGTGGAGGCCTCCAGTGTTGACCATATTCGGCCAGGCGAGGAGGTCATTGTCTCCTGCTATGATTTGGGCATGAATACAGCGGGCGGCTTTGCCGACTATATCAGAGTGCCGGCGGCCTGGGTGGTGAAGAAACCCGTTGGCTTAAGCTTGAAGGAATCGATGTCATATGGCACTGCCGGTTTTACCGCGGCCCTTTCCGTCTACAAACTCCTGAAACAGGGGGTCCGTCCCGGGGACGGCCCTGTCCTGGTCACCGGCGCCACCGGTGGCGTGGGTTCAGTGGCCGTGTCCATCCTGGCCGGCGAGGGCTTTGATGTCACGGCAGCCAGCGGCAAGGATGCCAAAGATTTCCTCCTCTCCTTAGGGGCCAAGGAGACCGTTAATAGGGAGCAGGTAAGCGGCAGCACCGACAAAGCCCTGCTTCGGCCCCGTTGGGCCGGTGTTATCGATACGGTGGGCGGTGAGATTTTAACCAAGGCGATCAAATCGATTCTGCCATGCGGCGCTGCCACCACCTGCGGCAATGTGGCAGGGGCAGATTTGGACATTACCGTCTACCCCTTTATTCTCCGGGGCGTCAGCCTGGTTGGTATTGACGCGGCTGAATGTCCGCTGCCCCTTCGCAAAGAAATTTGGCAGAAGATAGCCACCGACTGGAAACTGGGGCATTTAGAGAGCCTCACCAACGAAATCAAGCTGTCAGAGATCTCCGAGGCCATCGACCAGATACTGGCTGGTAAAATCAAAGGCCGGACCGTTGTCAAAATAAGTTAATTGGCGGCACGGGACCGGGAACGCTTTTGCCATTTGCCAGCAGTGTAATTCGCGGACACAACTGAACCGCTGTTGATCGAAAAAATTCTGCCGGTTAAACATAAATTCCGCTTTATAGTCCGGCAGATTTGCAGCCAGGGGCATGGGCCGCCGCCGTTTTTTTTGAAGTTGCCTCAAGCAGCAAGGTCTTCCCTGGGGCCAGAACCACCACCCAGGGCCCTCCTTGCCGTGCATTTCTGTTGCCACCCGGGCATTGTAGCCCATTTCGATCAACCAGTCGGCAAGAGGCAGGGCATGGTCTTCACAGTCTTCCCGCAGCCAATAATAAGCCTGCTTTGAGGTAAGGAAAACATCATCAGCGCTCGGCCTTCTTCCTTTATCGTTCTGTATGTACGCATATTATTTAAACTAACCCACTTTCATGCCACCACGATCCTTTAGCCAAAAAGTGCCGCAGCTGCGGATGGCTGTCCAGCTCGCCTTTCTCTCCTATACCCTGTGGATGGGCTGGCAATTTTACCATTTTTTTCTGTGGACCAAAGATGCCGGCCCCTATGTCGCCCGACCACCAGCCGTGGAAAGCTTTCTGCCCATCGGCGCCCTGCTTTCTCTCAAACGACTCATCCTCACTGCTGAGTTTGACCAGGCCCATCCGGCCGGCCTGACGATTTTTCTGGCGGCCCTCTGCCTCGGCCTCATGGCTCGTAAGGGCTTTTGCGGCTGGATCTGCCCGGTGGGGGCAATCTCCAACCTGGTTGAACAGCTCAGCGCGAAAACAAAAATGCTGTTCAGGCTGCCGGGCTGGCTGAACAGCCCCTTGCTTGGCCTCAAGTATCTTCTTCTGGCTTTTTTCTGCTATGCCATTTTCTGGCGCATGCCCCTTCAGGCGGTTAAAGGCTTTATGAGTTCCCCCTATTATCTGACGGCAGACGGCCGTATGCTTCTTTTTTTCCTGGAACCGTCCCGCCTGGCCCTGATTATTACTTTGGCCATCATCGCCATCAGCCTGATCGTCCGCAACTTCTGGTGTCGCTTTCTCTGTCCCTACGGTGCTCTTCTCGGTATAGCCGCCTGGTTCGGCCCCTTTTCGCTGCAACGCGATAAAGAAACATGTAGCCATTGTCAAAAATGCTCCCAGAGCTGCCCCGCTGAAATTCCGATCCACAATAAGGACTCTCTGCGCAGCCCTGAATGTGTCGGTTGTCTGGAATGCACGGCGGTCTGCCCGGTCCAGGGCTGCCTGCGCCTCTCAACCTTCAACAAAACAACCCCCCTCTGGTTGCTGCCGCTCATGGTTTTTCTACTCTACTTCGCTTTCTACCTTTGGGCGAAGCTTAGTGGCCACTGGCACGGAGTTCTCGGTGACCATGTCCTGAAAAATATCTACCAAAATTTCTTGCACGCACCATGATTCTTCGTATTATCTTTGATCAGAGTGATACTACTTCTCTCTCCTGGAGATCCGGGACGAAATTGCCGCAAAGCTGCAGGTCGCCCCTGCTCAATTTGTAATATTTCAGCAGGACTACAAAGCAAGGTTTAACTGTACCTGAAATTGAACTTGAAGAGGTCGGAGATGGACAACCAGGGACTCACCATGATCTTTACCGGCAATGGAAAGGGCAAGACGACCTCCGCCCTTGGCCTGGCCTTCCGGGCCTTGGGTCACGATTTTCCTGTTTCTATAATCCAGTTCATCAAAGGAAGCTGGAAGTATGGAGAACTAGAAAGCGCCAAACGCTTTGCGGGTCTCCTGGATTTTCATGTCATGGGCAAGGGCTTTACCTGGCAGTCTGAAAATCTTCAAGAAGATATCAAGGCAGCAAGGGAGGCTTGGGATTTTGCCGCCGAAACCATTCTGGCCGGCAAACACCGCCTGGTCATCCTCGACGAACTGACCTATCTCATTAAGTACGACATGGTGCCGGAAGAAAAAATTCTTGCTGTTTTACAAAAAAAACCAACGACCATGCATGTGGTGATCACCGGCCGTGACGCCAGCCAAGGCCTGCTTGATTTTGCCGACCTGGTCACCGAGATGCGCGAGATCAAACATCCCTACAAAAAGGGGATCAAGGCCCAGAAGGGTATTGAATTCTAGAGCCCTTGCCCCTGGCAACTCTGCAGCTAACTCTTCACATTTACAAATTGGCCACGCAGTCCACGGAACTGACTGAAAAAAGCATTCTTTTTATCTTTCCGTGCCTTCCGTGGACTGCATGGCCAAAAAAATTATGGGACAGCAATGATAATGAGGAGGAAAAATTGCCAGGATAGGTGGCCGGCAACCTACCCCTATGGCGAGACGCTTAGAGTGTGCCTGCCGCTGGTCATGGGCATGGCTGCCACCATGGTTATGGAGTTTACTGACCGGGTTTTTCTGGCCAACTATAGCGTCGCCGCTATTTCCGCTGCCCTGCCTGCCGGTATTGCCGCCTTTCTCTGTATGGCCTTCCTCGGCGGTGTCGGCGGTTACATCTCGGTTTTTATCGCCCAGTACAACGGCGCCGGCAGAAATGACCGAATCGGGGTCGCCCTCTGGCAGGGTATCTATTTTACCCTGCTGGCGGGCCTTCTCCTTGTACTCCTTTCCATCTTTGCAGCCCGGCCTCTCTTTGGCCTGGCTGGCCATAGCGCAGAGGTGCGGGTTCTGGAGGAGATCTATTTCAACATCCTCTGCCGCGGCGCCATCCTCCATGTCGCATCCCATACCCTGTCCGGTTTTTTTACCGGCCGCGGCATGACCAGGCCTGTGATGATCAGCAATTTCATAGGTATGGTTGTTAATATCCCCCTGGACTATGCCCTGATCAATGGGGTCTGGGGCTTTCCTGAGTTAGGTATCACGGGTGCCGCCCTGGCTACGGTGGTCTCCTGGGCCGTGATAGTTGTCATCCTGGCCCTGGTCATCTTCAGCCAGGAAAACGAACGCCGCTTTGCCGTCTTTTCAAGCCGGGCCTTTGACGGCGAAATCTTTGGTCGCCTCCTTCGCTTCGGCATCCCTGGGGCCATGCAGTTTAGCATCGACATCTTCGCCTTTACCTTCTTTATCCTCATGGTGGGACGAATCGGCACCAGCCAGCTTGCCGCCACCAATATCGTTTTGGCGATCAACTCTCTGGCCTTCATGCCTGCCCTTGGTTTCTCATACGGGATCAGCAGTCTGGTGGGTCAGGCCTTGGGGCGGGGAAAACCCGACAAGGCCCGGCAAACCACCTGGAGCGCTGTCCATCTTCTCTGCGCCTTCACCCTAATTCTTGACCTGCTTTTCATCCTGGCACCCCAAGCCATTATCACCCTCTTTATCCCGGATAACGGTCAACAGGCCGACTATGCCCAGATTATGCCCCTGGCTGTCAACCTGCTCAGGGTGGTGGCGGCCTATATTCTTCTGGACGCCTTATATATGACCTTTTCGGCAGTACTGAAAGGGGCGGGCGACACCCATTTTATCATGTGGTGCACAAGCTTGGCATCTCTCTTTGCCATGCTTCTCCCCCTTTATGTGGGCATTGAAATACTTGAGTGGGATGTGTACTTCGCCTGGTACTGCGTGCTCTTCTATATCGCCCTGCTCTTTAGCCTTTCTGCCTTCAGGTACAGGCAGGGAAAATGGCAGAGGATGCTGGTGGTGGAAAGGAGTGCGAAGGATGAGGGATGAGGGATGAGGGATGAGGGATGAGGGATGA
>JBDLIE010000090.1:0-5777 GCA_039715015.1 Thermodesulfobacteriota bacterium
TGGGCCACCCTCCTAATATCACCGGCTCCGAACTGGTTACTAATCTGGCCCTCAGCGGCCTGGATGATCTGGTGGGCGCCTGCTTTCTCATTGAGCCGGACCCTTTCAAGGCCGCCGAAGCCATTGACGACAGGATCAAACAGAGGCGTACAGGCTTAGGGCTTAATGCTTGAGGGTAACGGCGGCGAAAGGGCAGCACCCTTGGACAACCATCTGGAATCGTCCCATGAACTTGCCGAAGGGTTGTTCTGTATGGCTGAATGGCAAATAAATAGGGAAAGGCGGCATTTCAAAGTTCCCCGGTAATCCGAGACGGAAGTCTACGTACCGTTGAAAGAGGCGAGAAAATCAGGGACATCCTTGGCGGCCAGGGGTTTGCTGAAGAAATAACCCTGGACCATGTCGCAGCCTAACTGCTGCAGGTGTTCGAGTTGGTCCTTTTCTTCCACGCCTTCGGCCACCACCTTGAGATTCAGACGTTGAGCCATGGCGATGATGGTCTCGACAATCTGACTGCTGCTGATATCTGTGGTGATGTCATCAATGAAGCTCTTGTCGATTTTTAAGGTAGGCCTGAAGCTTTTCGTCCCAAAGCAGGGTGCGATGCTGGCGGTTTTCATCGGCATCGGCAAAGGTTGCCAGGATGAAGATTTTATCGCTGCTATAGGCAGCCTTCAGGGTAATGTTGATATCGGCCACTGAATCGTGAACAGACAGGGACTTGCCATCTCTCCATATTGCTTCGTTGGCTACGCCGTCAATGGAGGGTTCAGCGCTGGTTTTAATGGCCAAAAGCTCTTTGGCCGGCGCAGCCTGGCAGGTGAGGATATTGAAAAGGACCAGAAAGAATCCTCCCAAGAAACAGTTTATCTTCCCCCCCATGCTCATAAAACAAGTCCTCCGCATCAGTTTTAGAGTATCGGCGCCACCTGAGAAAACAGCCGGCAGCTGACAGTATACAACAAAGAGGGAGGGGGAAGTAATGCGAGTTTTAGATATTTTCAGGGCCACCAGCCCCATGCTGGAGAACAACGGTGGCCAGAGTGACGACAATGACGCCGGGCAGGATAATCGACGGCGGCAGCCCCTTACCAAAGAGCCAGTTAATCAGTAGAACACCGGCAGGATAAAAATAGCTATAGGCCATGACCCTGGTGGGGCCGAGAGAAAGGGTGGCGATATGGGTGAGATAAAAGGTGATAATGGTTGAAAAGACGGCAAGGTAGATAATGCCTGCCCAGACCTTGAAAGACACAGCCAGCCACTCCACCTCAGGCAGACGGGGAATGGAGAGCAGTAAAAGCCAGCCCAGGCCGGTAACCAAAACCCAGAAGGTCATCACCACCATGGACTCCTGCCGGTGAAATGTTTTGACCAGCGGCGTGTAGGCGGCCATGAGAAAACAACCGGCCAGAAAAAGCAGATCGCCATGGTTGATGTCAAGATTGAGCATGCGGCCCAGATCGCCCCGAAAAATGACCCAGAGGGCGCCCACCATGCCACAAAAGAGGGCGAATAGCCGATGCGAGCCTAAACGCTCGCGCAGGAAAAGGGCACTGTAGATTCCGGATATGCCCGGGACCAGAGTAAAGATGATGCTGGTATTGATGGCAGTGGTGTAGCGCAGGGCCTCGAACATGCACCAGAAAAAACCAACGGTACTGGCGCTGACCAGGCTGTATCCCCCCAACTGCCCTAGGCTGGGCCGGAAGTGGCTGTGGCGCCAGAGGACCATGGGCGCCAGACAGAGCACAGCCACCAAATAGCGGACCAGAAGTAATACTGCAGGGTCCAGGCCGTGGGTGATTGCCTCGCCCACGGTAAAGGAGCTTGAGACGACAATGGCGGCAAAGAGCATGAGGCTGTGGACCAGCCACAGGGGCAGCTCTTTTTTAGAGGTGTTTTCCTGCAAGGGGGCCATATTCCCTACTGAGGGTTCTCATAAAAAACGTAAGAGGTCGAGTAGTCGCTGAACTCGAAGTAAACCTTCTTTTCTCCTTTATCAGCCGTGCCATTGAGGTTGGCATCAAGGATGCCGTAGCCGAAGCGATAGGGCCGGGAACCTTTGCCGTCGGTGTTGGAGGCTGTGGTTAGTTTGTCGATTTTTAAGAAGCGTTTGACCAGCTTATTGCCGGCATAGACCTCAAGAACACCGTCTGTTCCCGTCCAATTTTGGACCGCACGGCCTATCTTGTTTTGTGTTTCCTGGGTACACCCTGCCAGGAGAAGGAGGGTGATGAAAAAGGTGCTGACAAGTCTCATGGGTTTTTCCTCTGATTAAACAGATGTTCAGGTTGCTTGCTGGAGGGGTCAATTAGAAATAACGCAAAGAGGAGGGAATAGCCAGAGGAGAAAAAAGGGCAACAAAAAAGGGGATGGACTCCGCAGTCCATCCCCCTGGTATCCTCCAGCAGTGGCCAATGTGAAGGATTATGTGAAGACCTGACTGTAATTAGTCAGGGAGGAGCTCCTGTTGAGAGTGGCAGGTGGAGCAGGATGCAGTGCTGTTTGGCGACTGATCGCTACCTATATGAAGATGACGGCCAAATTGCTCCAGAGCGCTTAGGGCCGGAGCTGCCAGGCCTGCCCCTGCGGCCACTGTTAGGCCGCATAATATCGCCAAGAGCAAAGGTTTTTTCATTGTCGCCTTCAGCCGCTTAATAAAAAGAAAGAGCTCTTTCGAAATTATTAACGGCTGGTTTGCAAAAACGGTTCCCTGGAAAGATTTTTTGGGCCGAAAAAAGCAGTTCTACGATGAGGGATACCGCCCTGCCAGGCCCCTATCAATGGGGGGAGACAAAGAGGAGAGAGGAAAAATTGGCCAGCGCATTTTGCGATGAACAGGCGAAAGGTATTGTCCAAGAGCCGGAGGTAGACTAAAATAGGGGGAGCATCTCACAAAAGCCACGCCTCCCCCCTCCCATGTTTCAAGTCGCCCCCATAAAAAAAATACTCATCAGCCCCCTGCTCTTGGTTTTATTTTTGCCGGGCTGTGGGAATTCTCCTGATACCCTGGCCAAGATCAAAGAGGCGGGGGAGCTTGTGGTCGCCACCCGCAATAATGCCAATTGCTACTATCATTATCAGGGGGAGCCGGTGGGCTTTGAGCATGATTTAGTCAAGGCCTTCAGCTACTATCTCGGTGTCAAGCTTACCCCCAAGGTTGTGGAGTGGGATTCGCTTCTTTCCTCCATTGCCACGGACCAGGTCCACATGGCGGCAGCTGGGCTCTCCATCACTTCGGAACGGCGGAAAACAGTAGACTTTTCCGATGCCTATCTGGCTGTGCAGCCTAAGGTTATTGTGCACCGCAACAATATGAAGATCGACAGGGTTGCAGATCTCTACGGGCGCGAGATCCATGTCCGCCAGGGCACCACCTACCAGGAAACCCTTGAGGAGCTTAATAATAAGCTGCCCATTGATATCAAGATCGTCCTCCACTGGAATGTGCCCACCGAAGAACTCATCCGTCAGGTGGCCAATCGTGAGATCCGGGTCACCATGGCGGATTCGAACATTGCCCTTTTAAACCAGCGCTATCATCCCGATATTGAGCAGGCCTTTGATCTGGGGCCCGACCATTCCCTGGGCTGGGCCTTGAAAAAGGGTGACAAACGTTTCAAGGCCAAGATTAATGAATTTCTTAAATTTGCCAAAGAAAGCGGTCTCTATGACGATATCTACAACCGTTATTATAACGACAATCAGTTTGACTATGTGGATCTGCAAGTTTTTCATCGACGACTGCGCAGTCGTTTGCCGGGCTATGCTGGCCTGATCAAGAGGGAGGCCGAGGCCAATGATTTTGACTGGCGCTTGATAACGGCGATAATTTATCAGGAATCCCATTTCAACCCCAGGGCGCGCAGCGATACCGGCGTGCGGGGCCTGATGCAGGTCACCAGGGACACGGCACGGAGAATGGGAGTGACTGACCGGATGGATCCGAACAAAAATGTCCATGCCGGAGTGAAGTATCTGCGTAAGCTCTATGGGTATTGGTCCCATATCAACGAACCAGACCGGACAAAATTTGCCCTGGCCAGCTACAATATCGGCCTGGGTCATGTCCGCGATGCCCAAAAAATTGCCAGAGACATGAAGCTGCCCGATGATAAATGGTCAGGAGTAGAGCAGACCCTGCCCCTGCTGCGTGAGAAAAAATATTATAAAAAGAGCAGGTATGGCCAGGCCCGCGGTACTGAGCCGGTGAAATACGTTAGCCGGATTTTTACCTATTATGATATTTTGCGGCAGAAGGACCTTGACTGGTTACCGGCTGAGTTGGCTCCGGCCCAGAGCAAGAAGAAGGTGAAGAAGGCGCCACCTTCCTGACCCTCTCTCCGGTTTTGTTCGGCAGGGAAATTTACAATATTTTTGCGGCGGTTTTATTTCCCTCTGCCTGTGCAATCACGCAGTGCTCCTTCAAGATCTGGAAAGGCAAAGACGAAACCACTATCAAGTAATCTCTTGGGCACGGCTGCCTGGCCATCGGCCAGGATTGATGCCCCCTCTCCAAAAATAATTTTTAGGATGAATGTCGGCACCGGAAAGAGGGTCGGACGTCTCAGGACCTTACCCAGGGTCTTGGTAAAATCGTAATTATTTGTGGGTTTCGGGGCCGTCAGGTTGTAGACTCCCTGGTAGGTTTCAGACTCCAAAGCGGCAAGCTGGGCTTGGAGCAGGTCATGGATGTGAACCCAGGAAAAGGCCTGTTTGCCGCTGCCGATGATGCCGCCTAGGCCCATTTTAAAGGGCAACAGCATCTTTTTAAGCGCCCCGCCGTTCTTGCCGAGAATAACGGCAAATCGAAAAATGACGGTGCGGATATTCAGGCCCTCCGCCTTCAAAGCTTCCTCCTCCCATTCCTGGGCCAGTTGGGCAAGAAAGCCTTCACCTTTTACAGCCTGCTCCTCACTATGTATCCCTGTAGAGCCATAATAACCAAGGGCTGAGGTGGAGATAAAGACCTCTGGCGGCTGTGCCATCTTTTCCATTGCCCTGACCAGCTTTCTGGTCAGGGCAATGCGACTTTCACGCATCTCCACCTTATGGGCATCTGACCAACGAGCAATAACCGGAGCTCCGGCCAAGTTGATCACCGCTGCAGCACCATCCATCTTTTGAGCAAGGCCGGCAGGTTCCAGCCTAAAGTCGGGACGGCCAAGCATAACCACCTGCCAACCCTTGGCCCTCAGCATCTCTTGAAGGTGAGATCCCACAAAGCCGGTGGCCCCTGTTATGGCAACTTTTTTTTGAGCCGTGTTGCTCATGGCATCTATTCCTCAGGTAAGAAGGTATTAATCAGAAGTTTAAGGGGAAAGATCTGAGCTGCTCAGCCCCTTCTTTGTCAAGCAGTGGTGGCAATACCCTTGGCACCAAGGTCATCAAGAATCTTTGCAATATGTTCACGGTTACAGTCGTCAATATTATAGACGTTTTTCATGCCGTCTCGAAAATGAAGCACAAAATGGCCCTGCTCATCAACTTGGGCCTTTCTGATATGGTCATTGTTGAGCCAGGGCTCCAACTCGGTCATAAAGTCGTCTAGGCTGCATCTCTTCATTACGGGCCTCCGTGCTGTGAAATTATCGGGGCTGGAGTTGTCTGCCGCACAAGCAGCGGACTTTCCTTACCCTGCTTGTTGTCCTTATCTTATATAAAAGACCTTAAGATTAGAAGTGAGGTTAGGCAACAGGAGCTAGGAAGATAAAAAAAATGGGCGGTAAGTCCAGGCACACCCCTAACCTTTTCTTTCATTGCCTTGCCGCCAA
>JBDLIE010000091.1:0-5747 GCA_039715015.1 Thermodesulfobacteriota bacterium
AAGGAAAGGCCTTACAGCGAAAATGCTGTAAGGCCTTTAATATCTTGGTGGCGGGACCAGGAATCAAACCAAGGACACACGAATTTTCAGGCCTGCGTGCGCGTCCTGAACAATGAAGAAAAGCTTCTACAATTTCAACTATTCAGGATCAACTAGGGCTGCCTTGCCCATGTCATGGAGGATGGCAGCCAGCTGTAAATCTTCCCTGTCCTTTGGGGACAAACCGAGCGTTTGCGCCATCTGCAAGGCATATTTACTCACTCGCCTGGTGTGGCCGCCCCTGAAATGGGAAGATCAAACCCCTTTTTGAGTGTGATCATGGTGGGCGCTTTTTCCTTTGGAAGCGTTATGTTCAAGTGCCTTTTCGTTCTTCCAGTGGCACAAACTTACAGCCCTGGGGGCCGCAATAGTCGCCGATGTACTCGGCCTTAGGGCGGTAGAGGGCCGGCTTTTCCTGGGCCTCGGCGAACTTTTCTTCGATTACGTGGGCACACCAGCCGGCCACCCGGCTGAGGGCGAATATCGGGGTGAACAGGTCCGGATCAATGCCCATCTGGTAATAGGTGAGCCCCGAGTAGAAGTCCACGTTGGGGTAGATCTCCCGGCCCTTGCGGGCCTTGAACTCGGCCTGGGTGGCTTCCCGCACCTTCTCGGCGATTTCAACCCAGAAACCCTCGCCGCTCTTGCCGCCAAATTCCAAGGCCATCTCCATAAGGATGGGCGCCCTGGGGTCCATGGTCTTGTAGACGGCGTGGCCCATTCCCATGATCCTCTCCCCGGCGTCGAGCTTGGCCTTGACGTAGTCTGCAGCTTCTGCGGGGCTGCCTATCTCTTGGAGCATCTGCATAACACGAGTATTTGCCCCGCCGTGCAGTTCCCCGGACAGGGCGCCCAGGGCTGCCGTTATGGCGGCATAGAGGTGGGCGCGGGTGCTGGCAACCTCCCGGGCCGCAAAGGTGGAGGCATTGAAGGTGTGGTCAGCGTGGAGCACCAGGCAGACGTCGAGAATGCGGGCTGTCAGCTCGCGGGGTTCCTCTGCCGTGAGCATGTACAGGAAGTTGGCCGCATGGCCCAAATCGGCCCGGGGCACTACCACCTCTTCGTTGTTGCGAATGCGCTTCCAGGCCGCCAGCACGGTTGGCAGGCGGGCGATCAAACGCACGGCTTGGGCCTGGACAGCCTCTTTTGAGTTGTCGCCAAAATCGGGATCGTCATCGCCCAGTATAGGGACCGCTCCTTGAAGGACGTCCATCGAGGCAGCCGACTTGGCCCTGCCGCGCAAGGCATCAATAATCCCGGCTGGGATTGTTCGGACCTCCCGAAGGCGACTATCAAAGGCCTCAAGCTCCGGCCGCGAAGGGAGGTGCCCGTAAATCAGCAGGTGGGCCACCTCCTCGTAGGTGGAGTGTTGCGCCAGGTCCTCAATCAGAAAACCCCGGTACTGGAGTTCCCCCTTCGTGCCGTCAATGTAGCTGATTTTGGTGTCGGCCACAGGGATGCCCCGAAGACCGATGTTTTTGACTCTGGGATAACAGACTTGTGTTGCCATGGTCACCTCTCCTTGTCATAGTCGACCTTCAGTTATAATAAAAAATGATTACCACCATGTTTCAGCCATTATCTCTTCATCAAGCGACAAGTAGGGATCTGTAGGAGCTCACCCCTGTGAGCGATGGACTACCTGACGAGTCAGAATTGTCTCTTCATCGCCCGGAGGGCCGGGCTCCTACGACATCATCCCAGGAAAGTGGCTGAGATTCGATGGTAATCAGATAACAAAAAACTCTGCGCATGCGGCCTGCTCTCTGGCTTAAGGATGGCCTTAATGAAAAACATCCCTGTTAACTTCATCAATGCAACGGCACCGTGTCATCATCATCGCCTGTCGCAATGTCTGACGGCACCGTTCCATCTGGAGACGCACCCCTTCTGTGCCGCCGCCCACAGCCGCCCTGATCAGATCGCGGCCAAGCAATACCGCATCAGCACCTAAGGCCAGCATTTTTAAAACGTCATAACCGCTTCTGACCCCACCGTCCGCTGTTATGATGGCATATTTTCCTACTCTATCAGCGATCCCAGGGAGTACTTCCGCGACTCCCGGACTACTGTCCAGCACCCTGCCGCCGTGATTTGATACGGCTATAACCTTGACACCGGCAGAGACGCAATCTTCGGCATCTTCCGGTGTCATTATTCCCTTTACGATAAATGGCAGAGAGCTAAAACTGACAAGTTCCTTAAGTTCCTTAACGGATTTTCTGAACACAGGCTGGCCGTGTTTGGCCATGATTATTGAAGCAAAGCCGTCAAGATCAATGCCAACTGCAGGGCATCCGGCCTTTTCAGCCCTTGCAATGAATCTTTTCAAAATATCCTGCGACCTGGGCTTAAAAATTGGAATTCCTCTGCCTCCTTCTTCTTCCAAGGCATCAAGGGCCGGATTGTTATCAAGGGTGTAAAACCATGTATCCCCTCTGAGGCTTAGTGACCCAGCTTCAAGACAGCCCTTTATGTTCATCCTGCAAAAATCATACTCATTAACCACGTTATTGTACTTTTCAATTCCAGAGGTAGGTGCTCCCAGAACAGGCAAGGCAAGGCTTAACCCTAAAAAACGCACGGTCATATCCGGCTCAAAATGCTGTCCCACAAGCCTTGTTTTGAGACTGAGGCGGCCAAGGGATGTAACATTTGCCGTGAATCCGGCTCCCGAACCGGCTCCGCCAAAACCGATTGGTTTCCCATATGCCTCTCTCTGGCAAATCTTGTCTGGCTTGCCATCGCATGCTGGATATACGGCACAGATCCCTTTCAGTTTAAGACGCGCCCTGCTTCTCACTTCCTCAAGGTCTTCCGCAAGACCTGAAAATTGCGGTCCGGAACTGTTGTCCCCAGCTACTAATGACTTTATATCTGCCTGACATCTTTCACATCCATCGGGGCTGTGCTCCGCTTCAAAAGAGTGTTTACATATGGCACAAATCCACTTGCCCATTTTGTCCTCCATTGGTGAGGTGATGATGGTAAGGAGATAAGAATATGGATCACCGCTATTTTAAGAACGATGGTGGTTGATCCATACCGGCAAACTTTATAATGTATTTCGTGATTACTGGATGCGAGATGCGCCATTTATCCTCTGCCGCTATCATCGGCTATCCATTGAAGATGTCATAGTTCCTCCCCCTCGCTTTCCAGAAACTGGAATAATAATGTTATGATGGGATGGTCAGCGGAGTCAAGATATGTCGTTGACAATTGGACATTTTAAGAGCGGCAGCAAGCCAAACTGTTTCCAAAACACCATAACTGAAGGAAAAGGGGTCAGTCTCACGGTTATCTCCCTGTTTTTAGTGGTAGCCGGCTAGGAGCTAAACAATAAAGTGAAATTTATTGTCAACTCACTATGGTTGGCATAGATATCAGGAAACTGGATACTCCCTTGTTAGACCTCTTAAATATGCCCAACATACGTGAGGCGCCGGGGCAGATAGAAGCGAAAGAGCCCGAATGAACTATCTTGTCCACCTATATCTCTCAGATCCCGACCCGATGGTGCGCCTTGGCAACCTGATGGGTGATTTCGTGAAAGGCCGCCTTGAAGACGCGCCCTACCCACCCGCTATCATCCGCGGCCTGCGCCAGCACCGTGATGTCGATTCCTATTCCCTGAACAGCCCGACCGTCAAAATCAGTAAAAATAGAATCGATCCATCCTTCGGTTACTTTCGCGGCATTCTGATCGATGTTTTTTACGACCATTTTCTGGCCCGCAACTGGGCACAACATGCTGCCGGCCCACTGGAAGACTTCGCTGAGGACACTTACCGACTACTGGAGGAACATGATGCAATACTCCCGGATGATCTCAAAAGAGTCGCGCCAAGAATGATTCAATACAATTGGCTTGTTTCCTACCGCCAGGTTGAGGTAGTGGAGCGGGCCCTGAAACGGATTGGGGAACGTCTGAGCCGGAAGAATCCACTGGCTGAGGGTTATGGTGAATTACTGAAAAATTATGGCGAGTTAGAAGAAGATTGCGCCCACTTTTTGAAGGAAGCCAAAAAACAACTGTTTACTTGATACAGTGTTTTTTTGATAACCAATAGCTATCTATGGATAAAGGGGATGGTTTTTGTCTCAGCCCCATAATGCGAAAAGCCTGTCCAGGCAGACAGGCTTTTCGCTAAATCAAATTCCATTCGGTTAATTCCTTACGGAATGGGCGGCATTACGACCGCTGGTAGCTCCGGCATGCCATTGGCAGCGCCCCAGCCGTCTGTCAAGGTCATCAAAAAAGCGACAACGGCAGCCTCCTGTTTGGCAGAGAGAGCTAAATTGCCCAGTTCTGCAGTGTTCACGTTTTGCGGCACCTCCGCCTGAGGCCAGCAGGTGAGACCAAATCCTGGATCGGTATTGCCCAGCGCTGGGTCGCAAGGCAGCAAAACGTCGCGGGTGTTGTAAAAATGGACGATCTCTTCCAAGGTCTGAAACACGCCGTTGTGGCCATAGGGGCGGGTGAGTTCAATATTTCTCAGAGACATCACCTTATGCTTACCTAGCTGCAGACCCAGAGGGTCCGCTATATCGGACCGGCCGCCGAGACCTGAATCTACAGGGGTGCCGGGGATGTAGTGATTCTGGGGCAGGCCCAGGTTGTCATAGGTGAAGTCGGTGAACACCGGGGGAACCAGGCCCGTACCGTCCGAAGCCAGAGTCTGTTCGGAGAGATGGCAAAGATTGCACTTAGCCTTGCCGTTAAAGAGTTTCATGCCCTTTTCTTCCTCGGGAGTGAGCTCTACCATGCCTGCCAGAAAATAGTCGAACTTGGAGTCAAAACTGTTAAACTGGCTACTTTTTTCAAATTCACCGATGGCCTTGGCCATGCGGTCGTATACCTCCTGCACACCCGGAGGGAAATCAGCTTCAGGAACCGGTACCGGAGAGGTGTAAGCGGGTATAGCACTAAGATCAAGATCGTAAACATCTTGAAACATAGATTTGTAGTCCGGTGCCAGGCTGGTTCGCAAGCGGTCGACCACTGCCCATTTGTCGGGCATGGCCATTTCAACCGGGTTGAGAAAGGGGCCGGCTGCCTGCTCGGCCAGGGTGTTGGCCCTACCGTTCCAGAACTGGCCGCCTACATAGAGGCCGTCAATGCCGTTCCAATGGAAAAAAGGGCTGAAGGCGGCATAGGCGGCGCTGGGGGCGTTGAGTCCCCCGAACAGTGGGCCGCCGTTCGGGGAAACACCGTCTTCCGAGCCTAATGAGACCGGGAAAAATTCTGGCGGCGGCTGCGTTGACGGCAGGGTGGCGTTAGCTGCTGTGTTTCGCGGATCGACAAAGCCTGAGGCAGGGTCATGACAACTGGCGCAGGACTGGTTGGAGTTAAGCGAGAGGCTCTCGTCAAAGTAGAGCGCTTCGCCGAGCTGTTGCTCAACGGTGAGCGCCTGTGCGGAGTTGTCGAGAACTGCTACCAGCAGCAACGCCATGAAAATAGAAAAAAATCTTTTTACAACCATTACAATTCCTCCTTGTCCTCTTTTTTTGTCGGTTTTAGATCATTTGGTTTTCTCTTGGGAAATCATTAATAAACTAGCGGCAATCTCCTATCCCCTCCTTTTTTTGCAGGAGTGTCGCTTACCACTCTGTGCGGTGGCGCCATTGATGGAAAAGACACCCTAGGTGAAAAGACAGTGGCCAGTACTCAATGATGATGAAACTACCCCTTTTAATTGGTGTGC
>JBDLIE010000092.1:0-4921 GCA_039715015.1 Thermodesulfobacteriota bacterium
GCATCGTCGCCATCGTGTTCAATGGAGATTTGCAGGTTGTTGAGAATGAGGTCCAAAGAGATTCTCCAGGCGTGTTTTTAGTAGTTGCAGCAGGGGGATGCCTGGAGCTTAAAGCAAAATTGCTTTGGACGCTTTAATTTCACGGGGAAAAAGATGGACAGTGGATTGGCGCGGTAAGTTTGCTTGACAGTGTCGTCCTAGAAAAGGGCAGTGAATGCAACTCAGGCCCCTGTCGTTACGGGCGTTTTACAGCGCATATTTTTCTATTGCTCAGGCCGTTTATACCAGTATGCGCAGAGCCACTTGAAACGGGTCAGGTATGGAAAGAGGCATATGAGAAGCAGGAGTATTGATTGGTAACTATAGCTGTACCACACCAGTTTGCGGCCTGAGGTCACCACCTTGGGCTTAGTGATAATCCGAAATTGACGTTTATGTTTTCTGGCCCTGCCTTTGAGGGCCATAGAAAACCAGATCTCTTCAGTGGCATAGACCTTTTCGCTAAAGCCGCCGCAGGACTCAAAGTCATCACGGCGGGCATAGACAAAGCAGCCGGCAGCCAGGCCCAGTGTCCGGGAGATGATGTTCCAGTAACCCACCACTGCCTTGGCCAGCACAGGAATCTTTGCCTCTTCTGTTATGGTAGCGCCACCCCCGCAACATTGCCCGGATTTCAGGTTGTCCAAGGCCTTATGCAACAAGGCTGCTGGCACAAGGGTGTCGGCATCAACAAAGACCAGATAACGGCCCTTGGCGACTTTGGCGCCGCTATTACGGGCCCTGGAAATCTGATTTATCCCTTCAAAGATAACAAATGCCCCTGCTTTCCTGGCAATCGCCGCAGTGCGATCAGTGGAGTTGTTATCGCAAACAATTATCTCGCCGGTCAACGAAATAGTGGCCATGGCCTCTTGCAGATGGCTAATGGTGCGTGCCAGGAGGGCCTCTTCGTTGTAGGCGGGTATGATAATTGAGTAGTCGATGGCCATGCTGGTCAGTCCCCTGTTTTGCACTTGCAGTTAAATCTTGAGGTACTTTTTGTTTGCCCAAAGAAGTAACACAAAAAGGGCGCCCCTAACCGCCCTGGCCTATGCGCACCACCCGCCTTCCGCCGAGCAGGCCTGAATGGGGAAAAGGTCAAAAGCAATTATTATTTAGCAATTTTTTGAGTTGAGTTGTGCCACTACATCACGGGCAAGGCGTTCGCTGTAGCTGTTTATTTTCCAATGGCCGGGGCTCCAGCCCTTCATGAAGCGATGAAAGTCGGTCCAGGCCACCGGGAAGAGGGAGCGCCAATCGTGCTCGATGTCGGCTGGGTCGATGGTTGACTGGCGTGTTGTCAATGCCTCATTGAGCTGGCTGAAATAGAAGTTGAGTAGGTCCGCCCCATGGCGCTCACACTCTTCTTCATGGAGACAGCTGCCCATGAAATAGGCGACATCCTTCATGCCGCAACCAGCACCGACGTACTGAAAATCCACGGCAGCAACCTGCTGGCCATCTCCAGTAAAACAAAAGTTAGCCAGCTTTGCATCGCCATGGACAAAGGTTTGATAAGGGCTGGCCCGCAGCTTTTTGTCGATCTGGCTTGCCGCTTGTTTGAGGGGGATATCATCCAGCACCGCAAGTTCATCCGGGCGGGTATCCAGGTGCCAATAGGTGCCCACCTGCCAAAGCCCGCGCGGTTCATGGCCCATAAAGGCGGCATGGAAATTGGCCAGCCATTTCAGGCAGGCCTGCATCTCACCCATGGAGACCGAACCTTTGCGAGCCGGAAAACCACTGGCATCCAGGTCCTCAAACACCATGAGAAACTCATCGTCAGACGACTCTAGGGCAAGGCACTGGGGGATGCGGCAGCTGTGGTCACAGAGGTTCGCCCAGTTGCGATACCAGGCCGTTTCTACCTGGTAGGACCTGATCTTACGTTGATGGGAAAGGTCGGTATTCCAACCGCGCGGGTGCCCACCTTGGTCCGGCAGCTTGACATGCTTGATCACCACTCTGTCTCTGTCACCACCCTTGAGACCATAGCGCATGATCGTCCCATATCCACTCCAAAGCGTCTGGATATCTTCGATCTTGGAGATCTCTTCGGCCCCAGTCGCTCTCCGGGTAATGTCTTGAAAAGTTTCGTTCATGTCAGAATTTTTTACTCTGTACTACTATGGAGTGAAGATGGGGACACCCTTTTTGGGTGAGCATTATGAAAAAATAGATTTTCAATCGACCCCTAGCTTAGTAGCCACTCCTGAGTTATAAAAAAAGACTTCAGGAGGAACAGGTGAACTCCGCGCGCTGCACCGGAGAATTCAAGATTGAAGCTGTTGAGCAAGTCAGCGAAGGCGGCTATTTAGTCCACGATGTTGCCATGGCTGTGTGGCTGATATTAATGGTGAACAGACCAGGGCTTTCTCTTCTATTATTTAGCTGTTTCGGATCCTCAGAACAGTGGTCTTGCCTTAATAGAGATAACAGGGGCATCTGCCTATTTTTCACAATAAAGGGAGAATGTAAATGAATCGTATTTTCTTTGTAACCGGGGCGATTATGGCAGGGTTAGCAGTAGGGGCTGGTTCTTATGGAGCACATGCTGGATCATCTCTTGGTATGGAGCAGAGAGTATGGATTGAGAAGGCAGCTCGTTATCAAATGTATCACAGCTTGGCGTTAATCTGCGTTTCCTTTGCGATAACTCACTGGTCAGAAGCGAGACTGTTTCAGGTGACAGGCTGGCTTTTTCTAGTGGGCATTATATGCTTTTCAGGCAGTTTATATTTAATGGCTTTTACCGGGATCAATCCAGGCTATACAGTACCTGCCGGAGGAATGGCCTTTATTATGGGCTGGGGCCTTATGGCCTTTGCAGGATTGTTTATAAAACCAGCCTTTAAAGCATAACAACTTATGTCATTGAAATTACAGGTAATCCATTGAGGTCGACAAGGGCCCTGGCCCTCAAATCTGCACTATTAACCCAGGTATCATATATTTCACTTTCAGTTTTCCTAACCTACGCGATACACTCTTTTTATGGTCGGTTGTTTCTGCTCAATTAACTTTATCCAAGGAGAATAACCATGTCTAAGAGTGTTTACAAAATTATCGAAATGGTCGGATCAAGCCCAGTTTCATGGGAAGAAGCTACCCAGAATGCCGTAAAGTCCGCCGAACTGAGCCTGCGCGACCTGCGCATTGCCGAAGTTGTTACCCTTGATATGAAGGTTGACGAGAAGGGCAAAGGACCTGTTTTTCGGGCACGTGTGAAACTCTCTTTCAAGCTCGTTTCCGATTAACCAGCATTTCTTACAAAGATCTTCCCGACAAGCCATGAGTTCCGGGGCTACCATACGTAATTGACATATTCAAAAAAATGCCCTTGTACTATCCAAGTATAGGGGCATTGTTGTTGGTGCTTTAGCGTTTATCAGGTACCCTGCACTGAGCATAAAAAGAAGGCTAAATGAGTGACAGCCCACGGTTTTCTATTCTATAGTTGATAGATTCAAGCGTTAAGTGAAAACGGGGATAGCTCAGATCTATTTTTCATCAAAATAAAGAGATCACCCCTTTTTTCCAAGAGATCGACAGGTAAGATTAATGAAAAAATTTCTTCTCTTTATGATTTTTAGCTTGTTGTTTTACGGCTCTTCGCTAGCTGGCGAAGCAGATGTGATCAAGGTTGACGTGAAGAAGAATAAGAAGGGCTCTTTTGGCTTCAGCGTGACAGTCTTCCATGAAGATACAGGCTGGGATCATTACGCAAATAAATGGGATATCTTAGGGGAAAAAGACGTTGTCTATGGAACCAGAATCCTTCACCATCCCCACGTTGGCGAACAACCCTTTACCCGGAGTCTCTCAGGCATTGAAATCCCTGCGAAGGTGAAAAGTGTCACCATCCGGGCCCATGACTCTGTTCATGGATATGGCGGCAAGGTTATTACCGTTGAACTGCCTTAAAACAAAAAAACCAGCTATGAAGCTCCTCCTCCTTATTTTCCTTATAGTGCTCCCGGCACATGCTCAGGGCCAGTGCGTTATTCTGCTCCACGGCTTGGCGCGGACAGACAGCTCAATGGAGAAGCTTGATAAGGCGCTTCAGGAGGAAAATTTCCACACGGTTAACGTCAAATATCCTTCTCGGGAATATTCCGTCCAGGTGTTGGCAGAAATAGCAATCAGTCCGGCCCTGGAGCAATGCCAGCCTGATGAAGAGGTTAATTTTGTTACCCACTCATTGGGCGGCATTTTGGTGCGTCAATATTTGAGTAAAAATGATATTCCCAGGCTTAACCGTGTAGTGATGTTGGGGCCTCCCAATAAGGGCAGTGAGGTGGTGGATAAGCTGGGAAGTTTTCCCGGCTTTTACTTTATAAACGGCGATGCCGGCATGCAGCTTGGTACAGGAGAGTTGAGTGTTGCCAGCCATCTGGGCAAAGCGGAATTTGATGTGGGCGTGGTGGCCGGAACTAGAAGTATAAATTGGATCTTGTCCGCCCTCATACCTGATAAGGACGACGGCAAGGTATCCATAGAAAGGACAAAGCTGGAAGGCATGAATGACCACATAGAAATGCCGGTCACCCACCCCTTTATGATGAAAAATAAAAAGGTAATTGCCCAGGTAATATACTATTTGAGAAACGGTCGCTTCAAACGGGAAAAAATGCCCTAACCACGAGCCCCCGCAAGAAGAAATATGGCATGCAACATGCGACTAAAGGAATTTTTTATAGCTCTGATAATCACGGTTTTGTACGCTACGGAGCATCGGCACACAGCGTCCGAGTCTATGTTGCAAACTCTCCGCAAATAGTAGTTTGGCTGCAACGCTCTTTTGCTGCTCTCTTTGCCGCATGTGGCGCAAAATTAGCAATGAGCGATCAGTAAACAATAAAGGGCCGTATCAACCTGGTTG
>JBDLIE010000093.1:0-4886 GCA_039715015.1 Thermodesulfobacteriota bacterium
CCCCTAACAGCCCTGGCCTTCGGCATCACTCGCCTTCCGCCGTGCAAGGGGCATTGTGAAAACTCGCATTCGCTCAGACAGTCCACAATGCTTTTCCCTTGCCCAGCTCCCTGCTCGTTCAGGGCTGAATGGGGAAACACCTTATCATTAACAATAGCCATTCAGCCTCTTAACAAACCAGTTCAGGGCCTCTGGCGTGCCACCAAAATGGAGGTGGAGATAGCCGCCCAAGGTGTTGCGGAGCTGGTAGCCTTCGGGTCGGCCATCTTGTAATAGATAGAGTCGATTGATCTCAGGGGGCACTTCATCGACCTCCGAGTAATGAAATTCATGGCCACGGAGGGTATCTCCCTTATTACCCCAGAGAGTATCATCCTGCAAAGTTGCCTCACGGTAACCTAGGCTTCGTAGGCGTTTTGCCATTCGAACCTGGATCGGGAAAGCGCCGACCATTTCATGGTGTTTGCCATCATGATCGACAATGCCTTGGGTGAGATACATGAAGCCTCCGCATTCACCATACATAATGCCACCTTGTTCTGACCAATCTTTTAGGGCATGGCGCATTTTCGTATTGGCGGCAAGCTCTGCCCCGTAGAGTTCGGGGTAGCCGCCGCCGAGATAGATGGCATCAATATCCGTGGGCAGGTTCTGGTCATGGAGGGGACTAAAAAAAACGAGTTCGACACCAGCCCGCTCGAGCAGATCAAAATTGTCCTGATAGTAAAAACAAAAGGCCTCATCGCGGGCCACGGCCAAGCGTTTCTTTTTCCCTGCAGCCTCTGGTGCTGGCTGTGTGGCTTTGGGAATGCTCTGTTGTTTATCCTCAGATGCCGCCAGCAGCCCCCCGACATCAACATAATGAAGGATGGTTTCGGCCAAACGGTCAATTGTTTCCTTGGAGAGCGCCCCTTCCTCCCCCATGTGGAGGCCGAGATGGCGCTCGGGAATGGCAAATTCCACATCCCGGGGCAGGTAGCCGAGGACCGGAACATCACAATATTTCTCCACCGCCCCCTGAACCAGCTCAAGATGCCTGGGGCTGCCGATCCGGTTAAAGATAACCCCGGCCAAGCGTATATCTGAATCCAGCTCACTAAAACCTTTGACCACCGCAGCCACACTTTCAGCGGCAGAGCGGACATCCACCACCAATACCACCGGGACAGCAAGCTCCTTAGCCAGAGAGGCAGCCGAGGCCGCGCCGCCATCAAAGAGCCCCATGACCCCCTCCACCACCCGAACCGGGCCTGGATGGCCCTCAAAAACAGCACTTACAAAATCAGCGCCACACATGCGCAGGTCCAGGTTACGGCTGCTCTGGCCGCAGACCACTGCGTGCAGGGTGGGATCGATAAAATCAGGGCCGCATTTAAAGGGCTGCACCTCATAGCCCATCTGGCGCAGGGCAGCCATGAGGCCGAGACTGATTGTGGTTTTACCGCAGCCGGAATGGGTGCCGGCAACAAGGAAGGATGATGACATTTTTTACAACACGGGGCCTAACAATTCCGGCATCTTATTTAATGGGAGAACACCTTGCGACAAAAGAGCTATAGTAAAACGTCACCCGGCAATCCGCAACATCCTTGACATCAGACCTCCTTTTTTGTAAATATAACCCCCTGTTCAGGTGCCCGTTTTAAGGGCATAATAGGGAATCCCGTGTAAATCGGGAACGGTCCCGCCACTGTAAATTTTCTATCTTGCTCCAGCAAGATATGGCAGAAAGCTGAAAAACATAGCATCATAGTTTTTCGGTTTCTGCTTGAGCTTGGCCACGTATGCCACTGTCCATAAGGATGGGAAGGCGGCCGCAGCTGAAAAAAGTCAGGAGACCTGCCTGGATACGCGTTGCCTTCTCATTGTGATGAGGCAACCGGAAACCTCCGCGGAGAGGGATTTGCCAGGTTGAACATTCACCTTTTTTCTGAGCCGATCCTTCACAGTCATGGAGAATCGGTATTTTTATTTTAACCTCAGAAAAAGGAAGTCCCCATGAGAATTATCCAGGCATCCATCCTCACCTGCATTCTGCTCCTGGCCAACACCTGCCAGGCCAGTGACAATCATTACGGCAAAGACAGTAAGGCGGCCATTGTCATCGCCTCCTTCGGCACCACCGAACCCGCTGCCCTGACCGCCATCTTAAATATCCAAAATAAGGTCAAAGATGCCTTCCCACACACCAAGGTGGCCCTGACCTTTACCTCTAATATCATCCGTAATATTTGGCAGGAGCGCGCCGCCGACCCTGGTTATGCTGCGGCCCACCCGGAGATCCCTGCCGAGGTCCTGCATGTCAAAGGAATTTTGGCCACCATGGGCCTCCTCCAGGACCAAGGCTATAATACTCTCATTGTCCAGCCAACCCATATGGCCCATGCCGAACAATTCATCGACCTGTGCGCCTATATTGACGGTCTGGCTGCCATCCAGACCATCAAGGCCAAGTACCGTCCCTTCCATGCCCTGGTTGTGGGACGACCGGTGACCGGCACCCACGGAGTGGTCCATGATTATAATGACGATATCGAAATCCTGGCCAAGGCCATGGCTGTTGATGCTGAATTGGCCCATAAAAACGATTCAGCCATGGTCTATATGGCTCACGGCAACGATCATTATTCCACCGGCGTTTTCAGCCAATTTCAAGAGGTCATGCGCCGCATGTACCCCCAGGTAAACACCTATGTCGGCGGTGTCGAAGGTTTTCCATCTTTCAAGACAGTGGCTCAAGACCTTGAGAGGGATGGCGTCACAAAAGTCACCCTCAAGCCCCTAATGATAGTCGCTGGCGACCATGCAATGAATGATATGGCCGGTGACGGGGCAGACTCCTGGAAGAGTCAGCTTATAGATAAAGGTATCACCACCCTGCCGGTTCTTGAGGGCATGGGCAGCAACGACAAGGTGGCGGCCATCTTTGTTGAGCATATCCGTGACGCTGCCGGCACCCGTGATCTGACATTGCGCTAAAGAGAGAGCGGTAGGCAGTTGACAGTTATCAATGGCCCGAACACTGCCCATTGATAACGGCAAACAAAGAGAGGAACCATTGTGGTCCAGATACGTGACATAAAACCCCAGGAAATTGAGGCAGAGAGCTTCCGGATGATTGAGGAGGAGCTTGGCTCCCATTCCTTTGATCCCCAACAATTCGCCATTGTAAGACGGGTGATTCATGCCACCGGCGATTTTACCTTTGCTGACAATATCCGCTTTGGTGGCGGTGCCGTGGCAGCTGGCCTCAACGCCATTAGGGAGGGCAGAAATATCCTCACCGATGTCCAGATGGGAGCCAGCGGCATCAGCAAGGCCCTGCTGGCCAAGCATGGTGGCCAGGTCCTATGCAGGGTAAGTGAACCGCAAACTGCCGAACTGGCAGCGGATAAGGGCTGGACCCGTTCCGAGGCCGCCATGGAGCTGGCCGCCCAAGATAATATCGGCATCATTGCCATCGGCAATGCCCCCACGGCCCTGCTCAAGGTCATGACCATGCTGGCCGAAAACCGACCCGGCTTCCAGCCTGATTTAATCATCGGAGTGCCTGTCGGCTTTGTTAATGCAGCAGAGTCCAAGGAAATCCTGGCGGAGAAAGAGTACCCCTTTATTACCGCCCTGGGCCGCAAAGGCGGAACCCCGGTGGCAGTGGCTATGGTCAATGCCCTCTTAAGGCTGGCATAAATGGCAGCCAAGGGCAGAAAACTTCGCTCCGGTTACACCACCGGCGCCTGCGCCGCAGCGGCAGCCAAGGCAGCGGCCAAGGCCCTCTTTTCCGGGGGTTGCCCTGACCAGGTGGAGATCCCTTTTCCTGATGGCAGCCGCGTCCGTTTTAAAGTGGCCCGCTGCGAGATCCGCCATGAAGAGGCAGAGGCCGCCATTATCAAAGATGCCGGCGATGACCCGGACGTCACCAATGGCGCTGAAATCGTTGCC
This sequence comes from Thermodesulfobacteriota bacterium, assembly GCA_039715015.1. Classification (GTDB taxonomy): domain Bacteria; phylum Desulfobacterota; class Desulfobulbia; order Desulfobulbales; family SURF-16; genus BM506. The sequence continues at coordinate 3,940 of JBDLIE010000093.1, forward strand.
GTGGTGGGCAGTATGTGCGGCTGCGGCTCTGAACCTGTTGAAATCAGGGCAGGCAAGGGCGTGGGTAAGATAACCAAGCCGGGTCTTGCCCTGGAGGTGGGCCAGGATGCCATTAATCCAGTGCCCCGCAAAATGATCAAAGAGGCGGTGGAAGAAGTCCTGGGCCTTCAAAAAAAGCGCCAGGATGTCATTGTCTTTATCTCGGTGCCAAACGGTGAAGAGCTGGCCAAGAAGACCCTGAACAAACGTCTGGGGATCATCGGAGGACTCTCTATCCTGGGGACCACCGGTATTGTCCGGCCTGTCTCGGCTGACGCCTGGACGGCCACCATTGCCGCCTCCATGTCAGTGGCCAGAAAGGCGGGATTAAACGAGATTGTCATCTCCACCGGCCGCACCTCCGAGGCCGCTGTCCAGAAAAAACTGTCTCTACCTGAAGAGGCCTATGCCATGATGGGTGACTATCTTGAGTTTTCCCTCCATGAGGCAGCCAAACAAGGCTTTGCGAAAATTCATCTGGCAGCCATGTGGGCCAAGGTCCTCAAGGGTGCCATGCAGGTACCCCAGACCCATGTGCGGCACGGCGCTCTGGAGATTGATGCGGCAATTACCTTTCTCGGCACCCTTGGCTTAGATGAAGAGGTGCTTGCGAGCTTACGCGGCTCAAACACGGCCCGGGAGATCTATGTCCGTCTCCTGGACCAAGACCGGGACGACATGATCAAAAAGGTGTGTTTGGCCGCACAGGCCTATGGCCACAAGGTATCCGGCCTGCCGGTAACGGTCTCCCTGGTGGATGGCCGGGGCAAGCTGGTACTGACGGTTTAAATTTGATTCACACTGGGAGTTGATTTTGGGGTCTGCTTTTGTCTTTTCCCCATTCAGCCCTGAACGAGTAGGGAGCTGTGAAAGGGAAAAGCATTGTGGACTGTCTGAGCGAATGCGAG
>JBDLIE010000094.1:0-4359 GCA_039715015.1 Thermodesulfobacteriota bacterium
TCATTTAAAGAGCACAGCGTAGCCTCAATAACCCTGGACTCCTCTTCTAAAAAGAGGGGAAGCAGCTGTTGCACCTGGACAAGCCGTTCCCGCCCCGATTTTTCAATATGCTCTTGCAGGAGGTAATAAACTAAGATGCTGACCAACCCTAAAATCATGATCACCATGAGAGCGATGGGAACGATGATCTGTTTGCGGAGTCTGATTTCGTTAATGTTCATGAGTCGGCATGTACAATGAGGACGGGGGGGTCACGTTTTCTCGTATACTGTTGCGAGGCCGCAGGCCCCTTGCCTTCTCGACCATGACCCTGCCTGTAGACATGTCAAAGGTAACCTTTCTCCTGCTTACTCCACCGGTATCCATCGCCTCAATGGTAAGACCCTCCTGCTGGAGAACTCGAAGAGCAGCCTCATCATTCATGGAACCGATGGCAAAGAGAGGAGGCTTGTTGACCTGCTTGGCAAACATATCTGCCCCTCCAAAGATTTTGACCTGGATATCTTGGCGGCAAATGCTGTGCCTGGCGAATTGTCTGAGCATTACCCGCACAGCACAGGCCACATGCTTGCCCGGCTTGCAGTAGCTGGAATGGCATTGCTGATCTAGGCATTTGGGCAGGGCGGCATGGCATATTGCCCCGAGCTGCTGCTTGGGGTCATACATGGTAATGGCGACACAGGAGCCAAGCACCGTAACGATGGAGGCGGGTGCCTGCCCGAAAACCATATCGCCAATGCCAAGAAAATGAGACTCCCCTGCCAAGTTCTTCATTAAAAACCACCCTTTTTTTGATAAATGGTGGGCAGAAAAGGCGTAAAGGGTACATCCATGCCACTGAGACTTTCGGAATGGCCGATGAACAAAAAACCACCTGGCGCCAATTGCTTGGCAAAGCGATGCATCAAGGAGAGCTGGTCCTCCTTGCTGAAATAGATAAGAACGTTGCGGCAGAAGATGATGTCCATCTTCTCCCTGATGCCGAAGGCGTCGTCCATGAGGTTAATGCGCCGGAAGGTGACTGCCTCCCGGATCAGGGGCTTAAACTGGACGAGACTCCTGGAGTGGCCCTTGCTCTTTAAAAGGTATTTTTTGCGCAGCGACAGGGGGACATCGCCAATCCGCCCTTCATCGTAAATGGCGCGCCCGGCCTTTTTGAGGACCTTGGTGCTGATGTCGCTGGCCAGAATAGAAAAAGGCAGCCTGCGGTGCCGGTCACTATGCTCCCGTAAGGTCATGGCCAGGGTATAGGGCTCTTCGCCGCTGGAACAGGCGGCACTCCAGATCCGTATGCTTTGATCTTCTTGGCCCTCCTTGTTCCCCAAAAGCAAGGGGATGATCCGCCCGGTAAGGGTCTCAAAATGATTGGCCTCCCTGAAAAAATCGGTCTTATTGGTGGTGAGGGCGTCCACCATATGAACAAGTTCAGCACCCCGCCCCTGGGGGCTGAAGACGAAGTCGATATAGTTGTCCAACGAGGCAATCCCCACCTGCCGCATTCTTTTTTGAAGGCGGCAGGTGAGCATAGTTTTTTTCGAAGGCGGCATTTTTATGCCGTAGTTGTCCTGGACAAAGGTGGCCACCTTTAAAAAATTTCTGGGCGAGAGTGATTGATTCTTCATAACCAAGGGCGTATTAACTCCGCTAAACGCTGCAAACATTTTCTAAACCTCGACCTCGCCGCCGCTCTCCTCAAGCAGGGTCAGCTCGGCCTGGGAAAAGAGTTTGTCAATATCAAGAAGCATGATGAACTCATTATTATACTTGCCAACCCCTTTGAGATATTCCCTTTGCCAGTGGCTGCCGATGTCCGGCGGCGGTTCTATCTGCTCCGCAGTGAGTTCAATCACCTCCTTCACCGAATCGGCCAGGGTGCCGATAACAAGATTGCCCGTCTCTTTTTTTATCTCCATAACAACGATGCGGGTGGTGGGGGTGGGATCGGTTTGGCCCATACTGAACTTCTGGCGCAGGTCGATAACCGGCACGATGCCGCCCCGGACATTGATGATGCCCTGCATGAAATGGGGGGCATCAGGCATTTTGGTGATTTTCATATATTCCAGGATTTCCCGGACATTGCGGACATTCACCGTAAAATACTCCTCATCAAGCTTGAAAGTAAGATACTGGCTGGTCGCGCTTGTTTCTTCCAGGGCCATAGCTAAAACCTCCCGACTGATAAAGTAGGTGTCATCTTAATACTCCTCAAATTCCACATGATCATACTCATCATCGTTCAGGTCAATTAAGGCGCCTTGCCCTGTTTTCTTGGCCTGAGGGGGCTGCTGCTCCTTGTTGGCCGCGGGAAGCCGCATCATTTTTTTGGGGCGGCTTTTCTTTCTTCTTCTGGGTCCCGGCTCCTGGTCCACAGTGAAAAATGAAATGGCATCCTGGAGCTGTTCCGCCTGTCCTGCGAGCTCCTCGGAGGTGGCGGAAAGCTGTTCAGAGGTGGATGAGTTTTGTTGGGTTACCTGGTCGAGCTGTTGGAGGGCGCCGTTGATCTCTTCGGCCCCCTTAAGCTGCTCGTCTGTTGAGGCGGTAATCTCATTGACCAGATCAACCGTCTTTTGGATATCCGGCACCAGCTTATCAAGCATGACACCGGCCTCTTCAGCGGTGTGAACGCTGGTGGAGGAAAGGGCATTGATCTCAGCGGCAGCCTGCTGGCTCCGCTCGGCAAGCTTCCGGACCTCAGAGGCCACCACGGCAAATCCCTTGCCCTGTTCACCGGCCCGGGCTGCCTCAACAGCGGCATTCAAGGCCAGCAGATCGGTCTTGTTGGCGATTTCCTCAATAACGGTGATCTTGTTGGCAATATCCCGCATGGCATCCACGGTCTTGGTTACCACCTCTCCACTCTTCTGGGCGTTTTGGCCACAGTGCATGGAAATCTGATTGGTCTGCTGGGCGTTATCGGCAGTCTGGCGCATGGTGGCAATCATCTCCTCCATGGAGGCCGCCACCTCTTCGCAGGAGCCGGCCTGTTCCACCGCACCCTGGGAAAGCTCCTCAGCACTGCTTGCCATCTCTTCACTACCAGCAGAGACATTTTCTGAGGAACCCTTGACATCCGTTACCACCAGGCGCAGTTCTTTGGCCATCCTTTTCATTGCTGCCAATAACTGTCCCGGCTCATCCTGCCGATCTGCCTCGATGTCAACCATCAGGTTGCCGGCGGCCAGTTCCTTAGCATTGGCAACACTGGTCAGGATGGGGTTAATAATGCCCCTGGCGATGATAAAGGCCATGAGGATTCCCACGGCAATAATGACAAGGCTGAGGATGATAATAAAGGATCTGGTCTGGCCGGAGCGGCTCAACATTCTCTGTTCGTCGGTACTTACCTGCTCCTTGGTAAGGGTGACGATTTTCTCTAAAATCTCTCGGACCTCCTGGAGCTGGGGTATGGTCTCGCTGGCGTAAATATGGTTGGCCTCAGCCATGCCGGCAACCAGGGTGGCTGATCTTTCCTTCAGGGCGGTAAGAATTTCGCGGGTCTCAGCCAGGGCCGGCATGGTTTCGTCTTTGAAAACCGCATTGGCCTGCCTAAGGCCCTTTTTAGCCGCTTTCTCAATAGTAGTGGCAGAGTGATGCAGCTTTTCATGGGGATTTTTAATCTCCTGGAGAAGACGGGCAAGATCAGGGTCAGAAGCACTGATGATCCGGCCCTGCTCTCCAGAGATGATCCGGCCCAGGGCGCAGGCCCGATGGTCCTTTTCCACCTCAATGGCATCCTTGCTTCCGGTGACAAACATCAGGACCTCTTGGGCCCAGTTAAGATGGCCGGCCTCTATCTCTGCCCAAAACCTGGGCAGATCGGTGTCCGCCTGCTGAAAGACCTTATTGATGGCAATGGCGGTTTCGTGCAGCTTCTTATGGGGGATCTCAATTGTGGCCAGCAGCTCCTTCAGGCCCGGCACATGTTTTTCCGCCTCTTTGCGTTCTTCGCCATAGTACCATTTGCCAAAGCCGCATTTATGGGGGTCGGTCTCCACCTTTAGTTCGGTGATCTGGTCATCGGTGAGCAGGCTGCTCACTGCCCCTGCCCAGTTGAGGTGATCCACCTCCCGTTGCCTAATTTCGTTGCCGACGGCGTTGAGGTCCGTGACCTCGCCGGCATTTTTTATGATGCTGCCGATACCAAAAATCGCTACCCCAGCGACAACGACCAGCAGAAACAAAACAAGGCCAAAACCGATGCCGAATTTGCCCGCTAACTTAATGTCTTTCCACTTCATGGCTCTACCCCTCTTTTTTGGTTCATCACGGATTACCGTGGGAAGGTCTGTTGTTTGTATTGTTTTTCTTGCTTCGAATGTTGTTTCGTTCATTTTTGCTTGCCCAAAAACGAACCAA
>JBDLIE010000095.1:0-4058 GCA_039715015.1 Thermodesulfobacteriota bacterium
TGCTGCTTGAAAAGCATAAAGATATTGCCCGAATTGACCAAGAGGTCAAGAGGACTCATGGTTGGTACGTTCGCGTCCGTTATTATGGGAAAACCCATTCTAAATTCTTTTCTGATGGCAAGTGTGGCGGCCGGTACTCCAGCCTTTTGGCTGCAGTTGCCTGGCGCGATCAGACTGAGAAAAAACTCGGGAAAGTACGTTCCGATAAGCATATCGTCACCGTGAGCAATACCACCACCGGTGTTGTTGGTGTTCGTCTTAATGAAAAATTAAGCCGTTACGAGGTGAGCTGGGTAAACGGGGAAGGAAAGCAGGGAAAGACCTCTGTGTCCATCCGCAAGCATGGCAAAGAGTCAGCCTTTAAGCGCGCCTGTGATATCCGTCTGCAGAAGGAATCACAACGTTTAGGAAGTTAGATTCTTTTTTTACAAACTTTGATTACAAAAAAACCGGCTCTTTTGAGCCGGTTTTTTTGTTGGGGCTTGACTAAAAACAAGTATATACTAGTTTGCCGTATGCATTTGTGCTCCAATAATTCACGTTTCACAATGGGGTACATCTTTCTTCTTTTAGATATATCTGAAGGCTTTATGGGAAGCCAGTGGGTCAATAATAATGAAAGCTATTGGGAAAATTGGATTTTTAGGTGGTGGCCGTATGGCCGAGGCTCTGGTCAAGGGGATATTACAGGGCGGCTTGGTGTCTGCCAAAAACATTCACATCGTTGATCCTGACCCCGGCCGTTGCAGCCTCATGGAGGAGACTTATAAGGTGTCTGCCTCCACTGAATATACTCCGGTCTGGGCATGCGACATAATTATTCTGGCAGTTAAACCTCAGGTTATGGGTTCATTGCTCGATGAATGCCGTGAAGAAATAACACCTAAACATCTGCTTATTTCTATTGCCGCCGGTATTCCTCTTCAGTTTATGGAGCAGAGGCTTGTTAAGGGCTGTAGGGTCGTGCGTGTTATGCCAAACACCCCAGCCCTTGTCCTTGCTGGTGCCTCCGCTTTGAGTCCCGGTAATGTTGCCAGTGATGAGGATCTTGCTGTTGCCAGAGAGATCTTTGACGCCGTCGGCGTTGCCATTATCTTGCCTGAAACCTATCTTGATGCGGTTACTGGCCTGAGCGGTAGTGGGCCGGCCTATGTGTTTGCCTTTCTCGAATCCTTGATAGAGGCAGGCCTCAAGGTTGGTTTAGCGAGAGGCGATGCTGAAAAATTAGCCCAACAGACAATTTTAGGTTCGGTAAAACTTGCCCTGGAAACAGGTGCGCATCCTGCTGAGCTTAAGGCCATGGTCACCTCTCCTGGGGGAACCACCATTGCCGGCCTTCATGAGTTGGAAAAGTCAGGCTTTAAGGCTGGTATCATGAATGCGGTTGAGGCAGCAACCAATCGTTCCCGTGAATTGGGAAAACTTCTTTAGTTCTCATCATGCGTAAGGTTCAGAGTGTAGGCGTCATCGTCAAAAAGGGTTCTTCTGAGGCCCATGTCATTGCTTCAGAGTTGATGTCTTGGTTTCAGAATAAGGGGGTTGATGCTGTTCAGGACAGGATTAGCCCTGATCTTGACCTCCTCGTTATTCTTGGCGGTGACGGAACCTTGCTGCGGGTGGCTTCTGAGGCCAGTCGTTATGAGATCCCGGTAATGGGGGTTAACCTTGGGAGCATGGGTTTTCTCACGGAGGTTGCCGTTAAAGACCGTCTAGCAGCCCTTGACAAAGTCATGGCTGGCGAGGTCACCTTAGAGCAGCGTATGATGTTCAAGGCCAGGATTTCTGGTCCTTCCGGGACTAAAGAGTGGATCTACGCCTTGAATGATGTGGTGATCAGCAAAGGTACTATTGATCGCTTGGTGCAACTGTGTACCTGGGCTGATTCCCATTATGTCGCTTCTTACAAGGCAGATGGCCTTATTTTTTCTACACCCACTGGTTCAACAGCTTATAACCTTTCTGCCGGCGGTCCCATCGTCCATCCGGCCATTGCTTCAATTCTTGTGACCCCTATCTGTCCTTTTATGCTGGAGAGCAGGCCTGTCCTTCTGCCATCTGATGTTAGCTTGACCACGCGCCTGACGGGACATGCCAGTGACGTTCAAGTCATTGTTGACGGGCAACCGGCCTGGGATATGGATGAAGAGGATAGTTTGGAGATTGTGGTCAGCGAAAAGAAGCTTCTTCTCATCTGTTCCCCGTGGGAAGGATATTTTGATATTCTGCGAAATAAACTGAATTGGGGAGGAAGTGCAGAGAGTTTCCTCAACAAGAAGGGGTGAGTTTCGTTTTTCAACCTGACTACTCTTTGTCTTCAGGCTTTTCTTCCTGTGCTTCTACTTCTTCTTCCACCGTTTCTTCTCCTGTTTTCTCGCTATTTTCAGTTTGCGCTGTGGCAGCTTGAAAGGCTGTTTCCACGATCCGGCGTCCAACTCCGAGGCGGGCTCTTAATTCTGATGGTTTGCACGGTTTGACCAGATAGTCATCTGCACCTCCGTCAAGGGCCAGAATTTGCTCCTCTTTTGATTTCCGGCCACTAAACATGATTGTGTAAACATAAGGAGCATCTTGGCGCACCCGCAGTCGTTGACACACCTGCATGCCGCTAATGCCGGGAAGGTTCCAGTCAACTATAGCTAAACGAATGTCCGGATCAGATTCAATATGACCCCAGGCAACATCGCCGTTGTCCGCCTCTATAACATCATAGCCCCATTTTTTGAGAAAGTTGATGAGCCCTTTACGAACCACCGGATTGTCCTCAGCAACGAGAACCTTGTTGGCCTTAAAAACTTCTGGTGAGGCGTCATTTTCAGGCATGATGAAATTCCTTTTTTGGCCTTAAAGAATCAAGCATTTTTTAGGAAGATGAAAAGGTCTGTTAAGGTTTGTTAAAAAACTTTTTGTGCTTGACGGCACATCTTAATGGCACTATCTTTCACACGATTTTGTGCATAATTTTGGCCCCTTTCAGGACCTTTTTATATAAGGCAAAATCTGATTCCTCATTTATCTTCTAAGCTCCTACAGGAGTAGATCTTGAGGATTATTACTGTTTAGTTTAGCTGAGGTCTTTAGTGTTGTATATATTTTTTATTTCCAAAAACTGGAGGAGTAATTAAATGACTACCTATGTATGTGGACACAGTAACCCTGATACCGATTCAGTGGCAGCTGCTATCGGTTATGCCACCTTGGCAAAGGCCCTTGGTGAAGATGCTGTTGCAGTTATGCAGAGCTCTGCCGATGCTTTGAACCCCGAATCAAAAGTTGTTCTTGAGCGCTTTGGCCTTGCCGCTCCTGAGGAAATCACCGATGCTGCCGGCAAGCAGATTGCTCTGGTAGATCATAGCGATATAGGTCAGGCTCCTGCCAATATCGGCGATGCTGAGGTTGTTGCCATTGTTGATCATCATAAGGTTGGTGATATCACCACCAACAACCCTATCCTGGTAAACTGCCAGCCTGTGGGTTGCACCTGTACAGTTCTTAATGAGATGTACAAGCTTAACAATGTTAGCGTTCCTAAAGATGTTGCCGGCGCTATGACTGCCGCTATTCTGAGCGATACCGTTAATTTCAAATCCCCCACCTGTACCGAGAAAGACAAGGCCGCTGTTGCTGATCTGGCTGCCGTTGCCGGTATTTCTGATACCGACGGCCTTTTCATGGATATGCTGAAGGCCAAGTCTTCAGTTGATGGTGTTCCTGCCCAGGATCTCCTCTTCCGTGACTACAAAGATTTTGACATGAACGGAAAGAAAGTTGGTGTTGGTCAGCTTGAGCTTGCCACCCTTGATCAGGTTGCTGATATCCGTGCTGACCTCCTGAAAGCCATGGAAGATACTAAAGCTGATGGACGTCATTCTGTTCTTCTGATGCTTACTGACGTTGTTAAAGAAGGTACTGATCTTGTCGTTGTTTCCGACGAGCCTGGTGTTATTGAAGGCGCTTTCGGTGGTAAGATCGACGGAACTTCTTTTTGGGTTGATGGTATGATGAGCCGCAAGAAGCAGACTGTACCCAACCTTCAGAAGGCTTTTGGCTGCTAAAGCCTT
>JBDLIE010000096.1:0-3965 GCA_039715015.1 Thermodesulfobacteriota bacterium
CTACTGTGAAAGTCAGATTTGATAATGCCTCATCACCAGAACTGGCAGTTCAGGCCTGAATCACTATCCATAAATAAAGCCGCAGTCCAAATTGGACTGCGGCTTTATTTATGGGCGCTACCGGTGCAAACGCCTTTATTCTGACCCGGGCAGGGAGGGTTTTATGAGTTTTTTTTCGCTAACTCGGGCCAAACGATCTCTATCTTGGCCTCTTTGCGTAACTCCTGCTCCCATTCCTGCAATCTTCTGTCCTGGGCCGGCACCCGCAGGCTATTTTCAATATTACCCCTGACTTCTTCAAGACTCAGTTGACGCTCGGGCCTGTACTCCTTCATCTTAATAATATGGAGGGCCTTTGCTGTTTTGATTATGCCGGAAAGCTGGCCGCTTTTTAATTTCTTGCCTACCTTATAGAGCTCTTTGTCCTTGTCCTTGTTGATATCGTATGTCCTGACAATGAAGGTGCCATCCAGGGAGAGCTTCCAGGCATTTTGCTCTTTTTCAGCCTGGATCTTGCTCAACACCTCTTCTGCTGTTTTCTGCTCAGCTTCGTCGCTCTCCTGTTGCAGAAAAAGGACATCAACCACCCGCATTTTTTCCGGAGTAACATAACGGGCCTTCTCCTGTTCATACTTTTCCAGCACCGCACCTTCCGGGACGGACACTTTATTATATACCTGCCGGGCATAGGCAATCTCAAGGGTGAGGCTTCTGGTAATTTGGGCCTTCAACTCAGCTTCGCTCACCTGTTGCAGGGCCAGGAATTTTTCATACTCCTCCTCACTGCCCAGATTTTTCCTGAGGTTCTCCATGGCGGCTGTGACATTTTTCTCGTCGGCCTTTAATCCTTCTGACTGCGCTTGCTGGTAGGCAAGATTGCGGAGTATCAACCTTTCCAGGGCCTGCTTCTCAATGCTTTGCCGGTCAGCGCCGCTTTTGCTCTTGGCACTGATTCGATTCATCATCTTCACCAGAGAGTCCATATTGATTTCAGCGCCATTGACCCTTGCCACCACAATGTTCTTGGCTGACTCCTGCCCGCTGATTTGATCTTTTGTGGTCCCGCGTGCGGCAGAGCCTGCCACTGCTGCCGTTTTTTCCCCGGCCGCTGCGAGTCCGTTGTTGGCAAAAGTCAGACAGAGCACCGTGAGCGATGCATAGACAAGGCCTTTAGTTTTCCCCATTCGTGAAGCAGACATTATGCGTTCCATGCTTTTCTTCTCCTCATGTGAATTATGCGTTCTTGTGTACCCTCTTCACAACGGCCCATCTTTGCCAGGAGTGACGCAGACACATTTACATTGAGGAGAGATGAGCAAATTTCATACCAGCTATCAACACCTGGTCTAAGGGGGGTATGGTGGGCTGCCTGCCCCGAAATCTGGTGAAATGCCCAGCGCATTTTGGGTTATTTGCCCAAGTTGCCGCCCCTCATTTTTCTGGCAATTATTACTAAAGACACACTGTGCTTACACCTTCTGCCCTAGCAGCTCATTCCCCCGCCATTTTTGCAAACAGGCACGCAATTTGCTCTGAGTCCTTTCTGTCTTCGTCTCAACTTCTTTCCGCTGTAAAGCGTGAATACAAAGATAAGGGAGGTAACAAACTGCAAATTACCAGTGCTTATGAAGGATGTAACGAACTGATCTTATAGGAGAAATAAGCAGTCTTTATTCTCCATGGAATAACAAAGAATGAAATCTCAGAGGAGGTATCATGAAGATTCCACATGTTCGAAGATTTATGGCGGGGTTGTCTGCCATGGCGCTTCTAGGCGGCCTTACTACAGCCGCTGTGGCCCATGATGATGTCCCGCTTTTAAATGCGGCAGGGGCTCCAGTGGCCGCTAATGAGCCGTACAGTCCAAAGCAAACTTGCGGCAGCTGTCATAACTATGGTTCTGACCCAGCCACAATAACCCATACCCAAGGCGTCCTTGACGCCACCAACAGCGTCTACTGGCAAAGCTACGATGTAGCGTTTTTTGACCATGGCGTTTCCAAGGGCCGTCATTCCAACCAGGGAAGAAACGAGGCCTACTCCACTGAAATGCGAACAGTCTTTGGCGACCCCTTCTTTACCAGCTCGCCAGGCATGTTCGGCAAGTACTGACCGCCTTCAAACCGCCAGTTGGCGGCTAAAAATATTGATCCCCTCAACGATAGCGTTGGCTTGGAATCAATGGAGAGCGGCGTCCAGGACTGGGTAACTTACTGTGGCGTCTGTCATGTCGGCGGCGGTCAGCTTGAATATGACAGAAACATGGATGATTACACCACCAGCTCACCGAGTGGTGATCAATACACCTATGAGTATCCGACTCTGGCCTATCCCGATGGCCAGCTTACCACCGTTGATCAGGTTGGCGGTCTCTCTGCCACCAATAAGGCCGAGCTTGATTGTCTGCTCTGTCACATAAAAACCACTGACCCCGCTGGCAGCGGCAGTGGCCGGGCATGGCTGCAATCCATGGGCTGCGACGGCACCAACCCCATGGGGCCGAGCAACGATCCGACCTGTAGCGGCACCAGTGCTTATCCTGGTGTGCCGGCCGCCGGCACTTTCACGCCCGGCACCACCTATGATATGTACAACAGGAACCTGGGTCTTAAGGCCAAAGGCTATAATTTTGCTGCTTCCCTTGGTCTTGGCGCCACAGTCAGCGGCTGGAATGCCGACGGCTCCATCGCCTCGATCAGCGGTGTTCCTTCAACCATTGCCGGCACCAATATTGCCGCAACACCTGAAAGCGCCAACTGTTCTGTCTGTCACGCCCGTGACGACAGAACCCCAGGACTTCCAGGTATGATGGCGATGAAGTTTGGCTATGGCAACTTTGCCATGATCAGTCCGCCAGGCACGGCCCTTGATGCCGACAAGGACCCTGCTGCTGCCGACAGGTCCAATGACCTGCTCTGGTTTGAGCTGGGCTGCAAGACCGGGATGGGCAAGAGGGCCCATAGAATCGGCCAGGGTCCCAATGCAAGTTGGGGAATGAGCATGTTTAACGCCATGCTCGGCCTGGGTAAAAATCCTGGCGATCCGGTTTTGGCTGAAACGCTGACGGCCACCAATCCTGCCTTTGCCGGCATGACGGTGACCACCCAGGAGAGGATGCCTGATGCCGACGTCCATGACATCAACCCTGATACCCATCAGCCCACCGGCATGTCCTGCGGTACCTGTCATTTTACCCTGGGCTCTGAGGACAAGTATGCAGCTGGTGTCCGCAATCCTGCCTATGATGCCACAGATGACCTGAGCGATAGCAACAGCCGGTGGTTCGAGGCTGGTGAGCATCATGGCGTTGTTTATCCTGGGGAAACAGTGAGGGCAATTGATCACCAGTTCGCCCAGGCTGATTCCTATCCGGATACCAAGTCCAAAAACAACCTTGACGGCACAGTTTCTTGTGAGGGCTGTCATACAACCAGAGACAATCCAAGGCTCAGCGACAATGGCGGGCCTCTGGACTCTCCAACCCCAAGCCATGCTGGCTTTCCGGCCGTGCATCTTGAAAAAATCGCCTGTGCCACCTGTCATATTCCAGAGGTTTATGCTGCCCCTGGCCGTCTCAAGTACAGAGACTGGACCGTTGGTCATTTTAAAGGCGGCTTCCGTAATATGCTGGACTGGAACTTTGACATGATCACCGGCTCCCACAAGACCATGCCGGTATTGCGCCAGTGGCTCACCAAGAATGGCGAACAGAAGATCTATCCTGTTCTTACCTCGGTAATGCCGATCTGGGTCAAGGGTTCAGCCAATTCCGGCCTGGATACCGGCAGCGAGATCGCCGGTGGCGTCTACCAGACCACCAACCCAATGGTGGCCCCGGTTAAGGCCAGAAACAACATCTTTGCGGCCATGTCCGTTAAGCAGGCCCATCCGGAATTTGATATCCGCCTCAATGCAGGCAACATGGTTCCGATGTTTGATGGTTTCAGCCTGTCCGACTCCTGGGA
>JBDLIE010000097.1:0-3489 GCA_039715015.1 Thermodesulfobacteriota bacterium
GATGAGCCTGTCAGCCTGAAACTGCTTGTCTCCTTTCTGGAGCGTCAGGGCTTGTCAACCTCTGTTGCCACCAGTGGTGAAGAGGCACTGGCCTTTGTTGAGCAAAATTTGCCTGACATCATCCTTCTCGATATTATGATGCCTGTTATGGACGGCTTTGACGTTTGTCGCGCTCTTAAAGAGAGCCCTGCCACCGCTGACATTCCTGTTATTTTTGTCACTGCCCTCACCACCTTGGATGATAAGGTCAAAGGCTTTTCTGTGGGGGGTGTTGATTATGTCACCAAGCCCTTCCAGCACGAAGAAGTGCTGGCCCGGGTTACAGCCCATCTCAAGATATCCAGCCTCCATAAGGAGCTGGAAAGCAAAAACAAACAGCTAATGGCCGTTCTCGATGAGGCCCGCCAGCTTTCCTGCATTTTGCCAATCTGTGCCAGGTGCAAAAAACCGCGCGATGACGGGCAATACTGGCAGCTGGTGGATAAATTCATGGCCACCCACAACGGCTCCCAATTTACCCTCAGCTATTGTCCGGATTGCAAGAGATCGAGCGACCTGGGCGATTTGCAGAAACAAGAATAATCCTGACAACAGAGAGTGTTATCGGTTTTGGGGCAACCCTCTCATGACATGACATAATTATGAAGGTGGATAAAATGGATAGTAGAGAAACACGGGTTGGCGTCACCATGACCGCCAGCATGTCTGACGGTGATTTTGTCTTTGAAGGTATTGTCGAGAATATTTCCAGGACCGGCTTTAAGATGACGGACATTCCCCGCAAATTCGATCCTGAATCTTGTGAATGCACGGCTGTTATCAGCAGTAAGACGAAAAATTATAAGTTTAACATCATGCCCAGCTGGACCAAAGAGGAGGGAATTTACAAGGTGGTAGGCTTTGAAATTATCTCGCCTCCTGCTGAGTGGCTGGAACTCCTTGATGAGCTTGATCCCGAGGGCAAGGTGGTGACGCTTGATCTGGAAGAGGACAAGGAGGAAAATAAGGGCTCGTAATCTGGCCTTTACAGGCTGCCAGCAGGCAATGCGCTAGGAATTGAGCTCCGAAAGCTGGTCATTTAACGTCCAAAAATCATAGAGATATCCGAAACCGCAAAGGGCCCCGGTAAAGAGATAGAGGATGCCGGTGAGCCACTTCCCCATATACATGCGGTGAATGCCAAGGACTCCCAGAAAGGTGAGGAGAATCCAGGCCACCGTATAGTCCAGTTCCCCAGCCTCAAAACGTAAATCCGCCTCCCTGTCCATGGCCGGGATCAAAAACAGGTCGATGATCCAACCTATGCCTAACAGGCCGAAGGTGAGCAGATAGATGGTGCCGGAAACAGGCTTACCATAATAAAAACGGTGTGAGCCGGTGAACCCGAAAATCCACAAAATATAACCAATAGTCTTACTGTGGGTGTCGTCAATTGGCCTCATGGCAATACCTCCTCTTTATCTGATCTGATTTGGGTCTCATCATCATTATAGTCTTACTGGCTTGGTGAAGACCAGTCCTGCTTACACCTCACACCAAAAGATACGGACATGTTGCGGTTCCCCGGCAATGTCAGGGAAATCAAAGGGCGGTTTCAGCGGTGTCACTTTGCGAAAGACATCCTGCAGCTCGGCCAGATATTTTTTTGAATTACCGGCGCTGTGGTTATTGGCAAAAAGGGCCAGACCACCGGGGACCAAGAGGGCGCTCACCTGACGGCCAAGTTCGTGCCACTCCTTTTCCACCGCAAAGGTTGCCCCTTTCCCTGCTGAGGCAAAAACAGGGGGATCGCAGATCATCATATCCCAATGGCCATAGTTTTTTGGGTCTGCCTCCTTTTTGCGCAGCTGCCGGGCCAGCCATTTACGGACATCCTCTTTGATAAACTTCCCCCGTCCCTCCTGATCTAAGCTGTTTGCCTCTAAATTCGCCTTGCCGCGCCCCAGGCTGCCAGCAGCCAGGTCCACCGAGAAAACAACCTCCGCCCCAGCCTGGACGGCAAAGACTGAAAAAGAACAGGTAAAGGCAAAGAGGTTGGCAAGCCTCTTGCCCCGGGCTTTCTGCCAGATGCGGCGCCTGGAATCACGCTGGTCCAAAAAAAGACCGACATGCTGGGAGCTGTTTAATGCCACCTGAAAACGCAGGTCATGCTCATGGACCCAGAACGTATCCGGAGCCTCTTCACCCCAGCTTATGATGTCACTAAAAAGCTTGCGACGGTGGGGGTCTCTTCTGTTCGTACGAATGACGCCGCCCAGGCAATCAAGCTCCTGGCTGAGGATCTCTAAAGCTGGGGCCAAAGTGGTGCGGAGACTCTCTGAGGATAAATTCTCGTCATAACCGCTAACACAGAGGAAACGATCAAAGAGGTCAATGCTAAAGGGCCGCCCTTCCACCTCACCACGATGGACAAGACGCATGGCATTGGTAATTGAGGAGAGCAGGGGCAGACGGCGCTCACAGGCCACGGTGACCCCAACCTGTAGCCGGTCGATTCCGGCTAAAAGATGGGAGAAAGAGAGGGGTAAACCCGTGATCAATGGCTCCGGCAGCTCAGGCCAATGGAGCTCTGCACAGTGCAGGCAGAGGCGGGGAAAGGATGTGCCGCCATAGAGGCTGTCGCCAAGGATCGCTACTCCAGCGGCAGCAGCATGCCGCCGGATCTGATGTTTGCGGCCCCTGCTTATTTTGGCCCGGTAGAGATGGGAGCCGTGGCCTGACTCAATATGCTGAAAAGACGTTGAACATGGCTTGCCATCCAAAGGGTCGTTACATGTCCAGCTTGACGATACAGCTCCTTTCTTATCGGTAACAAAATAATAAACCTTGCTGGCCTGTTGCTGTTCGTGGATGGCCTGGGCTCGACTGCTTGCCTGGCCATCAAGGGCAAGGAGCATCAGGCCGCTGGTCTCCTTGTCGAGACGGGAACAGAGATGGACTGGAAGATCATGGTGCAGGTCCAGCCACTCGGCAAGGCCTAGATCACCACTATGAGCCGCATGACTGGAAAGGCCGCAGGGCTTGTAAACAACCAGCCAAGATGCGTCGCGATATATAAAGGGAGATTGAGAGTTGCGCATCATCCGGCCTGGCCGCCCAACACCTATAAAAAGTTATGAAGGGCGCGAAATAAAAAAAATATTGCGGGGAAGAAAGGAACAGATTAAAAGAGCCATCACCTGATGAT
This sequence comes from Thermodesulfobacteriota bacterium, assembly GCA_039715015.1. Taxonomy (GTDB): domain Bacteria; phylum Desulfobacterota; class Desulfobulbia; order Desulfobulbales; family SURF-16; genus BM506. The sequence goes on from JBDLIE010000097.1 coordinate 3,188, forward strand.
CTTGGTCCTTTTTTATACACCATGGGTCAAGATGGTCAACTCTCTTTCTCATAGGAGGGAAGAACGAAACTACGGTGGCTTATCAATTCCTACAGTGGTTGATTTGTTTCCTGCCAATCTGCTTTTAGCAGGTTGTTTTTATATATTGCGCATGGAGCCTTACCCATGGCCAATCGGTCGGGTAAGGCGAAAATGCCATTTTTTTTGTGCTGCTAACAGCCAAGGTGTTGACGCACCCTACGCTATGGTGTAAATAAGCACATTCTGACTTCCCGTTCCTCGGTAGCTCAGTTGGTAGAGCG
>JBDLIE010000098.1:0-3080 GCA_039715015.1 Thermodesulfobacteriota bacterium
AAAGAGACAACTGTGACTCGTCAGGCCGTCCATCGCTCACAGGGGTGAGCTCCTACAGGTCCCTATTTGTCCCTTGATGATGAGATAATGGCTGAAACATGGTGGTAATCAAATTTAGCTATGAGTATGCTGAACCAGAGCAGCACTTCGGAAAACACAGAGACCAGCCCCTGCCAACAGAAAGAAAATATTTTTTTTTTTGGGGGGGGTGGAGGGAGGGGGATAGCAAACCCCTCCATGACAGACGTTTACACGAGAGAGAGCCTTTTAAGCTCTGCAACCAATTTCTCTCTGCCAATGGGCTTAACCAGATATCCGTCACAGGTGCCTTTCATGAAGGCCTCCATCACGTTATTATCGTCGGATAATGCCGTCGTCATAAGCACAGGAACCATTTCACCGGCACCGATCCCTCTGCGATGCTCAATCTCCCTCACCTGTTGCAAGGTTTGATGGCCATTTAATTTGGGCATCATAATGTCGAGACAGATGAGGTTAAAGGGAGCGCTTTCATCAAGGGCCTCCTTGAATATTTCCAAGGCCTCCACCCCATCTTCTGCCGAATGGGTATCGCCAAAATCCCTCAAAATCTCTTCAAGATACATACGGCTAATGGAATCATCTTCAACAATCAAAACTTTCATATCACTCTCTCATCCATCCTCGTTAATTTGCCTTTAACCCTTCAACAAACTCTATGATCTCGCGGCCCATATCCTGGATAGCGACAAGTTTTTCAGCTCCACCACGCTTCCAAGCCTCGCGCGGCATGCCAAAGACCATGGAGATTTTTTCATTCTGGGCAAGGGTACGTGCCCCTGCCTGACGCATGGCCAGCATTCCGCCAGCCCCATCACGCCCCATGCCGGTGAGCATCACCTCCAGCGCACTACTGCCCGCAACATGGACCACCGATTACATCATAACCTCAACAGAGGGACAATGCCCACAAACATTTTCCCCCGGCAGACAATGAACCGTGTACACCCCTGCGGAGCGTTTTAGGCTCATATGTCTGGCCCCTTCAGCAATGAGTACCAGTCCCTGCCTCAGCTGGTCGCCATGAGGTCCGGGAGGCTGCCCATGGCGACCAGGCCGTCATCAACCAATATTTGGCCAAGAGGTTTGGATGGAGGAGATGGGCCTGGCTTTTCTCTCCTGTCACCGGGGAGTTGATCTTCGAGCATATCCACATAGAGCTCAAGGCCATCCAGTGCCCCGCTTTTCCCTTTGCTGATATCCCCTAGCCCTTCCCTGGGAATATCGATAAAATGCAGCAAGCCCTCTGCGGCGGACTCACTGCTTGGGCAGACACCATCACGCAGACCTTCAGCCACTGACTCCATCCGGTGCCTGAGTTTCTCCAGGTCTGGAAACCCCATGAAACCGCATTTACCCTTAAACTATGAAGGGACCGAAAAACTGTGGCGAGGTGCTCAGCGGCATCACCTTTTTTTTCAGCTAGGGACAAGAGAGAAGATTCTGTTGCGTCCACCATCCCTTCGCTTTCTTGCAGAAAACGTTTCAGGGTCTCCGGGTCGATTTGAGGAACCGGCCCCCCTTCCATATCGATGACAGGTTTTTTTAGCTTTATTTTAGGACGTTTAGGCTTAGATGCCGAACGGAGGAGTTCTTTTTCAATCTGTTTTTGTACTAACTGAGCACTTTCGAAGAAGCTCTCATCTTCAAAGGATGTATCAACATGACCGATTGCCTCCCGTAAAAAATCCCAGGTGGAACAAAAAACATCAACATGGTCAGGGACAAAAGCCAACTCTCCTGTTCTAATTCCATCGAGAAGATTTTCGGCGCTATGGGCGCTTTGGGAAATGTTCTGAAACTTAAGAGAACCGGCAGCGCCTTTTATGGAATGAAAGAGGCGGAAGATGGAATTAATCAACTCATCCTTCTGGCCTTGGCTCACTGTGTCATCAAGGTAAAGCTGCTCCATGGTCAGAATGTCAGGTTCTAACGATCCGGGAAGCTCTCCTGACTCTTGGGCAAACTCTTGGCTGAATTCCTGTTGTTCCCTATCTTGAACTGGCACCATATAGATATTATATATTAGATAATCGCGTGAGGATTAATTGGGTCGTTAAATTTCCCATCAATCCATTACATCATAAATTGCCGGAATAGTTTACTAAAATAATTTAACCGCTAAAAAATATCAGGCGCTCTTAAAAAAGGGCCCTTAATCCTAGTCAGGTGCTGTTATGTCAGAGTTCAAAAAAGAGTGGGATACCGAAATGGCCATGGCTGTGTTGGCCAACAAAACCGTGGATAGTGAAACATGGTCAGAGGCGGTGGAGTGGCTCATGCTTTATGGCCCTCCCCATATCCAGGAGATTCTTACCCAGGCCTCCTCTGTGGCCACCAATGAACATTTCCCGGACTTAAAACCGTCGGGCTACAGCCCGGACGGCACACCTCTTTACGACATCAATGAACTGGCCACCGCTTTAGGAATTTCTCCTGAAGAGGCCTTTGAAAAGCTGAGAAAAAAAGAGGAAAAACAAGAGACCCAACATCTCTTCGCCCAGGAAGATGCCCAGAAAGTTCATTAGGATACTGCAGGCAGTCAGCACTGAAAAATGAAACCAGATTGGCCCTTGGTAAAGCAAAAAAAAGACCACTGTCATTGAGGGCGGCAATATTGCCTGCAACAAAATTTGCCAATCCATTAAGGCAAGAAGCCCTTTTGCATGCTCGTTTTGGCCATGGCCAATTTCAAAGAGACTAATGACCAGCACGGTCATTTCGTCGGTGATTTTGCCATTCAGCGGGTGGCCGGGATACTGCAAAAAACTCCCGGGCCGGCATTGACTCCCCCATCCGTCTGGGCGGTGCTGAGTTCGCTCTCTTTTTATCGGTGCTCCCCTTGAGGTTGCTAATCTCAAGGCCAAAGCCATCAAGGAGCAAATCGCCAACGAAACCGTTCGCTTCACAGTGCAGGATGACAGGGGGGAGGCTCAGGATATTTCCTTTACCATGACAGTCAGCATCGGAATAAGCCTGTTAGATTACGGCTGGAAGGATGTTGAGCCGGCAAGACTCATCGGCTCTTCGCTTACCTGCAA
>JBDLIE010000099.1:0-2707 GCA_039715015.1 Thermodesulfobacteriota bacterium
CTCTTTATGTCAAGCCAGGCCCTGTTACTGGCGGCCGAGACCAGAACCTCGTCGCCGGTGCGGATCAGCCGTAATGAACAGTATGAGTCCATCAATACCAAGAACCTCTATCCCATTGGCGAAGGCTCCGGCTATACCGGCGGCATAACAAGCTCTGCCGCCGACGCCATCCGGGCGGTTGAAAAACAGGTGTGCACGGAAAGCTGACACGATACCATCACTGACAGGGAGTAGGCATGAAACCACGAATTAGTATGATTACTTTGGGCGTTGATGATTTAGAGAAATCTGTCCAGTTTTACAAAGAGGGTTTGGGGTTTCCCATGATGGACTCACCGCCGGAGGTAGCATTTTTCACCCTGGCCGGAAGCTGGCTTGGTTTATATGGCCGCAATTCCCTGGCCCAAGACGCCGCAGTGTCCCCAGAGGGCCGCGGCTTCACAGGCTTCACTCTTTCCCATAACGTGGCATCAGAGCCTGAGGTGGATCAAACCCTTGAACAAGCAGTGTCAGCAGGCGCCATACTGGTTAAAGCCGCTCAACAAACTGCCTGGGGAGGGTATGCAGGCTATTTCAAGGACCCTGATGGCTACCTCTGGGAGGTTGCCCATAACCCCTTCTTCTGGGTCGGGCCAACAGACTAGAGACACTACCACCACCCCCTACCCTCAACCACAAATTTAGGATAACACCATGAAACTCTACTCCTTTCTCACCGGCCCCGATGACATGGATTTTTGCAAGAGAGTTTCCGAGAGACTTAATAATGGCTGGCAGCTCTACGGCAGCCCCAGCCTCACCTTTGACGGCAAAAATACCATCGCCGGCCAGGCAGTCATCAAAGATGTTGAGGGAGAATACCATCAGGAGATTGACCTAAAAAAGATGTAATGGTCCAGCCCCGAACAGCTTAATAGGTTGCCGCCTTCCTCTTTCCCGACAACTCCTCTGGTCTTACTCTAAAACAGGCCCCTCAGTCTCCTTGACAACACCCCTGTCCATATCTAGTTTAATATTAAACTATTTACGGTGGAGTTATAAGATGAGTGCCTACCGGGGAAATAAGAAAGAAAGAGCGGCCTTGAGCACCTTTGTTAAGCTGATCAGAGCCACTGAGAGTCTTTCTGCCAATGTCCATAACCCCCTCCGGGAATTTGGCCTGACCGTGAGCCAGTTTGGTGTTTTGGAGGCTCTGTACCATCTCGGTCCCATGTGCCAGAAGGACATAGCCAAAAAAATCCTGAAAACCACCGGTAACCTGACCACGGTCATCGTCAATCTGGAAAAACGCGGCCTTATCATCCGAGAGCGCGCTGCTGAAGACCGGCGCTATTACCAAATTGCTTTAACCGGTAAAGGCAGAAAAACCATAGCCGACCTCTTCCCTGGTCATGCCAGCCGCATGACCTATTTGATGGGAGCGCTGACCCTGGACGAACAAAAAGAATTGGGCCGACTCTGCAAAAAATTGTCTGGCCGGAGATAAAAATTCAAGGGCCGCCAAACAAGAATCGGCAGCACAGAGAATCTTGAAATAAAAGGAAAAGGTGAACGACATGAACTTCAGAGAAATAGCTGAAACAAGGCGGGCGATCAATTTTTTTGATCCGGGAAAAGATGTCTCAGAAGAACTGCTTGATCAGGTGATTGACATTGCCAGCAAGACCCCTTCAAGCTTCAACCTGCAGCCCTGGAACCTGATGGTTCTGCGGGACCAAGGGAAAAAGGAAAAACTAAAAGCTTTGGCCTGGGACCAACCCAAGGTGGTTGAGGCACCTGTTGTCTTGATTTTCCTGGCCGACAAAAATGGCTGGCAGGAAGGACACCCAACAGTGGAAAAGAACTGGCAGGAAATGGTCAAGGGTGGCAGCATGGAGCCGGAACAGCGCGACTGGTTTCTGGAGGCGGCTCAATCCCTGTACGACTGGTCTCCGGCCGCCAACCTGGCCTTTGCCGCCAAGAACACCGGCTTCTTTGCCATGAGCGTCATGTATGCCGCCACAAGTCTTGGCCTTGAAAGCCACCCCATGGACGGCTTTGATCACGAGGGTGTGCGCAAGGCCTTCAACATCCCGGACAACTTCTGGGTGCCGCTCCTGCTGGCCGTGGGTTATAAGGCGCCCGGTCTGGAACTCCATGCCCCTAAATGGCGTAAGAGCAGAGAAGAAATCATCGTCTCCTTTGACTAGCAACCTAAGGGCGTCGCCCCTGGGTTATCGTTACGAGTAACCCAGGCTCATTGTGAGCTGTCTACACCCACCAGATCTGGCGTTTGGCCGGGTTGCCGTTTTTCTCAAAGAGATCGCCTGATTCCTTGAGCACTGCGTCAAGCTCTGCAACGCTGAAATCGTAGCCATCTTCTGCGGCCAGAGCGACAAACTCCTTCATGGTGGCAGGGACATCATATTTTGCCCGGATATTCTTGTCCTCGCCACCGGCCACAACTAGGTCTTCAACTGCTGTCTTTGCCATGGTTCTTCTCCTGATATCAAAAAATTAAGGTTCTCTTCATGTCTGGCTATGCTGATCAGGCTATTGTCAGACATGGCATACCCCAAGACGATGGCCAGTTTCTCCAGAAACCGGTGACACCAAAAAATCTGGCCAAAGCCCTGCGGGTTGCGCTAAAGGCCTGCTCTTAGCTCTTTTTTTGGAGAGCTTCTATTTGTCAGCCACCTTTTCCTGTGGTAGCATCAAGGTGAACAAG
>JBDLIE010000100.1:0-2236 GCA_039715015.1 Thermodesulfobacteriota bacterium
AAATTTATTTCCACTTGAACTCTTTTTTCAATGGAAGGCCAGGGCGATGTGTAAGCTGCAACCCTTTGAGAAAATGGCGCAAGATCTGGTCCTTACATTCACGATAGTGCTTATGGCCTGGTTTACGGAAAAAGGCACTGAGTTCGTGTTTGCTCACGGATAGATCAGACAGTTCCATAATCGCCAATATGTCGTCGGCTTGCAGGTTCAAGGCGATTTTTAATTTTCTGAAAATGATATTGTTTGTTAAGCGTTTTTCAGGTGCTGGTTGGGGCCCTTCTCTTTTACCTCGTTTAGAGTTGATTAAACCGTTTAGGAAAATAGCCAGTTCAGTATCACTACATCTCTGATAGTCAGGGTCATCATCTTTTTTCAACCAATCACTGATCTGTCCCCGCGTCACCTTGTGGTCAGCTGCGCGAAAGAGTGCGATCATTTTTTTATCGTTAAAGTCAAAGATGTAACGGATACGGCGTAATATATCGTTGCTAGTCACAAATATGTCCTGATCTGTAGAGCGGCTGCATTGCCGCTTTTTCCTCTGTTCTTTCTGCCGTGTGAACCATACTTTACCTCTCAGAAACAATACTTCCCACCAAATCATAGGGATGGGCCTCGGTGATCTCCACCGTAACAAGTTCGCCGCTATTACATTTGCCCTCGGCAATATAGACACAACCATCAATTTCAGGGGCCTGGAAGCGGCTGCGACCTTCAAGGAGGAGTTCGGTCTCCTGGCTGACTCCTTCCACCAGCACCTCGAGCCGCTGCCCTACATAACCTTGGTTGATCTGAGTTGAGATCTGCGATTGAATTTCCATGAGGTAGTCAGCCCGCCTTTGCTTGACCTGTTCATCGATCTGGTCCGTCAGGTGTTCAGCAGCGCAGCCTTCTTCGTTACTGTAAGTGAAGACGCCGACATTATGCAGCTTGTACTGGCGGAGAAAGTCGGCAATCTCTTCAACATCCTCGTCTGTTTCTCCAGGAAAGCCCACCATAAAGGTGGTGCGGATGGCAGCATCAGGCACCTTGGTGCGAATGCGCTCAATCAGGGTGTGAAGATGTTTTTTGCCAAAAGGACGGCGCATGTTTTTAAGAACTTTTTCAGAGATATGCTGGAGAGGAATATCCAGATAATTCAGAATACGCTCTTCCTGTGCCATGATTTCCAGCAGGGGGTCACTGAGACGGCCCGGATAGAGATAGAGAAGGCGAATCCAGGGAATTGATGATTGGCCGAGTATATGTTCGAGAAGGTTTTCAAGACGGGGGCCGCTGCCGCCAAAATCGATGCCGTAGGCGGTTAGATCCTGTCCCACCAGGGTAAGTTCTTTAAGGTTCAGGCTGTCAAGCTCGCGAACCTCAGTGCCGATATCATCGAGACTTCTGCTGCGCAGCGGACCTCGAATGCTGGGAATCATGCAATAGGCGCATTTGTTTGAACAGCCCTCGGTAATTTTAATATAGGCACGGTGGGCCGGGGTGGTGAGGCGGCGGGGGGTAAGGCTGTCCATTACATATACCGGGGCCGGCGCATGAACTGGCACCTCTTTTTTCGGCAGGCCATTAATATGGTCAACAATATCTTGAAAACCGTCAGTGCCGATGAAAAGATCTACCTCAGGGAGCTCTTTTCGCAAGCTCCTGCCATAGCGTTGGACCAGGCAACCGGTGACAACAAGGGACATGCCAGGATGTCTTTTTTTGACGGCGATGAGGTCCATTATGGTGTCTATGGCCTCCTCCACCGCTGGTTGGATGAAGCCGCAGGTGTTGACCAGCAGGATGTCGGCATTATCAGGATCATTGCTTATGGTGCAGCCAGCCTCGGTGAGGAGGCCGAGCATAACCTCGGTATCAACCCTGTTTTTGGGGCAGCCTAAGGTGATGGGGAATATGGTGCTGTTTTGGGAGATCATAAAGTGGGAAGAATCTTGCTGAGGGTTGCAAAGAGTTCACGGCTTTTTTTCTTAAATCTTTTGCCGGTAAAACCGGCCTGCCATGTTGCGTGATAGAGCTCGTCTGAGACCAGCATGATGGCGGCAAATTCAATATTGCGAAAGGCAGCCACGGTGCAGAGGGCGCTAAATTCCATGTCAACGGCCATGATACCCTGCTCGATTAATTGTTTGATCTTGCTGGGCAACTCGCGGTAAGGGGCGTCCGTGGTCCAGATAGGTCCCTGCTGAGCATCAGGAAAATGGTTCTGCAACTTGGTCAACAAGGTAGTACTGGC